>NZ_BAAAHK010000017.1:150657-426939 GCF_039525325.1 Kribbella koreensis
TCGCCATCCCGATCGTCTACATCCTCTACATCTACGACGTGAACCTGTGGGAGGACGAGCCGGTCCCGGTGGTCGCGGCCGCGTTCGTGCTCACCGGCGTACTGGCCGCGGTGTTCACCTGGTTGTGGTCCGACAGGATCGGTCTGTCGACCGACCTGATCGGCGGGAACTCGGCGAGTCCGTCCGGGAGCGACCTGCTGATCCTGGTGCTGCTGGTTCCGGTCGTCTCGGAGCTGATCCGGCAGATCGGCCCGCTGTACCTGGCCTCGCGGCCGCGCTACGACGACCTGATGGACGGCTTCACCTTCGGCGTCGTGGCCGGTGTCGGCTTTGCGTGCTTCGAGACGCTGGTACTTCACTGGGGCTGGATCAGTGGTGGCTTCGCCGGCCCGGGAAGCAGCGCTGGTACCTGGATCTCCGTCGTGTTGCTGCAGGGGTTCGTGAAGCCGCTGATCTATGGGTCGGCGACCGGACTCGCGGTGGCGGAGTTCTCCGGGCTGGGGGAGAAGTACGACGGGTTCACACCGCGCTGGGTCGTCGGGCTGATCCAGGCGATGGTGGTGAACGCGCTGTTCCAGGGTGGTGTCTACCTGCTCGGCTTCGTCGGCGGGCACGGCTCGACGGTCGGCGCCGTGCTCGGCGTGCTGTGGGGGCTGGTACTGCTCGGGGCGCTGATCATTCGGGTCCGTACGGTGCTGCACAAGGGTCTGCTGGAGGCAGCGTTGGAGTCGGCCGCTCGCGGTGGTTCGAACCACGCGTCGGGTGAGCTGGCGTTCTGCTCGCGGTGTGAGATGCCGCTGCTGCCGCACTCGGACTTCTGTTCTGCTTGCGGCAACTCGGTCCGGTCCGTGCCGAAGTCCGAGCGCGGTGTGGCGGTGCAGGGGAGCGCGCCGGCTGTCGGCTTCGACGGGACGACTGGGGAGACGCAGGCATGAGCAACCAGCAACCGCCGTACGGAGGCCAGCCGGGGCAGCAGCCACCGCAGGGGCCACCACCGGGGTACGGGCGGCCGCCCCAGGGGCCGCCGCCTGGGTACGGCCAGCCGCCGTACCAGGGTCAGCCGCCGCAGGGTCGCCCGCCGCAAGCTCCGCCTCCGCAAGGACGGCCGCCGCAAGGGCCGCCGCCGGGGTATGGGCAACCGGCGCAGCCGCCGTACCAGGGCCAGCCCCAGCAGGGGCGGCCGCCGCAGGGCCCGCCGCCTGGCTATGGGCAGCCGCCGTACCAGGGGCAGCAGCCGGGTTACCAGGGTCAACAGCCGCAGTACCAGGGGCAGCAGCCGGGTTACTACCCCGGCCAGCAGCAGTACCCGGGGCAGCCGGGTGGGCAGTACAGCGGTGGCGGCGGCAAGGGGCCGAACAAGATCCTGCTGCTCGCCGGTGGAGGTCTGGCCGCGGTAGCCGTCATCGGTGTCGTGCTGGCGTTCGTGTTCGGTGGTAACGACGACAAGAAGATCGACGCGTCGCCGAGCGTCCCCACCGCCACCCAGCCGACCCCTGAACCGAGCACCGAGCCGAGCACCGAGCCCAGTACGCCCGCCGACGACACGGGCATCGACGTGGCCGAGGGCGTCCGGGTGACCCCCGCGCCCGGCTACAAGCGCGAATCGCTCGCGAAGTACACCGGCGTCTACCTGCTCAACAAGGGCGAGGCGTACTTCATGGTGAACGCCTTCAAGCCGAACCCGGGTGAGACCCCGGCGTCGGCGCTGGCGAAGCTGTTCACGGTCGAGACGAAGGACCTGGACCAGGTCAAGAAGAACAAGCCGTTCGAGAGCTCGCCCACCGCCGGCAACGTCAAGTACCTGGCGTCGCAGAGCTACACCGCGGTGTCGACGAGCCAGAGCGGCACGCTGAAGGTGGTCGGCCTGGTCGGCGTCATCCAGCGCCAGGACGGCGTGCTGACGATCATTCAGGTGTACGGCCGCGAGGACAAGAAGGACGCCGTCCAGAAGGCCGTCACCGCGATGCTGGATTCGGTGATCAAGAGTCAGTGAACAACAAGCGCGACAAAGGCCAGCCACCCCGCAACCCGTGGGTGCGGAAGACCGACGCCGAGGAGGACGAGGAGTCCACCACCCCGGAGCCGGACCTACCGCCGTCCCCGTGGTCGCTGGAGGTCCCCGCACGCCCACCGTCCCCGTGGGACACGCCAGACGCCGGTACTGCGGGCTCTGCGCCGTCCACGTGGGACGCGGCGAGCACTACTCCGCCGGCGACGGGCAGCACCGGAGTACAGGGTGCTAGTCAGACTGATGCGCCGTGGGGTGACAAGGTTGGCCCGCCGTCGCTGCGTCGGCCTGAGCCGGTGAAGAGGGGGTTCAAGCTGCCGCCGGTGGCGATCCCCATCGCGGCGGGGCTCGCTGTCGTAGTACTGGTCGCCGTTGCGCTTGTCCTGCTGACCGGGGGAGACGACAAGGGCGCCGACCCGGCCCCGGTCCCGACGGTCACGCCATCGCCGTCGTACACGCCACCGGCGAACGCGCTGCCGGTGCAGTTCGGCGTCTCGATCGTGCCGGCGCCTGGCTGGAACGTGGTCGCCAAGGAGACGAACGGCAAGCAGGTCGCCATCTACGGGCCGGACGGTGCGCCCCGGGCGTTCCTGTGGGTCCGGCAGAAGCAGAACGTCACCGCCAACGCGTTCGTGGTCGGCATCGTCGAGGGCGAGACCAAGGACAAGATCGCCAAGCTCGACAACGTACGGAACCTGCAGTGCCCCAAGGACGTCTTGGTGGAGTGCGTTGCGCTGTCCTACACCATCACCCCGACACCGGGCGCCTCGATCAAGGGCGACGTGGAGGTGTACCGGCGCAAGGACGGCGTGGTCACCGCGCTGGACTACCAGGCAGGGGCCGACTTCGTCGCGACCGCCGATCCAGCGGTGAAGGCGATGAAGCAGTCGGTGCTCGACAGTCTTTGAGTGAGGGGAACATGAGCCAGCAGCAGTACCGAACCCCGCCGCCTCCGCCCGTCCAGGGCGGATGGGGTCCGGGCCCGATCCCGCCGCAGTTCCGGCCGGCCAAGTCGTCGAAGACGCAGTGGATCGTGATGGGTTGCGCCGTGTTCGCGGTGTTGCTGATCGCGATCGGCGTGGTGCTGATGGTGACCGGCAAGGACGACTCCGGTACGCCGGTGGCCGGGGTGACTCCGGAGCCGGTGGGCACCCTGTTCACACCTTCGCCGACGGCGCCGCCGAAGACCAAGGGGCCGTTCGATGTCGGCGTCGAGGTCGGCAAGGGCGTCTGGTTCACGCCGGCCAAGGGGTGGCTGCAGGGGCCGGACAAGACGGTCGGCGGGCAGTACTGGATCCTGCAGGAGAACCGGCAGGGCGGGAAGCGCCGGGGGTTCATCGACGGGTATTTCTGGGTCCGGCAGACGCAGTTGTACGACGCCAAGGGGTTCGCCGAACACCTGGTCGACATCGAGTCGAACGGGTACAAGAACGTCAAGATCGGTAAGGGGACAGCGCTGGAGTGTGCGGTGCCGGCGCTGAAGTCCTGCTACACGATCACCTACACCGCGGACGTGCCGACCAAGAGCGGGAAGTTGCTGCCGTTCAAGGGGTTCATGACGGCGTACGAGGACCAGTTCGGGCAGGTCACGGCGACGGACGTGGGGCTGGAGACCAGCGTCTACGACCGGCGGGCGAAGGACCTGGCGGCGATGAACGAATCGGTGGTCAAGAGCTACAACTAGGCCCTTGGCGGTCCGCTGTCGGCGGAATTTCGGAAACTGTCGGCGGTGGGTCGTACGGTGGGTGGCATGAGACAGGTCACCGATCTCCAGCGTATGGTCGCGCCCCTCAAGGTCGTGTCCGACTTCGATCCGGCCGGCGACCAGCCGGCCGCGATCGCCGAGCTCGAGCGCCGGATCAACGCGGGCGAGCAGGACGTGGTGCTGCTGGGCGCCACCGGTACCGGCAAGACGGCCACGATGGCGTGGCTGGCGGAGAAGATCCAGCGGCCGATGCTGATCCTGCAACCGAACAAGACGCTGGCCGCCCAGTTCGCGACCGAGCTGCGGCACTTCTTCCCGGAGAACGCGGTCGAGTACTTCGTCTCGTACTACGACTACTACCAGCCGGAGGCGTACGTCCCGCAGACGGACACCTACATCGAGAAGGACTCCTCGATCAACGAGGAGGTCGAGCGGCTGCGGCACTCGGCGACCTGGTCGCTGCTGACCCGGCGCGACGTGGTCGTGGTGGCGACCGTCTCCTGCATCTACGGTCTGGGCTCGGCCGACGAGTACCTGAACCGGATGATCCACGTGAAGGTCGGCGACGAGATGGACCGTGACGGTCTGCTCCGCAAGCTGGTCGGCGTGCAGTACGCGCGCAACGACCTGGCCGGCACCCGTGGCACCTTCCGGGTCCGCGGCGACACGCTCGAGGTCTTCCCGGTCTACCAGGAGCTGGCGGTCCGGGTGGAGTTCTTCGGCGACGAGATCGAGCGGGTGATGACGCTGCACCCGTTGACCGGCGAGATTCTCAGCGAGGAGAACGAGCTCTACATCGGCGCCGCGACGCACTACGTGACCGCGCCCGAGAAGATGGAGCGCGCGATCACCAGCATCGAGGCCGAGCTCGAGGAGCGGCTGGCCGAGCTGGAGCGGGGCGGGCAACTGCTGGAGGCGCAGCGGCTGCGGATGCGCACGACGTACGACATCGAGATGATGCGCCAGATCGGCACCTGCTCGGGCATCGAGAACTACTCGCGGCACACCGACGGGCGGGAGCCGGGGACGGCGCCGCACTGTCTGCTGGACTACTTCCCCGAGGACTTCCTGCTGGTGATCGACGAGTCGCACGTCACCGTGCCGCAGATCGGCGGGATGTACGAGGGCGACATGTCGCGGAAGCGGACGCTGGTCGAGCACGGCTTCCGGCTGCCGTCGGCGATGGACAACCGGCCGCTGCGCTGGGAGGAGTTCCTGGAGCGGATCGGCCAGACGGTGTACCTGTCGGCGACCCCTGGGCAGTACGAGCAGGACAAGTCGGACGGGCACGTCGAGCAGATCATCCGGCCGACGGGTCTGATCGACCCCGAGGTGATCGTGAAGCCGACCAAGGGCCAGATCGACGACCTGATCCACGAGATCAGGATCCGCACCGAGCGTAACGAGCGGGTGCTGGTCACCACGCTGACCAAGAAGATGTCCGAGGACCTCACCGACTACCTGCTCGAGATGGGGATCCGGACCAGATACCTCCACAGCGAGGTCGACACCCTGCGCCGCGTCGAGCTCCTCCGCGAGCTGCGGATGGGCGAGTACGACGTACTGGTCGGCATCAACCTGTTGCGTGAAGGCCTCGACCTACCGGAGGTCTCGCTGGTCGCCATCCTCGACGCGGACAAGGAAGGCTTCCTGCGCTCGGGCCGGTCGCTGATCCAGACGATCGGCCGTGCTGCTCGAAACGTCTCCGGCGCGGTCTTCATGTACGCCGACAAGATCACCCCGTCGATGGAGCAGGCGATCGACGAGACCAACCGACGGCGCGCGATCCAGGTCGCGTACAACACCGAGCACGGTGTCGACCCGCAACCGCTGCGCAAGAAGATCGCCGACATCACCGACATGCTCGCCCGCGAGGACGCCGACACCGCCGAACTCCTCGGCAACGGCCGGACCCAGTCCCGCGGCAAGGCCCCGGTCCCCGGCGGCGGCAAGCTCAAGGCCGGCGAAAAGGCCCGCGAACTGGCCGGCGGCCTGCCTTCTTCCGACCTGGCCGACCTCATCCAGCAACTCACCGACCAGATGCACAACGCCGCCGCCGAGCTCCAGTTCGAGGTAGCCGCCCGCTACCGAGACGAAATCTCCGAGCTGAAGAAGGAACTCCGCCAAATGCTCAACGCCGGCGCCAAGTAGGTCAGCGGGGCGTCTCGTCGACGGTGAGGGTGAAGATGTCGGGGCGGGAGTAGTGGCCGACCGGGTCGAAGTCGAGGAAGGAGCGGTCTCGGTCGGAGAGGTCGAGGGTTGCCAGGAGGACGGTTTCTCCTGAGCGGGCGGGGGCGGCCAGGATCTCGCCGAGCGGCGAGATGATGGTGCTGCCGCCGTTGATGAGGATGGTGTCGGGGGAGTTGCCCTGGACTGGGTGGACGTCCTCGGGGAGGTCGGCGCGGGTCAGATACTGGTTGGCGCTGATGACGAAGCAGCGGCCTTCCAAGGCGATGTGGCGCATCGTCGACTGCCACTGGTCGCGGTCGTCGACGGTGGGGGCGCACCAGATGTCGATGCCTTTGGCGTACATGGACTGGCGGAACAGCGGCAGGTAGTTCTCCCAGCAGATGGCGGCGCCCAGTACGGCGTACTCCGTCTGGACCGCGGGCATCGTCGAGCCGTCGCCCTGGCCCCAGAGGTAGCGTTCGGCGGCGGTCGGTAGGAGTTTGCGGTGCTTGGCCACCAGGCCGTCGGTGGCGGTGAAGAAGAGCGCGGTGCAGTAGAGGGTGCCGCCGGCGCGTTCGATCACGCCGACGACGACGTCGACGCCCAGTTGGGTGGACAGTTCCGCCAGGCGGGCGGTTTCGGGGCCCGGTACGGCGATCGCGGCCTCGCGGTAGCGGCGGAAGAGGTCGCGTCCCTCGGGAGACCGCGATCCGACCGTCACCCCGAAGTCGACGCCCTTCGGATAGCCGCCGATGAACGCCTCCGGCAGCACCATCAGGCGAGCGCCACCCGAGGCGGCCTCGCGGATGAAGTGCTCGGCTTTCGCCAAGGTGGCAGGGGTATCGAAGAGGACAGATCCGGCCTGAACAGCAGCTACGACGACTGATGCCATGCCCCGGAGCGTACGCCGTCGGCGAGTCGGTACGACGTCCTTGCGGCGGCCCTACGCTCGATCAATGAGCACTCAGGAGCTGGCCGGCCAGCGGGCCCTCGTCACCGGAGCAACGTCGGGAATCGGCCGGGCCATCGCGCGCAGCCTGGCGGCAGAAGGAGCGGAGGTCGTCGTCACCGGGCGACGGGCCGAACTCGGCGCCGAGACAGTCTCGTTGATCGAGAGCGAAGGCGGCCGGGCGACCTTCGTACCGGCTGATCTGGGTGAGCTGGCCGACCTCGAGCGGTTGACCGGCGAGGCCGGCGACATCGGGATCCTGATCAACAATGCCGGCTTCTACCCGATGGTTCCGACCGTGGCGCTGACGCCCGCGGAGTACCAGCGGATGTACGACGTGAACCTGCGCAGCGCGTACTTTCTGACCGCCACCCTCGCTCCACGCATGAGCATGGGCAGCGCGATCGTCAACGTCTCGTCGACCGGCGCTCAAGTCGGGATGACGGTCGCCGCGGGCTACAGCGGTACCAAGGCGGCGCTGGAGTCGATGACCAGGTCGTGGGCCGTCGAGTTCGGGCCGGCCGGGGTCCGGGTGAACGCGGTCTGCGCTGGCATGATCCGGACGGACAAGCTGCTGGAGATGCTGCCGGAGGAAGGAATGCAGCAAGCGAGCGCACCCTGGCCGCTCGGCCGACCCGGTACGCCGGAGGAGATCGCCGAGGTCGCGCTGTTCCTCGCCTCACCGCGCGCCAGCTTTGTCACCGGCGCCGTCGTAGTAGCTGACGGCGGCCAGATCATCTCCTAGCCTGCAGGTTATGAGACTGACCGGAGCGGACTTGCTGGAGCACTGCCTGGCGAAACCGGGCGCCTGGCAGGACGAGCCGTGGGAAGGGGACGTCGTCGCCAAGGTCGGGGACAAGATCTTCGCGTTCCTCGGGTCGGGCAGCGCGGTGGGCGTGAAGTGCGGCAACAACCGCGAGGAAGCCGGCGAGTTGGTCGACACCTATCCCGACGACGTCAGCAAGTCGGCGTACATCGGACGCTCGGGGTGGAACACCGTACGGCTTGCCGGGTCGGTGCCCGATGACGAGATCCTCGAGCTGATCGACGCGTCCTACGAGACGATCGTCGGGAAGCTGCCGAAATCCAGGCGGCCACACCTCTAGCCAACACAACCTGACTACTCACGGAAGATATTCCCGTTGCTCGAGGTGATCATGGTGACAGCCTTCATAGGCGGGTTCGATTTGGAAACTCGGACACCGAGCAGTCAGAATAGGGACTGTTGAAGGGGAGTATTCCTTTCGCGGCGGTATCGTCATCACGGTCAAGGGTTCGTCCCCACGCCCGGTGCCGCCGGCCAGGCCCGACTGATCGAGCCAGGCGGAAGAGACCTTCGGAGTCCGATTCTCGTCTGAGCTCCGGAGGTTTCCTGTGCACGTTGCCGACTACGTCTGGTACATCACCGTCGGGGTGCTGCTCGCCCTGCTGGCCTTCGATGTCTTCATCATCGGCCGCCGCCCGCACGAACCGAGTACCAAGGAATCGGCGCGGGCGATCGTCTTCTACGTCTCGCTCGCCGTCGTCTTCGGGCTCGGCGTCTGGGTCTTCTCCGGCGGCGAGTACGCCGGAGAGTTCTTCGCCGGCTGGCTCACGGAGTACAGCCTGAGCGTCGACAACCTGTTCATCTTCCTGATCATCATGGCGAGATTCCAGGTGCCGAGGAAGTACCAGCAGACGGCGCTGCTCGTCGGCATCATCCTGGCGCTGTTCTTCCGCGGCATCTTCATCGCGGTCGGCGCGGCCGCGATCAACGAGTTCTCCTGGGTGTTCTACCTGTTCGGCGCGTTCCTCGTGTACACGGCGATCCACCTGGCCAAGCAAGGTGAGAACGACGACGAGGACTACAAGGAGAACGCGGTCATCCGGTTCGCCAAGAAGCGGCTGAACGCGACCGACGAGTACAACGGCGTCAAGCTGACGGTGAAGCAGAACGGCAAGCGCCTCGTCACCCCGATGGCGATCGTGATCATCGCACTCGGTACGACGGACCTGCTGTTCGCGCTCGACTCGATCCCGGCGATCTACGGGCTGACGCAGGAGCCGTTCCTGGTCTTCACCGCCAACGTGTTCGCGCTGATGGGTCTGCGGCAGCTGTACTTCCTGCTCGGCGATCTGCTGCGGCGGCTGGTGTACCTGTCGCTCGGCCTGTCCGTGGTGCTCGCCTTCATCGGCGTGAAGCTGGTGCTGCACGCGATGCACGAGAACGAGCTGCCGTTCATCAACGGCGGACACCACATCGAGTGGGCGCCGGAGATCCCGATCTGGGTCTCCCTCGGCTTCATCATCGTCACCCTCGGCATCACCACCCTGCTGAGCCTCCACAAGTCCCGCAACATGGCGCCGGAGCCGGCGGCGGATGCACCGACGGAGTCCGAGGCGCCGGCCTCGGCGGCCGCGGCGGCGGGCGGCGGCGAGCTGGACGAGGCCACCCGCGCTGAGCTCGAGGGTCTGCAAGCGCCCGAACAGTCAGACACCAAGAAGTCCTAGCCAACCACCGGCACCGAGCACCATCTCGGGGGTTATCCCCTGAGATGGTGGGTTGCCTAGCCGGAATCTGACGAGGCAACCCACCATCTGAGGGGATAACCCCTCAGATGGGCCGGGTGGGGGGCGGGCTGGGTTAGAGGCGGGCGGTGGCTACTAGGGTTTGGCGGCGTTCGGGGAGTAGGGGTTCGTTTTCCAGGCGTTTGCCGGTTTCTGAGGCGTGGAGCATGCCGGCGGGGGAGACGAAACCTACGTGGTGGACCTTTTGGTCGGGGCGGCCGAAGAAGTAGAGGTCGCCAGGGCCGGCCTCGTCGGTGGGGATGTGTTCCAGGGCGTCACACTGGTCGTGGGCGTCTCGGGGGATTCGCTGGCCCAAGACCCGGCTGACGGCATGGACCAGGCCGGAGCAGTCGAGGCCGTAGGTGGAGGTGCCGCCCCAGAGGTACTCCAGGCCCAGGAAGAGGGAGCCCAGGCGGATGCGGTCCTCTGGTGATGCGGGGGAGTCCACCGGCCGCAGTACGGAGTCCGCCAGCCAGCCGGAGCCGCCGTCGGGTAGTGCAACGCGGGTGAAGCCATCCGTGTGGTCTACCGACGCGAGGACCGTCGCAAAGGACAGGTCGGCCAGGTGGCCGTCGCCTGGCTCGGCGAACAGATGGGCTGTCGGCACAGTGACGGCGACTGGGGCAGTGGCAGCGCCCGGGAGTTCGCCGAGATGGCTCGACGGCACCCAGCCCGGGTATCCGAGGTCGTCGGCCGACGACGGCTGCCACGGCGCGATGATCTCGGACCAGCCGTCGCGCTCGGACCGTACGAGTACCGGCTCGGCGAACAGCAGCTGGGTGAGCGTCCGGCCGTGCAGGCCGAGACGGGTCTCGGTGTCCATGGCCTTCGCCCAGGCGGCGACGTCAGGCTGGGCGGCGATCGCGGGCGCGTCGACGTCCCGTGGTGCGTCCGGTGAAGTCCAAACGGTACTCACCGGAACCTTGGCAGAAACTAACTTCATAGCGTCAAGCCTGTCACGCCCAGTCCAGCCGCCGTCGGCAGGTGGATCACCGAGCCCTCATACCGCACCCCGCCGACCACCGGCGACTCCCTCAACCACCAGGCTGCGTCGAGATCATTGACTGCTGTCGTCGGGTACGCCGCCACCAGCGCGGCAGCCGCCCCGATCCCCACGTGACTCTCCATCATCGACCCCACAATCGCCCCGAGCCCGTGCTCCCGAGCCAGCTCGAGCAGCGTCCGGGCGGTCGCCAGCCCACCACATTTGGCGAGCTTCACATTGACCAGATCAGCCGCGCCGTGCCGGATCACCGCGACCAGATCCCGTACTCCGTACACCGACTCGTCAGCCAGAATCGGCGTACTCACCCGATCCGTGATCCACGCCATCCCCTCCAGATCGGCCGCGACCACCGGCTGCTCGACCAGCTCGATATCGCACCCCGCATCCTCCAGAGCGCGAATCGCGTTCACCGCATCCCGCCGGCTCCACCCCTGATTCGCATCCAGCCGCAGCCGCGGATCCGGCCCGATCGCCTCCCGCACCCGCCGCACCCGATGGAAGTCGGCCGACGCGTCACCGGTCCCGACCTTCACCTTCAGTACGCCGAACCCGTCCGCGACCCGATCGGCCGCCGACGCCGCCAACGACTCCGGATCCCCGACGGACAACGTCACGTCCGTCGAAACCGACGAAACGGTCGACCCGAGGAACCCGTGCAAGGTCTGCCCCCGCCGACGCGCGACGAGATCATGCAACGCGACATCCACCGCCGCCTTGGCCCCGAAGTTGCCCTGCACGGCCGCTTGGATCCGCCGCAACGCCTCGGTGAAGTCGTCCGGCTCCAGCCCGTCGAGCGCGGCCGCGATCGGGCCTTCGACGCAGGCCTGCGCGCCGGCCAGCGACTCGCCGGTCACCTTCCAGACCTGAGGCGCCTCGCCCCAGCCGCTCAGCTCGCCGTCCGTCAGCTCGACGAGCAGGGAGTCGGCGCTGGTCGCGGTACGGAGGGCTGTGATGAAAGGGGTATGGAGTGGTGCGGAGACCAGATGCGTGGTGAGCTTCACCGGATCGCCTCCAGATCGTGTCGATGGGTCCAGGCCTCGAAAGCGATCCCGGCGATCAGCTGCTGCGCCTCGGGATCGGGCAACTCGGAGGTCGTACAGACGACCAGGACGAACGGCGGAGCATCAGCAGGCCGGACGATGCCGCCGTCGTGCCGGATCCGGCGGTCCCAGCCATTCTTGTGCTCCACGCGAGTCCCTGAGGGCAGCAGCGCCGGAATCTCACCGTTCCAGGTATTACCCGCGAGCAAGTCACGCACGTACGAGCCCACTGTCGTCGTGTCATTGCCCACAGCAACCAGCACCGCGGCGAGATCGGCCGGGCTCATCAGATTGCTGATCCCCGCCGCCTGCGCCCCCGCGTCGTCGATGCCACGCCGGATCACACTGGCACCCGACCCATACTCGGCCAGCACGGCGTTGGCCGCATCCACCCCGGTCTGCTCCAGCACAAGATCGGTCGCGAGGTTGCTCGACCGAGTGATCATCTCCGTCGCCAGCCACCCGAGAGACACCTCCTCGCCGACATGCGTCCAGGTCGCCGGCGCCTCGTCCTCGGCCGGATTGACCCCGAACCGCCCGCCCGCCGCCGACGCGAAATCGTTGTGCACCGTCACCGCCTGATCGAGCGCCAGCTCACCCGCCTCGACGAGCCGCATCATCGCGATCGCGACCGGCAGTTTCATCGTGCTGGCCGCATAGTGCGTGCGCTCCGCGTGATGCCGCAGCACCGCTTTCCCGTCGAGCCGCCCCAGCCAGACACCGAACTCACCCCGTCCGTCGACCCCACGGAGTTGGTCTGCAATTCCCATGATCGTCACCCTTCCACACCGCGACCGTCCTTGAACTTGCCGGGCCTGGCAGACTTCCGGGAGTGTCCAGAGCGCTAGGTCTCGTCCTCGGCTTCGCCGCCGATCGCTGGCTGGGCGACCCACGCCGCTACCACCCGGTGGCCGGCTTCGGCCAGGTCGCCGGCCGGCTCGAGAGCAGGCTGTACTCCGATTCGAAAGCAGCCGGTACTACGTACGCCGCCCTCCTCATCACCACGGCCGCGACCGTAGGCGTGGCTGCCGAGAAGCTGACAGCCGGCCGCCCGATCGCGCGCACCCTGCTCACCGCCGCCGCGACCTGGGCCGTCCTGGGCGGCCGAAGCCTCGAGCGCGAGGCCGAAATCATGGCCGGCTACCTCGACGCCAAGGAGCTCGAAACAGCCCGCGATCGACTCAGCTACCTCTGTAGCCGCGACGCCACCGACCTCGAAGCCGACGAGTTGGCCCGCGCGACAGTCGAGTCAGTGGCCGAGAACACCTCCGACGCCACCGTTGCCCCGCTCGTCTGGGGCGGCCTCCTCGGGATCCCCGGCCTGATCGGCTACCGCGCGATCAACACGCTGGACGCCATGGTCGGCTACAAGTCGCCCCGCTACCGCAACTTCGGCTGGGCGTCGGCGCGACTCGATGACGCCGTCAACCTGCTGCCGGCGCGCGTGTGCGCAGTACTGACCGGCGTAGTCTCGGGCCGGCCCGGCAGGGCGTGGCGGATCTGGCGGCGGGACGCACCCGGACATCCGAGTCCGAATGCGGGCCCGGTCGAGGCGTCCTTCGCGGGCGCGCTCGGCGTGAGACTGGGTGGGGTCAACACGTACGGTTCCGCGGTCGAGGATCGGGGCACGCTCGGGGACGGGTTGCCGCCAACGGTGGGCGATATCCGACGTACGGCAACGCTGGCCCGGCGCGTCGCTTACGCGGCGGCGGCGCTGGCGACGATCGTGGCGTTGCGCCCGGATCGCCGTGGCCGGCGATCGGGTACCGATAGCCAACCGGGAGGGGAGCGGGCATGCATCTGACCCAGCGGCCGATGCGGATCGCGCTGATCCGGCACGGCGAGTCCGAGGCGAATCTCGACAAGCAGGTCTACGAGACGGTGCCCGACCACGCGGTCCCGCTCACCGCGCACGGGCACGAGCAGGCGGCCGCGGCGGGCAAGCAGTTGCGCGAACTCTTCGAGGGCGAGCCGGTACGGGTCTACGTCTCGCCGTACCTGCGGACGCTGCAGACGCTCGACTCGCTCGGGCTGGACGATCTGATCGGGCTCGCCCGGGAGGAGCCGCGGCTGCGCGAGCAGGACTGGGCGAACTTCCAGGACACCGAGGACATCGTCCGGCAGGAGGCGCTGCGGGACTCGTACGGGCACTTCTTCTACCGGTTCACGCACGGCGAGTCCGGCTCGGACGTGTACGACCGGGTGTCGAGCTTCCTCGAGACCATGCACCGCGATTTCGAGACGCCCGACTCGCCGCGGAACGTGCTGCTGGTGTCGCACGGGCTGACGATGCGGCTGTTCTGCATGCGCTGGTTCCACTGGTCGGTGAAGTTCTTCGAGACGCTGCGCAACCCGGGCAACGCAGAGACCCGAGTGCTGCTGCGGCAGCCGGACTTCCGGTACAAACTGGACCGGCCGTTCGAACAATGGACCCAGCACACTCCGACTGAACGGGAGCGATCGGCATGGTTGTAGAACAGTCTCGCGACGCGGCCGTCGAGCTGCTGGCCGCCTTGAGCCCGGAGCTGCGGGAGAAGGCGACGGCCCCCTTCGACACGCCTGACCATCAGGTGTGGACGTACCTGCCCGGCGACCGTCCCGGCGTAACGCTCGGGGAGTTGTCGGCCGAGCAGCGCAGACTGACGATGCGCTTGCTGGAGATCGCGTTGAGCGAGCGCGGGCTGGCGGATGCGCGATCGGTGATGCTCACCGAGGCGATCCGGCGCGGGCTGCCGCAGGCCGAGCCGGGCTCGTCGGTGGATGTCGGGTCCGAGCAGCGGTACTTCCTGCGGGTGCTCGGTGACCCATCAGGCATGGACCCGTGGGCCTGGCGGCTCAACGGGCATCACATCGCGCTGCATGTGACGTTCGTGTCGGGTGCGATCGGGTTCACGCCGCAGTTCTTCGGCTCCGAGCCGGCGACGGTGCTGTCCGGGCCGCACGAGGGGCTGCGGACGCTGGCGGCCGAGCAGGATCTCGGGTTCTCGTTCCTGGATTCGCTGGAGGCCGGGCAGCGGGAGCTGGCGATCGTCTCGGACACGGCGCCGTCCGACATCCTGACGCGGTACGACCCGGTGGCCGACCCTCACGTGCTGCTCAAAGGGCTCCCGTACGGCGAGCTGACGCCGGAGCAGCGGCAGCTCTTCAGCCTGCTACTCGGCCAATACATCGGCCGTGCCGCCGGCCCGATCGGGTTGCAGACCTGGCAGGACATCACCGAGCAGGGGATCGAGAAGCTGACCTTCGCCTGGGCG
The DNA here is from genome assembly GCF_039525325.1 of Kribbella koreensis. Taxonomy (NCBI): domain Bacteria; kingdom Bacillati; phylum Actinomycetota; class Actinomycetes; order Propionibacteriales; family Kribbellaceae; genus Kribbella; species Kribbella koreensis. The sequence goes on from NZ_BAAAHK010000017.1 coordinate 165,336, forward strand.
GGGGCCACGAGGCCGGGCGGCGGCCATTACTACTCGATCGCGGGGCCGACGTTCCTGGCGGAGTACGACAACACCCAGGACGACGCCAACCACATCCACTCGGTATGGCGGGATCTGCGCAACGACTGGGGTACGGATCTACTCGCCGCGCACTACGCGGGGTACTAGACCGGCTTACGCCAGACGGAGACGTGGCTTTCGCTGTCGGCGGTGAACGGGGCTCGGTGCCAGTCGGCGTACCGGGCCTCGGATTCGAGTCCGGCCAGCTGGGCCATCAGGTCGCACTCGGCGGGCCAGATGTAGCGGAAGTTTCCGGCGGAGTACAGGGTCGTACCGTCGGGCTGGGTGAAGTAGTGGTGCGACGAGCACGCCTGGGTCGCGAGGTCGTACGTGTCGAAGGTCAGGTGGCCGTCGGTGAGGCGCATCGGTACGGCGTTCTGGCCGGGCGGCATCCGGCGGATGGGCGGCACCCAGAGCTCGATGACGAAGCGGCCGCCGGGCTTGAGGTGGCGGGCCGCGTTGCGGAAGCACTCGACCTGCTCGGCCTGGGTCCGGACGTTCGAGATGGTGTTGAAGACGAGGTACACCAGGTCGAACTCGCCTTCGACCCTCGTCGTCGCCATGTCGCCGATCACGACGGGGAGCCCGGGATCCTTGGCGCGCAGCTGGGCGGCCATCGGCTCGGACAACTCGATCCCGGTCACGGCGACGCCACGGGCCGCGAGCGGGATGCCAACTCGCCCGGTCCCGATCGCAAACTCCAGGGCCGAGCCTTCATCGGCCAAGGCTGCCAGGAAGTCCAGAGTCGGCCCGATCACCTCCGGCGCGAACATCTCGGCGGACGACGCGTCGTACCGCGTCGCAATGTCCTCGTCCCACACTTCGCTGCTGCTCATCGCTTGGCAGCCTGCCGGGTCGGCGCCGATGCTGTCCATCGAGTTTCCATGTCAAAGCCGGCCGGCCGGCTCCGACTCCTGCGTGAAAGCAGCCAACTGACCGGGAGACAGCTCATGGCGAAGGTACGTGTTCACAACTTCACGATCACCCAGGACGGCTACGCGGCCGGACCGAACCAGCGGCTGGACGCGCCGTTCGGGGACGGGATGGACGGACTGCACGAGTGGATGGAGGCGGCGATGGAGAACCGCGCGTCCGGCCTCGACACCGAGCGGGCGCGGCGGTGGGAGGAGAACACCGGCGCCACGATCATGGGCCGCAACATGTTCAGCCCGCAGCGCGGCCCGTGGGAGGACGAGTCGTGGAAGGGCTGGTGGGGCCCCAATCCGCCGTACCACCACGCCACCTTCGTGCACACCCATCACCTCCGCCCCGACCTCCCGATGGAGGGCGGCACCACGTTCTATTTCACCGACGAGCCGCCCGCGAAGGTCCTCGCCCGAGCCTTCGAGGCAGCCAACGGTCAGGACGTGATCATCGGAGGCGGCGCCACCACGGTCCAGCAGTACCTCCGGGCCGGCCTGATCGACGAGCTGAACCTGGTCGTCGCCCCCATCCTGGCCGGCGCCGGCATCCGCCTCTTCGACAACCTGGAGGGCGCGCTCACGCAGTACCGGGTAGCAGAACAGGTCAGCTCACCCGCCGCCACCCACGTACAACTGGTCCGCCGGTAGCTCGTACGGCGAACTGTGGACAGTTGCCCGGCGGGCGATGCGTGGTGTTCGTTCGCACCGATGATGCGTACTCTCCAGGAGTGCCCGACGCCCACGCCCTGCCTGCCGAACTCCAAATGCTCCACACACGGTGGACGGTGAGTGGCCGGCCTCCCCAGCCTGCAACGGCCTGGAGGCCGCCGCGGTGGACTCCGTGGTTTCCCGAGCATGTCGAGTATCTGCACTCCCTGCCGAATCCCATCAGCAGAACGGACGTCGCCGCGCAGTTCCTCGAAGCAGATCTTGACGAAGATGCTGCTGTGCGGGCATTTCTGGCGGCGATGGTGTGGGGCTATGGCCGCATCGGATATGGGCCTTACCGGACAGCCGGTGTGCTGGCTGGAACGGATCGGGCCGCAGGCCTGCTGCTGGCGACGCTCCAGGTCACACGCACAGGCGGGGGTGAGGCTGGGTTCACCCATCTGGCGCAGAACCGTCTCAAGGGCTTTGGGGTCGCATTCGCCACCAAGTATCTGTACTTCTGCGTCGCCGACCGCCAGACGGTTGCGCAGGCACCGATCATGGATTCAATTGTCTGCAACTGGCTCGCAAGGTTCGCTGGATGGCGGCCGCGAACCGAGTGGGTGGTCGGCGACTACCAGCGGTACTGCGATCAGGTTCGCTCCTGGTCGACCCAACTGGAGGAATTACCGGGGACGATCGAGTACCTGATTTTCGCTGGCGGCGCCGGGATAGCGAACGGGTGGGGTCATCGTCCGTTGGGTGAAGCCTTCGGACGCGGTGCACGCAGCTTCGGTGTCGCCGCGGTGCTCGAGGCGCTGGCTGACGCAGTCGAGGCCTATGAAGCTCTTCCGAATCCGGACTCTTCTGGCCAGGAGGCTTTTCGAGATGGTGTGCGGGAGCTTGAGCGGATCGCGCTCGCACGTGCACGTGTTGAACCCGAGAGCTGATCACGATGCCCAGACCACCGGGTGCTTGAAAGAATCCGGGGCTTGCCGGACAGGGGTGGGTGTGACTTCTACGGTCGGGCGAGAGGATGTGCGGGTGCGCGAGGCTCGCTTTGAGGTGTTGGTGGGTGTGGTGGGCGCGCCTGTGCATCGGTATCTGGTGCGGCGGGCCGCTGCCGACGCCGTCGACGACGTGCTGGCCGAGACGATGTTGGTGCTGTGGCGGCGGCTGGATGACGTACCGGGGCTTGGCGACGGTACTGCGGTTGATCCGGATGAGGTGCTGCCGTGGTGCTACGGCGTCGCGCGTGGGTGTTTGGCCAACGCGCGTCGGGCGGAGGGGCGGCGGCTGCGGTTGGTGGAGCGGTTGGCCCGTACTGCGGAAGCGTTGCCGACGGCAAGCGTCGATCACACCGAATTGCATGAGGCGTTGCGGACTCTGAACGAGTTGGATCGCGAAGTCGTGCAGCTGTGGGCCTGGGAGGGGCTGGCGCCGCGCGGGATCGCCGAGGTGACCGGGCTGACCGCCAACGCCGTCAGCATTCGGTTGCATCGGGCAAAGAAAAAGCTCTCCGTGCTCCTCGGGCGAAAGAACGCGGTCGGCGCCGGACAGGAGAAGGGTAAAGGAGGGAGCGAGCTGTGAACGACGACGAACTGCTGGCCCGGCTGAGGTCTGCCGATCCGGCGAAGCACGCTCCCGAGCCGAACCTAGATCGCCTCCTGGAGACCACCATGTCCACAGACACCGAAACCCGGCCCACCCGCGGCACCTACCGCCGCCGCTGGCTGCCCGCAGTCGCCGCCGGCGTACTGCTCGCCGCCGGGGGAATCGGGTGGGCCGTCGCAGGCAACTCCGGCAACTCGGACGCCCCGCCTGCTGCCGTAGCCCCGGTCAAAGCCCCACTCAAACTGACGATCGGCGCCGCCCCCAACGCCAAGTGCCGCGCGGTCGAGGTGGCAGACCTTCAAGGAATGCAGACCGCCTTCCAGGGCACCGCGACCGCGATCAAAGGCGAGCAGGTCACCCTGCACGTCGACCACTGGTACAAGGGTGGCGACGCCACCACGGTCGAGGTCCAGTCCGACGCGGACGCCGTCCTCACCCTGCTCGGCGTCGACTTCAAGGTCGGCGGCACCTACCTCGTCACCGCTACCGACGGCCATGTCAGCCTCTGCGGCGAGAGCGGCGAATCGAACCCAGAACTCCTCAGCCTCTACAAGCAAGCCTTCGGAGGCTGACCGTCAGGTGCCCGGCCGCTGCAACAGGTAGTCCTCGGCGCGCATCGAAGTAGCCGGCCTGACGTCCTCGGGAAGGAGTTCCCGTAGGTCGCGCTCGGTCAGCGTCTCGGGATCGCGCAGGGACAGCCGGGTCGCCTGGGTGGAGATTGCTTCCTCGAGCATGTTCCGGATGAACCGGCCGTTGCCGAAGTTGTGCCCACGCGGAGCGGCAGGGATGTACTTGCGAACCACAGCCAGGACCTCCTGGCTGTGGATCATCCCCTTCTGCTTCGCCTGCAACTCGAAGATCGCGACCAGCTGATCGGTGTCGTACTCCGCGAACGACAGCAGCTTCGGGAACCGCGACGCCAGACCGGGGTTGGAGTCCAGGAAGCGCTGCATCTCGCGGTGGTACCCGGCGACGATCACGACGCACTCGTCGCGGTAGTCCTCCATCATCTTCAGTAGCGTGGCGACGGCCTCCATCCCGAAGTCACCGGGGTTGTTGTCCGGTACCAGGGTGTAGGCCTCGTCGACGAACAACAGCCCACCGAGCGCCTCACGGAACTTCGCCGCTGTCATCGGGGCGGTAGTACCGACCCCGGAGCCGACCAGGTCCGATCGGTCGACCTCGACCACGTGGCCTTTCTCCAGTACGCCGAGCTCTTTGTAGATCTTGGCGAGCAACCGGGCGATCGTCGTCTTGGCCGTACCGGGCTTGCCGACGAACACCATGTGCCGGGCGCGATCCTGCGTCGGCAGCCCGAGCTCCTTGCGCCGCTGGTTGGTCTTGATCTCGGCGACCATCCGCCGCACGGAGTCCTTGATCGACTCCAGCCCGATCAGGGCCTCCAACTCAGCCAACGCACCAGTCTGCTCGAGCTCCGGTACTTCGAGAGCCACCGGCGCAGCCACAACCTGCTCCACCGGTGCCGCCTTCACGACCGGCGCCGCCTTCACGACCGGCGCGCGCCGACCGTCGAGGTGCTCGAAGAACGCGCCGAGGTCGGGCACTTCCGGCTCCGGCCAGGGCCCGTTCTCCAGTACGCCCGACAGGTGGACCGACACCCGCGTAGCCGCCGCCACCCACGACCGTGCCGCCACCCGCTGGTCCTGCGCGACCGCCCTGCCCAGCCAATCGACATTGCGCCCCAGCCAAGCGTCGGCGTCGAATCCACCCCGCAACTCGGCCAGAGCGCCCTCGACATCCCACCCCTCAGCGCCTAGAACTTGCCCGACCTCCGCAGGCTGCCCGGCGAGCCCGGCCGCCCGGATCAACCGCGCCAGCACCTGCGCGAACTCCGGCGCCTCATCGTCCGCAACGACAGCCGACAACTTCGCATGCGCATCCCGCAACGAGTCGAGTGAGTACCTCAGCGCCGCCTCGGAGCCGCCAAGCTCGGGCAGTACTGCGCGCTCCGCGTCACTGAGCACCGTCGTCCGCCAGAACTGCGCGATCGTCTCGTAGTCGGCCGCGACATGCATCCGGGTCGCCTCGCGGTCACCCAGCACCCGATCGAACCCAGCAGTCAACGCCTGCGCACGAGCCGCCATCGGCGGGGCATCGACGAACAGGCTCACCACGTCACGCGACAGCTGCAATGCTTGCCGTCGGCCCTCTTCGTTGAAGCCCCGCGCGCCCGACAAGACGAGCAGCGGCCAGTCGGTCGCGGCGACCCGGACCAGATGCCCGGCGCCCAACCGGGCCGGCGGGCGGTGGAAGTCCCGGGTCACGGCTGCGCTGACGTCGGCGTATTCGCCGCGGAGTACCGGGATCCAGCCGGTCAGCAGCGGAGCGATCTGATGCGCGAACCAGACTGCCGCGGGCGTTCCCGCCACGAACTCGGGAAAGGCTCCCGGCCGCAGAGCCTTCGGATCCTCGGCCCAGGCGCGAAGCTGCCCTCGAACCCCCGCCAGCCAACCATCCGGTACTTCCCAGGCCTGCTCAGCGGTGAGTACGTCGAGCACGCGCGCTCTCCGGGTGTGCTGCTCCACGAACGTCCTTTCCGAGCCGACCATCGGGCCCGCCCACTTTAGTGCGTCAGGGTGCTTCACGTCTTGCGAATAGTTAACGCCAGGTGTAACTATTAATCCATGGAAGACGAAGTTGACCGCTTCTTCGAGGTGCTCGCCGATCCGACGCGGCGGCAGGTCGTTCGGTTGCTGGGGGAGGGGCCGCGGCGGGCCGGGGAGCTTGCGGTGGCGGCGGGCACGTCGGCGCCGGCGATGAGCCGGCACCTGCGGATCCTGCTGGCCGCCCGGGTGATCGACGACGAGCGGGTGCCGGATGACGCGCGCCTGCGGGTCTTCCGGCTGCGGCAGGAGCCGATGGTCGCGGTGCAGGCGTGGCTCGATCAGGTCCAGGCGCATTGGCAGGAGCAGTTGGGGGCCTTCAAGAAACACATCGAGGAGAGTTCATGACCAAGCCGTCCGCATCCGCATCCGTCGAGGTCGCCACCGACCCGGCGACCGCCTTCCGGGTCTTCACCGCCGAGATCGATCTGTGGTGGGTCCGCGGCCCGATCAACTTCTTCGACGCCACCCGAGCCATCGGCATGCAGATCGAGCCGGGCCTCGGCGGCCGAATCCTGGAGATCTACCGGTACGCCGACGCCGCCGCCGGCGAGGATGTCCTCGAACTCGGCCAGATCACCGCCTGGGAACCCGGCACCTTCTTCGCCTACCGCAGCTCCGTCGACGACACCGAAACCGAAATCCGCTTCGAGCCGTCCAACGGCGGCACCCGGGTCAGCGTCGAACAATCCCTTGTCCAGGGCGGCGACAAGGCCTTCTACTTCTGGCCGAACGTCATCCCCTGGTTCGCCGATCGGATCGCTTCAGCTGCTGCTACGCAGGGACCGGCTGAGCTCGACCGCCTGGGGATCGCCCTGTACTACGAGGATCCCGCCGCGGCTGCCGATTGGCTGGCGAGGGTCTTCGGGCTGGAGTCCTCGCTGCGACTGTCCGCCGACGGCAACCATCCGTCGTGGAACGAGCTGCGCGTCGGTGGCTCGGCCATCATGCTCCTCGCCTCGAAGGAGCGGGTGGGTCCTCATCCGGTCGACCATGCGGTCTGGGTCCATGTCGATGACCTCGACGCGCACTTCACCCGGAGTACCGCTGAGGGCGCGGCCATCGTTTCGGCGATCGAGCAGCACGGCTACCGGTCGTACGAGGTTGCGGATCTGGAAGGCCATCACTGGCGATTCGCTCAAGCGAGTCCGGCGATGGGGTGAAGGGTCAGGCTTGTCGGGTGTGGGCGGCTCGGGAGATCAGCTGAATCTGATGATCGGCAACCTACGATGACCGTATGCATTGGGGCGAGCAGGTCGCAGTACGAGGTGCCCGTGTCCACAACCTGAAGAGCGTCGACATCGACGTGCCGCTTCGGCAGCTCGTTGCCCTCACTGGCGTGTCCGGGTCCGGCAAGTCGTCGCTCGCGCTGGGCGTGCTCTACGCGGAGGGCTCACGCCGATACCTCGAGGCCTTGTCGTCCTACACGCGCCGGCGTCTCTCGCAGGCTGCGCGCGCGGACGTCGACGCCGTTGACGGAGTACCGGCCGCGATCGCGCTGCATCAGCGTCCCGCAGTACCGGGTGTTCGCAGTACGTTCGGTACGTCGACGGAGCTGCTCAACTCGCTTCGGCTGATGTACTCGCGATTGGGGGTGCACCTGTGTCCCAACGGTCATCGCGTGCAGCCGACGCTCGAGATCGCGTCGACCGCGCATCTCACCTGTCCTGAGTGCGGCGAGCGTTTCGAAGTACCGGGTGCTGAGTCGTTCGCGTTCAACAGCGATGGCGCTTGCGAGACCTGCGCGGGCACGGGGGAGACGCGGCAGATCGATCAGGAGGCGCTCGTACCGGACGAGTCGCTGTCGATCGCGGACGGAGCCGTGGCGGCTTGGGCTTCGTTCGGGGCCGGGCTGTTGCCTCAGGTGGTCGCGCAGCTCGGCGTACGAGTGGATGTGCCGTTCCGGGAGCTGACCCCGGCCGAACGCGAACTCGTCCTGAACGGCGAGGAGACCAAGCGGACGGTCGTTGTCACGAGCAAGAAGGGCAACGCCTTCGAGCTCAACGCGGCCTACCGCAACGCCAACCGGGTGATCGAGGACGCGCTCGCCAACGCCCAGAGCGAGAAGTCGCTCACCCGCCTCGACCGCTTCGTGCACATCGCCGAGTGCCCGTCCTGCGGCGGCTCCCGGCTCAACGAGCGCGCGCGATCGGTACCTCTGAACGGCGTCACCCTCGACGAGATCTCCACTTGGAGCCTCGACCGTACGACGACCTTCGTCCGCTCGCTGCCGGCCGCCGCGCCCGCCGAGCTCACCCGGATGGCCGCGCAGATCGTGGACGCGTTCATCCCGACCGCGGAGCACCTACTAGGCCTCGGACTCGGCTACCTGTCGCTCGGCCGTGCCTCGCGCACGCTCTCGACCGGTGAGCTGCAGCGAGTACAGCTCAGCCGCACTCTGCGAAGCAGCGCGACCGGCCTGCTGTACGTCCTCGACGAACCGTCCATCGGGTTGCATCCGAGCAACATCGACGCCCTGATGGCGGTCGCCCGCCGCCTGGTCGAGACCGGCAACTCCGTGGTCCTCGTCGACCACGACGTCCGCGTACTCCGGCACGCCGACTGGCTGATCGAGATCGGCCCCGGAGCCGGCGCGCACGGCGGCGAGATTGTTGCCACCGGCACCGTCGAGGACCTGTCGAAGTCGTCCGCGTCGGTGATCGGCGGCTTCCTCAGCGGTGAGGAGCCGGCCGTCGTCCGTCCACGCGTGGCGGTTGACGACGTCTTCGAACACGGCCGGATCCACCTTGAGACAGCTCCCCGCTTCACCCTGAAGGCGCTCGAAGCGTCGTTCCCCCTGCTCCGGCTCACGGCGGTCACCGGCGTCTCCGGGTCAGGCAAAACCACCCTCGTACTGGACAGCCTCGCCCCGGCGCTGCTCGGCCAGGCACCCAAGCATGTACGTCACCTGGACGCCGGCGGCATCAACCGTACCGTCATCGTCGACGCCGTTCCGATCGGGCGCAACGTGCGCTCCACCGTGGCGACGTACAGCGGCGTCCTCGACGATCTCCGCCGAGCCTTCGCCGGTACTCCGGAAGCGGTGTCGCGCGGACTCAAGGCCGCGGACTTCTCGTACAACACCGGCAGTCTGCGCTGCCCGCAATGCGACGGCACCGGCCAGATCTCGCTGGACGTCCAGTTCCTCCCCGACGTCGACATTCCTTGCCCGGTGTGCGAAGGCCGCCGCTACAACCCCGACTGCGACACCATCACCCTCGACGGCCTGACCATGGCCGGTGCTCTGGCTTTGACGGTCGAACAGGCCCGCTCGAAGTTCACCGGCCTGCGCAAGATGCAAGCGCGCCTCCGCACCCTCGACGAGGTCGGCCTCGGCTACCTCATCCTCGGCGAGGCAACTCCGGCTCTGTCCGGCGGCGAAGCCCAGCGCCTCAAACTCATCGCCGACCTGGAGAAGCCCCAACAAGGCACCCTCTTCATCTTCGACGAACCCAGCGTCGGCCTGCACCCCGCCGACATCCGCGTCCTCCTCACGGTCTTCGACCGCCTGATCACCGCCGGCGCCACGGTCATCGTGATCGAACACGACCTCGACATGATCGCCAACGCCGACCACGTGATCGACCTAGGCCCCGGCGGCGGCACCGACGGCGGCCGCATAGTCGCCGCCACCACCCCCACCCTCCTCACCCAAGCCCCAGAAAGCCTCACCGGCCAGTACCTCCGCGACGTCCTCTAGCCCGCCGACAGGCCGGGACAATCTTGTCCGGCATCGTGACCCGGAGCGACAAGCTAGCGGTCGCGACGACCGGTACGTACGCGAATTTTGGGACCGTGCTGTGATGCCTCCGCCTGAAGCGATTCCGGCCAAGGGAAATCGAGCGGGTCGGAGCTCGCCTGCCAGCGGTGGCTCAGTTCGCGGAGGGTCTCGGTGGTGCGGTCGAGGTCGACATCGGCGTACGGGCACGGATCGGCTCGGGTGACGCCCCACATCTCGCGGACCTCAGCGTACGGCGTGGGCTGGTCCTTCTCGACCGCCAGGTGAAAGACGCTCGAAAGCGCCTCGCTCATGCCGATGCTGTTCGGTGCTTTGAGAATGCGCGCGCTGCGGACCTTCGCGTCGTGACGCTTCTTGCCGGCCGTCTGCTCCATGCTGTCGAAGACCGCACCGGCTGCGATACAGCCGAAGATGCCGTCGGGCATGCGCAGCTCGCGTTCGGTGACCGCATGCGCGAGATCGTGCGGCACGCGGTGCTTGCGCGAGTACGAGAACAGAGTGAACTCCGCCCCGTCCGCACGCCGGATCAACGTAAGGCTCTCACCACCACGCGGGTCATGCAGAAAGGTCAGTCGCATGTCCTCAGAGTGGCCGTCCTGTCGGCATAGGCGCCACTGGTTTAACCAAGCACGAGGGGCAACTTCTTGGTGAGCTCACCGAGTTGCGTCTTCTCCAAGTCGGACGGCTCACGGCGCCCGGTGCTGATCAACAGCACGTCCTTGTCGGACCAGCTCGCAGGAAACCCAGCGCCGGCGATCTGCTCGATCATGTCCCGGCTCTCGGCGAGGCCTTCGATCGATGGTCCTGGCGCTTGCGGTAGGTGAGCGACCAGATCGAGGTGGTGCAGCGTCCACTCCAGCACGTACGCCGAGAGGTAGTCGCCCGCCGTCAGCACCATGTCCTGTGTGCTGACCAGCATCGCCGGATCAGCCAACTCAGCCGCCCGCCCGGCCGCCGCACCCACGTCATCGAGATGAAACTTGAGCAACCCCGGATCCCCGTACGCCGCCGCCAACCGAACGATCAACGCATCCAGCGGATCCTCACCAGCAGCCGCCGCCTCAGCCACCGCCCAGTAACTCACCGAGTCATGCGTCGCCTCGGCCTCGCTGGGCGTCACCAGCGTGATCAACACGTCCTGCGCATCAATCACCAGGTGACAAACCAGATCCCGCACCAACCACCCCGCACACCCCGACGCCTCGCCGAAGTCGGCATCACCCAGCCCAGCAACAGCCGCCCGCAACGCACCCCAAGACTCTGAGAACAGATCCACCCCAGCAAGCTAATGCGCCACCAGTCCACGCCGTACACAAGAACAGGCAGTAGCCCCCACACCGCCGACGTCCTGCGATCGATGCGCAGGCGTGGGTGGGAGTGTCGGGCGTGTGAGCGACGGTGGTGCAGGCGGAGCTCGACCGTGGGGGAGTAGTTGCCGACGCGGTCGACTAGAGTCGTGCTGTCATCGACGGCTGTGCAGGAACCCGGTGTGAGTCCGGGGCGGTCCCGCCACTGTGACCGGGGGTTTCCCGGGAGTCAGGAACTGCTGCTGTCGTACCTGCCACCTGGGGCGTGGACACCCCGAGGAAGGACCGGTCGCGCGTGCCCGCGAACCTTTTGCTGCTCTCCACTGCCGACACCGACCTGCTGGCCGCTTCGCAGGCCCAGGCCGGATGGAAGGTCGCCAACCCGGCGCGGGTCGAGCTCGATGATGTTGCCACCCTGCTTGACGGCGTCGAGGTCGTCGTGGTCCGCCTGCTGGGCGGTCGCCGCGCCTGGGAGGAGGGTCTCGACGCCGTCATCTCCTCGAACATCCCCACCGTCGTGCTCAGTGGAGAGGCAGCGCCCGACGCCGAGCTGATGTCGATGTCGACCGTCCCCGCCGGCGCGGTCACCGAGGCGCTCGCGTACCTCCGTGAGGGCGGCTCCGAGAACCTCCAGAACCTGGCGGGCTTCCTCCGAGACACGATCCTCCTCACCGGCGACGCATTCGACCCACCCAAGACCCTCCCGACGTACGGCATCCGCGCCGGCCGCACCTTCGCCAAGGACCACCGCCCAGTAGTCGGCATCGTCTACTACCGCGCCCACGAGATCTCCGGCAACACAGCCTTCGTCGACGCCCTCGCGACCGCGATCGAGCAGGCCGGCGCCCAGCCCCTTCCCCTGTACTGCGGAACGCTGCGCGGCCTGGACCCCACCCACGCGGACAACGCCGACCTCTTCGCCCTCCTCAAGCAATGCGATGTCCTCGTCACCACCCTCCTCGCGGCCGGCGGCACCGTTGCCTCCAACGCAACGGCCGGCGGCGACGACTCCTGGGACGCAGGCGCCCTCGCCTCCCTCGACATCCCGCTCCTCCAAGGCCTCGCCCTCACCTCGACCCGCGAGCAGTGGCTCGAGAGCGACGCCGCGATCAGCCCGCTCGACGCTGCCACCCAGGTCGCGATCCCCGAGTTCGACGGACGCCTGATCACCATCCCGTTCTCCTTCAAGGCGTACGACGCCGAGGGCATCGCCAGCTATGCCCCCGACGAGGAGCGCTGCGCCAGGCTTGCCGGCATCGCAGTCGCCCAGGCCAAGCTTCGGCACGTCGAGCCGAAGGACAAGAAGCTGGCGCTTGTACTGTCCTCATACCCGACCAAGCACGCCCGGATCGGCAACGCCGTCGGCCTCGACACCCCGGCCTCGGCGGTCGTCATCCTCGGCCAGCTCAAGGAGGCCGGCTACGACCTCGGCCCCGACCTCAATCTCGACGAGCTCCAGGGCGCGGACGGCGCCGACGGACTCATCCACCGGCTCATCGCGGCCGGCGGTCACGACGTCGACTGGCTCACCGACGAGCAGTTGTCCAGTGCGGTCGCGAAGATCCCGCTCTCGACGTACCAGCACTGGTTCGGCAAGACCCCCGAAACGTTGCAGCAAGCAATGATCGAGGCGTGGGGGGAGGCCCCGGGTTCCCTGTACGTCGACCAGTCCGGCCCCGAGCCCGCGATCGCCCTCGCGGCCCTCCAGTTCGGCAACGTCGTGCTGATGATCCAGCCGCCCCGCGGTTTCGGCGAGAACCCGGTCGCGATCTACCACGACCCCGACATGGCCCCGTCGCACCACTACTTGGCGGCCTATCGCTGGCTCGAAGCGCCAACCGAAGAAGGCGGTTTCGGCGCCCACGCGGTGGTCCACCTCGGCAAGCACGGCACGCTCGAATGGCTTCCTGGCAAGGGCATCGGTATGGCGGCCGACTGCGCGCCCGACGCCGTACTGGGCAACCTCCCGCTCGTCTACCCGTTCATCGTCAACGACCCCGGCGAGGGTACGCAGGCCAAGCGTCGCGGGCATGCCGTGATCGTCGACCACCTGGTACCACCGATGGCGCGCGCCGAGACGTACGGCGACATGGCCAAGCTGGAGTACCTGCTCGACGAGTACGCCACGGTGTCGGCCCTCGACCCCGACAAGGTCCCGACCCTGCGCGCGCAGATCTGGACGCTGATCCAGGCCGCTCAGCTGCACCACGATCTGCACACCTCGGAGAAGCCGGAGGACGAGGAGTTCGACGAGTTCGTCCTGCACCTCGACGGCTACCTCTGCGAGATCAAGGACGTCCAGATCCGCGACGGGCTGCACATCCTCGGCGGCGGGCCGGACGGCGAGGCACGGGTCAACCTCGTTCTCGCCGTACTGCGTGCGCAGCAGATGTGGGGTGGCGTCTCGGGCGCCGTACCGGGGTTGCGGGCTGCTCTCGGCCAGACCTTCGGCGTCGACGAGGCAGCGATGCTGGAGAACCCGGGCGTCGCCGTACCGGAGCTGGCGGACCTGGCGACGCTGGTGGATCTTCCTGCCGTGAGCGGTGCCGACGGTGTGGACCTGCTGGAGGCAGTTGCACGCAAGCTGGTTGTCGGCATGGAGACTCTGGCGTGGGATGCGGGCAAGGTGCCGGTCGTCATCGAGGAGGTACTCGGTCGCTCCTCGACTCAGGTCGAGAAGTCGCTGCAGTTCGCCGCGGACGAGGTCGTGCCGAGGTTGGCCCGCACCGGCGACGAGCTGACGAACGTACTCCGCGCGCTGGACGGCCGTTTCGTCGAAGCCGGCCCGTCGGGGTCGCCGACGCGCGGTCTGGTGAACGTCCTGCCGACCGGCCGCAACTTCTACGCCGTCGACCCCAAGGCGATCCCGAGCCGCAACGCCTGGGACGTCGGCGTCGCGCTGGCCGATTCGTTGCTCGCGAGGCACAAGGCCGAGACGGGGGAGTGGCCGCGATCGGTCGGGCTGACCGTCTGGGGCACGTCCGCGATGCGCACCCAGGGTGACGACCTGGCCGAGGTGCTGTGGCTGCTCGGGTGTCGCCCGGTCTGGGATGAGGCCTCGCGCCGGGTCACCGGCTTCGAGGTCGTCTCGCTGGAGGAGCTCGGCCGCCCGCGCGTCGACGTGACGATCCGGATCTCGGGCTTCTTCCGGGACGCGTTCCCGCATGTCGTCTCACTGCTCGACGAGGCCGTCCGCACCGTGGCGGCGCTCGATGAGGATGCCGAGAGCAACTACCTCAGAGCGCACGTCGACGCTGATGTAGCCGCGGGCAATGACATGAGGTCGTCGACGGCGCGCGTCTTCGGATCCAAGCCGGGCTCGTACGGTGCCGGCTTGCTGCCGCTCGTCGATGCGCGCAACTGGCGTACCGACGCCGAGCTGGCCGAGGTCTACGCGGTCTGGGGTGGGTACGCGTACGGCAAGGATCTCGACGGTGCGGAGGCCCGGCCGTCGATGGAGCGTGCCTATGCGCGGATCCAGGTCGCGGCCAAGAACGCGGACACCCGTGAGCACGACATCATGGATTCGGACGACTACTTCCAGTACCACGGTGGCATGGTCGCGATGGTGCGCCACCTGACCGGGTCGAACCCGAAGGCGTACATCGGCGACTCCGCGGTACCGGCCCAGGTGAAGACCCGGACGCTGGAGGAGGAGACCAAGCGCGTCTTCCGGGCGCGGGTGGTGAACCCGCGCTGGATGGCGGCGATGCAGCGGCACGGGTACAAGGGCGCCTTCGAGATGGCGGCGACGGTGGACTACCTGTTCGGGTACGACGCCACCGCCGGTGTGGTGGACGACTGGATGTACGAGACGCTCACCACGGAGTACGTCGCGAACCCGGAGATCGCCGAGTTCTTCCGCAAGTCCAACCCCTGGGCGCGGCACGGGATCGCGGAGCGGTTGCTCGAGGCGGCTCAGCGCGGGCTGTGGTCCGAGCCGAGCGAGGAAGCACTGGAAACGCTGCGCACGGCGGTTCTTGAGACAGAAGGTGACATCGAGGATCGCGGCTGATTGGGTGGTCGCATGCCCGAACAGCTGAGAGTCCTGGTCACCAACGATGACGGCTATGAGTCCCTGGGCATCCAGGCGCTCGCTGCGGCCATGGAGGGCCTGGGCCACGCGGTCCAGGTGGTGGCGCCGTGGGACGACCAGAGCGGCGTCGGGAGTTCGCGGGCCGGGATGATCGGCAAGGCGATCTCGTCGAAGGTCGGTGAGAACGGGTTCATCGGGATCGACGGGACGCCGGCCCTGGCAGTGACGCTGGCTCGGCTCGGCGCCTTCGGACCGTCGCCGGACGTGGTCGTGTCCGGGATCAACAACGGGCACAATATCGGGCCGATCCTGCACTCCGGGACGGTCGCGGCCGCGCTGACCGCCTCCAGTCAGGGGTTGTCGGGGCTCGCGATCAGCATCGACTCGGAGCAACCGTCGTACGTCGAAACGGCGGCGGCCGTGGCTGCGGAAGCGCTCTCCTGGTTGCTGGAGCAGCCGCAGGGGACGGTCATCAACGTCAACGTTCCCGACGTACCGATCGCGGAGCTCAAGGGTGCTCGCTGGGCGCGCCTGGTCCCGTACGAGCGCTCCCGGCTGGTGCTCGAGAAGGCGCCGACGGGTGAGCCGATCGTCGGTCTGGTGCTGCGTGAGCCCCCGACGGAGACCGACACCGACGAGGCGCTCCTGCTCGCCGGCTACATCACCGTCACGCCCATCACCGGGGTCGGCGAGCTCCCCGGCGACTCCGCCGCGACCTATCTCACGGCGGCCTTCGCTCAGTAGCGCTCCGGCCGGTGTGGAATGATCGCCGGGACGGTTGTGGAGGAACACCGGTGACGGCCCTGTCGGGCTGAATTCCGGGGCGGTCCCGCCACTGTGACCGGGCTGCTGCCCGGAAGCCAGAACATCTGCCACCGTCCGTCAGGGAGCGCTCTCCGCGTGCCCCGGCGTACCAGTGCCAAGGCGGGCGTGGACACCCGCAGGACGAAGGGACCTCTCGCCCATGCGCTCAGCTCCGACCGGACCGACCCGATCGAACGGCGGCCATCGGCTGACTGCCGGCTTCCCGTTCACCGCGGTCGTCGGGATGTCCGACCTCCAGCTCGCGCTGATCCTGGCGGCGGTCTCGCCGGCGATCGGCGGCGTGCTGATCCGGGGTGAGAAGGGCACAGCGAAGTCCACCGCCGTCCGCGCTCTCACGGAGATTCTCCCCGCCGTAGACGTCATCGAAGGCTGCCGCTTCTCCTGCGACCCCACCAACCCCGACCCCACCTGCCCCGACGCCCCGCACACGGCACCCGCGGCTATCTCGCGGCCTGCGCGCCTGGTGGAGCTACCGGTGGGCGCGACCGAGGACCGGGTGCTTGGGTCTTTGCACTTGGAGCGGGCGCTCTCCGAGGGCGTGACCGTCTACGAGCCGGGTCTGTTGGCGGCGGCTCATCGTGGGTTGCTGTACGTGGATGAGGTCAACCTGCTGCACGACCACCTGGTCGACGTACTGCTCGATGCGGCCGCGATGGGACGCGCGACGGTCGAGCGTGACGGCGTCTCGATCACCCACCCGGCGCGCTTCGTCCTGGTCGGCACGATGAACCCCGAGGAGGGCGAACTCCGCCCACAACTCCTCGACCGCTTCGGCCTCACGGTCGACGTCGTCGCCAGCCGCGACCCCGCGGTACGGGTCGAGGTGATGCGCGCGCGGCTCGCGTACGAGGCCGACCCGACCGCCTTCATCAACCGGTACTCCGGTGCGCAAGCCGAACTCTCCGAGCGCATAGTCAAAGCCCAGTCCCGCCTGGCCGACGTCATCCTCACCGACGCCGCGCTCCGCCAGATCGCCGAGATCTGTGCCTCCTTCGACGTCGACGGCATGCGCGCAGACCTGGTCACCGCCCGTACTGCGGTAGCCCACGCCGCCTGGTCCGGCCGCACCGTCGTCGAGGTCGAAGACGTCCGCGCCGCCGCCAAGCTGGCCCTCCCACACCGCAAACGCCGCAACCCCTTCGACGCCCCCGGCCTCGACGACGACCAACTAGAACAAGCCATCCAAAACAGCACCCCACCGGACCCGGACCCCGACGACGACCCCGACGGAGGTCCGGACGGGGGCAACCCCACCGACCCCGACAGCACCCCGCCGACCGACTCGGACGACACCTCGCCGACTGATACCGACCGCGCGCCGAACACCGACACCGAGGTCGACCGCCCCGACGCGACCCGGCCGCCGAAGGACTCCTCCGACCCGGACAACACAGGCGACACCCCGGCGAGCGCTCTCTCCGGCCCCGCCCCGACCGGCCAGATCGCCGCCAGCTCAGAGCCGTACAAGGCCCGCCTCCTGAGCGTGCAATCAGCAGGCGCAGGCGTAGCCGGCCGCCGCTCCAGAGCCCTCACCGAGGTCGGCCGAGTAGTAGGCGACCGCCCCCGCATCGGCCGCGAATCCGGCCGCCCCCACCTCCTCGCAACAATCCGAGCCGCCGCCCCCCACCAACACACCCGCGGCCGCACCCTCCCCGGCAAGTCGGGCCCAGCCGACGCCGCTCAGGGCAGCCCCGGCATCCCCGTCCCCGGCACCCCTGTCCCCGGCACCCCCGTCCCGGGTAGCCCCGGTCCGGCACGTGTGCGCCGCGGGCTCGCCGTTCGCGCCTCCGACGTGCGTCTCTCCGTGCGTGAGGGGCGTGAGGGGAATCTGGTGTTGTTCTGTGTCGATGCTTCTGGGTCGATGGGGACGAAGAAGCGGATGGGTGAGGTGAAGACTGCGATCGTCTCGCTTCTGCTTGATGCCTACCAGCGGCGGGACACCGTCGGGCTAGTCACCTTCGCTGGAGCGGAAGCGACAGTTGCCCTCCCGCCGACGGGCAGTGTCGAGACTGCGGTGCGGCGGCTTGAATCGCTTCCCACCGGCGGTCGCACCCCACTGGCCGAGGGTTTGCTGAAGGCTTCGGACGTACTGCGAATCGCCGCGATCCGCGATCCCCGCAGGCGTCCCCTGCTCGTGCTGGTGACCGACGGCCGCGCAACCTCCGGCGACAAGGCGTTCGCCAAGGCGAAGCAAGCGGCCGGGTGGCTGGCGCAGCAGGGAATCGCGGCGGTGGTGGTGGACTGCGAGCCGCGCCGCGGAGTACGGCTCGGGCTGGCGGGGGAGCTGGCCGCCGATCTCGGCGCGGAGTACCTGGATCTGGGAGAAGTCGCCGCGGGCAATCTTGTTCGCGCGGTCACAGATCGGAGCGCCGCCTGATGCCGCAGGGACAGCCGAACGTGGTACCGCAGGACGGCCTGACCACCCGGCAGCGCCGGAACCGGCCGTTGCTGATGGTGCACACCGGTGAGATGAAGGGCAAGTCGACCGCCGCGTTCGGGATGGCGCTGCGCGGCTGGAACCAGGGCTGGAACATCGGCGTCTTCCAGTTCGTCAAGAGCGCGAAGTGGAAGGTCGGCGAGGAGAGCGCGTTCCGGGCCCTGGGAAAGTTGCATGAGGCAACGGGCGAGGGCGGCCCGGTCGAGTGGCACAAGATGGGCGAAGGGTGGAGCTGGTCCCGCAAGGCCGGCACCGAGGAAGACCACGCCGCCGACGCCCTGGAAGGCTGGCGAGAGATCCAGCGCCGGCTGGCCGCCGAGACGCACGACCTGTACGTCCTCGACGAGTTCACCTACCCGATGAAGTGGGGCTGGATCGACGTCGACGAGGTGGTGGACACCCTGACCAACCGGCCCGGCCACCAGTACGTCGTCATCACCGGCCGCAACGCCCACCAGAACCTCCTCGACGCAGCCGACCTGGTCACCGAAATGACCAAGGTGAAGCACCCCATGGACGCCGGCCAAAAAGGCCAGAAGGGCATCGAGTGGTGAGCCCCGCAAGAAGGCACCCCCACCTGCCCACCCTCGGGCGGCTCCCTCGGCGCGACAACGCAGTTGATTTTGCTGCCGCAAGGCGGCGAACAGGTGTAGGCGGATGATTCCGCGGGTGGTGATCGCGGCGCCGTCGTCGAGTGCGGGGAAGACGACGGTTGCTGTTGGGTTGATGGCTGCGTTGCGGCGGGCCGGGCACACCGTGGCTGGGTTCAAGGTGGGGCCGGACTACATCGATCCGGGGTTTCATGCGGTGGCGACCGGGCGGCCGGGGCGGAATCTGGATCCGATGTTGTCGGGGGAGGAGCGGGTCGCGCCGCTGTTCAAGCATGGCGCCGCGGGTGCGGACCTCGCCGTGATCGAGGGCGTGATGGGCCTGTACGACGGTGCGCTCGGCACCGAGGGATATTCGTCGACCGCGCATGTGTCGAAGCTGCTGCAGGCACCTGTCGTGCTGGTGGTGGACGCATCGGCGGCCGGCCGCAGTGTGGGTGCAGTCGTGCAGGGGTTTGTTGCCTACGACACCGGCGTGCGCATCGTCGGGGTGATCCTCAACAAGGTTGGCTCTGACCGGCATGAGGCCGAAGTACGAGCAGGTGTCGCGCCAACCGGCGTACCGGTCCTCGGGGTACTGCGTCGCGATACGCGCCTGACCGTTCCCAGCCGCCACCTCGGGCTCATTCCCGCCGACGAGCAACGCGAGCAAGCCGCCGCGGCCGTCGACGCCGCTGCCGAATTAGTGAAGCAAGGCGTCGACCTCGAAGCCTTCGTCGCCGCCGCGCGCGCAGCCGCTCCACTCGACGCGACAGCCTGGGACCCTGCGGCAGAGGTGACCCCAGCCGAAGAAGGTCGCCCGGTGATCGCGATGGCCGGCGGCCCGGTCTTCTCCTTCCGCTACACCGAAACCGCCGAACTCCTCACCGCGGCCGGCGCCGACGTCGTCACCTTCGACCCGCTCCACGAATCGTTGCCGGAAGCAACTTCAGCGCTCTATCTCGGCGGTGGCTTCCCCGAACTCCACGCGGAAGCGCTCTCCGGCAACCTCGTCCTCCGCGACCAGGTCGCCGCGGAGATCGCCGCCGGCCTCCCCGTCGTCGCCGAGTGCGCCGGACTCCTGTACCTGTGCCGCGAACTCGACGGCCACCAACTCACCGGCGTCCTGCCCGCCAAGGGCCAGATGACGAGTCGGCTCACCCTCGGCTACCGCACCGCCGTCGCGGCCTCGACGACTGCGATCTTCGACGAAGGCCGTCGGGTCCATGGGCATGAGTTCCATCGCACGACTGTGGAGTTCGACGAGGAGATCCCGGCTGCGTGGTACCTGCCGGGCGGGCAGCGGGAAGGGTTCGCCCGAGCCCAGATCCACGCCTCCTACCTGCACCTGCACTGGACGGCGACGCCTGATGTCCCGGCCCGTTTCGTTGCGGCTGCCCGAGTCCACGCGGGGCTGGAGAAGTGACCCTCGTCCTGGGTATCGGCCTACGCTCCGGTACGTCGTACCGCGAGCTCCGAGATCTCGTCGACTCAGCACTGGCCGCTCTACCGCTGGCAACCGTGAGCCAAGTGGTCACTGTCGACGGCAAGGAGACAGAGCCCGGCCTACAGCGGCTGGTGGCCTCGCTGGGCGCCACGCTGTTCACCGCGACCAAGCTGGAACTCTCCCAGCAGCCCGTACCGACTCCCAGCGACCAGGTCGCTCGTCTAGCCGGTACTACGAGCGTCGCCGAAGCAGCCGTGGTCATTAGCGGCGCCGAGTTGCTACTGCCGAAGCAGTCGTCGCCGCGAGCAACTGTGGCCGTCGGCAGGCTCCCGGAGACGGCGGGCGGTGCAGCGGGCACGGCCGATGAGGTGACGGCGTCGGAGGTCGCGGACTCGGGGGTGGCGGCTGGGCCGGCGGGTGAGGTGCCGGTGTCGGAGGCTGCGGCTGCGGCGGGGTATGTGGTTGGGGAGCGGGATGTGGTGCATCGGGTGATGGCGGAGCGGCGGGATGTGCGGCGGGGGTTTTTGGGGCGGGCTATTGACGATGATGTGCTGACCAGGGTGCTGGAGTCGGCGCATCGGGCGCCTAGTGTTGGGCTTAGTCAGCCGTGGGACTTCCTGCTGATCAAGGACATCGCTACCCGGCGGAAGATCCACGACCTCGCCACTGCACAGCGAGACGCCTTCGCGGCTTCACTGCCCGCTGATCGACGCAGCTCCTTCGACGGGCTGAAGATCGAGGCGATTCTGGACACGCCGCTGAACATCGCCGTCACCTGCGACCCAGGGCGAGGCGGTAGGCATGTGCTGGGCCGGCATGCCGACCCACGCACCACCTGGTTCTCCGCAGCCATCGCAATCCAGAACCTGTGGCTCGCAGCGCGTGCCGAAGGACTAGGGGTCGGCTGGGTGTCGTTCTTCGAGCCCGGCGAGGTCGCAGCGGTGCTGGACCTGCCTTCACACGTAGAGCTTGTCGGCTACCTCTGCGTCGGCCACGTAGAGGAGTTCGCTGCAGCTCCGGAGCTGGTACGGAGTGGCTGGGCTGCCAGGCGGCCGCTGTCATGGGCCGTGCACCAGGAGTCATGGGGTCAGCGGGGCCTGCCGGGCATAGAGCCCAGTGCGGTGATCGCCGGCGATGCAGCGGCGGCGACTGGCGTAGTACGGGCTGTAGGTGCTCAGGTGGTTCGCCTGATCGTGGCTGACGTCGCGGCTGCTGAGTATCTGGAGCAGGCGGATGCGCTCGTAGTACAGGTAGGTACTGCGAAGCCAGCGGCCGACTACGGAGTGCTGTGGCGTCCTGCGCGGACAGTGGACGAGGCTGTCGAGCTAGGCGTGGAGGTAGCGCGGGATCTCGTGCTGCAAGGGGTTGGAGAGCTCCAGGTGGAGCTGGTGTCGGACTCAGCGGAGGCAGCCGGGCTGGTGCGCGGTGTACGACTCGGGGCGCTGGCCTGTGGAGTGGTCATCGGTGAGCCTGCCGAGGTGAAAGACTCCTCCGCATGACCGTCCCACCTCAAGGCCCTGCGCCTATGTACGTTCCCGCCTTCTCGATGAAGCAGCGGATCACCCTGATGGCGAACAGGTACGAACTGCTCACCACCAACCCCGATGGCACCGACGGGCCGCTGCTGGCGTTCGCGCAGCAGAAGCGGATGGCGTTCAAGGAGCAGGTGACCTTCTACGCCGACGACACGAAAGCCCAGGCGGTCTTCTCCTTCAAGGCCCGCAAGCGCATCGACCTCGGTTCCGGGTACGACGTGTTCGACGCGAACGGGCAGCCGATCGGCTGGTTCAAGAAGGAGTTCGGCAAGAGCCTGCTGCGGTCGAGCTGGCAGCTGACCTGCCCCGGGCTGGAGTCCGACGGCACCGAGCGGAACCCGACGATCGCGATCGTCCGGCGGATCTGGGAGTTCGTGCCGTTCGTCGGCGAGATCCCGTTGCCGTTCATCTTCCACTTCGACTTCTTGGACCGGGCGAGCGGCGAGCCGGTGCTCTCGGTCGAGCGCAAGATCTCGGTCCGCGACCGGTACCGGGTGACTGTCCAGGACTCCCGGCTCGACTTCCGGGTCGCCGCCGCGATGACGGTGGCGTTGGACGCGCTGCAGAGCCGCTGATCTGTACGACGCCGGTAGTACGTTCTGCGCGTGGACGTACTACCGGCGTAGTCACTTGCTCACTCTTTTGGGTGAACGGACCCTGAGCGGCTTGGTTCGGCGGGTGCGCGGTGCGAGTCTTGTAGACATGGGTGCAGCGAAGCGCAGTCGACGGTGGTTGGTGCCGGTCACGGCAGTCGCAGTGGTCGCAGGGGTGGGGGCGTTCGGGCCGATGGTCGCGGACGCGTCTCCGGACCTGCCGGGGATCACCGCGCAGGAGCTGCTCGCCCGCGTCCAGACGGCCAAGGTCGACGGCCTGTCGGGCACGGTGAAGTCGTCGACCGATCTCGGTCTGCCGGCGCTGCCCGGGATGGACGGCCAAGCCACCCAGTTCCTCGACCTGCTGACCGGTGACCACACCGCGCGGGTCGCGTTCGCCGGGCCCGACAAGGCGCGCGTCTCGGTGCTCGACGACATGGCCGAGCGGGTGCTGACCACGGACGGCAAGACCGCGTGGGCCTATGACTCCGCCAAGCGCGAGGCGACCAAGATCGCGCTGCCCGCGCACCCGGCCAAGCCGGAGGTGGCGCCGGAGAAGCAGGCGTACGACCCGCAGGCCGTCGCGCAGAAGGTCCTCGCCGCGATCGACCCGACCACCAAGGTCGAGGTCAGCGGCACGGAGAAGGTGGCCGGCCGCGATGCGTACAAGCTGCGTCTCGTGCCGAAGACCGACCAGACGACGGTCGGCTCGGTGACGCTGGCCGTCGACTCGAAGACCTGGGTACCGCTGCAGGTGACCGTGATGCCGCGGACCGGCAAGGACCCGGCCGTGCAGCTCGGGTTCTCGGCCGTGTCCTTCGACGTACCGGCGGCCAGTACCTTCGCGTTCACGCCGCCGAAGGGTGTGAAGGTGACGGAGGAGAAGGTGCCGTCGAAGGCGCCCGGCAAGCAGACCCCGCCGATCCTGCCGAAGCCTGGCACGCCGAAGCAGCCGTCGGTGCCGTCGGCGGACCGGCCGACCGTGATCGGCGAAGGCTGGAACGCCGTCGTCGAGCTCCGCGGCAAGGCGCAGACCGGCAACCCGGCACTCGACCAGCTGCTGGCCAAGGCGCCGACCGTGCAGGGCACGTGGGGCAGCGGCAAGATCCTCACCACCAAGATGGTCAACGCCCTGATCACCACCGACGGCCGGATCTTCACCGGCCTGGTCACCCCAGAAACCCTGCAATCCGCCGCCGCCAAGGCTCCGCGCTAACCGTGGATCCCATTGTCACCGCGGGGCTGACCAAGCGGTTCCGCAGTGGGCAGGTGGCGGTGGACGGGATCGATCTGGTGGTTCCGGCCGGAAGCGTGTTCGGGTTTCTCGGGCCGAACGGGTCGGGCAAGACGACGACCATCCGGATGCTGCTCGGGTTGATCGCGCCGACGTCCGGATCGGTCGAATTGCTTGGGGAGCCGATGCCGAAGGCACAGCTCTCCGTGTTGCCACGGGTAGGAGCGCTGGTTGAGGGGCCGGCCTTCTACCCGTTCTGGACCGGGCTGGCGAACCTGCTCCGGTTCGACGCCGCCGACCGCACCGCCGACCCACGGACGCGCAAGCTCCGCGCGGGTCAGGCGCTGGAGCGCGTTGGCCTGTCGAATGCGGCCGGCAAGAAGGTTCGCGCCTACTCACTCGGGATGCGTCAGCGCCTCGCGATCGCCGTCGCGCTGATGCAGCGTCGCGACCTCCTGGTGCTGGACGAGCCGACCAACGGCCTCGACCCGCAGGGCACCCGCGAGGTTCGCACGCTGATCCGTGAACTGGCCGGCGACGGCACGACGATCTTCACCTCGACCCACCTGCTGGCCGAGGTCGAGCAGGTCTGCACGCACGCGGCCGTGATGAGCCGCGGGCGGATCGTTCGCCAGTCGACGATGGCGGAGCTGCGTTCGGAGCTGCGCCCGCGGCTGGTGGTCCGGACGCCGGACCTCGAGCAGGCGATGAATACGCTGGCCGGCCTCGGCGTCACCGACGTACGGCGGCTGGAAGAGACCGTCGACGGTGACGCGGGCGAGCTTCCGGTCGACAAGCTCGCTGCCGCGCTGGTGGCTGCTGACGTGCGGATTCATGGGTTCGGTCTGGAGCATCCCAGCCTCGAGGACGCCTTCGTCGCGCTGACCGGGGAGGGTTTCGATGTCGCTGAGTGAGACCGCGGATCGCCGCGACCTGGGGAGCGTGCGTCGGCCTACCGCTGGGCGGCACACCATCGCGCTCTTCGCCTCTGAGCTGCATCTGGTTTTCGGGCGGGCCCGGACCTGGGTGACGCTGGCGGTGCTCGCCGGCGTACCGGTGCTGGTCGGGGTCGCGATCAGGCTGTCCGGGTCCGACGGCGGCGAGGGATTCATCGGTCAGGTCGCGGGCAACGGGTTCTTCCTGGTGGTCGCGAGTCTCGGGTTGTCGCTGCCGTTCTTCCTGCCTACTGCCGTGACGGTCGTGGCCGGGGAGTCGCTGGCGGGCGAGGCGAGTCTCGGCACGCTGCGCAACATGCTGACGGCGCCGGCCGGGCGGTCGCGACTGCTCGCGGCGAAGCTGGTCGCGCTGGTGGTGTTCTGCCTGGCCGCGACGATGACGATCTTCTTGGCCGGGCTGATCGCGGGTGTGGTGCTGTTCCCGATCGGCGATGTCGTCTTGCTGTCGGGGACGACGGTCTCGCTGGCCGATGGACTCCTGCGGGCGTTCGGGATCGCGATCCTGGTCGCGTTGTCGTTGCTCGGGCTGGCCGGGGTCGGGTTGTTCGTGTCGTCGCTGACGTCGACCCCACTCGCGGCGATGGCGGCGACGTTCGGCGCGTTCATCGTGTTCGGCATCCTCGGGGCGATTCCGCAGATCTCCGAGATCCACCCCTGGCTGTTGATGTACGGCTGGCCGTCGTTCGCCGACCTGCTCCGGGATCCGCCGTACTGGGATGCGATCGTCCGCAACCTCCTCCTCCAGGCCGCGTACCTGTTCGTCTTCTACACCGCCGCCTGGGCCCGCCTGACCACCCGGGACATCAACAGCTAGTCAGCCAGGTAGCTGCCTGGGTGGTGATGATCTGGGCTAGTTCGGTGGGGGCTTCGTGGGCGATCAGGTGTCCGGCGGTGGGGACTTGGGTGACAGCGGCCGCGGGGTTGGTGGTGCGGAAGCTGTTTATCTCGGCGTCGGTGAGGGGTGAAGTTGGTCCGGCTCGGACCAGGTGGATAGGGAGCTTGCGCATTGCGGCTGTCGCCAGGAGGTCGGGAGTGTGGTTGAGGATGTCTTCGACTAGGGCGTCGTGGGTGCGGAGGTCGCGGTCGGCCAGCCAGGCGCGGACGCGGGCTGGGTCGGGGTTGGGGACTACGTCGACGAGGATCAGGCCGGCCAGGGCTTGAGCGGTGGGTAGGGCGGCGAGGGCTGCGATAGCTGCCAGTCCGCCGAGTGAAGCCCCGACTGCGACGACCGGGGGTGGCTCGCTGTGGATCATCGCGGCCACGTCCGCTGCGATCGGTGCGAGCTTCGTCGCTGCTCCCGAGCTGTCGCCGTGACCTCGGAGGTCGTAGGCCACGGTTCGTAGCGAGCAGTGGTTCAGGAATGCGGTGACGGGGGTCCATACGGCGCGGGTTTCGCCGCCGGCGTGGAGTAGGAGAACGGTGGGGCCGGTGCCGGTTGCGGTGCCTCGCAGGGCGGCGTCGGGGCGGGTGAGGGTGAGTTCGGTCATGGACGGGCTCCTTGCCTTGAGGTATCAAGGTAGGCCGATTGCCTTGAGGGGTCAAGGTAGGACGCGTCAACTCCGGCTCGCCCTCGGGGTCGGGCCGGCTCCTCGGTAGTCTCCGGGGGTGCGTGCTGAGTTGGTTTCCGTGTTGCGTTGTCCGGTGTGTGGTGACGGGCTGGCGCTGAGTGGGCGCACGGCGAGCTGTCCGCGCAAGCATGCGTTCGACCTGGCCAAGCAGGGCTATCTCAACCTGTTGCCCTCGGCGTCCAGCGGAATCGACGGCGATTCGGCGGAGATGGTCGAGGCTCGGGAGCGATTTCTTGCCGAGGGCTTCTATGCGCCGATCCGGCAGGCGCTGATTGCGGCCGCGGGGGAGGGCGACGGGCTGGTTGTCGAGGTCGGCGCCGGCACCGGCTATTACCTCGCGGGTGTGGTTGCGGCCGGGGCTGAACGGTCAGGGATGGCGCTGGATGTTTCCCGGTACGCCGCCAGGCGCGCGGCGCGGGTGGACCCGGAGCGGATCGGGTCCGTGGTGTGTGATGCGTGGCGGGAATTGCCCGTGCGGGACGGCGCCGCGCAGGTTGTGCTGAATGTGTTTGCGCCGCGGAACGCGACCGAGATGGCGCGGGTGCTGGCGCCGGGTGGACGGCTGCTTGTGGTTACGCCGAATCAAGGGCATCTCAAGGAGCTGATCGAGGTGCTGGGGATGGTTCGGGTCGACGACGAGAAGGAGCGGCGGCTCAGTGACTCGCTGGGCGGCGTGTTCGCACGGACCAGCGGCGAGGTCGTCGAGGTCGCGATGCGGCTCGACCATGAGGCGGTCGAGCAGTTGGTCGCGATGACGCCGAGTGCGCGGCATACCGAGAAGGGCGCGTTGGCGGAGCGGATCGCAGTACTGGCTGATCCGGTCGAGGTGACGCTGTCGGTCACTCTGTCCACCTGGAGGACCGTCTGATCTAGTGCCGGCTCGAGCACGGCACTGGAGGCAGACGGCTTGTGTGCTAGGCCGCGGCGAGTTCCTTGGCGACGGCGGCGGCGTGCTCCTTGGCGGTGATGTGTGCCTCTTCCTCGGCGACCTTCGAGGCCGGGATCAGCTCAGCCATCGCCGGGGTGACCGACGCCAGGGTGAGCTCGGCGACGGCCTTGCGGATGTTCATCCCGAAGACGTCGCCGAAGATGCGCTCCAGGTACGGCGTGGCGTGGTCCCAGCCGTCGCGCGGGGTGCCGGGGCCGTAGCCGCCGCCACGAGCCAGAGTGAAGATGACGGGCTTGCCCCGGAGGGGGCCGTCGCCGGCCGCGAGTTCTTGCTCGGAGACCAGCACGTCGATCCAGGTCTTCACGTGCTGGGAGATCCCATAGTTGTAGAGCGGTACCGCGAGCAGTACCGCGTCGGCGTTCTTGATCTCGGCGATGAGGTCATCGGCCAGTGCCAGCGCCTCGGTGGAGTCCGCGCGGTCGGCGTCGGGGGCCGCGTCGAAGCCCATCTTGGCGCTGATCACAGCCGGCCAGACGTTGGCGGGAATGGGGTGCTGACCGAGGTCACGCCGGACCACGACGCCGTCCGGGTGCTCCGCGCGCCAGGCGGCCTCGGCGCTGTCGGCCAGCGCTCGGCTGACGGATCCGTCGACCCGGATGCTGGCGTCGACGCGAAGGAGGGTGGTCATGTCGTTCCTTTCGACAAACTGCTGGGGGCTGCTCGATGTGAGCTGCCTTCAAGATAGTCTTAGCTACAGAACATATTCAAGTTAGATCGTATTCCTCGTGGTGTAGACCACGTAGGATGGGAGGCATGAGCAGTTCGTCGCCTGAGGTGGGCACCCGGGCAGTCCGCGGGACCCCGGTCGAGGAGGACCTCGGCTGGGCACTGGGCGTCGTCTTCCGGCGGTACGCCAAGGCGGCCGCGGACGCGCTGACCGACATCCCGGGCGGTCCGCGGGGCTATCAAGTGCTCGCGACCACGATCCGGGAAGAGCCGAAGCGCCAGCTCGATCTGGCCGCCCACCTGGGCGTCGATCGCACGGTGATGACCTATCTCCTGGACGACCTGGAGAAGGCCGGCCTGGTGCAGCGGCAGCCCGACCCGACCGACCGCCGGGCCCGGCTGATCGCGCCGACCGAGCAGGGCAAGGAAGTGCTCTGCGATCTCGAGCGCCGGCTCCAGGCCCGTGAGGACCAGGTCATGAGCGGCCTCGACGACGGCGAGCGGATGGTCTTCCGGATGC
Organism: Kribbella koreensis; assembly: GCF_039525325.1. Lineage (NCBI taxonomy): Bacteria > Bacillati > Actinomycetota > Actinomycetes > Propionibacteriales > Kribbellaceae > Kribbella > Kribbella koreensis. The sequence goes on from NZ_BAAAHK010000017.1 coordinate 193,604, forward strand.
TGCTCCAGCGGATCGCGCTCCAGGCCAACCAGATCGACCCGCTGCACAACGCCTGTTCACTGGCCGAAGAGACCGTCGACCCGGCCGACACGTAACTAACGCAGTGGGACGAAGCCCGATTCGTACGCCTGGATGACGGCCTGCGTCCGGTCCCGGGCGCCCAGCTTGGACAGCAGGTTGGCGACGTGCGTCTTGATCGTCTGCACGCCGAGGATGAGCTCGGTGGCGATCTCCGCATTCGACAGTCCGCGCGCCATCAGCCGCAGTACTTCCTGCTCGCGCTCGGTCAGCTGGAACTCCTCCAGCCCGGTCGACTGCTGCTCGGTCACGTGCGCGAGCGCCAGCGCCCGGATCGCCTCGGGGAACAGCAGCGACTCGCTGCCCGCGACCGTACGGATCGCCGCGATGATGTCGTCCGGGGGAGTGCGCTTGAGCAGGAACCCGGACGCGCCGGCCCGCAGCGCGTCGTACACGTAGTCGTCGTTCTCGAAGGTGGTCACGACCAGCACCCGCGGCGCCGGATCGAGGCCGTCCAGCAGCAGCCGGGTCGCCTGGATGCCGTCGACGGCGGGCATCCGGACGTCCATCAGCACGACGTCAGGCCGGGTACGCCGGACTACCGACAGCACCTCCGCGCCATCACCGGCCTCGCCGACGACCCGCAGATCGGACTCCGCGTCGATGATGGCGCGCAACCCGCTCCGGATCAGCGGCTCGTCGTCCACTACGACTACAGAGATGTCCACCAGCTACCCCTTCGTTGTGACGGCGACGGGCAGGGTCACCGCGAGCCGCCAGCGATCCGCGACCAGACCGGCTTCGACGGTGCCGCGCAGTACGGCGACCCTTTCACGGATACCGGCCAATCCCCGGCCACCGCCCGAGTTGTCAGCAGCACCAGCGGCCACCGGGTTGGTCAGTTCGAGCAACAGCCCCGACTTGTCCAGGTTGATCAACAGGTCGACGCTCACCTCACCCGCCGGATGCCCCGCGTGCCGGATCGCGTTGGTGAGCCCTTCCTGAACGATCCGGTACGCCTCCCGCGAGACCGCCGCCGGCAACTGCTCAAGATCTCCGCTACGCCGTACGCCGACCGTGATCCCGCCCGCCCGAGTCGCTTCGACCAATCGGGTGAGGTTCCCGAGCGTCGCCTGAGGGGCCGTCGCCGAACCCGGCCGGCGATCGTCGCGGAGCAACCCGAGCACGTGGTCGAGATCGGCGAGGGCGGCCCGGGCCGACGTCTCCATCGCGGCCAGCGCCGTCTCGGCGAAGGCAGGATCGGTCGCCAGCACCCTTCGCGCGGCAGCCGCCTGGATGGTGACCAGGCTGAGCGCATGGCCGACGCTGTCGTGCAGTTCGCGGGCCAACCGGTTGCGCTCGGCAAGGGTCGCCGTCCGGCGCTCGAGCAACTCGATCCGCTCGGCAGGCGTCGGCCCGAGCAGCCGGGGTGCGGCGTACGCGAGCAGGGCGCCGATCCCGGCGGACAACAGGATCAGCCCGATCACCGCCACGATCGTTGCCAACGGCATCCAGAGGTCGGTCCACCCGCCGGTGATCCGGTAGTGCACGCCGGGTATCAGCTCGCGCCGGCCGGGGGAGCGGAAGGGGGCCGCGATCAGGACGGCGCCGAGGCCGAAGACGATCGTGGAGAGGACGCCGACGAAACCGCCGGCGGCCAGGTGGAGGCAGAACCAGGTCGTCGTCCGGCGTCGCTGCGGCCAGGTCCGGGACGGGCCGAGCGGCCGTTCCTCGAAGCGGACGCCGAGCAGGGACTCGACCGCGATGCCTTCCACCTCGCGCACGGCGGGCAAGGTGCCCAGCACCAGCGGCGGGAGGGCGGCGATCAGGACGATGAAGATCGCCGACAGCACTCCGGGCAGCTCCAGGCCGTCGAGCAGTGAGGCGAGGCCGCTGTCGACCAGGATGAAGGCGAGCACCAGGGCGGCGCCGAGCAGCAGGTAGACCCATCGCAGATAGGTCGACCCCCGGACCAGCACGTTCGCCACCCCGTCATCCTCCCAGTCCGGCGGTCCGGCCACCTCCCTCCGCCGAGGGATACGTTTGCAGGTCCGGGTCGGTTCCCGGTGTGCGAGAGCGTTTGCATGATCGACGTCACAGTCCGGCCGGGTTTACACAAATTTGTCCTGCGGCGACCCGGTTGGGACTCGATCGACGTCGCGATCTGCTGTCGGTGCGGGTACGGTCTGTGGTCGGGGCGGGGTGCTGGTCCGGTGACGGAGCGGCATGGGGAATCGGCTCCTGGACGGGCGGCAGTCGGATTCTGAGGGGATCCGGACAGTGTTGGCTAGGCCACGTAAAGACACTGTGAAGTCCCCGAGGGCCGATTGACCACCCTTCCATATTTGATGTTTGATCAAATATCGGAGAGGAGAAGTCCAGCATGAGGTTCAGACGTTCGGCCGTCGCCCTGGTCGCAGTGCTTGCACTGGCCACCGGGATGAGCGCGTGCAACGACGACAGCAAGACCGGCACGAACGGGGAAGCGAAACTGGAGAAGGTCAGCTACCTGACCTCTTTCGGCACCTTTGGCCGCGAGGCCTATGCCTATGTCGCCCTGGAGAAGGGCTACTTCAAGGATGCCGGCTTCGACGTGACGATCACGCCGGGCAAGGGCACCGTCGACGTGATGAAGATCGTGGCCGGCGGCCAGGCCGACTACGGCATCGGCGACTTCACCGCGCTGATGATCACGCTGGCCAAGCAGAAGCTTCCGGTCACCACGGTCGGGATGATCCAGCAGCGCTCGATGGCGGCGATCGTCGGCCTCGAGGGCGGTCAGATCAAGGACCGCGACCCGAAGTCGCTGATGAAGGCCAACGGCGAGAAGACCCGGATCCTGGACCAGCCCGGTTCGACCAACCAGGTCACCTTCCCGCTGTACGCCCAGCAGGCCGGGGTGGACACGTCGAAGGTCGAGTTCGTCCCGTCGCCGCCGCCGGCGCTGGCCGGGCTGCTCGCCGCCAACAAGGGCGACGGCATCGGCCAGTTCGTGGTCGGCGTACCGCTGGTCGAGGCGGCCGACAAGGAGAAGCACCGCAAGGCCGTCGTACTGCCGTACGGCGACAAGGTGAAGGACCTCTACGGCAACGCCATCATCGCCCGCGACGACCTGGTCAAGGACCACCCGGCGCAGGTGCAGAAGTTCACCGCGGCGCTGCTCAAGGGCATGGACGACGCGCTGGCCGATCCGGCCGCGGCGGCCAAGATCCTCAAGAAGTACGTTCCGGACACCAACGAAGAGGTGGCCACCAAGGAACTCCAGCTGATGAAGCCCTACGTGAAGCCGGACGGCTACACCGGGGTGGCCGGTGGCGTCGAGACCGACCGGGTCGAGCGCGTCATCGCCGACCTGGTGAAGTACAACGTCATCGCCGCGGGATCGATCAAGCCGGCCGACGTGGTCGACACCGACCTGACTCCCAAGGGCTGACATGATCCGGCTGGACGGTGTGGGGCAGGTCTTCGAGGGCCGCGGCGGACAGGTCCGCGCGCTCGAGGAGATCGACCTGCACGTCCAGGAGAACGAGTTCGTCACGGTGATCGGCCGGTCCGGGTGTGGCAAGTCCACCCTGCTCCGGCTGATCGCCGGACTGCTGCCGCCGACGTCCGGCGGGGTCGAGGTGGCCGGTGCGGCCGTCACCGGCCCGCGCCGGGACGTCTCCTTCATGTTCCAGCGACCGGCGCTGCTGCCGTGGCGGTCGGTCGTCTCGAACGTGATGCTGCCGGTGGAGATCTCCGGCGGCGACTCCGAGCGCAGCAAGGCGCAGTACCGCGACCGGGCGCAGGAGTTGCTCGAACTGGTCGGGCTGAAGGGCTTCGAGAACCGGCTCCCGCACGAGCTGTCCGGCGGCATGCAGCAGCGGGTCTCGCTGTGCCGGTCGCTGATCCGCAGCCCCAAGGTGATGCTGATGGACGAGCCGTTCTCGGCGCTCGACGCGCTGACCCGGACCGAGCTGTCGGCGGAGCTGCAGCGGATCCAGATGGAGCTCGCGACCACCATCGTCTTCGTCACCCACTCGATCGAGGAAGCCGTCGTGCTGGCCGACCGGGTGGTCGTGCTGACGCCCCGGCCGGGCCGGCTGCGCGAGATCGTCGAGATCGACATCCCGCGCCCTCGCACGCTGGGGCACAACGCGCACCTGGCCGAGGTGGCCCAGATCAGCGCGCAGCTGCACAGCCTGCTGTCCGAGCAGGAGCGCCCCGTCGACCTGCCCGAGGCACGGCGATGACGAACCGCTCCTGGCTCACACATTCCCGTACCGCCGCAGTCCTGCTGCCCGTCGTCGGGCTGATCCTCGCGCTGGCCCTGTGGTGGGTCGCCACCATCGTCTTCTCGGTCGACTCGTACCTGCTGCCGAACCCGGGCGAGGTGGTGAGCGCCTTCCTGGACCAGCCTGGCTACCTGCTCGGGCACACCTGGACTTCACTGGTGGAGACGGTCGAGGGCTTCCTGCTGTCGATCGTGGTGGGTGTACCGGTCGCGCTGCTGATCGTGCGCTCGGTAGTGGTGGAGCGGCTGCTCTATCCGCTGCTGCTGGCCGTCAACGCGATCCCGAAGATCGCCATCGCGCCACTGCTGGTCGTGTGGTTCGGTTTCGGGCAGTGGCCGAAGGTGCTGCTGGTCCTGCTGGTCTGCTTCTTCCCGATCGTGATCTCGACCGCCACCGGGATGAAGTCGACGCCGGCCGACCTGGTCGAGCTGCTCAAGTCGCTGAACGCCAGCAAGACGCAGGAGTTCTTCAAGCTCCGGCTGCGGTACGCGCTGCCGCAGATCTTCACCGGGCTGAAGGTCGCGATCTCGCTGGCCGTGATCGGGTCGGTGATCGCCGAGTTCGTCGGCGCCACCTCCGGCCTGGGGTACGTGATCACCAGCTCCGGCGCCAACGCCGACACCGCGCTGGCCTTCGCCGCCATGACGCTGCTGAGCATCCTGGCCATCATCTTGTTCTACGCACTGGTACTGCTGGAACACCTGCTGCTCCCGTGGGCACGGGAGACCAGGTGACCACCCAGGCCTCTGACGCCGACCGCCGGGTTCTCGTCCGGCCGGCCTGGCTCGAGGCGACCGTCTCCGCCGTCTTCACCGCGCTCGGCTTCGAGCCGACCGACGCGACCCGGATCGCCGTCGCGCTGGTCGAGGCGGACCTGCGCGGCGTCAGCTCGCACGGCGTGATGCTCGTCCCGATGTACGTCGAACGCCTGAACGCCGGTGGGGTGACCCGGGAACACGAGCTCGACATCCTGCACGACGCCGGCGCGGCCATGGTCGCGGATGCGCGCGGCGGGATGGGGCAACTGTCCAGCCCGCAGGCGATGGGCCATGCGATCGAGCGGGCCGGCCGGTACGGGATCGGGCTGGTCTCGGTCCGCAACGCGCACCACTTCGGCGCGGCCAGCCGGTGGGCGATGCAGGCTGCGCAGGCGGGCTGCCTGGGGATCGCGATGTCGAACACGACGCCGCTGATGCCGGCACCCGGTGGGGCCGAGCGGATCGTCGGGAACAACCCGTTGGCGATCGCGGTACCGACGGAGGCCGGCCCGGAGATCGTGCTGGACATGGCGTTGTCGGCCGTTGCTCTGGGCAAGATTCGGCTGGCTGCTTCGGCAGGGCGGCCGATCCCGGACAGTTGGGCCACGGACCAGTCCGGCGTACCGACGACGGACGCTGAGGACGCGGTACTGGGGATGCTGCTGCCGGCCGCCGGGCACAAGGGGTTCGGGCTGGCGTTGATGATCGACGTGCTGACCGGAGTACTGAGCGGTGGCGGTTGGGGTGACCAGGTGCGGCCGCTGTACCGCGAGCCGGACCGGCCCAACGACTGTGCGCATCTGTTCCTCGCGATCGACCCGGAGTTGCTGGGTGGGATCGATGGCTTCCGGCAGCGCTCGTCGGCGCTGGCGGCCAAGGTGCGCGGTAGCGCGACGGCTCCCGGGGTGGACCGGCTTTTCCTGCCGGGGGAGATCGAGGCCGATCGGGCCGCGAAGCAGCGGCGCAACGGCGTACTGATCGAGAGGTCGGGACTGGACGGACTGCTGCAGGCCGCGCGTGCGGTCGGCGCCGTCGTCCCGACGGGAGGGGTGCTGAGCTGATGGCGAAGACACAACTGACCAGCGCGGCGCTGCGGAGCCCGAACGGGGTGTTCTCGCAGGCGACCACGATCGAGGCGACCGGCCGGCTGGTGTTCGTCTCCGGGATGACCGCCCGGACGCCGGACGGCACGATCGTCGGTGTCGGCGATGTCCGGGAACAGACCCGGCAGGTCTGCGAGAACGTGCGCGCCGCGGTCGTCGAGGCCGGCGGCACGCTGGACGACGTCTGCCGGGTGGACGTGTACGTCCGCAACATGGAGGACTTCGCGAAGATCCACGAGATCCGCGCGCAGTACTTCCAGGAGCCGCTGCCCGCCTCGACGATGGTCGAGGTCAGCAAGCTGGCCCACCCTGACTACCTGATCGAGATCTCCGCGATCGCGGTGATCCCATGAGTGGCAACACGCAGCCGGGGAGGGGTGATTCAAGTGCGCGGCGTCGAGTGGACCTGAGATGCGGTTCGTGACGATCGAACACGCGGGGCGTGAGTGGCCCGGCGTACTGGACGGCGAGGATGTCGTCCTGCTGCAGGCTTCGGACCTGGTCTCGGTGATCGAGGCCGGGACGGCCGGAGTGGTTGCCGCGCGCAACGAGCTGGCCACCGGCGAACGGTTGCCGTTGGCATCGGTGTCGTTGCGCGCGCCGTTGCGGCGGTTCCGCCGCGACGTGTTGTGCACCGGCTGGAACTACTGGGACCACTTCGAGGAGAGCAAGGGCAAGCGGGACGGCCAGGACGTCGACCGGCCCGAGCACCCGACCTTCTTCACCAAGGGTCCGGACGTGGTGATCGGCCCGTACGACGAGATCGCGTACGACCCGGCGATCTCGGCCAAGTGGGACTACGAGGCGGAGCTGGCGCTGGTGATCGGCAAGGCCGGGCGCAGCATCCCGGTCGCCGACGCGCTGGACCACGTCTGGGGCTACACGCTGGCCAACGACGTGTCGCAGCGCGACCTGCAGCGTCAGCACGGTGGCCAGTGGCTCAAGGGCAAGAGCATCGACCAGACCATGCCGCTCGGTCCGTGGATCGTGACCGCCGACGAGTTCGGCGACCCGCAGGACGTGCACCTGCAGTGCCTGCTCAACGGTGAGGTCATGCAGGACGCCTCGACCAAGCAGATGGCGTACGACGTGGCGACGCTGATCAGCGAACTGTCGTTCGGGATGACCCTGCGCCCGGGCGACCTGCTACTGACGGGCACTCCGGCCGGTATCGGCAATGCCCGCGAGCCACAGGTGTTCCTGGCCGAGGGCGACGAGGTAGTGACCCGCGCGGACAAGATCGGCGAACTGCGCAACACACTGGTCTACCGGGAACTCGCATGAGCAGCCGGTTGGAGCTACTGCCCGGTGGCGGCCGCGGTGGCCGCCGTACGTTGGCAGAGACGGCCGCTGCCGAGCTGCACCAGCTCATCCTGTCCGGCGAGCTCCCTAGCGGTACTCCGCTTCGCCTGGTCGAGCTGGCCAACCGTCTGGACATGAGCCAGATGCCTGTCCGGGAAGGCCTTCGCCGGCTGGAGGCGCTCGGCCTGGTCGACATCATCCCGCACAAGGGCGCCTGGGTCCGGGAGCTGTCGCTGGAGGACCTGCACGACACCCATGAGACCAGGCTCGCGCTGGAGAGTCTCGCAGTACGGGCTGCCGCGGAGCACTTCGGCGACGAGGACGCAGAGAAGGCCCGCGTCGCATTGGCCGAGCTGCTGCAGCTCTCGCGGTCCGAGGACTCGATCGGCGCTCGGCAGGCCCATGCCGACTTCCACTTCGCTCTGTACCGGGCCGGTGGGTCGCAGTGGCTTGCACGGGCTATCGAGCCGGTGTGGCAGAACAGCGAGCGCTACCGGTTCGGGAGTCGGCAGACGGCGTTCCAGATCGAGCGGAACCGGCAGGAGCACCAGGCGATCCTGGACGCGTGTATCGCCCGGGACGCAGACGCTGCCGAACAGGCCCTGCGTAACCACCTTGCTGGCGCGGTACAGCGGATCACCGAGACGATGACCTCCAAGCAGTCACAGCGCGAGGGGACGTCATGAAGGTGAGCTTCGACGCGACCGGCTCGGTCGTCATCATCACTGGTGGAGCACAGGGCATCGGCGCGGCTCTGGCTGCTGCGGTGGTTGGCTGCGGCGGTACTGCCGTGGTCTTCGACCTGGTCGCGGGTGACCTGTCCGGGGTCGAGTACGTCGAGGTGGACGTGGCGGACCGGGGCGCTGTGCTCGAGGCAGTGGATGGCGTGATCGAGCGGCACGGGCGGATCGACGGGCTGGTCGCTGGGGCCGCTGTGCAGCCACGTGCTGCTGTGCTGGACATGGCGTCGGAGCAGTGGACCAGGACGCTCCAGGTGAACCTCGATGGTGTCGTCTGGGTCTGCCAGGCAGTAGTGCCGCACATGGTCTCGGCGCGCAGCGGGTCGGTGGTCGTGTTCACGTCAGGGATGGCAGCGACCGGGTTCCCGGGCGCGGCGGCGTACGCGTCGAGCAAGGCGGCGCTGGGGGCCTTCGCCCGGACGCTGGCGGCCGAGGTGGCCGAGCACCGGGTCCGGGTGAACGTGATCGCCCCGGGGGTGATCGACACCGAGCAGTTCCGCTCTGCCAACATCGGTGCCGACTTGGAGCACTGGCGTGACACGACTGGGATCGGCGATGCCGAGGATGTGGTCGGCCCGTTGCTGTTCCTGTTGTCCGACGCGGCCGCGATGACCGGATCGCAGCTGACCCGTGAACGGGTCTTCGCCCGGCTAGAGACCTTCAAGGAGAGCTAGACAGTGTCCGCAGACCAGCAGCTCCCCGTCGCCGTCGTCGGCGCCGGGCCGATCGGCCTCACGACGGCCCTCGGCCTGGCCCACTACGGCGTGTCGTTCGTGCTGCTCGAGGAGGACGCGGTGCTCTCCTCGGACACCAAGGCCGGTACGACGCTGACCCGGACGCTGGAGATCTGGGACCGGTACGGCGCCGTCGAGGGCATCCTCGCCGCCGCGCTGCGGATCGACGAGATCGGCGACATCGACCGGGCCACCAACACGCCGCGGGCCTCGGTGCAGCTGGCCGAGCTGGTCAACGACACCCAGTTCCCGTTCGTGATCAACCTGCCGCAGCAGACGATGGAGCCGATCCTCGAGGCCGCTCTCACCGGTGGCCCGGTCCTGAAGCAGCATCGGCTGGAGTCCTTCGAGGTGCTCGACGACCGGGTGGTCCTGACGGTCGATACGCCTGATGGTGTGCGGCAGATCGAGGCCTCGCACCTGCTGGCCTGTGACGGCGGCCGGAGCAAGGTGCGCGACGCGCTGGGTGCGACGGTGACGGGGGAGACCCTGCCCGAGCGGTACATGCTGATCGACGTCGTGGTCGACCTGGACGTCTCGAACGCCCGCGACTACCCGTACCTCGCCTACTTCTCGGACCGGTCCGAGTGGATGGTGCTGATCCGGCAGCCCAACTGCTGGCGCTTCCTCTTCCCGCTGGCCGAAGGTGCGGAGCAGCCGGGCGAGGAGGACATGCTGGTCAAGGTGAAGCAGTTCATCGGCGAGGTGGACCGGATCGAGCTGCTCGGCTCGGTCGTCTACAACGTGCACCACCGAGTGGCCGACCACTGGTCCGCGGAGCGCAAGGTGTTCCTGATGGGCGATGCGGCCCACCTGATCACCCCGATGTGGGCACTGGGCCTCAACACCGGAGCGCTGGATGCGTCCAACCTGCCCTGGCGGCTTGCCTGGGTGCTCCGCGGCTGGGCTTCGCCGGAGTTGCTGGACGGCTATGAGCAGGAGCAGCGGCCGGTGGCGATCAACGGGTCGGGCGAGATGGCCGAGGCGGCTCGCAAGTACATGTCCCACCAACGGGGTGCGGTGACCGCGGCCGGGAGTGACTGGGCGACGGCCTACACTCGCACGCTGCTCGGAGTACGGCTGGATGTGGCCGGGGAAGGCGACTGGTCGATGGTGATGACCAGTGCTGAGCCACCTGCCGTCCGGGCCGGCGACAGGGCGCCCGATCTGGCGCTGCAGGGTCCTGCTGGGCGGCAGACGATCCATGGGTTGTGTCGCGAGTCCTTTGTCGCGCTGTACTTCACCGACGTACGGCGTCGGCCTTCTGTGCCTTTGAACGACTCTCCGGCTCTGAAGCACTATGCGGTGTCGCGGTGGGATGCGCCGCTGGACTCTGGGCTCCGGGACCGCTCATTGTTCGACCCGGGCAGCATCGCGACCAGCCGCTACGGCGTACCTGCTGAGACGGTCGTGCTGGTGCGGCCGGATGGGCATATCGCTGCAGTGGCTCCGATGGGCGAGGGTGTTGCCGAGGAGCTCTACACCGGGATCACCGGTCGGCCTGTGCCGCGGGAGGGGCTCTGATGAGCTCCTTCGACGAGCAGTTGAGCGAGGTGCTGCTGCAGACGGACGACCTGGAGTGGGTCGAGAAGTCGCTGGCTGGACTGTCGCACAAGATGCTGTGGCGGGATGAGGAGACCGAGGCCTCGATCGCGCTGGTGCGCTTCGAGAAGGGGGCCGGGATCCCGGAGGCGCATCAGCACGCGTCGAACCAGTTCATGTTCTGCCTGTCCGGCCGGTACGTGTACCTGCCGACGGGGACGACGCTGACCAAGGGCAGCTTCTACTGGAACCCGAAGGGCGTAGTCCACGGGCCGACGATGGCAGAGGAGACCTCTGTTCTGCTCGAGGTGTACGACGGGCCGCACTACCCGGTGCGGCCGTCCTTCTACGACAACGACGAGGATGCGCGCTGACATGACGGGCTGGGACGTCCATACCCACCTGATACCGCCGACTGTGCTGTCGGCGGCTGGTCAGCGTGCCTTCGGGCTGGGGATCGAGGACGGCTTCCTGCTGGTCGACGGTGAGCGGCTGCCGTTGAAGCGGCTGGCAGATCCGGCGGCACTGCTGCACTGGATCGACGAGCAGGAACTGGACGGCGCTGTCGTCTCTGTACCGCCTGCGCTCTTCCGCTACGACCAGGGCGTCGAGTGGGCTGCGCTGGTCAACCAGGGGCTCCGTGAGCTGGCTACGCCGCAGTTGCGCGTGCTGGGGCATTTGCCCCTTCATGACGTTGGTGCAGGTGACGTTGCTGCTGAGTTGGCCAGTGAGGGCGTCTTCAGCGGCTTCGCCATCGGTACTGCGGGCTACGCCGGGCTGGACCCGGTCTGGGAGGTGCTCCACTCGCTGGAAGCCTTCACCTTGATTCACCCGAGCCACAGCCACGACGAGCGGCTCGGCAGGTACTACCTGTCGAACCTGCTGGGGAACCCTTATGAAACAGGGCTTGCCGCGGCTGAACTGGTGTTCGGGGATGTCGTCGGTCGTTACCCCGGCATCAGGTTCTGCCTGTGCCACGGGGGCGGTGTCACGGCGGCCTTGGCCGGCCGGTGGCAGCGCGGGATCGACACGGAACGACCAGGGATCGAACCAGTCTCGCTGCCGGTGGCCGAGGCGCTGCAGCGGTTCTACGTGGACGACCTGGTGCACGACGACGCAGTACGGGCGTTGCTGGGGGCGACCTTCGGGGCAGAGCGGGTGCTGGCCGGCAGTGACTGGCCGTTCCCGATGGGCGATCAGGTGGACCGAGGCCGGGCGGCAGCTCGATCAACGGTGTGCGAACAGCTCACCCGGCCGTTGAAGAAGGGGGCCGTTTCAGCGTGAGAAGGCCTTTTCGGCAGGACCGAGATGTGATCAGATATCAAATCCAGGTGGGGACTATGCGGACGAGTGGGGTGGCGGCATGAGTGCACGGAAGGCCTACGTGCTGCGCTGCTACGGCCCCGGCCAGCAGCTGAAGGTGGAAGAGGTGGAGCTGATCGCCGGGGAGGGCGAGACGCTGGTGGAGATGCAGTACGCGTCTGTCACCCAGCTCGACCGGACAGTGCTCGCGGGCAAGCTGGCACAGCAACAGGAGCCGCCGTTCGTGCCAGGGTCCGAGGGTGCCGGGGTAGTGGTCAGTTCGGCCGTCTACCCGCCAGGTACCCCGGTAGTGATCCGTGGTGGGGGAGTTGGCGTTGCCCGGCCGGGCACGTGGGGGCAGCTGGCCGTAGTACCGGATGCATCGGTGCATCTGTTGCCTAGTGGGTTGGACGCGGCTGCAGCTGTGTCGATGCTGGGTGCTGCGTTGACCGCGCATACCGCAGTACGGCGGGTCGGTCAGATCGTGGAGAACGAGACGGTCGTCGTCACCGGGATCACTGGGCTGGTCGGCCGGCTGTGCGCCGCCGTGGCCCGGGCGGCCGGGGCGATGAAGGTGATCGGCCTGGCGCGCAGCGACGAATCGGTCGAGCACCTGAACGGGCTGGTCGACCAGATCGTGCGTGTCGACGAACTGGGCCAGGTCGGCCGTGAACTGCCCTGGTGCAACGCGGCGATCGACACTGTCGGCGGACCGGTCACCAGCGGGGTGATGAGCCACATCACCCCGGGCGGACGGCTGGTAGCGCTCGGGTACACGGCAGGGGAGTTCGCCACTCTCGACCTGCACCAGCTGATCGGCCGGGACCTGCGGGTGCTGCCGGTGAACATGCAGCGGACGACGATCGAGCCCGGCACGGTCACCCAGGTACTGACCGACATCGCGCCCTCGCAGGTCCGGCCGCAGCTCGAGATCGTGGCCGGGCCGCTCGCTGAGGATGCCCTGGATCTACTGGCCAGCGGACCGGCGGACAGGCGCGTACTGCTCGATCTTGGGCGCTTCTGATGCACAGTTCAGCTACGGTTACCTCCCAGATGCGCGTGCAGTGATGGAGAGAGGCAGCCCACACCAGATGACCCGACGACTCGAGCTCACGCCCGGGGGACCGAGCGGCCGGCGCACACTCGCGGAGGAAGCCGCCGCGGAGTTGCACGAGCTGATCCTGTCCGGTGAGCTCCCGAGCGGTACCGCGCTGCGGCTGGAGGAGCTGGCCAAGCGGCTCGACATGAGCCAGATGCCGATCCGCGAGGGGTTGCGCCGGATGCAGGCGCTCGGGCTGGTCGAGATCGTTCCGCACAAGGGCGCCTGGGTCCGTGAGCTGTCCATGGAGGACCTGCGCGACACCCACGAGACCCGGATCTCGCTGGAGACGCTCGCTGTCCGGGCCGCGGCGACGCGGTTCAGTGAAGCGGACGCGGCGATCGCCCGGGCGGCGCTGGCCGAGCACGTGCGGCTGTCGAAGGTCGGCGACATCATCGCTTCGCGGCAGGCGCACACGGAGTTCCACTTCGCGATCTACCGGGCCGGTGGGTCGCGCTGGTTGCCACGGGCGATCGAGCCGGTGTGGCAGAACAGCGAGCGGTACCGGTTCGGCTCGCGGCAGACGAAGGCGCGGATCGAGCAGACCCGGCGGGAGCACCAGGCGATCCTGGACGCCTGCCTCGCGCATGATGAGCCCGGTGCCGAGGCAGCTCTGCGCCAGCACCTGGAAGGCGCCATGCAACGCATCACCGAGACGATGGCCCGCCGCTACAACAAGGCCTGACTGTGCGCGGGGATGTCGAAAGCCGGGCCGTGGTTTCTACCTAGGGGTGTAAGCGCCCTCTGGACAGGAGTCACCGAGATGAAGCTCGTCCTTGCAGTTGCCGTCTCCGCTGTTGCCGTGTTCGTCGTGAGCAGTGTCTGGTACGTCGCCTTCGCCAAGGCCCGGAGCGCCCTGCTGAATGTGCCCTCCGCCGACGAGAAGCCGTCGCCGGGGAAGGTTGTCCTGGAGCTGGGCCGGAGTGCGCTGGTGGCGGCCGTGATCGCCGGGCTGGCCGCGCATCTGGAGCTGACCGGGGTCGGGCCGGCGCTGCTCCTGGGGCTGGTGCTCTTCGCAGGCTTCCCCTTCGTCCTGCTGACCGGCTCGGTCATCTGGGACGGGGTGAATCCGAAGCTGGCAGCCATTCACGGCGGTGACTGGCTGCTCAAGCTCCTGGTGATCAGCTTGATCGTCGGCTTGTTCCGGTGACTAGGCCAGGTGGGCTGGGAAGCCTCCGGTGGCTACTGGGCCCCAGCGCTCAGGGGTGACGCGGATGAGGCACTTGCCCTGTTTGCGCATCGCCTCGCGGTACTCGTCCCAGTCGGGGTGCTCGCCGGAGATGGAGCGGTAGTAGTCGACCAGGGGCTCCACTGCGTCCGGTAGGTCGATCACCTCGCCGGTACCGTCGATCTGCACCCAGGGGCCGTCCCATTCGTCGGACAGCACCAGCACGCTGGTCTGCGCGTCACGCTTCACGTTGTTGCTCTTGGCCCGCCCCGGGTACGACGAGATGACGATCCGCCCTTCCGCGTCGACCCCACCCGACACCGGCGAGGCCTGCGGCGTACCGTCCGCGCGGCGGGTGATCAGCAACATGTGATGACGCGGCCGCACGAACTCCAGCAACGCGTCGGTGTCCACCTGGGTATTGGTAGCAATCGATCTCGGCATACCCCCTACCCTCTCACTTCCTGCAATTGACAGGAGTCGAACAGGTGTTCGAACATGGGGGTGTGACGGGGACTTCTGCTACTGAGCTGCCTGCGCGGGTGACCGCGCTGGATCAGGCGCGCACGCTGCTGGCCCGGGCCAAGGAGCAGAAGGCTGCGCGGTCGGCTCCGGCCGTGGTGGCGCCGCGGACGACCGAGACCCGTGTCCAGCAGGCGCTGGACACGGCCACCGTCGACCGGGCGCTGCCTACTCTGCCGGCCATCGCCGACCTTTTGCCGGGCGCGGTGCTCCGAGGCGGCTCGGTGTACTCGGTGCGCGGGTCGACGGCGCTCGTGATGGCGATGATGGCCGGGCCGTCCGCCGAGGGCGCCTGGTGTGGAGTGGTCGGGATGCCGTCGTTCGGCGCGGAGGCGGCCCGTGGTCTCGGGGTCGATCTCGATCGGCTGGTACTTGTCCCCGACCCGGAGCGTGACTGGCTGAGCGTGGTGGCGGCGCTGGTCGACGCCCTGACCGTGGTCGTGGTCCGCCCGCCGGGGGAGGTGACCTCGGGGGAGGCGTCCCGGCTGTCGGCACGGCTGCGTACCCGTGGGGCGATGCTCATCGCGGTCGGCTCCTGGCCGGGCAGCGAAGCCCGCCTGGAGGTCCAGGGCAACACGTGGACCGGTCTCGGTGAAGGCGAGGGCTACCTGACCGGCCGTCAGGCGACCATCGCGGTCACCGGGCGAGGCGCCGCCGTCCGTCCACAGCTGCATCACCTCTGGCTGCCGGCCTCGGACGGCAGTATCCGCCGGATCGAATCGGCGCGTCCGCTGGAAGACCCCGCGCGTTGGGAGGCGGTGGGCTGATGACTCGGACGATGGTGGTGTGGGTGCCGGACTGGCCGGTGACGGCGGCTGCTTCGGCTGCTGGGTGTTCGCCGGAGGCGGCGGTCGCGGTGCTCGCGAAGGGGCGGGTGCTGGCCAGTTCGGCGACTGCGCGGGCCGAGGGGGTGCGCCGCGGGTTGCGTGCCCGGGATGCGCAGTCGCGGTGCCCGGAGCTGGTGGTGCTGAAGTACGACCCGGTGATCGACGCCCGCGCTTTCGATCCGGTGATCGGCTGCCTGGAGGCGCTCACCCCGGGCATCCAGGTGATCCGGCCGGGGATGTGCGCGTTGAAGGCGCGTGGGCCGAGCCGGTTCTACGGGAGTGAGTCGGCGGCCGCGGAGAAGCTGCTCGACCGGCTGGAGACGTTCGACGTACCGGGTGGGCGGGTCGGGATCGCCGATGGCGCATTTGCTGCCGAGCAAGCCGCGCGGGGGAGTTCGGCGCGGACGCGGGTGCTGGTGATCCCGGAGGGCGGGTCGGCGGAGTTCCTCGCGCCGCTTACGGTCGACACCCTCGAGCGGCCGGCGCTCACCGACCTGCTCCGGCGGCTCGGGCTCCGGTCACTCGGCGCCTTCGCGCGGTTGCCCGCGACCGAGGTGCTGACCAGGTTCGGACCGGACGGCGCGTTCGCGCATCGGCTCGCCCGTGGCGACGACGACCGCCCGGTGGTCGCCCGGCAGGTGCCGCTCGAGCTGACCCGCAAACTCGACTTCGAGCCGCCGGTGGATCGGGTGGACCAGGTGGCGTTCGCGGTGCGGACGGTCGCCGACGAACTGATCGAGAAGCTGACCAAGCTCGGCCTGGTCTGCACCACCTTGCGGGTCGAGGTCGGGACCGAGTCGGGCCGGGTGCACGAGCGGGAGTGGCTGCATCCTCGCTGGTTCAGTCCTGCCGACCTCGTCGACCGGGTCCGCTGGCAGCTGCAGGGCAGTGGGACGGCGACCAGCGAGCTGACCTCGGCGGTGGTGCGGATCCGGTTGATCCCGGAGCAGGTCGACCCGGTCGGCGCGCATGTCGACGGACTCTGGGGAGGCGGTCCCGACGAGCGGATCCACCGGGCGCTGTCCCGGGTGCAGAGCATGCTCGGCCATGGTGGAGTCGTCTCGGTGGTGGTCGGTGGCGGCCGCGGCTTCCTGGAGCGGCAGACCTTGATTCCATGGGGTGATCGCCCGGTGCCCGCCAACCCACCGGAGCACCCATGGCCCGGCGCGATCACCGGCACCGGGAGTCGTTGGCCGACGCCGGCGCCCAGCTCGATCTACCCGAAGCCGAAGCCGGCCCTGGTGCTCTCGGCGGATGGGCGGCAGGTCTCGGTGAGCGCCCGCGGCGTGCTGTCCGGCGCTCCGGCGGCCTTCCGCTTCGCGCCTGCCCCACAGGTTGCCGACAGCAACAAACTCCATCCGATCACCGCGTGGGCCGGGCCGTGGCCGGTGGATGAGCGCTGGTGGGACTCCGACGGCGAGAACCGGTTGGCCCGCTTCCAGTTGGTGGGCGCTGATGGGCGGGCCTGGCTCTTCGCAGTACGGAACAACCAATGGTGGACAGAAGCGAGCTATGACTGACCAGTGCTGTCGATGCTCCGGCAAGCGGGAGCTGTTCTGCGGGCGACGTCAACTGCTCACCGGTCGGCAGCGACAACGGCTACCTGTGCAACGTCACCTGTGGTGTGCGCGCAGACATCTGCTTGCTGCCGAGCGTCAACGTCAGCACCTGGCTGCCCAGCATCATTTGCAGTGCGCCAGACGCCATCTGCTGGCGGCTGCCGCGCAGGTGGACTAGCCGGCGCGGAGGCCGGCGACGAGGAGGTCGACCATGCGGCGGGCGTCATAGCGCGCGTCCCCGTAGTCGGCGCCACTGCAGAGGTTGCCGACGGCAAACATCAGCTCGAAGCCGCCGATGCCGGGGCGGATCTCACCGGCTGCCCCGGCGGCCTCCAGCAGTTGTCCGCAGACGGGGACAAGCCGGTCGATGAAGCTGCCGTGCAGTGACTGGTAGGCGGAGTCGCCGGACTGCATCGCCTTCGCGAGACCGTGCTTGGTGACCAGGAAGTCGACGAAGAGGTCGATCCAGGCGGCCAGCGCGGCGTACGGCGTACTGGAACTTGCCAGGAGTGCCGGGCCGGCCTGGACGCAGGCCTCGACCTGGTGCTGGTAGACGGCGACGATCAGGTCGGCCCGGGTCGGGAAGTGCCGGTAGATCGTCCCGACGCCGACCCCGGCCTTGGCCGCGATGTCGCGCACGGGCACGTCGACGCCGGACGTGACGAAGGCCGCCGCGGCCGCGTCCAGCAACGCCTTCTCGTTGCGCCGGGCGTCGGCCCGTTTCCGCGGCGCGGGCGACGTCGATCCGTCCTCGAGGTCGGCCACTGAGCCACTCCCACTTGATAAGCGGAACATCGTTCCGTATGTTGGTTATCGGAACCTCGTTCCGCTTCCACTGTGAATGATGCCAGAAGGGACCGTCATGCACTACCGCACCTTGGGCCGTACCGGAGTACAGGTCAGCACGCTCGCGCTCGGCGCGATGAACTTCGGCCAGATCGGCCGCACCACCCAGGACGAGGCGACCGCCATCGTCGACGCGGCTCTCGAAGCCGGGATCAACCTGATCGACACGGCCGACATGTACGGCCAGGGCGAGTCGGAGGAGATGGTCGGCAGGGCGATCGCCGGCCGCCGCGACGACCTGGTCCTGGCCACCAAGGCGACCATGCCGATGGGGGACGAGCGCAACCATCGGGGCAGCTCGCGCCGTTGGCTGGTCACCGAGCTCGACAACAGCCTGCGTCGCCTCGGCGTCGATCACGTCGATCTCTACCAGATCCACCGCTGGGATCCGACGACCAGCGACGAGGAGACTTTGTCGGCGCTGACGGACCTGCAGCGGGCCGGGAAGATCCGGTACTTCGGTAGCTCCACCTTTCCGGCGTACCGGATCGTGCAGGCCGAGTGGGCCGCGCGGGAGAACCACCTGAGCCGCTATGTCACCGAGCAGCCGAGCTACTCGATCCTGCAGCGGGGGATCGAGACGCATGTCCTGCCGGTGACCGAGCAGTACGGGCTCGGCGTACTGGCGTGGAGCCCGCTGGCGTCGGGCTGGCTGTCGGGTGCGGTCCGTGCGGGCCAGGAGATCACCACGAGCCGGGCGACCGTCGTACCGGCGCGGTTCGATCTGAGCATCCCGGCCAACCAGGCCCGGCTCGACGCGGTGGAGCGGCTGGCGAAGGTCGCCGACGCTGCCGGGCTGACGATGATCCAGCTCGCGCTCGGGTTCGTGACCGCGCATCCGGCCGTCACCAGCGCGCTGATCGGCCCGCGCACGCTGGCGCACCTGGAGTCGCAGCTGGCCGCCGCGGACACGGTGCTGTCCAGCGATGTGCTCGACGCCATCGACGAGATCGTTGCTCCTGGCACCGACCTTGCGCCGGACGAGAAGTTCGACGCGCCGCCCTCGCTGATCGACCCGTCGCTGCGGCGGCGAGTCGCATGACCGCCAGTTTCGGGATCCTGACCGCTCCGCAACAGGTCTCGCACGACGAACTGCTGCGGGTCTGGCGGGAGGCCGACGCGATCCCGGCGATCGAGCACGCCTGGCTGTTCGATCACCTGATGCCGATCGGCGGTGACCCGGCCGGACCGATCTTCGAAGGCTGGACGCTGCTCTCGGCGCTGGCCGCGCAGACTCAACGGCTGCGGCTCGGGCTGCTGGTGACGAGCAATCGGTTCCGGCCGCCGGCGATGCTGGCCAAGATCGCTACGACTGTGGACATCGTGTCGGGCGGGCGGCTCGACTTCGGGATCGGCGCTGGGTCTCGGCCCAGTCTGCCGGCGGCTCGGCGGGAGTACGACGCGCATGGGTTGCCGTACCTCGATGCGGCTGAGGCGGTGGAGAGTCTGGGTGAAGCGTGCGCGATCATCCGGCGGCTGTGGACCTCGGCCGAGCCGTTCGACTTCCGGGGCAAGCGGCATGAGTTGGTTGGCGCGTTCGGCAATCCGAAGCCGGTCCAGCGGCCGCATCCGCCGATTCTGATCGGTGGACGGTCGCTGGGGACGTTGCGGGTGGTGGCGGAGCACGCGGACATCTGGAATCACACCGGCGAGGATCTGGACGACGCGGCCAGTCGGAGTGCCCTGCTGGATCGGTACTGCGTCGAGATCGGCCGGGATCCGTCATCGATCAC
The DNA here is from genome assembly GCF_039525325.1 of Kribbella koreensis. Classification (NCBI taxonomy): domain Bacteria; kingdom Bacillati; phylum Actinomycetota; class Actinomycetes; order Propionibacteriales; family Kribbellaceae; genus Kribbella; species Kribbella koreensis. The sequence continues at coordinate 213,131 of NZ_BAAAHK010000017.1, forward strand.
GCGCTCGATCCATGTGCCGGTCTCCTATGACGATCCGGCCGGCACGCGCGAGGTGATCGCCAGGGTCGGCGCCATCGGCTTCCAGCACTTCATCCTCAGCTTGCCGGCGCCCTATCCCGTCGGGGTCGCCAAGTGGGTCGCGGAGGAACTCATCGGCCCGTCGATCTAGGTCCTGTCGATCTGGAGGTCCGCCACTCGTGTAGGGAGTGAAACCGAGTGAGAGGTGGCGTGATGTCCGAACCGAGGATCTTGCTGACCGGGCTGGGGATTCCCGAGTCGCCCCGCTGGCACGACGGCCGGTTGTGGTTCTGCAACTGGATCGACCAGCAGGTGGTGGCCGTCGATCCGGACGGTGAGGCGGAGTACTTCGCCGTACCGGTCGAGCAGTTGATGGGATGGTCCATCGACTGGCTGCCCGATGGCAGGTTGTTGATGACCGGCGACAAGTTGCGGCTCCAGGAGCCGGATGGGTCGGTGGTCGTGCTTGCCGAGCAGGGCGGCAACGAGTTGGTCGTGGATGGGCGGGGCAACGTCTATCTCAATGGCGCGGACTTCGACTTCGCCGGTGGTGAAGCGCCGAAGCCCGGCTATATCAAGCGCCTCACGCCGGACGGCCGGCTCCGCGAGGTCGCTGGTGACATCCAGTTCCCGAACGGGATGGTGATCACTCCGGACGGCAAGACGCTCGTCATCTCGGAGTCGTTCGCGGGGCGGCTCACCGCTTTCGACATCGACGCGGACGGGGGACTGTCGAACCGGCGGGTCTTCGCCGAAGGGCTCGGGCCGGACGGCATCTGCCTCGATGCGGAGGGGGCGATCTGGGTCTCGACCGGTGGCTCGTCGGTCGTCCGGGTGGTCGAGGGTGGTGAGGTGCTGGAGCGGATCGAATTGGCGTCGGAGCGCGCTCCCTTTGCGCTGGCGCTCGGTGGTCCGGACGGGCGGACTTTGTTCGTCATGACTGCCGAGTGGCGCCCGGACGACAGCATCGGGGACAACCTCGGGCGGTTGACCGGCGGGCCTCGTACCGGTGAGGTTCTGGCCTTCCAGGTCGCTGTGCCCGGGGCGATTTGACTCTTTCGAACAAGTGTTCGAACATCGGAGTATGACGTCAGGTAGCGGAGTTCTCTGATGGGGTGGGACAACCCGCCGATTCCGTGGTCGGAGTTGGAGCGGAAGTTGTCCGGCCGGTCGCGGCCGCCCGCGCCCGCGGACGAGCTGCTGGACGCCGACGGGGGAGACGGGCCGGCCTGGTCGCGCCACCGGCCGCCGTACGATCCGGATCCGGCGGACAAACCACGCCGCCCGGAGGGACCGGTGGTGCCGTATGCCGAGCTGCACTGCCACTCGTACTACAGCTTTCTCGACGGCGCGTCCTCGCCGGAGCAACTGGTCGAGGAGTCGGTCCGGCTCGGGCTGAACGCGCTCGCGCTGACCGACCACGACGGCTTCTACGGCGTCGTCCGGATGGCCGAGGCCGCGGAGGAGTACGACGATCTCCAGACGGTGTTCGGCGCCGAGCTGTCCCTCGACCTGACCAAACCGCAGAACGGGATGGCCGATCCCGAGGGCAGTCACCTGCTGGTGCTGGCCGAGCGCCAGGAGGGGTATCACCGGCTGGCCGGCGCGATCACCGAGGCGCAGTTGCGCGGTCAGGAGAAGGGTCGTCCCGTCTACGACCTGGAGGAGCTTGCGGCGATCGGTGAGGATCACTGGCTGATCCCCACCGGTTGCCGCAAGGGCCTGGTCCGCCGGGCGCTCGAGCTGGGTGGCCAGGCCGACGGACCGGCCGCCGCGGCCCGCGAGCTCGACCGGCTGACCGCGTTGTTCGGCAAGGACCGGGTGGTGGTCGAGCTGATCGATCACCAGCTGCCGACCGACAGCACGCGTAACGCAGTACTGGCCCGGCTTGCCGCCGACGCGGGGCTGGCGGTGATCGCCACCAACAACGTGCACTACGCCCAGCCCCGGCGACACAGGCTCGCCGCTGCGGTCGCCGCCGTCCGGGCCCGGCGCAGCCTCGACGCGATGGACGGCTGGCTGCCACCCGCCGGCACGGCCCACCTGCGCTCGGGCGAGGAGATGCTCGCCCGCTTCCATCGGTACGACGGGGCTGTCGCGCGGACCGTCGAGCTGGCGAACCAGCTGGAGTTCAGCCTGCGGGCGGCCAAGCCGAGCCTGCCGCGCCAGGAGGTGCCTCAGGGGTACGACGAGATGGGCTGGCTGGAGAAGCTCTGCGAGGACGGGGTTCGCAAGCGGTACGCGGACAAGCCGAAGTACCGGGACGAAGCGGTGGCCAGGGTCGAGCGTGAGCTGAAGGTGATCAGAAGCCTCAAGTTCCCGGGGTACTTCCTGATCGTGCGCGACATCGTGATGTTCGCCAAGCGGAAGGGGATTCTCTGCCAGGGCCGGGGATCGGCGGCGAACTCGGTGGTCTGCTACGCGCTGGAGATCACCGCGGTCGACCCGGTGCAGTACGACCTTCCCTTCGAGCGGTTCCTGTCCGCGGCCCGCGACGAGGAGCCCGACATCGACGTCGACTTCGACTCCGACCGGCGCGAGGAGGTGATCCAGTACGTCTACGGCAAGTACGGCCGGCGCAACGCGGCCCAGGTGGCAAACGTGATCACCTACCGGCCGAAGCTCGCGGTGCGGGACATGGCCAAGGCGCTCGGGTTCAGCACCGGGCAGCAGGACGCGTGGTCCAAGCAGGTGGACGCGTGGGGTGCTGTGCGGAGCAGCGTCGACCACGACATCCCGGCACCGGTGGTGGCGCTGGCCGAGGACCTGCTGAAGTTCCCGCGGCACCTCGGCATCCACTCCGGTGGCATGGTGCTGACCGACATCCCGGTCGGGCACGTGGTGCCGGTCGAGCACGCCCGGATGGAGAACCGGACCGTGCTGCAGTGGGACAAGGACGACTGCGCCTGGATGGGGCTGGTGAAGTTCGACCTGCTCGGGCTCGGCATGCTGGCGGCACTGCAGTACGCGATGGACCTGATCCGCAAACATCTCGGCGAAGACTGGAATCTGGACACCATCCCGAAGGAGGAGCGAGGCGTCTACGACCAGCTCTGCAAGGCGGACTCGGTCGGGGTCTTCCAGGTGGAGAGCCGGGCCCAGATGAGCACGCTGCCCCGGTTGCGGCCGCGCAGCTTCTACGACCTGGCGATCGAGGTGGCGCTGATCCGGCCCGGTCCGATCCAGGGTGGCGCGGTGCATCCGTTCATCCGGCGCAAGCTGGGGGAGGAGACGATCACCTATCTGCATCCCGCGCTGGAGCCGGTGCTGAAACGGACCCTGGGCGTGCCGTTGTTCCAGGAGCAGTTGATGCAGATCGCGATGACGGTCGGCGGCTGCAGTGGCGAGGACGCCGACCTGCTCCGCCGCGCGATGGGTTCCAAACGCGGCGTGGAGAAGATCTCGTCGCTGAAGACCAAGCTGTACGACGGGATGGCGGCGAACGGCATCACCGGCGACACGGCCGACGAGATCTACGAGAAGATCGAGGCCTTCGCGAACTTCGGGTTCGCCGAATCCCACTCGATCAGCTTCGCACTGCTCGTCTACGCCAGCACCTGGTTGCGGCTGCACTACCCGGCGGCCTTCCTCGCCGCGCTGCTCCGGGCGCAGCCGATGGGCTTCTACTCGCCGCAGTCCCTGGTGGCCGACGCTCGGCGCCATGGTGTGGAGGTGCTCCGCCCTGACCTGTTCACCTCCGGTGTCCACGCCACCCTCGAGTCGACGGCTGATGAGGTGGTTGCCACCGGCAATGAGTCGTGTCTGCTGAAGGAGCAGCCGCCGATCGGGGAGTTCGATCCGAAGGTGCCGTTCGACTCGGACCTGCACCGGCGCGACGGGCAGCTCGTGGTGCGGCTCGGGCTGGCCGGGGTCAAGTCGGTCGGAGTGCCGTCGGCGACCGTGATCGTGGAGGAGCGTGAGAAGAACGGGCCGTACGCGGACATGGCGGACCTTGTTCGGCGGACTGGGCTCACCGGAGTACAGGTGGAGGCGCTGGCGACGGCGGGGGCGTTCGACTCGTTCGGGTTGTCGCGGCGGCAGGCGTTGTGGAATGCGGGACGTGCTGCCGAGGAGCGGCCCGGGCATCTGTCCGGTGTGAGCAGCTCCGGTCCGCCACCGATGCTGCCCGGGATGACCGGCGTGGAGACGACGATGGCCGACCTGTGGGCCACCGGCATCTCACCCGACGACCACCCGATCCGGCACGTCCGCGCCGCCCTCGACGAGCGCGGCATCCTCCGCGCGAACCAGCTCTCGACAGCCGAGGACGGCAGCCGTGTCTACGTCGGCGGCGTAGTCACCCACCGCCAACGCCCAGCCACCGCCGCCGGCGTCACCTTCCTCAACCTCGAAGACGAAACCGGCATGATCAACATCGTCTGCTCCAACGGCGTCTGGAACCGCTACCGCCGCGTCGCCCGCGAGTCCAGCGCCATGATCATCCGCGGCCGCCTCGAACGCTCCCAAGGCGTCACCAACCTGGTAGCCGACAAACTCGAACGCCTCCCCCTGGCCGCCAAAACCACCTCCCGAGACTTCCGGTGAAGCGAACGCTTTCCTGTGGATAACTTCGAATTCAAAGCATGTACTATCGCGGGATGAGGGACGCGGCGCCAGGCCTGAGCGCGGAGCAGCTTGGTGCGTACTTCGCTCTGGTGGAGGTCAGTAGCCTTCTTCAGTACGCGGTGGACGAGCACCTGCGCATCGACGGTGACCTCAGCTATGTGCAGTTTCAGGTCCTCGCCCGACTTGTCGACGCGCCCGGGGGCAAGCTGCGGATGACCGATCTGGCCGACGGTGTCGTGTACAGCCGTAGCGGGCTGACCTATCAGGCGGGCTTGTTGGACAAGCGTGGCCTGATCACCCGTTCGCCGTCCCCGGATGACGAGCGCAGTGTCATGGTGGCGGTCACGGACGTCGGCCGTGACCTGGTCGCCCAGGTACTCCCGGGGCACGTTGACCGGGTCCGGCACCTGTTGTTCGAACCCTTGACCAGCGACGACGTCACCGCCCTCAACACCGTGCTGGGCCGGGTCCGCGACCATATGCGAGCCGCCCCGCCCCGCTCCGCCAAGCCTCGCGCGCGGCGCAACCAGACCGGCTGAGGCGGGCGAGAACGATGGACCGCGCGTTGCTGGCGGACTTTCTCCGGGCTCGCCGGGAAGCACTGCAGCCGGAGGAGGTGGGACTGCCGCGGGGTGCCCGGCGTCGTACCGGTGGGCTGCGGCGCGAGGAGGTCGCGGTGCTGGCCGGTATGTCGGCCGACTACTACAGCCGGCTTGAGCAGAAGCGCGGCCCGATGCCGTCCGAGCAGATACTGGCCGCCGTGGCCCAGGCGTTGCGGCTCAGCCCGAGCGAGCGGGAGCACCTGTTCGCCCTCGGCGGGCACGCGGCGCCGCGGCGCACCCTGCCGGACGACCGGGTCAGTCTGGCCATCAGGACCATCGCGGAGCAGCTCTCGGACACACCCGCGATCGTGTTCTCCCGGTTCGGTGAGGCATTGCTGCAGACCCCGGGGGCGGTGGCGCTGTTCGGTGACTACACCCGCTTCGAAGGCATGGCGCGCTACCTGGTCTATCGCTGGTTCACCGACCCGGCCCAGCGTGCCATCTATCCACCCGAGGACCATGACGTACGCTCCCGGGTCTTCACCGTGGATTTGCGGGCGGCGTACACGACCGATCCGGCGGGCACCGCCGGAGAGATCGTCGACGCGCTACTGGCGGTCAGCCCCGAGTTCGCCGAGGTCTGGCGGCGGCACGAGGTGGACGTCACCCATCACCACGAGCTCAAACGCTACCGGCACCCGGAACTGGGCGAGTTGGAGTTGTACAGCCGGCGGCTGGTGGATCCCGACGAGGACCAGGATCTGCTGGTCTTCATGGCCGAACCGGGCTCACCGAGTGAGGCCAAGCTCCGGCGGCTGATCACCGTGGCCGGGGGACGAGGCGTGAGCCAAGCCTGAACCCCTTATCCATGGTCTGTCATACCGTGGATAACGAGGACATTCACCCGCCTCCCGTTCTGCGCCACGCTTGAGTGGTCGAACCGGGAAGGCTCCGGCCGCCGCGAGTAACGAGGACAGTTCTGCCGACCGGCAGTGACCCCGGCTGAGCCGGCTGTCCCGCACACCACACTTGCTTCGAATTCGAAGCTTGCTATTGTTCAGAAGTGCTTCGAAATCGAAGCACGCCGAATCAGAAAGATGAGGCCCGTCATGAAGGCAGTGCGTTTCCACGAGTACGGCACCCCAGAGGTCTTGCGCTACGAAGACGTGGACCAACCGGCCCCCGGCGCCGGCGAGATCCGGATCCGGGTGGCGGCGACGTCGTTCAACCCGGTCGAGGGCAACATCCGCGCCGGGGTCATGCAGGGCCCCATCCCGATCCGGCTGCCGCACACCCCCGGCCTCGACATCGCGGGCACGGTCGACGCGCTCGGCGAGGACGTGACCGGCTTCGACATCGGTGACCGGGTGATCGGCGCCCTGCCGTTGACCAGCACCGGCGCAGCCGCGGAGTACGCCATCGCCCCGGCCCGGCTTCTGGCGGCGGCCCCCACAAGCGTCCCGCTGGTGGACGCCGCCGGACTACCGCTGGTCGGGCTCACCGCATGGCAGGCGCTGTTCGACCACGCGAAGCTGACCACTGGCCAGCGGGTGCTGATCAACGGCGCGGGCGGCGTCGTCGGCGGCTACGCGGTCCAGCTGGCCAAGAACGCCGGCGCGTACGTGATCGCCACCACCGGCCCGGGCAGCGCCGAGCAGGCCAAGACGGCCGGCGCCGACGAGATCCACGGCTCGGGGATCCCGGAGCTGTCCGAGCCGGTCGACGTCGTGCTCAACTTCGCCCCGATCGCCCCGGAGCAGATGGCCGCCCAGGCCGGCGTGATCCGGGACGGCGGTGTGCTGGTCAACACCACCGTGTGGATGCCCGCTGCGTCCGACGAGGCCCGCGGCGTACGGGGAATCAACCTTTTCTTCCGTCCCGACGCCGAACAGCTCGCCCAGCTGGTGACCCTGCTTGACGCCGGCAAGCTGCACCTGGGTGCAACCCGGCGGGTCCCGCTGGCCGGACTGGCACAGGTGCACGCCGAAGCCGCCACCGCCCCGATCAACGGGAAGATCGTCTTCGTCGCCCCCAGCGCCACCCTCGACTAGGGGAGGACTCGGTCCCCACGCCGCATGCTCGCCCCAGCTGAACCGGCACGACGCGACCGAGCGCTCCGACCGGTACGGAGTACCGAAGAAGGAGTCGCCGCCCTGTTGCGTGCCGGCGGGCCGGAAGCCAGGTTGGGGTGATGGCGATCATCAGGCTCTACATGACCATCTCCCTGGACGGGTTCGTCACCGGGCCGGACGACGGGGAGGAGGCTCCGATGGGGGTCGGTGGGTTCCGGCTCTTCAACTGGCTCGACCTTCGCGATGCGCCAGGGCCGAGCGGTCAGCCGTTCGCGGAGATGATGGCCACCCGGGCGGTCATCTCCGGACGCCGGACCTTCGAGCTGGCTGGACGCTGGGCCGGCGATCACCATGACGGCGTGCCGATCTTCGTCCTCACCCATCAGGTTCCGGCGGACCCGCCGCCGGGATCGGCCCGGTACGTCACCGACGTTCGCGAGTGTGCCGCGCAAGCCCGTCGAGCAGCCGGAAACCATGACGTGATGGTGCATGGAGCCGGGGCGGCGCAAGCGCTCCTGCGAGCGGGGGAGCTCGACGAACTGGAGCTCCATGTCGTGCCGGTCCTGCTCGGCCAGGGGCGACGGCTGTTCGACAACCTGCCCGCGGAGATCGTCGAGCTCGACCTGCTCCGCACCCTGACCACCCCGGAGACCACGCCGTCACACCAGCAGGTGATGCACCTCCGCTACCGGGTCCGGCACGCGACGTAACCTGCCGGGTGTGGACGATCTTGCTGCGCAGGCGAAGCTTTGGGGGCAGAAGTGGTGGTGGTATCAGCGGAATTCGTTGCCTTGGAATCGGGCGCGGATTCACTGGGAGCTGATGCGTCGTGGGGCGTTCGCGCGGTGGCCGTTGCATGGGGAGGTGCTGGAGGGGTTCAGGGACGGGCGGCTCGAGGTCGGGGCGCAGACGATGTTCGAGCCCAATGTGTGGATCACGATGGGCGAGCAGGGGCGGGTGCGGATCGGGGAGGGGACGTTCCTGAACATCGCGGTGATGGTGGCCGCGCATGAGCTGGTGGAGATCGGGTCGCATTGCATGCTGGCCAACGGGTGTTTCGTGACGGATGCCAATCACCGGTTCGATGATCCCGATCGGCCGGTGCCCTGGCAGGGGTTCGATTCCAAGGGGCCGACGCGGATCGGCGACAACGTCTGGCTCGGTGCGAACGTGGTCGTCACCAGCGGAGTGACGATCGGCGATCGCTGCGTCATCGGCGCCAACAGCGTCGTCACCGAGGACATCCCGGCGTACTCGATCGCGGCCGGGGTCCCGGCGAAGGTGCTGCGCACAATCACCTACGACTGAAATGTCGGTGGCGGGCGGTAGTACTGGGTGAATGGAACAGCTCGATCGCCCCAGGGTCGTGGTCTCGGTGACGATGTCGGTCGACGGGCGGATCACGCTCGGCCGCAGCCGGTTGCTCATGGATGCCGATGCCTCGAAGGTCTGGCAATCACTGGCGCCGGCCAGCGCGCAGGTGCTCGACAAGGCGCGTTCGGCGCAGCTCGACAGTCTGTACCAACCTGAGGCGATCCTGGAGGGTAGCGGGTCGTTGGTGGCGGACTCTGCCGGCCCACTGACCGGGCTGCCGACCGAGTTCGACTACCCAGCCGACCTGCTCTACAGCGACTTCCTGCCTGAGGAGGTGGTCGAGCGGCCGGGGCACGCGAAGTGGTTCACGGTCGTCGACAGTCGCGGGCGGGTTACCTGGGAGGACGAGGACCATGGGGAGTGGGATGTCCTGGTGCTCGTCGCGCGGGCGACTCCGGCGGCGTATCTCGCGCATCTCCGCACGCGGCGGATCTGCTACCTGGTCGCCGGTGACGAGCGTGTTGAGCTTGCGGCGGCGTTGGGTCGCATGCGGGATCTTCTGGGCGTTGGCTGTGTCTTGTCCACGGCTGGTGGTGGGCTCAATGGAGCTCTGCTTCGGGCAGGTTTGGTCGATGAGATCCAGCTGCTGGTGCTTCCGGCGGTGATCGGCGGGCTCGGTACGCCGACGGTGTTCGACGGTCCCGAGCTCGGCGATCATGAGCTGCCGACTCGATTGGAGCTGCTGTCCAGTCATACCGAAGCAGACGGCATGCTCTGGCTCCGCTACAAGGTGGTTCGGTAGAAGTCGGCCAGCTTCGCGACTGCGGGAGTCACGTACTCGTCCTTGTCGTAGAGATCCACGTGGCTGGCGCCGTCGAGCCAGAACAGTTCCTTGGGGTGGCTTGCCTGTTCGAAGGCCTGGGTGGTCATCCAGGAGGTGACGGCCTCCCGCCCGGCGATCATCAGCAGGGGGCGTGGGCCGAGCCGGCTGATGAAGCGGAAAGCGTCGAACTGGGCGATGCGGTCGACGCTGTTCCAGGTCAGGGTCTTGGCCGAGCGCGGGTGCTGCGCCCGGTCGGTGCAGTAGTACTGCCAGCCTTCGAAGACGTGCTGTCCGCCTGCTCGCGCCTGTTCCTCGCTGGCCGGGAAGAGCGCGAACTCCCCGACGCCTTCGCCGCGCGCTTCCGCAGTACGGGCCGTGGCCGCGGCGTCGAGCATGCCCTGGATGATCGCCGGGTCTTGCCGGCCGTCGGCGCCTTCGCGGAACTGGAGGCTGATGTCGGCGGCGCTGACCGTCGCGATCGCCTTCAGCCGATGATCGGTCGCGGCCGCCGGGATGACGTAACCGCCCGAGGCGCAGATGCCGAGGGCGCCGATGCGGTCGGGGTCGACCTCGTCACGGACGCTGAGGAACGAGACGGCTGCCTTGATGTCCTCGACGCGGTGGGCGGGATCCTCCAGGCCGCGGGGGAGTCCTTCGCTCTCGCCCTGGTACGCGGCGTCGAAGGCGAGGGTGATGAAGCCGGCGCGGGCGAGGCGTTCGGCGTACAGGCCGGCGGCTTGTTCCTTCACGCCGGTGCCGGGGTGGCCGACGACGACGGCGGGGAGGCGATCGGTGGTTTCGGAGTCGGGGAGGTAGAGGTGGCCGGCGAGGTTCAGGCCGGCGCTGTCGAAGGTGACGGTTGTTCTCATGGGTCCACCGTGCTGCGGGCTCGAGCCGGGGAGTAGAGACGGGTTTCTGCCTGGGAAGGAACTTGTCCCCCCAGAAAGCTGCTGCCAGGTTGGAGAATGGTTGCCATGAGCAGCGAGCACGGTACGCCGGCAGCCGAGCTGGGCGAATTCCTGAAGGCGCGACGGGCTGAGCTGAGCCCGGCCGCTGTTGGGCTGCCCGAGACTGGTTCGGCTCGTCGGGTGCCCGGGTTGCGTCGGGAGGAGGTGGCGCAGCTGGCGGTGATGAGCGTCGACTACTACACGCGGCTCGAGCAAGGACGGCTGCAGGCGTCGGCGTCGATCCTTGCTGTGTTGGCTCGGGCGTTGCGGCTGGACGAGGATCAGCAGGCGTACATGTACCGGCTGGCTGGGAAGAGTCCGGCCAAGCGGCGTCGGCAGCGGGCGCAACGGGTGACGCCATCGATGCGACGGCTGCTCGACCAACTGAGGGAAGCGCCGGCGATGGTGCTCGGCCGTCGGCTGGACATCCTCGCCTGGAACGATGGAGCTACTACCCTCTATACGGACTTTTCCCGGTATGACGATGCCGAGCGCAACTATGTGCGGCTGCTCTTCGTCGATCCGGTGATGCGGGAACTGCATGCCGATTGGGAGAGCGCGGCCCGTACCGCTGCCGCCACCCTGCGGATGGAGGCGGCCCGCTACCCCGACGATCCGAAGCTCGCGTCCCTAGTCGGCGAACTGTCCGTCCGCGACGCCGACTTCCGTACTTGGTGGGCGACTCACCAGGTGACGAGCACCGGCACGGCCACCAAGCACTACCGCCACGCCCTGGTCGGCGAGCTCTTCCTCGACTGCGATACCTGGGTCAGCCCCGAAGACCCCGACCAACGAATCCTCATCCTCACCGCCGCCCCCAACACCCCCTCCCACGACGCCCTGCAAATCCTCACCTCCTGGACCGCCACCACCCACCCTGCTTCTACGCGGGGCGAGGTGGAGTGAGGTGGTTTACGAGGGTGGTTACCAGGGTTAGGAGGTTGGTGAGGGCGGGACCGGTGCGGCCTCGGCGGTAGCCGTGGTGGTGGCCCCAGAAGGTGGTTCGGACTGCGTGGAGGTGGGCCCAGCGGCCTACTCGTTCGCGGTCCAGGTGGGCTGCTTCGGCGAAGATGTCGAGGCTGCGGTGGAGGCCCTTGGCGGGGTCGGGGGTGGTGAGGATGGTCAGGGCGCGGGTTTTGAGCAGGGGTGCCGGCGTCGGAGGCGGGGTCTCCGGCGTAGCCTTTGGGGTCTACGGCCAGCCAGGGTTCGCGGTCGGCGCGGAGGATGTTTCTGCCGTGGAAGTCGCCGTGGATGATCAGGTTCGGTTGCGTGCGGGCGAGTTCGTCGATGGTCGCTCTGGCGGCGTCGAGCGCGCGGGACGAGAGTCCATGCGGCAACGTACGGGCGTCCTTCTCCAGGTCTTCCGCCCAGGAGTCTGCTTGGTCCTGCAACCGGGGTAGGGCGGCGGGTGCGTCGATGGCCAGCAAGTGGTTGAGGCGGCCGGCGACTTCGGCGATCTCGTCTTCGTCGGTCAGTGAGGCGAGGGTCGTCGAATGCGCTCGCTCGAGCAGCATCGCGAAGTGATCGTCGTCCCGCTCATGCAGTACGACGGCCCCCCGGCCGGCCCAGGCTGCGAAGGCGTCAGGTTCGTACCGGTTGCCGGGATGAGGGAAGGACACCTTCAGTACTGCGACGCCCGCATCGCCTCGTCGGACGGGAACGATGATCCCCACGCCGCCGAACATCACAGCCCCATCCGGCTCGCAGTCCCAGCGATCCAGCAGCTCAGCCACCAGCGACGGGAGCGCGTCGAGCCACGGAGTACAGGCTTCACCCTCGCGGGCGACGGTGGTCCTGACGAACTCGGCCGGCACGACGATCATCCGGCTCAAGCTACCTCGCTGACGGAGCACTAAGTTCGGAGAATGCACAGGAGCCGAGTGTCTACTTTTCTGATCGACGTACCGAAGGAGCAGGCGGTGGAGGCGTCGACGTTCTGGGCGGCGGCCCTGAACGCCACCCCGGAGAGCGAGCCGGGCGAGCCGCAGTACACGGATCTGAAGGGAGCGTTGCCGGGGTTCGTACTGGCTGTCCAGGCAGTCGATGACGAGCCTCGGTACCACCTCGACATCGAGACCGACGACGTCGCCGCCGAGGTTGCGCGGTTGGCGGGGCTGGGGGCGGTCGAGGTGGCGAGCTGGCAGGGGTGTCACACGATGCGGGTGCCGGGCGGGCAGCTGCTCTGTGTCATTCCGATGCACAGCGCACCGGAGGAGTTCGCGGAGCGTGCGACGACCTGGTCGTAGGTGATCAGTTTTCTGGTCACAGCGGGCTTGTGTTCAGAAAACTGATCACGCGGTGAGGGTTCAGAGCGAGTCGGCGCGGGCGAGTAGGTACTGCTGCTCGGGAGCGCTGAGGGTCTGGCGGGCGGCGAGGCGGTATGCGGCTTGGGCGGCGGTGGTGTCGCCGGAGAGTTCGAGTAGATGGGCCCGGACGGCTTCTACTCGGTGGTGGTCTTTCAGGGCCGGGTCGTCGGCGGTGGCTGCTAGGCGTTCCAGTCCGTACTCCGGGCCGTGCACCATCGCGAGGGCGACGATGCGGTTGAGGCTGACCATGGGGCCGGGGGAGAGGGTTTCCAGGAGTTCGTAGAGGACGAGGATCTGGCGCCAGTCGGTGTCTTCGGCCCGGGGTGCTTCGTCGTGGACGGCGGCGATCGCGGCCTGGAGTTGGTAGGGGCCGATGGAGGCGGTGCGTAGCGTGGCCGAGATCAGTTCGGTGCCTTCAGCAACAAAGTCGTCAAGCCACAGGGAGCGGTCCTGGTCGGGCAGCGGGATCAGTGCGCCGTCGGGTGCGGTGCGGGCCGGGCGGCGGGCATCGGTCAGGAGCATGAGAGCCAACAGGCCGGCGACCTCGCCCTCGGAGGGGAGTCGGGCCTGCAGTTGACGGGTCAGCCGGATGGCCTCGGTGCTCAGCTCGACTCGGTGCAGAGATTCGCCGGAGCTTGCGGTGTAGCCCTCGTTGAAGATCAGGTACAGCACGGCCAGTACTGCGGTCAGCCGCTCCGGCAACTCGTCGGCAGGAGGTAGCCGGAACTCCGCGCCCTCCTTCTTGATCGTCGCCTTCGCCCGGCTGATCCGCTGGCCGATCGTCGACTCCGGGACGAGGAACGCGCGGGCGATCTCGCCCGTGGTGAGCCCGCCGACCGCCCGCAACGTCAGCGCGATCTGCGACGGGGGAGTGAGCGACGGATGACAGCAGAGGAACAGCAGCGTCAAGGAGTCGTCGACATCAAGAGGCGCGGGCTCGGAGGATTCCAGCCCCGCGACAGTCTCCTCGCGCCGGAGCCGGGCGGCCTCGCTGCGCAGCATCTCGATCCGGCGGCGCGACGCGACGGTGATCAGCCAACTCCGCGGATTCGACGGCACCCCGTCGACCGGCCACTGCTGCGACGCGGCCAGCAGCGCCTCCTGGACGGCGTCCTCGCAGGTGTCGAACCCGCCGTACCGGCGGACCAGCGGACCCACGATCTGTGGGGCGAGCTCGCGGAGCAGCTGGTCGATCATCAGCTGAAGGAGCTCAGGTCCCGGATCGGCCGTACCTCGACGATGCTGAACGGTGCCTCGGGGATCTGCGGCACGATCTCCAGCGCCCGCTCCATCGACGGGCAGTCGAGCAGGTAGAACCCGGCCAGTTGCTCCTTCACCTCGGCGAACGGCCCGTCGGTCGTCATCGGCCGGCCGTTGCGGAAGACCACCTGCTTGGTCGCCTCCGGGTCACCCAGCGAATGCGAGACGACCAGCTCGCCGCTGGCCGCGAGGGCGTCGTTGAGCGCGGCGTACCCGGTCATCGACTCGGCCTTCTGCTCGTCGGACAGCCCGTCCCAGACCTGCCGCGACTCGGGATTGCCGTAGATCAGTACCAGAAACTTCACCGTCCCAGCCTAGAGCCGGACCGGGCCGAGCTACGGGCTGATCTCGATCAGGTCACCTTCGGGTCACCGCGCCGCGGCCTGCGTAGCCATGCGGTTGTGAATACGTTCACCTAATCAAGGAACACCGGTGTGGCCGGGGCAGAACCCGGTACCGGGCCCAAGTACAGTAACGACCGGGACAGGGGCGCCGTTCGCGGTCGCCCGATTCGCAAGCAGGGGGAGGATCGCGTGCCGGACCTGGAAGTGTCCGATCGGGTGCTGACGATCCCGAACGCACTGAGCTTCATCCGGTTGCTGGGCGTACCGCTCTTCCTCTGGCTGATCCTCGGGCCGGAGGAAGACGGCTGGGCCCTGCTGGTGCTGGCGATCTCGGGCTTCACCGACTGGGCCGACGGCCAGATCGCGCGCCGGATGAACCAGACCACGCGGCTCGGCCAGATGCTCGACCCGGTCGCCGACCGGCTCTACATCTTCGCCACCGTGCTCGGTCTCGCGCTGCGCGACATCATCCCGTGGTGGCTGGCGATCGCACTGCCGTTGCGGGACCTGTTGCTCACCTTCGCTCTGCCGGCGCTGCACCGCCGGGGCGTCAACGCACTGCCGGTGCATTTCCTCGGCAAGTCCGCGACCTTCTGTCTGCTGTACGCGTTCCCGTTGCTGCTACTCGGTGACGGCGACAGCACGCTCAACCTGCTGGCCCGCGTCTTCGGCTGGGCCTTCGCGATCTGGGGCACCGCTCTGTACTACTGGGCCGGCGCCCTGTACTTCGCACAGCTGCGCCATCTGATGCAGACCGTGAAGCCGATCAGCAAGCAGGCGGGCTAAGGGCGATCCCGTGACCCAATCTCCACCCGGCCAGGCTCCACCCGGGCAGCGACGCGTCGACGCGTCCATGTCGTTGCTGAACAACCTGATGGCCCACCCGCTGGACGAGGGCTACGCCGTCGCGGCGAAAGCCCGTCCGTCGCAGGGCGGCAAGGCCAACAAGTCGCGGCACCGGATCATCCTGGTGATCGCACTGCTCTTCCTGGGCTTCCTGCTCGCCGTCGCCGCGTCGCAGAACTACCGCAGCGCGCCCGAGGCGGAGAAGCAGCGCAAAGAACTGATCACCCGGATCAACACCGCCGACGGCCGGCTGACCGACCTGCGCGGCGAGCAGATCAAGCTCGCCGACGAGGTCCGTGGGCTGCAGGCCGGTGGACTGAGCAACACCAGCGAGGGCGCGGCGCTGCAGCAGAAGCTGAACGACCTCGAGCTGCAGGTCGGAGCCGTCGCGGTGACCGGTCCGGGCCTGAAGGCCGTCGTCGACGACGCCAAGGACTCCGACGACAAGCAGGGCCGGTTGCTCGACGTCGACCTGCAGCAGTTCGTCAACGGGCTGTGGACGGCCGGCGCGGAGGCGATCTCGGTGAACGGTCACCGGCTGACCACGCTGACCGCGATCCGCGGTGCGGGCAGCGCGATCACCGTCGACTACAGTTCGCTGACCCCGCCGTACACGGTGCTGGCGATCGGGGACACCGCGACCATGCCGGCCCGGTTCGCGCAGAGCTCGGGCGGCCAGTGGGTGCAGTACCTGGTCAGCAATTTCCATGTCCGGATGACGATCACGACGGAGGATTCCTTGCTGGTGCCAGCCGATGCCACCATCGCGCTGCGGTACGCGAAGGTGGGTGGGAGATGATCGCCGTCCTCGGCCTGGTGATCGGCGTCGTCGTCGGTCTGCTGGTCGCTCCCGACGTACCCGAGTGGGCCCAGCCCTATCTGCCGATCGCGGTGGTCGCCGCGCTGGACGCGGTCTTCGGCGCCCTGCGGGCGTTCCTGGACGGCATCTTCGACGACAAGGTGTTCGTCGTCTCGTTCGTCTCGAACGTGCTGATCGCGGCCCTGATCGTCTACCTGGGCGACCAGCTCGGGGTCGGCTCGCAGCTGTCCACCGGCGTCGTGGTCGTGCTCGGGATCCGGATCTTCACCAACATGGCCGCGATCCGGCGCCACGTCTTCAGGGCCTGAGATGAGTACCGACGCCCCGTTCCCGCCGCCGGACAAGCCGGAGCCGGCCGAGCCGACGCCGATGCCCAAGCCGAAACCGAAGACGCCGAACCTGGCGCTGCGGCGGCTGCGGACCGGATTCAAGCCGTCCCGCGGGCAGGCGATCGTGGCCGTGGTGCTGGCGCTGGTGGCCTGTATGGCGGTCGTCCAGGTCCGGGTGAACCGGGCCGACGACGGCTACCAGAACGCCCGCCGCGAGGACCTGATCGCGATCCTCGACGGCCTCGGCCAGAACACCCGGCGGCTGGAGACCGAGATCACCGAACTGGAGGCGCGCAAGAACACGCTGACCTCCAGCGCGGACAAGGCGCAGACCGCCCGTGAGCAGGCCGAGCAGCAGGTGCGCGTGCTCGGCATCCTGGCCGGGACGCTGCCCGCCGTCGGCCCCGGGGTCCGGATCACGCTGAACGACCCGGACGCCAAGATGCAGTCCAGCAACCTGCTGGACGCGATCGAGGAGCTCCGCGACGCGGGCGCCGAGGCGATCCAGATCAACGGGCAGGTCCGGGTGGTGGCCAGCACCGATCTGGTCGACGACCCGCCCGGGGTGAAGATCGACGGCGAGAAGGTGCAGTCGCCGTACGTGATCGAGGCGATCGGCGATGCCCACAACCTGGCCGAGGCGGCCAACTTCCCCGGCGGCCTGGTCAGCGAGGTCGAGGGTCCCCAGGTCGGCGGCACCGCCGAGGTGAGCGAGCTGCCGAGCGTGTCGATCACCGTCTTGCACGCGCCGGACGAGCATCGTTACGCTCGCCCGGCACCGAGCCCGACGAAGTAACTCCCTGCAGTTTCCATTGAAAGAAAGAGGGACCGAGGTGTATCCCGAAGATCTGAAGTACACGGCCGAGCACGAGTGGGTCAAGGCCGGCGACGGCCCGGTGCGGGTCGGTATCACCGACTTCGCCCAGGACGCGCTCGGCGACATCGTGTACGTACAGCTGCCCGAGGTCGGCACCGCCGTCCGGGCCGGCGACTCCTGCGGCGAGCTGGAGTCCACCAAGAGCGTCAGCGACCTGTTCGCGCCCCTCAACGGCACCGTGCGCGCCGTCAACGAGGCGCTGGCCGACCAGCCCGACCTGGTCAACACCGACCCGTACGGCGAGGGCTGGCTGCTCGACATCGAGGTCGACGACGACGAGGAGATCGAGGCGTTGATGGACGCCGACACGTACAAGGGACAGCTCGACCAGAGCTGAACTTCGGACGCAGGGCAGTAGCTGGTAAGTTCTGTCGGACCTCAACCGCCGGTCGAGGGTTGGGGTCCTAGTCCACACTGTCATCACGGGGTCAACGAGAACGTCGCCGGACCGCCGGCGATCGGGAGGATCACAGCATGCCGTTCTGCAACCAGTGCGGGCACGAGAACTCCGAGGGCAGCAAGTTCTGCTCGCAGTGCGGAACGATGCTCCCTGGCGCGGACCGTCCGGTGACCGCCCCCGGGGTGACCGACACCGCGATGCTCGCACCGATCAGCGTCGAGCCGGAGACCGAGCGTTTCGATCTCGGCGAGAGCCTGTCCGCCGAGGACGAGGCCGCGGTCGGCGCGCTGCCCCAGGGATCGGCGCTGCTGATCGTCCAGCGCGGCCCGAACGCGGGCAGCCGGTTCCTGCTCGACGTCGACGTGGTCACCGCCGGCCGGCACCCCGACAGCGACATCTTCCTCGACGACGTGACCGTGTCCCGCCGGCACGCGGAGTTCCGGCGCGACCCGCAGGGCGTGAAGGTCCGCGACGTCGGCAGCCTGAACGGCACCTACGTGAACCGCGACCGGATCGACGAGCTGCAGCTGTCGAACGGCGACGAGGTGCAGATCGGCAAGTACCGGCTGGTCTACTACGCCAGTGGCCAAGCCTGAGTCTGGAGACTCCGCACTAGGGGGCAGCAGCATCGGTGAGGTGCTGCAGCTCCTGCAGGCCGAGTTCGCCGACGTCACCATCTCCAAGATCCGCTTCCTCGAGGCGGAGGGGCTGGTGACGCCGGCCAGGACCGCTTCGGGGTACCGCAAGTTCAGTACCGCCGACATCGAGCGGCTTCGCTATGTGCTGACCGCGCAGCGCGACCAGTACCTGCCGCTGAAGGTGATCAAGGACCACCTCGACGCGATGGATCGCGGGCTGCGGCCGCCTGCTCCTGGTGGCCGGCCGGCGGCGCCGCAGACGTTGCCCCAGCCTGCCGGGCTGCCCGATGCCGAGGACTTCTCGACGTACGGGACCGAGTTGAAGCTGACCCGGGACGAGCTGCGCGAGGCGGCCGGGATCACGGCCGAGTTGCTCGAGCAGCTGGAGAGTCACAACCTCGTCGTGGCCCGGGGCAACCACTACGACGGCGACGCGATCCTGATCGCCAAGGCGGCCGCCGAGTTCGCGCAGTACGGGATCGAGCCGCGGCATCTGCGGCCGTTCCGGGCCGCCGCCGATCGTGAGGTCGGGCTGATCGAGCAGGTCGTACAGCCCCGGCGCGACGACAAGACGCTCGAACTGGCCGCCCTCGCGGTGCGTTTGCACGCGGCACTCGTCCGGTCACGGCTCACCCGCTGACCCCGGCGGGGCAGCCCCGGCCTGGCCCGCAGAGTAGGCTGAAGGAGTGCGCGAAGTCGACGTGGTCGGAGTCCGGGTTGAGATGCCCTCGAGTCAGCCGATCGTGCTGCTCCGGGAGGTCGGCGGAGAGCGGTACCTGCCGATCTGGATCGGCGCGGCCGAAGCGAGCGCCATCGCTTTCGCCCAGCAGGGGATGGAGCCTCCCCGGCCGCTGACCCACGACCTGTTCGCGGAGACCATCCGGGTGCTCGGGCACACGCTGAGCCAGGTCCGGATCGTGAACCTGACCGACGGCGTGTTCGAGGCGATCCTGGTCTTCGACGACAAGACCGAGATCTCCGCCCGCCCGTCGGACTCGATCGCGCTCGCGCTGCGGACCGGTACGCCGGTGTTCTGCACCGAGGAGATCCTGGCCGAGGCCGGCATCCCGGTTCCGGACAGTGAGAACGAGGACGACGAGGTGGTCGAGGAGGAGGAGGTCGAGCGCTTCCGCGAGTTCCTCGATCACGTCACACCGGAAGACTTCGACAAGAGCTGACAGGTAACGATTCGTATTGGATCCGCGACACGCATCCGGCTCGGGGCGGTTGTCGTTGACCCGGCCTGAGCGGCGGCTTACCTTGAAGGAGTCGTGGGGTGTTGTAACTCCACGGATGTGATCCGTTCCAGTCGGTACCCAGGGAGGCTCAGGCGTGACACGCACCGGCGACACAGATCTGACGGCGCAGTCGACGTCCGAAGCACACGCCGAGGCGGCCGTCACCGCCGGCGTCCAGGGTCTGCTCTTCGAGGACGACCTGAAACCGATGCCCGACGACGTCGGTTTCCGCGGCCCGACGGCCTGTGCCGCGGCCGGTATCACCTACCGCCAGCTGGACTACTGGGCCCGCACCGGACTGGTCTCACCGTCCGTCCGCCCGGCCACCGGTTCCGGCACCCAGCGGCTCTACGGCTTCCGCGACGTCTTGTTGCTCAAAGTGATCAAGCGGCTGCTCGACGCGGGCATCTCGCTGCAGCAGATCCGCAGCGCCATCGCCCACCTGAGCAAGCGCGGCATCGACGACCTGACCCAGATCACGCTGATGAGCGACGGCGCCTCGGTCTACATGTGCACCTCGCCCGACGAGGTCATCGACCTGCTGGCCGGCGGCCAGGGCGTCTTCGGGATCGCCCTCGGTGGCGTCTGGCGCGAGGTCGAGGGATCGCTGTCCGAGCTGCCGACCGAGCGGCTCGACGCGCACGGCGAGACCGGCGACGACCACGCCAACGACGAGCTCGCTGCCCGCCGCCGTGCCCGGATGACGGGCTGAGGTACCCTCGTTCTCAGCCGTACACAACACTCGGGAGAGTCTCGACCTGCTGTCTGGTCGGGCGCCGAAGGGGCAATTCCTCCCCGGAACCTCTCAGGCCCATGGACCGAGTGTCTTAGGCGACTCTGAAGCGCGCGCCGCGTGACAGAGGGGGAGGCCACCGGCAATTGTCAGCAACGGAGCCTCCACACAATGACTGAAACCCCTGTTCAGGTGTCAGCGGTGTTCGCCGACCGTCACATCGGCCCGCGGTCCGGCGAGATCGCCAAGATGGTCGAGACCCTCGGGTACGCCGATGTCGACGCGCTCGTCGACGCCGCGGTGCCCGCCTCGATCCGCTCGACCGAGCCGCTCCGGCTGCCCGAGCCGGCCTCCGAGGTCGACGCGCTGACCGAACTGCGCCAGCTCGCCGCCCGCAACAACGTCGCCACCTCGATGATCGGCCAGGGGTACTACGGCACGTTCACCCCGTCGGTGATCGTCCGCCGCCTGGTCGAGAACCCGGCCTGGTACACCGCTTACACGCCGTACCAGCCGGAGATCTCCCAGGGCCGTCTCGAGGCGCTGCTGAACTTCCAGACCGTCGTCTCCGACCTGACCGGCCTGCCGACCGCGAACGCGTCGCTGCTCGACGAGGGCACTGCCGCCGCCGAGGCGATGACGCTGGCGCACCGGTCGAACCGCAAGAGCAAGAGCAACCGGTTCCTGGTCGACGCCGACTGCTTCGCGCAGACGATCGCGGTCGTCCAGACGCGCGCCGAGGCGCTCGACATCGAGGTCGTCGTCGCTGACACGACCGATGGGCTGCCGGAGGGCGACTTCTTCGGCTTCCTGGTGCAGTACCCGGGCTCCGGCGGTGTCGTTCGGGACCTGAAGCCGCTGATCGCGGCGGCACACGACCGGGAGACGCTCGTCGCGGTCGCGTCCGACCTGCTGGCCCTGACGCTGCTCGAGGCGCCGGGCGAGGCCGGGGCCGACATCGTCATCGGGTCGTCTCAGCGCTTCGGGGTGCCGCTGTTCTACGGTGGGCCGCACGCTGGGTTCATGTCGGTGCGCGCCGGGCTGGAGCGGTCGCTGCCGGGTCGGCTGGTCGGCGTTTCGGTCGATGCAGATGGCGCGCCGGCGTACCGGTTGGCTTTGCAGACGCGGGAGCAGCACATCCGGCGTGAGAAGGCGACCTCGAACATCTGTACCGCGCAGGTGCTGCTCGCTGTCGTCGCGTCGATGTACGCCGTCTACCACGGTCCGGAGGGGCTGAAGGCGATCGCTGAGCGGGTCCACCGCCACGCGGACAGCCTCGCCGCCTCGCTGAAGGCCGGAGGCGTCGAGGTCGTGCACGACCAGTTCTTCGACACCGTCCTGGCCCGGGTGCCCGGTCGTGCGGCGGATGTTGTCGACACGGCTCGGCAGAACGGCATCTGGCTGCGTGAGGTCGACGCGGACCACGTCGGTATCTCCTGTGACGAGAAGACCGACGCGACGGCGCTGGTCGGGGTCTGCCGTTCCTTCGGCGTGACGTACGACGCGGCGCTCGGCGGTGACGCCCTGGCCGAGACGGTCACGCGGACCTCGGAGTACCTGACGCACCCGGTCTTCAACACGCACCGGTCCGAGACGGCGATGCTGCGCTACCTGCGCAAGCTGTCGGACTACGACTACGCGCTCGACCGCGGCATGATCCCGCTCGGCTCCTGCACGATGAAGCTGAACGCGACCACCGAGATGGAAGCCGTCACCTGGCCCGAGTTCGCCGACATGCACCCGCTGGCGCCGATCGAGGACGCCGCCGGCTACGTGAAGCTGATCGGCCAGCTGGAGCGCTGGCTGGCCGAGGTGACCGGCTACGCGAAGGTCTCGATCCAGCCGAACGCCGGCTCGCAGGGTGAGCTCGCGGGGCTGCTCGCGATCCGCGGCTACCACCGGGCCCAGGGCAACGAAGATCGCAACGTCTGCCTGATCCCGGCGAGCGCGCACGGTACCAACGCCGCCTCCGCGGTGATGGCCGGGATGAAGGTTGTTGTTGTCAAGGGCAACGATGACGGCACGATCGACCTGGCCGACCTGCGCGCCAAGGCTGACGAGCACGCGGAGAAGCTGGCCGCGATCATGATCACCTACCCGTCCACGCACGGCGTGTACGAGGAGAGCGTGACCGAGGTCTGCCAGATCGTCCACGACCACGGCGGCCAGGTGTACGTCGACGGCGCGAACCTGAACGCGCTGCTCGGGCTGGCCAGGCCGGGCGAGTTCGGCGGCGATGTCAGCCACCTGAACCTGCACAAGACGTTCTGCATCCCGCACGGTGGCGGTGGCCCGGGTGTCGGTCCGGTCGCGGTCGCCGCGCACTTGGCGCCGTACCTGCCGAACCACCCGTTGCTCGACCAGGCCGGCCCGGAGTCGGGTGTCGGTCCGATCAGCGCGGCGCCGTTCGGCTCGGCCGGTGTGCTGGCGATCTCCTGGGCGTACATCCGGATGATGGGCGCCGAGGGGCTGACGTCGGCGACCAAGGCCGCCGTACTGACCGCCAACTACGTCGCCAAGCGGCTCGAGGACGCCTTCCCGGTGCTGTACACGGGGGAGAACGGGCTGGTCGCGCACGAGTGCATCCTGGATCTGCGGCCGATGACCAAGGAGACCGGTATCACCGTCGACGACGTCGCGAAGCGGCTGGTCGACTACGGCTTCCACGCGCCGACGATGTCGTTCCCGGTCGCCGGGACGTTGATGGTGGAGCCGACCGAGTCCGAGGACCTGGGTGAGCTGGACCGGTTCTGCGACGCGATGATCGCGATCCGGCACGAGATCGACCGGGTCGCGGCAGGGGAGTGGCCGGCCGGTGACAACCCGCTGGTGAACGCGCCGCACACCGCGTCGTCGGTGATCAACGACAAGTGGGAGCACGCCTACACCCGCGAGGAGGCCGCTTTCCCCCAGTCGGTCGACCGCACCACGAAGTACTGGCCGCCGGTCCGCCGCATCGACGGAGCCTACGGCGACCGCAACCTGATCTGCTCCTGCCCCTCCCCGGAGGCCTTCGAGTAACGGGCATACTTGGGTGAGTGACTGACGTTCGTGCTGACACCGCGGCGGCCTTGTACGCCGAGATCGCCGCGGCCCAGAGTGAGACCAAGCTGCCGACCATCACAGCCGGTGTGCTGAAGGACGGCGCGTTGGCGTGGACCGGCTCCCGCGGGCAGATCGTGGACGGTGAAGGGCTGGCGCCGGGCCCGGACGTGCAGTACCGGATCGGGTCGATCACCAAGACGATGACCGCGATCCTGGTGCTGCAGTGTCGCGACGACGGGCTGCTGTCGCTGAATGATGCCGTGGGCAAGCATCTGCCCGGCGTGGCGTTCGGCGACCTGACCATCCGGCAGTTGCTCGCCCACTCGGGCGGGATGAACGCCGAGCCCGAAGGCCCTTGGTGGGAACGCAATCCGGGCGTTTCGTTCGAGGCGCTGACGGCGGCGATGGACGAGTCGCAGGCGGCCGGCAGACCCGATCGGCGGCATCACTACTCCAACCTCGGCTATGCGTTGCTGGGCGAGGTCGTCGCGCGGTTGCGGGGTGCCGCGTGGATGGAGTTGGTGGCGGCGCGGATCCTCGACCCGCTGGAGATGCGGCGTACGACGTACTTCCCGGTCACCCCCGCCGCCAAGGGGTACTCGGTGCATCCGTTCAGCGGGCGGCTCGACCTGGAGCCGGCGTACGACTCCGGTGCGATGGCGCCGGCCGGACAGCTGTGGAGCACGATCGAGGACCTGGCGAAGTACGCCGCGTTCTGGATCGACCCCGGCTACGAGGTGCTCAGCCGCGACACCGTCGACGAGATGGCCGCTCCGACGGCGGCCGATCCACGCGAGGCGCTGACCGCGTCGTACGGGCTGGGCCTGCGGCTGCATGCCGACGACCCGTACCTCTTCGTCGGCCACACCGGCTCGATGCCGGGCTTCATGGCCGGACTGTTCGTCGACCGCGCGCGGCGGATCGGGGCCGTGACGCTGGGCAATTCGACGTACGGGCGGGTTGCTTCGGTGCCGCTCGACCTGATGCGCATCCTCGCGTCGTACGAGCCGCCGCTGCCGATCGAGTGGGTCCCCGAACCCGAACTCGCGCAAGGCTCCGAACTCCTCGGCCACTGGTACTGGGGCAACACCCAGCTGACGATGTCCGTCGCCGGCGGCATCCTCCAGCTCACCACCGGCTACCCGTGCCGTTTCTCACCCATCGGCCCGGATCTCTACCAAGGCCGCGACGGCTACTTCGCCGGCGAACGCCTCCGGGTGATCCGCGACGGCGACCGGATCACTCACCTCGACCTCGCCACCTTCACCCTGACCCGCACGCCGTACGGCAACTGACGGGCGGCCGGCGCGACTTCCGGGCTGGCCCGTACCTCATCCGGCCGCTGGCTCGTTCACCATCAGCCGCCTGTGTCTACCACGACACGGGCGGCTGTCGCTGTGTTTCATCACGCAGGTCACCCCGGTTGACACGCACAGCTTCGAGGTTAGTAGGTTAGGGCTACCTAAGTAAGGGCTGCCTTACTCGACAACTTTCCCAGGAGAAGCTGGATGTCGTCCCTCGACGCTCCCCATAGTCCCTTCGATCGCGATCAGCGGGTGGTGGAGCTGCATCGCTGGCCCTTGGCAACGACCGTTCGGGACAGTAAACGGGGGCCGCTGCCGGCCGGTACTCCGGCTGCTGTGCAGCAGCGGACGGCGGACACATTGGGTGCTCCGCGGGTGCCGTCGACAGGGGTCGGCGAGTCCGCCGCGCTGGACCTGATCGCCGGTCTGCTCGATCGGGACGGCATCGATCTCAGTCACCCGCATGCGGCCGCGCATCTGCAGCCGCCGGTGCTGCAGGTCGCCGTCGACGCGGATGCGCTGGCGTCCGCGAGCAATGCATCGATGGACACCTACGACTCCGGTCCGGTGACGCTGGAGATCGAGCGCTGGGTGGTCCGGGCGCTCGCGACGATGGCCGGGTTCGGGCCGTCCGCCGATGGTGTGCTGACGCCTGGTGGGTCGATCTCCAATCTGCTCGCGGTGCTGATCGCCCGGGACAATGCGGCTGCGGCGCGCGGTATCGACGTACGGCGAAACGGCCTGGGTGGCTTGGCGAAGCCGGTCGTGTTCTGCTCGGAGCTCGCTCACTTCTCCGTCCAGCGGGCGTGCGCGGCGCTCGGTCTGGGGGAGGACGCGGCCATCACGATCCCGGCCGACGGTGACTTCCGGATGCGTGCGGACATCCTGGCCGACGAGCTGGACAAGCCCGGTCGCACGCCGATCGCGGTGGTCGCCACGGCCGGTACGACGGACTACGGGTCCATCGACCCGATCGGGGAGATCGCCGCGCTGGCCAGACAGCACGGGGCCTGGGTTCACGTCGACGCGGCGTACGGGTTCGGCGCGCTGTTCTCGGACCGGCTCGCGCCGCTGCTGGCTGAGTTGCCGGCTGCCGACTCGGTGACGCTGGACCTGCACAAGATCGGCTGGCAGCCGGCGGCGACCAGTATGTTGCTCGTCGCCGACCGGGAGCGGTTCGCGTCGCTCGGCCGCTCGGTGGAGTACCTGAACCCGGCCGACGACATCGACTCCGGGCTGGACGGGCTGCTCGGCCGGAGCCTGCAGACCACCCGCCGGCCGGACGCGGTGAAAGTCGCCACCACTCTGACGGCATACGGCCGGACCGGACTGGGCAGAATGCTCGACACCTGTCACGAGCTCGCGCATGCCGCCGCGGCCCGGGTCGTTGCCGACAGCAACCTCGAGTTGCTGGCGCCGGTGACCCTGACCACGGTGCTGTTCCGGGTCGCCGGGCAGGGGCTGGCGGCGGCCGAGCTGGACGCTGTCCAGGGTGAGGTCCGGCGCCGGTTGCTGACGTCGGGACGGGTGCTGATCGGCCGGACCAGGATCCCGGCCCGTGGCGGCCGCCCGGCGGCGGTCGCGTTGAAGTTGACGCTGCTGAACCCGAATGCCACCGCGACGGACATCGAGGAACTGCTCGACCAGGTCGTGGCCACCGGTCACGACGTCCTGCCTCGCGAAGGAGCAGCGTGATCTCACCCAGCACAGTGGCGGTCGAAGCTCATCTCAACGCGATCCTGCGGTGCTACACGCGGGAGACCTCTGT
This sequence comes from Kribbella koreensis, assembly GCF_039525325.1. Taxonomy (NCBI): domain Bacteria; kingdom Bacillati; phylum Actinomycetota; class Actinomycetes; order Propionibacteriales; family Kribbellaceae; genus Kribbella; species Kribbella koreensis. The sequence continues at coordinate 239,321 of NZ_BAAAHK010000017.1, forward strand.
GCCGGTCTCGGTCGGCCCACTGTCGCTGGTGGTCGGCCCTTCGACAGTGACGGCGACAGTGCTGCACGCGTCGAGAACTGGGCTGCACAGCTTTGCCGAGGTACGGGTCGACGGCGCGGTGGTGAGCCCGGAGCAGTTGGTGCGGCTGCTGTCGGTCGATGCCGACCCGGCCGAGGTCGACGACCTCGCGGCCCGTACTGCGGAGTCCGTCCGCAACGTGACGGTCTTCGTGGCCGACAGCGATGAGCGTGGCCCGGGGCGCTTCCTCGAGGCTGAGCAGGCCCTGCTGTTCGGCCACCTGAACCATCCGGCTCCGAAGAGTCGAGACGGGTTGAGCGGTGCCGAGCTGGCGGCGTACTCGCCGGAGCTGGGTGGCCGCTTCGCGGTGCACTGGTTCGCAGTGGACGCCGAGCTGGTGTCCTCGGACCAGGTGGCCGGCGCGCCATCACTGCAGGGACTGGACGCCCTGCAGCTGATGGCCGCGCTGGCCGGCATCACGCCGCCGTCTGGCCGGGTGCTGGTTCCTGCTCATCCGTGGCAGGCCGCTGACGTCTTGAAGCGGCCACGGGTCGCTTCGCTAATCGCTGACGGGCGGGTGGAGCCGCTGGGGCCGCTGGGTGCGCAGTGGTACCCGACCTCGAGCCTGCGCACGGTCTACCACCCAGACCTGCCCGTGATGCTCAAGCTGTCGCTCGGACTGCGCATCACCAACTCGCGCCGAGAGTCGACGCCGACGGAGCTGCGCCGAGGTCTGGAGATCAACCGGCTTCTCGATGCTGCTTACAACGCCGGTACTGCGACAGCGCACCCCCGGTTCTCCATAGTCCGGGACCCGGCGTGGGTCGCGCTGGACGAGGGTGGGCCGCTGTTGACGGGGCTGGACGTCGCTGTGCGCGAGGTACCGGCTGGTGTTGACAGCTACGCGTGTCTGGCGGGGCTGGTGGCGCCGCGGCCGGGGCAGCTCAGTCGCCTGGGCAGTGCTGTCGCCGGGCATGGCGATGGCGGGGCAGAGGCCTGGGTGGCGTCGTACGTGGACGAAGTACTGGTCCCGATGCTCCACCTGTACGCCGAGACGGGGATCGGGCTGGAGGCGCATCAGCAGAACACACTGGTCCGGCTGGATGACGCAGGGCGGGTTGCTGGTGGCGCTTATCGCGACAACCAGGGCTACTACCTCGCGTCGTCGTACCTGCGGGGACTGCTGGACGTGACCGGGTTGAGTGACTCCACGCTGGCAGTGGTCGATGACGCGATCGTTGATGACCGGTTGACGTACTACCTGCTGCACAACCAGGCGCTCGCGGTGGTGGGCTCGCTGGCGGTGGATGGGCTCGCTGATGAGGATGCGTTGCTTGAGGTCGTCCGCGACCGGTTGTCCGAGGCACTGCCTTTCCTGAAAGCTGCTGGGCCTGACGGGGCTCGGCTGGCGCAGCGTTGGCTGTCGGCTGAACAGTTGCCTTGCAAGGCGAACATGATGACCCGGCTGCGCGGTATCGACGAGGTAGTCGCTCCGCTGGACGCGCAGTCGGTCTATCTGGACATACCGAATCCCCTGCGATTGGGTGCGCGCAGTGAGGTGTGACGTCGCGCCGCTGCTCCACCTGGACAGTGGCTTCGACCTGCGGCCCGCCGCGTCTTCGGATGCCCCGACCATCGCCTGGTGGATGGCGAAGCCGCACATCCAGAAGTGGTGGGAGCAGGACTGGTCGGTCGAGCGGTGGGCGCAGGCGATCGAGGAACAGCTCGCCGGCGAGCACTCGATCCCTTGCCTCACTGCTGTCGACGGCGAGGACTTCGCGTACGCCGAGTTGTACCGGGTCCGGCACGACCGGCTGGCGGAGTACTACACCTGGCAGGAGCGCGACTGGGGCATCCATGTGGCGATCGGCGACGCCGAGCGGCTCGGCCGGGGACTTGGGCGCCGGCTGTTGCGGGCGCTGGCCGAGGCCCTGCTCCGGGCCGACCCGCTGAGCCAGCGCGTGGTCGCCGAACCAGATGTCACGAATCTTCCTTCCATCCGCGCATTCGAGGCAGCTGGTTTCGTCATCCACGCGGAGCTGGAGCTACCCGAGAAGAAAGCACTACTGATGGTCCACACCCGGACCGTGGAGGCCTGAGATGAGTACCGAGCCGTACGACGTGATCGCGATCGGGTGTGGCCCGTTCAATCTGGGGCTGGCCGCGCTGGCCAGTGGCGTGGACGAGGTGAGGCTGGCAGTACTGGACAGCCGGCCCGAGTTCACCTGGCACCGGGGGCTGATGTTCGGCGATGCGATGCTGCAGGTGTCGTTCATGGCCGACCTGGTCAGCCTGGTAGAGCCGGCGCATCCGCTGTCGTTCCTGTCGTACCTGCGGGACAACGACCGGCTCTACCAGTTCTACGTGCGGGAGAAGTTCCACCCGACGCGGCGGGAGTACGAGGCCTACCTGCGCTGGTGTGCGGCGCAACTGGACTCGCTGCACTTCGGGCACCACGTGTCGGAGGTGGTGTTCGACGGCGATGCCTTCGTGCTGACAGTGGAGCGCGCTGGGACGGTAGAGGTGTTCAAGGCTCGGCACCTGGTGGTGGGGGTTGGCACTGAGCCCGCAGTACCGGCTGCGCTTGCTGATTTGCCCGCGGAGCGGTTCCTGCACTCGTCCGACTACCTGTTCCGCCGGGACGACCTCCTGCGGGCTGGGCGCGTGACAGTGGTGGGATCCGGCCAGTCGGGTGCGGAGTGTGCGCTGGACCTGCTGCGGGCCAACGCAGAGGGTGGACCGGGTGTGGCCTGGCTGACCCGCACAGCGGCGTACACGCCTCTGGACTACTCCAAGCTGGTCCTGGAGATGACTACGCCGTCGTACGTGGACTACTTCCATGAGCTGGCGGAGTCGACGCGTGATCGGCTGGTCAAGGATCAGTGGCGGCACTACAAGGGCATCTCCTCGGACACCTTGGAGGAGATCCACGACGTGCTCTACCAGCGCGATCTCAATGCTTCGGCGGTAGCGCCTGTGGAGTTGCAGGTGGGCGTGGCCGTGGAGTCGGCGGTTGCTCGCGCCGACGGCATCGAGCTGACAATGCGGCACGCTGACAGCGGGCGTACCTTCCAGCACGTGACGGACGCAGTAGTGGCCGCTACTGGCTACCGCAACCGTCCGCTGCCGTTCTTCACTGCGCTGGACCCGCTAGTGCACAGGGATGCTGCTGGGCGGTGGGTGGTGAACAGGGATCACAGCATCAGCACGGATGACCCGCTGACCGGTCGGCTGTTCGTTGCGAACGCGGACCTGCACAGCCACGGGGTAGCGGCGCCGGACCTGGGCATCGGCGCCATCCGCAACGCCACCATCCTCAACAGTGTCGCCGGAAGGGAGATCTTCCGGCTGCCCAAGTCCACTGCGTTCACGACCTTCGCCATCCCGGGATGACCTGGTCTGGGAGCTCGTCCTCGTTGCTGGCCAAGTTGATCTCGCAGCTCTGCACAGAGGATCTGCTGCAGCCTGATGGTGATCGCTTGTCGTTCGGTGCGGCTACGTACACGTTTGTTGCGACACGTGGTGGGTTCGGCAGCTACCAGGTGGTCCCCGGGTCGGTACGCCGTACAGCGGCCGGCATCCTCGGCAACGACGAGAGTGAGGAGGCCACTGACCCAGTGCAGTTCCTGGTGGATGCGGCGGAGGCTCTCGGGCTCTCCGGGTCCACAGTGGCTGGGTATGTGGCCGAACTGTCCAGCACGTTGGCTGCCGACGTACGGATGGCCTCTACGGCCGTACCCAACGCATCGCTGGTCGGCCTGTCGCACACTGCCCTTGAGGGACACCTGACCGGCCATCCGCTGCTGGTGGCCAACAAGGGTCGGCTGGGCTTCTCAGCCGCCGACAGCCTCCGCTACACCCCAGAGGCCCGTACTCCGCTCCGCTTGGTCTGGCTGGCCGTGAGAAGGGGCCTGGCCGAGTTCCGGGGGACTCCCGAGCTGTCCGAGCATGCAGTGGTCGGCCGGGAGTTGAGCCCGGACGCTCTGGAGGCCTTCCGGGGGCGGCTGGTCGACCCGGACTCTTACGTGTGGCTCCCGTGCCATCCGTGGCAACTCGATCACGTAGTGGCGACCCAGTGGGCACGAGAGCTGGCCACCGGGGAGATCGTCGTCCTGGGGGAGGGGCCCGACGACTACCTCCCGACCCAGTCCATCCGGACGATGGCCAACCTCTCCCAACCTGAGCGCTATCAGGTCAAGCTGCCGCTGAAGATCCTCAACACCTCCGTCTACCGGGGCATACCCGCCCACTGCTCACTGGCCGCTCCCATGGTCACCCAGTGGCTCCGCGGGCTCTGGTCTCGCGACGAGGTCTTCAACCGCCTCGGCACCGTACTGCTCGGCGAAGTCGCGTCGGTCACCGTCCACCATCCGCAGCTCTCCACCGGCGTCCCCTACCAGTGGACCGAAACCCTCGGCTGCATCTGGCGTGACCCGCTGACCATCGCCCCCGGCGAGACGGCTTGGCCGCTGGCCGCAGTACTGCACCGGGATGTCAGCGGCGAACCGTTGATAGCAACCCTGATCGGCTCCAGCGATCCCACCGCGTGGCTGGCCGAGCTCATCTCCACCCTCATCCGCCCACTGCTCCACCTGATGCACCACTACGGCATCACCGTGAACCCCCACGGCGAGAACCTCTCCATCATCTGCGGCCCCGACGGTGTCCCGGCCCGCCTGGTCATCAAAGACCTCATCGACGACGTCAACATCTCCACGGAGCCGATCCCCGCCCGCGGCCCCGAACCTGACTCCCACGACCGCGTCCTGCCCCGCAAGCCTTGGCACATCCTCCGCCAGTACCTGGTCGACGCCCTCTTCCTAGGCGTCCTCAACCCTCTGGCAGACATGAACCTCATTGCCTCGGATCAACTTTGGGGCATCCTTCGAGGTGAGATCGAGGAGTATGCCCGGGCGCATCCGCAGTATCAGGACCGCCTCGAAGCCACGGCCCTACTAGGCGAGACCTTCGCCCGGTACCCCTTGAATGGCTACCGGCTGACCCTCGGCTACACCGACCTCGACACCCGCCCCCCGATCCCGGTTACGGGGCGGATGCCGAACCCGATGCACGGACTGGAGGGCATCAAACCGGCGCGAGGGTGGTAACTGGCGATCCAGCGCCTCGTTGGATATTTTGTGGCGTGCGCCACACTCGTGCGCCAGTCCAACACCCCACAGAAGGTCCTGAACAGTGTCGTTCACCGGCAGCCTCAGCCGCCCTGTCACGTCCACCACCCCGTCGCTCCACAGCCGCTCGTACCCCCGCTGGACCGACGACCTCCAAGGCCTCCGAAAACGCCTCCAGGACGCCTGGTCCGACGCCACCATCCACGAGTCCTTCAGAAGTCCCGCCGGCGTCCAGGTCATGCCCTCCCACGGCCAATGCGCAGTAACCTCCGCCTGGCTGATAGAAACCCTCGCCGCCGCCCACGTCCGAAACCTCACCTACTGCACCGGCGACCTCTACTCGATGGACGCCCCCGGCCAACTCGACCTGGAGCACCACGCCTGGGTAGAAGTCACCTACGCCGACGACCGCCTGGTAGTAGACCTCACCAGCGACCAATCAACCCTCCTGCGCCCCCACCCAGTCACCTACGCCTGGCACGACGACCTACAAACCCTCCACCGAATCGACTACCGCCCCCACCACCGACTAACCCCCCTCCAACTCCAATACGACCCAATCCACACCCGCCTCGCAGCCCTGAAACAAGCCCTGCAATCCGAGCGCTGACGCGGTACTCAGCGACTGGTGTCCGGCGAGGTCGCCCGGGGCGATGCCGGCGGTTGCTTGCGCCAGCTCTGCAGTTCTTCGTCGATGACGACCCCCAATCCGACCAGCTCGGCTTCACGCTCAGGAAGGCCGGCCAGTGAGAGACCCACTGGTAGCCCGCGGTCATCCAGGCCCGCCGGAACGCTGAGAGCCGCGAAGCCGGCCAGCGACCAGGGCACGGACAGCAGAATGCGCGGGCCGATGGGCTCGGCGGCCGAGCTGATGATCGGGGGAGGAGCATCGAGCGTCGGGTGGGCGATGGCGTCCAGCCGGTAGTCGGCCATGATCTGCCGCCAACTGCTCTCCCATTGCTCACGGAGGCGGTGAGCTTCGGCATAGCGCTCGGAGCTGACGCCCTCGCCCATCTGAAGACGCCCGAGCACCTGTGGTGTGTAGAGATGACTGTGGGGCAGCAACGGATCATGGACCTCCAGCGCCTCGACTCTGGTAATCGTGTCGAAGACGTTGACGGAGTTTCGCAGAACCTCTTCCGCGAGGGCCGGGGTATCGATCTCCACCAGCTCGGCGCCGCGAATCACCAGCTCGTGCAGCGCGTCCCGGCAGACGTCGGCCAGCTGCTCGTCCACTTCCTTCCACGACATCTCCACCGGCAGCCCGATCCGGACGCCGCTCAGATCGGACGCCGGAGCCAGCGGGTACTCGGGGACAGCAAGTTCTCTGCTTCCCGGATCGCGAGCGTCGTAGCCGGCCAGCACTCGCATCAGCAACGACACATCGAGCATTCGCCGGGCCATCGGTCCGCTGACATCGAACGAACGACTCAACGGGATCACGCCGTACCGGGACACCCTTCCCATCCCGCTTCGCAGGGTGGACAAGCCGCAGGCCGCAGCAGGAATCCGCAGCGACCCGCCAGTGTCGGTCCCGGTGGCCACCGGAGTCATCCGGGTCGCGAGGGCCGCGGCAGATCCTCCCGACGAACCACCGGGACTCCTCCGGAGATCCCAAGGATTCCTCGTCGGAGAAGAGCTGGTGCCATAAGCGAACTCGTGTGTGGTCGTCTTGCCCAGCAAGCCGGCACCAGCGGCCGCCAGCCGTTCCCAGACGGCCGCGTCCTCGGTGGGATAGAAGCCCGCGAACACCTTGCTTCCAGCCGTGGTCAGAACTCCTCTGGTGAGGAAGAGATCCTTGACCGCTACCGGTACTCCGGCCAGGGCGCCGACGGGCGACTGTCTGGCGCGAGCAGAGTCGGCGCGCTCGGCGGCGGCGATCGCCAACTCGGGTGTCGTTGTGACGAACGCGCGGACCGTGGGTTCCGATCTCTCGATCCGGCGAAGGCAGGCCGCGACCAGTTCCCGGGCCGAGAGGTGGTGACCGGACAACTGGTCGAGAATCTCGACCAGGCTGAGGTCCGCGGCGTCTTCGGTCACTCGACGAGCCTACGGAAAAACACCCGCCCGAGGATTCCCCGGGCGGGTCGCCGGCAGCTCAGAGGACGGCTGCGGTGAGGTTGTAGACGCCGAGGCAGAAGATCACCACCACCCCGAACAGAAGGATGAGCAGGATCTGCTTCCAGAACGAGAAGATGAGTACCGCGCCGGCGAGTGCGACTAGCATGACGAGGAGTTGGTTGTGCATCATGATCGACCCTCTTTTCCGTTTCACGCCCTCGAATACTTGCATTTCACCGGCACTGCGTTAGATTGGCCCGGTGCCCCGTCTCGTTTGCTGTTGATTCCAGTGAACGGCAGGTCAAAAGGCTGTCAAGACAAAGTTTTGGTGGAGACCAGAATGCCAACGCCTGCAGTTCGGTCGCCTGAATTCTGCCTTTCCCGGACGGGGGTCCGGAGAGGATTCCAGTTGGTCGCCGGAGGTTGCCAATTGGCAACCGGCACCGGACCGTGACCATTCTCCGTCCAGATCGTTACTCGATGGTGACGGGCTCGAGGGTTTAGCCCTGTGATACTGAGTGCCGGCCCGGCCTGTTCGCATGGGCGCTACTCGATCTCGCTACCAGACGGACAGGCAGGCGCTCTGAGTGATTGGCAATCCCCCGGGGCCGGCGGTCGATTCGCGGCCCGCGGAGCGCAGTGTGCGTCCGCGCCGAGGTGTCTTGCTCGACGATTGCCGCGAGCACGGTTCCGAGTTCGTCCGGCTGGTGCGAGTTGCCGCCGGCAAGCGGGCGGTCGAGCCGCGGGCGCTGGCCGTCCGGACCCTGTTGCATCTGCCGCGCGTCGCCAGGCTCGATGGTCAGTTGACCTGGGCCCAGGTGCGAGCTGAGATCGCCACCCAGCTGCAAGAGTTGGTGGACGATCAGGCGAAGGTCGAGCGGCTGATGCCGGAGGGTCGCTTCGAGCTGCAGGATCTGCGGTTCGTCGCGGACTACAACCGCGACAACGCGGAGGAGATCTTCACTCACCTCCACTATCTGCGCAGCGCCCGTCCCGGAGCGCTCAACTACGCCCTGGTCGATCCCCTCTACGGCCGGCCGGTCAGCCTCTGCAGCGTGTCGCCGCTGGAGTGGCGTCGTGTCGGGCGGCATATCGCCAGTCGGTTCGAGATAGCGATGGATACCGTCTGGGATATCTCCCGGGTCTATTCGTTCGACGTGGCCCCGGCCAATGCGATCTCTTATCTGCTGGCCAGGGTCCGGAGTGATATCCGGCGGAGAAGACCTGATCTGCAACTGCTGACCACTGCGGTCGATCCCAATCTCGGATTCACCGGAGCCAGCTATCTTGCGGCGAACTGGAATCGATGGATGACGATCAGGCCGCGGCCGTATCTGTATTATCGCGGGAGATATGTCAGTCCGCGTCAGTTGCGGACTGAATTCGCCACGACGAACGTGGCTGAATTACGGTCGATGCACGGCGGGGATTTCGGGCTGAGCAGGACCCAGTTGCTCGATTCGATGATCTTCTGTTGCCGGCTCAAAGGCGAGACGGAGGTCGTTCCCGCAGGTCTCCAGCACCGGCTGCACCGCTGACTCGTCTCAGTTGCCCGGTTGTGGCCTGAGAGTGAACCGGGAGCGGCTGAGGAGGGATTCGACTCGGCGGCGGTCGGGCATCGAGTTGGAGAGGGGGAAGTCGGCGGTGGCGCAGGCCATTGCGGCTGTTGCCCACATGGCTTGCTGTTCGGTGAAGATGCCGTCGTTGTCGATCAGCTGGGCGGCGAGGGCCGCGCAGAAGGCGTCGCGGGCGGCGGACGACTCCTTGTAGATCGAGGGGAAGCTGGGGACGCTGAAGGTCTGGAGGTCGGTGTCCGAGTAGATCGTGCAACCGCCGTTCCCGGGGATGCAGAGGGTTTCGACGCCGTAGGCGAGCAGGTGGCGCGCCACCGGATCCGGATCGAATCTTTCCTGGCCGGGTGGTGAATAGCGACCGAGTTCCCAGGCGTGGGCCACCATGTAGTCGATATGAGCCAGTGAATGCCGGGAGATGTCGTCCTCCGGATAGGGCTGCCCCGGAGTGACGATGACCAGTGGACGATCGTGGTCGGCGGTGTGGACCAGTTCAAGGGTCCGTTGCACTGTTTCCCGGGGAATCTCGAACGTCACCAGGACCGCGTCGCAGTCGGTCAGCTCCTGGGAGAGCCGCTCCACATCGCGAATCTCGAGTCTGATCTCCGTCGAATTTCGCCAGTTCACCGCGATGCTGTCGCCGAGCTCCATTTCGATGACGCCGGTGAACGGCGTTCGCGCCTGGCGGGCGATCTTCAGCAACGAGGTGTTGACGCCTTCGTCGTGCAGATAATGGATGATCTCCTGGCCGAAACGGTCGTCGGCCACGGCGGCGATCAGGGAGACCTCCAGGCCCAGGCGAGCGGCTGCCACGGCCTGCGACACACCTTTGCCGCCGGGTGAGAGATCGAATCCGTAGGCCTCGCTCGAGGTCTCGCTCTGGGGGAGCGACTTGGTGCGGAAGGTCGCGTCCATGACCGCGCCGCCGACGACGATCACGCGTCCTTTCGGCTCGGGATTGGCCGTCGCGTCATCCGAGGGCGACGCGACGACATTGCGCGAGCCGACCGAGTTCACCTCGCGGCGGATCAACTGCCGGGCCAGTTCACGGAGTACTTCGCTCTCCGTCGTGCCGCGCAGAGTACGGTCGCTGGGAGCCTCCGTGGCGGGCAGGCCCAGCGAGTCGTGCAGGCGCGCCCAGTTGGCCAGCAGCGTGCTCCTGCGGATGCCCAGCGAGCCGGCATGAAGGGCCTGGACGATGCGGTCGTCGACGCCGTGCGCGAGGTACTGCGCCGAGAACAGCCCCAGCGCGAGGATCGCATCAGCGACGATCCGGTGCGTGCCGTCGATCGTCTCGAGGACACATTGACAGATGACCGCGTGCGCTGCCGCGGACAGATCGACCTTGTGCACGTCGGCGAAACGCCGGCTGGCGTTCAGCCGGAGCAGGGGCACGACGGCCTGGCTGCGGTCGTCCTGCAATCGCGCGAGGGTCAGTCCGTCGCGCGCCCGGATCTTCTCCAGCGCGTGCGTCAGAATCGGCGCGCTGGGTGGCTCCCATTCCCCGTGACTCAGTGCCCCCACTCGTCTCCGTCCCTACTTCACTACCTGCTGTCATTATGCGTTCCCTGCGAAGCCCCAAACCGCTGTCGCCGGACGAAGTTGGGCATCAGCGCAGGGCGGTTAGCCAGCGGGCGGCTTGTTTGGCGTTTTGTAGGCGGCGTTCGTAGGTGGCGCCGACTGTGAGGAGGATCAGGCCGGCGGTGGCTAGCGTGATCCAGCGGGGGATCAGGGGGGCTACCTGGAGGAATTGCCAGAGGGCGATTTTGAGGAGGACGGTGGCGCCGATGATGAAGGGGGCCTGGAGGGAGTAGCGGGTGCCGATGAGGATGATCGTTACGGCGGCGGCTACTACGAAGGTGGTGCGGAGGTAGTCGTTGTTGCTGTTGGCAACTAGAGCTGAGGGGACGAGGCCTAGCAGGAGGCCAGGGCCTAGGTAGATCCAGCTGGGTTGGGTGCGGTAGGCGTAGATGCCGATGGCGAGGAATACCGCGGCTGGGGGGAGGGTGAACCATTCGAGGGTGGTGGCGCCGGATCCCAGGATGAAAGCGGTGTTGGCGAAGGTTAGTAGGGCGCCGGCGATTAGTAGGGCCTGGCGGCGGGCTGGGCGGGTGCCGTAGGCAACTAAGGGGGCGGCGGCGATGGTGAGGACGATGCCGGTGATGGTGGGGCTGGTGTCGATCAGGGCGATGAACTCTGCGATGGCGACTGCGCAGGTTGCGGGCCAGAGCAGTGAGCGCTCCAGTTGAGAGCTTTGGTGGGGGACGAGGCAGGCGGTGGCGATTGAGATTGCGCCTGTTACGGCTAGGAGGATTGCTCCGGTCCAGAGGGTGAAGAGGCCGTCGTAGGTGATCAGGACGATCGCTAGTTGGGTGGCGAAGCTGGCGGTGATCGCGGCGGGTGCGGGTTGCAGGCGGTTGCGCCATGTGGCGACGAGAGTCAGTGCTGCGACGGTTGTGGAGATGAGGCCGAGTTGCACGAGGTCGTCGAGGGCGGCGCAGACGAAGAAGTTGACTGCGGCAACAACCGCTGCCGCGGCCCAGAGCATGGTGACCCGTACGCCGGTCCGCGTGGGCATCAGGAGGGCTGCTAGGGCGAGGGCTGTGGCCAGGGCGGTGTCGAGCCAGCGGCCGGTGGTGGGGAGTTGGGGAAGGCACGTGGCTAGGGCGAACGCCGCAGCCGCAGTACAGGCTGATTCGCCGAGGGCTGGCGGAAGGGCACGGGGGAGCGGGACCTTGCGGAGTAGGACGATGCCCACCAAGGCCGACAGGCAGATGACGGCTGTTGTGGCGAGGACTGGGGAGAGAGCGGTCGCGGAGCCGTCGACGAAGTCGTTGAGGTCTGGGCGGGATTGGAGTGAGTGGTGGGCGACCAGGCTGATGAGGATGCGGACAGAGCCGGTGATCATCACGCCCCAGAAGACGACGGCGGAGCAGATCGCGCCGGTGACGCGGACGATCTTGGTGCCCTTCGACGTCCAGTACAGAGTGATCGCGACCTGGATGAGCAGGCCGAGCAGGAAGGGGGCCAGTGCGATGCGGTCGGCCAGCAGGAAGGGCAGCGGGAGTTGGCCGATGATCACGGCGGCGACACCGTACGTGATCACGCTAGGCGCGATGCGTGACATCAAGAGGTTGGTCACGGCAACTACCGCTGCGGCCAGGCCGAAGTAGGTGCGGCCGTCCATGGTGTCGGGGCCGATCAGGCCGAGCGCGCGGGCGCCGTACAGGTCGACGGTGAGCAGGCCGCTGCCGAGGATGGCGAGCGCCTCGGCGGTACCGGCGAGTTTGTGGCGGGCGGCCGGGACGGAAGCTGTCAAGGAGATGGCGGCGAGAGTGGCGATGATCGAGGCCTGGACCGAGACGGCGAGGCTGTCCCAGGTCACGGCGAGGAAGGTGACGCCGGCGGCGAGCAGGAGGAGTACGCCGAGGCTGAGCAGCGTTGCCTGCGGGCTCAATCGCCTGCGCGGGCGAGGTGCCCGGCGCGGCTTCGGCAGTGGTGGCGGCGGGGGTGGCGGGAGCAGAGGGCCTTGCTGACCTGGGAGTTTGTGGACAGGCGCCGGGACTGCCGGCGGTGGCGGAGGTACTGGCCGGGCGGTGGAGATCGGGGGATAGGCGCTTGGCTGTACTACCGGCGGTGGCGTGGCCACCCGGACGTCCAGGTGGAGCTGGGTGTGGCAGACGGGGCACTGGATGTCAGTGGCGTGGGTGTTCATCTGGCGTCCTCCTCGATCGTTCACCTCACTATCGCCAGGGGGAACGCGTGGGCGCTTGAGTACGTCTACTCACTTCGTCGCGTAGGGTGCTGGGGTCTGCTGGTTCGGAAAAGACTGGCGAGGCGAACACGGGGAGCAAGATGAAGACTGGGTATGTGGAGCTCGCGAGGGCTCAGCAAGAGCGATGGCAGGCGGCGTACGAGCAGCATCCGAGCCTTCATGGCGCGGAGGCCTCGGCGGCTGCGCGGTGGACGGCGAAGTTGTTCGGTGCCGCGGGCATCGATGACGTGCTGGAGCTGGGCGCCGGGCAGGGGCGGGATGCGTTCTACCTTGCCAGGCAGGGATTCAGCGTGCATGCCACCGACTTCAGCGAGTCGGCGCTGCACCGGCTGCGGCTGGACGCGCAGCGGGAAGGGCTGGACGACCGGGTCACGGCGGCGTTGCACGACGTCCGCGATCCGCTGCCACCGGCCGACGCGACGGTCGGCGCGGTGTACGCGAATGTCCTGCTGAACATGGCTTTCTCGCGCACCGAACTCCGCACCCTGGTCAACGAGATCCGCCGGGTACTACGCCCTGGCGGGCTTTTCGTTTACACCGTGTGGTCGACCGATGACAGCCGTTTCGGCAAGTGCGCCGAGATCGGCGACGGACTGTATGCAAAAGACGGGTTCGCCGGCCGGTTCTTCGACCTCGACCTGGTGCACGAACTGGCCGACCGCTGGGAGCTCGGCGGCGCCGATCCGTACGAGGAGAACGGCCGCCGGCTGTGGCGGGTCACCCAGGCGAAACCGGCTCCGTTGATCTCAAGTTGACTCGAACTACGGCGTGCCGTGTTGCGATCTGGTCACCGAAGCGAAACCTTGCATTGACGAACCTAGTGGGTACCGACAGGCTCGGTCCGCGTCTTACCTTCAAGCTACGGAGTCAGCACATGCATTGGTTTACCGACGTCATCAAGAAGTACGCGGAGTTCAGTGGGCGGGCGCGCCGGCAAGAGTTCTGGATGTTCGTGCTCTTCAGCTGGATCATCAGCATCGTGCTGAACGTCATCGACAGGATTCTCGGCACCACCAACGGCACCGGAAGCGGACTGCTCGCCTCGATCTTCAGCCTGGCGATCTTGATCCCGTCGCTCGCGGTCGCCGCACGGCGCCTGCACGACACCGGCCGCTCGGGCTACTGGCTGTTCCTGATCTTCGCCATCGTCATCGGCTGGATCATCCTCCTGGTGTTCTACATCCAGGAAGGCAACGCGGGCGACAATCAGTACGGTCCGGACCCGAAGGCCGCAGAGCGCTTCGGCACCCCCGGTGGCGGGGGCGAGCCGGGTTACCCGGGCTACCCGCCGGCGCCCCAGGCCTGATCGCCTGACTGCCTGACGCAAGACAGAGGCCCGGCACCCGTAGTACGGGGTGCCGGGCCTCTGGCGTCGGTCAGGACGCTTGGCTGACGCTGGACATGTTGAAGTCGGGGACCAGCAGCGGCGGGGTCGCCGTGCGGGAGAAGTCGTCGCCCCACTCGCGGGAAAAGGTCGGTACGGTCGCACCAGCCGCCGTGAAGCGGGCGAGCACGTCGACCGGGCTCTCGTTGAAGCGGAAGTTGTTCACGGCACCGGTCACCTCGCCGTTCTCCACCAGGTAGACGCCGTCGCGGGTCAGGCCGGTGAGCAGCAGCGTCTGCTGGTCGACCGGGCGGATGTACCACAGCGACGTGACCAGCAGGCCGCGTTCGAGTCCGGCAACGAGGTCTTCGGTACTACCGGAGGCGCCGTCGACGGAGAGCACGTAGTTCTCGATCGCCGGGGTGACCGCGGGTGCACCCGTGAGGTCCGCGGTGAAGCGGCTCTGCATCAGGTTCTCGAGCTTGCCGCCGCGGATCCAATCGGTTGGGCCGAGAGCCAGTCCGTTGTCGAAGACGCTCGATGAGCCGCCTGACGCCCGGGCGACTGCGAACGGCAACGTCTCGAGCCCGGCCAGCTGAGGGTCCGAGTGCAGGGCGACGGGCTGCGGGAACAGCGTCTCGCCGAGCCGGGTGCCGCCGGAGGGCTTGGAGAAGACGCTGCGGCCTTCGTAGGCGTCGCGGCCGTCGAGCTCCCAGAAGAGAAAGGTCGTCAGGTCGGCGACCGCTGCGGGCGGAAGGACGGTCGGGTGCCGGCCGGCCTCGACGGAGACGGTACGGGTCGCCCAGCCGAGCCGGCGGGTGAGTTCGACGTCGATCGCGAGCGCGTCGATGTCGCGGAAGTCGCGGGTGGCTGCGCCGGCCCAGGCGGACTGGCTCAGGTCGCCTGACTTGCCTGTGGCCGAGACGAATCCCCGGGGGAGGCTCTGTCGCAACCGGAGTCCGGTGGACGAACCGACGTACAGGGTGACTACCTCGTGGTCGGCGAAGCCGTAGAGCCAGCGGCTCTCCTTGGTGGCCCGGGCGAGGGTCTCGCCGAGTGCTGGTGCGAAGTCGGCGTACACGTTGACGGAGGTCTCGTCGGGCTCCTCGCCCCAGCCCTCGCCGACAGTGCCCTCTACTAGCGGTCTGGCGTCTTCGGCCGGGCTGGACTCGCGTGCAGCGGCGACAGCGGCTGAGACGAGGTCCTGCAGGCTCACGTCGGTAACAGACGAGCGCCCGACTACCCCGGCCGCAGTGCCCTCGCCTGCGCCGACAGTGGCGATCACGGTGACCCGGGAGCCGCGCATGACGCCGTTGGTGGTCAGTGTGTTGTTGGCCCAGCGCAGGTTGGCACTGGAGGTTTCAGAGACCAGTACTACGCAACCCGATGCCCCTGCGGCCGCGGCGAGGTGCAGGCCGCGCTCGATGGTGTCCTGCGGGCTGAGCTGAATCGGGGACGTCACCGGCCGGCCTCCTGCGTGGTGTTGAGAATGCGGACGTCGCGGAACAAGGCTGACGGGCAGCCGTGGGTGACCGCGCCGGACTGCGAGGGCTGGGCCTTGCCGCAGTTGAGGGCGCCGCCGAGCACATACGTCTCGGGGCCGCCCACTGCCTCCATGGAGCCCCAGAACTCGGTCGTGGTGGCCTGGTAGGCGACATCGCGCAGCTGGCCGTCCAGCTTGCCGTCGGTGATCTTGAAGAACCGCTGACCGGTGAACTGGAAGTTGTACCGCTGCATGTCGATCGACCAGGACTTGTCACCGACGATGTAGATGCCGTTCTTGACCCTGCTGATCAGCTCCTCGGTCGAGGGGCCGTCCACAGCGGGCTGCAGGGACACGTTGGCCATCCGCTGGATGGGGATGTGCCCGGAGGAGTCGGCGTATGCGCAGCCGTTGGAGCGGTCGGTGCCCAGTACGTCCTCGTTGACCTTCGCCATCCGGCGGTCGACCTGGTACCCGACCAGGACCCCGTCCTTGACCAGGTCCCACTGCTGGCCGGCCACGCCCTCGTCGTCGTACCCGACGGTGGACAGGCCGTTCACCTGGGTGCGGTCGCCGGTGACTTGCATGACGGGCGAGCCGTACTTGAGGCTGCCCAGCTTGTCGAGGGTGGCGAAGCTCGTACCGGCGTAGTTGGCCTCGTAGCCGAGTGCGCGGTCCAGCTCGGTCGCATGGCCGATCGACTCGTGGATGGTGAGCCACAGGTTGGTCGGGTCGATCACCAGGTCGTAGTTGCCGGCCTCGACGCTCGGGGCGCTCATCTTGTCGGCCAGCCAGCCGGGGAGCTGGGCGAGCTCCTCATCCCAGTTCCAGCCGGTACCGGTCATGTACTCCCAGCCGCGGCCGGCAGGTGGTGCACAGCTGGCCATGGTGTCGAACCGGCCGGTCTCAGCGTCCACTGCCGTCGCCCGGACCTTCGGGCCGATCCGGACGCGCTGCTGCGTGGTGGAGGTGCCTTCGGAGTTCGCGTAGAACTTGCACTCGTTGACGGAGGAGACGTGCGCGGTCACGTGGGTGACGGCGTCGTGCTGGAGCAGTCGGTTGCTCCAGTCAACGAGCAGAGCGACTTTCTCGGCCCGCGGAAGGCCCAACGGGTCGATCTCGTACGCCGAGGTCCAGGTGACGTCGTCGTAGATCGGCTCGTCGGCCAGCTCGATCGGCTCGGAGTTGATCGGGCGGGAGATCTGCGCCAGGTGAACGGCCTGCTCGGCGACCCGGACGGCCTCGTCGATCGTCAGCGCGACGCCGGCGGCGAAACCCCAGGTCCCGTCGTGGATCACCCGCACGGCGAGGCCGAGATCCTCGTCGTCGCGAGCGCTCTCGAGGACTCCGTCCCGCACGTTGATCGACTCGGACCGGATCCGCTCCAACCGGAACTCGGCAAAGGTGGCCCCCAGATCCTTGGCCCGCTGCAACGCGGCATCGGCCAGTTCGTGTCGGGGGAGGGTCAGGAAGGAAGCATCGACTTCAGGCACGAGTTCGACCTTAACGCCCCGCCGGTGCGCTCGGCCGTCGGTGGGCGCAGGCGGTCGGCTAGCGTCGGCGGTGTGCTGCTGCCTGATCCGTCGGTGCCTGGGGCCGACCTGCCTGTCCGTACGGTGCTGCCTGCGACTGTCGAGGCGGTACGCCGGCACGGTACTGCGGTGTTGGTGGCGCCGCCCGGATCGGGGAAGACGTCGTTGCTGCCGCTGGCGCTCGCCGATGCGCTGGACGGTGTGGTGGTTGTCGCCGAGCCTCGGAGGATAGCGACGCGGGCTGCCGCCAGTCGGTTGGCGATGCTGGTGGGTGAGCCGCTTGGGCGCCGAGTCGGGTATGCGATGCGTGGTGAGCGAAGTGGTGGTCGCGACCTGAGGGTGGAGGTGGTGACGACCGGGCTGCTGGTACGGCGGTTGCAGCAGAATCCGGACCTGCCTGGGGTTGCCGCGATCGTCATCGACGAGTGCCATGAGCGGCATCTTGATGCGGATCTGCTGCTGGCGTTGTGCGTCGATGTCCGGACGAATCTGCGCGAGGAGCTGGCGATCGTCGCGACGTCGGCGACGGCGGAGACGGTCCGGCTGAGCGGCGTACTGGGTGATGGCCTGGGTGGCGCGGCGTCGGTGGTTACTGCTTCGGCGGTGATGTTCGGGGTGGAGGTGGAGTGGGTGCCGCCTCCGGTGGCGGTGCCGGTTCTGCCTGGCGGGCGGGTGGATCCGCGGTTGCTGGATCACGTTGCGGCGGTGGTACGGCGGGCGTTGGGTGAGAACGAGGGGGACATCCTCGTGTTCGTGCCGGGGGAGGCCGAGATCAACGGGGTGGTGCGCCGGTTGGGTGATCAGAACGTGTTGCCGTTGTTCGGGCGGCAGTCTCGGGCTGAGCAGGAGAGGGCGTTGACGCCGGGGGTTGGGCGGCGGGTGGTGGTTACCACGTCGGTGGCGGAGAGTTCGCTGACGGTGCCGGGGGTTCGGGTTGTTGTCGATTCGGGGCTGGCTCGGGAGCCACGGACGGATCAGTCGCGTGGGTTGGGGGCGTTGGTCACTTGCCGGGTCTCGAAGTCGTCGGCGGATCAGCGGGCGGGGCGGGCTGGGCGGGAGGCGCCTGGGCGGGTCTATCGGTGTTGGTCGGCGACCGATCACTCGCATCTCGATGATCATCCCGCGCCGGAGATCGCCACTGCTGATCTGGCCGGGTTTGCTTTGGATCTTGCGGCTTGGGGTGCGCCGGGTGGCGCTGGTCTGAGGTTGCTGGAGGCGCCGCCGGTGGTGGCGATGATTGCGGCGACCGAGCTGTTGCGGCGGCTGGATGCGATCGATGAGAACGGACGGATCACTTCGCGCGGGCGGCAGATGGCGGTGATCGGCGCGCATCCGCGGTTGGCTCGCGCGTTGCTGGACGGTACGTCGCGGGTCGGCGCCGAACGGGCTCGCGAGATCGTCGCGATGCTCTCCGACGATTCCGCCCGCGACTTCACCGACGACCTCCCCGCCCGCTGGCGCTCCCTCCGCCAAGGCACCGACCGAGCTGCCACCTCGCGCTGGCGAGAAGAGGTGAAACGACTGAGCCGCGGCACAGAATCCGCGGGGAGTGCTGCCGAAGTCGGGTCCCGACCGGCTGGTGGCATTGCGGCCGGACCAGCCGGGCGGTCGGCGGCAGGCCGGGCGATCGGCGGGCCTTCGGCGGTACGTGATGACCTGGCGGCCGGGATCGTGGTGGGGCTGGCTTATCCGGATCGGATTGCTCGGGCTCGGGAGGCGGATTCGGCGTCTTACCAGATGTCGGGTGGTACCGGGGCGGCGCTGGATCCGCAATCGCCGTTGCGGAGTACTCGGTGGTTGGCGATCGCGGTGGCGGATCGGGCGCCGGGCAAGGCGGATGCGCGGATTCGGCTGGCGGCGCCTCTTGATGAGGGGACGGCTCGGGAGGTTGCGGGGGAGCTGGTTACTTCCACTGAGGTGATTCGGTGGGAGGACGGGCGGGTGGTGACGCGGCGGGTGGAGACGCTGGGGGCGATTGTGCTCAGCGACGTGCCGTTGGCGAAGCCGGATCCGTTGCTGGTGCAGGCGGCTGTTCGCGATGGGCTGAGGAAGGGCGGGCTCGGCGTACTGCGGTGGTCCGAGGCGGCGGTTTCGTTGCGGGAGCGGCTGGCGTTCTGTCATGCGCATCTTGGCGAGCCGTGGCCGGCGGTTGATGATGCGGCGTTGCTGGCGAACCTTGACGACTGGCTTGAGCTGTCGTCGGTGCGGGGCGCAAAGGATCTTGCCCAGCTCGATGTGGCGTCGGGGCTGAAACGGCTGCTGCCTTGGCCGGCTGCGACCCGCTTCGGAGAGCTTGCGCCGGAGCGGATCCAGGTGCCGTCGGGGTCCCAGGTGCGGCTCGCGTACGACGGTGTCGAGCCGCCGGTGCTCGCCGTCAAACTGCAAGAGGTCTTCGGCTGGACGACAACCCCAGTTGTCGCGGACGGCCGCGTCCCGGTAGTTCTGCATCTGCTCTCACCCGCCAGACGCCCGGTCGCGATCACCAGCGACCTCGCGTCCTTCTGGGTCCAGGGCTACCCCCAGGTCCGCGCCGACCTCCGAGCCCGCTACCCCCGCCACCCCTGGCCCGAAGACCCCCTGACGGCACCCCCAACCAAACGAGTCAAACCCCGCCAGTAGGAACTGGAACCAATGGCCCGGCGGAGGTGTAGTGAGGGCGTAGGTAGTTGATGGGAGGCGGGATCAGCGGGTCGGGTGAGGCGGAGATTCTGGCTCGGGTGCGTGGTGGGGAGATTGCCGCGTACGGCGAGTTGGTGGTGATGCATGCGTCGGTGGCGAAGCGGACGGCGGTGTTTCTGGGCGCTGGGTCGGAGGCGGACGATGTCGTGCAGGAGTCGTTCGTCAAGGCGTTCCGGGCGCTGGGGAGCTTCCGGGAGGACGCCGCGTTCCGGCCCTGGTTGCTGAGGATCGTTGCCAACGAGACGCGCAATCTGCAGCGGTCGCGCGGGCGTAGGGCTAGGCGCGAGGAGTTGGCGGTGCTGCCGGACGCGGTGCTCGACCCGGCGGACCAGGCGGCCTCGGCTGAGCGCAGTGCTGAATTGCTGGCGGCAGTACGGGGTCTGCCTGAGCAGTACCGGCTAGTGGTGACGTGCCGGTACCTGTTGGAGCTGGATGAGCAGGAGACGGCCACCGTGCTGGGTTGGCCGCGCGGGACCGTGAAGTCTCGGCTGCATCGGGCTCTGGGGCGACTACGGACGCAACTACCTGACAGGGAGGTGCAGCGATGACGTCATTGGAAGAGGAGCTCCGTACGCTCGGCCGTAGCGCCGCAGTGCCTCCCGTTGCGGACGGGCTGGCCGCCAAGGTGCTCGAGCGAATCGCAGAGCCACCTGTACGCCGTACCTTCGGCGAGGCCCTCCGGAGTCGCTGGCGTTCCCTGCTGGCTCTACTGGCCGTGTTGCTGGCCGGTGCGCTGGTGACGCCGCCAGTGCGCGCCGCAGTGGCCGAGTGGCTCAACATCGGGGGAGTGGAGGCGGTACAGGTCCCCAGAGGTCCGACGAGTGCCCCTCAACCTCCTGCGGCCACCGGGCAGCTGACGGTGGCTGAGGCTGCCAGGGTTGCTGGATTCGCACCGGTGGTTCCCAAAGCATTGGGGACGCCGGCGCACGTCCAGGCGTCTGCTGGGTTTGTGGCGATGAGCTGGACGACCAGGACCGGGGTAGTGCGGCTGGAGCAGTTCCTGGCCGAGCCGTCGCCCATGTACCTCAAGAAGTTCTACATGGGGCCGGAGTACGTGCAGGAGATCGACGGCTTCTGGTTCAGTACGCCGCACGAACTCGTCCTGCAGAAGAAGACCGGTGTCGAGCAGACAGTCCGGGTGGCTGGGCCGACACTGGTCTGGGTGCGGGACGGCGTGACGTTCCGCCTCGAGGGTGTGCCGGAGAAGGACCGCGCGGTCGAGCTGGCCCGGTGATGCGGGAACCAGCCGACAGGTAGCGGTGTATCAAGGGCAGTCGACTGAGGAGACCGCCATGAAGCACTGGGTACGCCGTACCGTCCTACTGCTCGTCCTGGGTGTCGCAGGTGCGGGCACCCTCCCGGCGCACGCGGGTGGCCCGACCAGCGTGCTGCTGAGCTCACCCGACAACGGCAAAGTCGTTGCCACCGGCTACGAGGACAAGACCTACTCCGAATTGCAGATGCTGCTCGACGCCGAGCCCAAAGGCGCCGACGACGGGGTGGAGCACTCCAGCGGCACCTTCGTCCGCGCGACCTGGCTGATCCACGACATGACGCCCTGGCGGCTCGACATCATCTACCCCGACGCGCCGGGCGGCCCCTGGATCGCCACCACCCAATCGGACCTCAGCACCGGCGAACTCCCCGGCAAGCCGATCTGGCACCGCGCCACCGACGACGTGAAACTCGTCAAGCTCCTGGTCGGCCTGGGCCTCCTCCACGGCAAAGGCCACAACGACGTGGTCGGCGGGCCGACCCTCCTTCCCGCTGCGCCGCAAACCCCGGCCGAGGTCGCCGCAGTAGACGACACCCCCACCACCACAGTCCTCAAAACAGAACAGAAACCGCTCCTCGGCTGGCGCTGGACCATCCCCGGCTTCCTGGCCGGCGCGGCCGCCACGTACCTCCTGATCCGCCTCCTCCCACGCCGAAACTGGCAACTGATCGACGAGGAATGAACCGGCGGCCGACTGAATCTCGAACCAGGTTGGCGCGCCGGGGAATCGGCAGGGGGTCGGCCGGACAGGCAGAATTTGCTGGGCCGACCCACTGAGCGGGCTATGCGCCGAGGCGCGGTAAGGAGTCACCGCCGGATGAAGACTGCGAGCGAACGCCGCTACGAGGTTGTTGTCGTGACTTCCGGCGTTGGCAGACCGTCGAACACCCGACTTCTGGCCGAGCACCTGGCCAAGACCGTTTCGGGGCGGGGCCGGATTCCCGACGATCGGATCGCGACCGAGATCTACGAATTGCTGATGTCGGCGCCGACCTCACTCATTCGCTGGTGACCGGGGTGCCCTCGGCCGCGCTGCAGGACCTGATCGCCGCGGCCGCGGGCGCCGACGGGATGATCCTCCTGACGCCGATTCTCAACTCGTCGTACTCGGGTCTGCTGAAGATGTTCGTCGACCTGCTGCCGTTCGGCGCGCTGCAGGGCAAGCCGGTGCTGATCGCCGCGACGGGAGGCTCTGCCCGGCACGGGCTCTGCCTCGACTTCACCCTCCGCCCACTGCTCACCTACCTGAAGGCCGACGTGATCTCGTCGTCGGTGTACGTGACCGGCAACGACCTGGCCGGCGAGCGGTTCGCTGCCAGGGTCGAGTCGGCCACCGGTGAACTGGTGGCCAGGCTGCTGGCCGGCGACCCCGCCACCGTTTCCTGATATGTCAGGAATGGCGCGAAGATTGCCACTTCTGGCACCGCGGACAGTGCGCTGCATATGGTATTGCGCGAGCCGGAGGATTAGCTCGGCTAATCGCACTACCACACCTCGGATCGGCTCGCCGATTACGGCGTGGCGGCACAGATCCGGTTGCGCCGGATGGAAGATCATGCGAGCCTGTTCTGGCCCAATACCGGCCTAGTGGCCGGTTCCGCCCAGCGTCCCGTGCCGGAGGATGTTAATGCGCCGGAGTCCGAAGGAAGCCGACTTCGGTATCGCCGCATTCGGTCTCCAACTGGGCGATCGGGTCTCCGCGCTGGAAAGCATTGACGGCGACGAACTGTCCCGTTACCGGCTGGAGCGTTCGGGCTTCAAACGATTCTGTGAGATCTCCGCCGACATCGGCACCGAGACCATCGCCGCCACCGCCGCGACCCGGTGTCTGGAGCGCGCCGGGGTGGATCCCGGCGAGGTGGACTACCTGATCGTCGTCTGCACATCGGTGCCGGAGTACCTGATCTGGGACCTGTCCGCCGCCGTCGCGGCAGAGGCCGGCTGTCACCGGGCCTCGACGCTGCTGCTGGGTCAAGGGTGCGGATCGGCCGTGCTCGGGCTGGAGCAGGCTGCCGGAATCTTCGCCACCCGGCCCGAGGTGGACAAGATCCTCTACGTCGGCGTCGACCGGCTGAGCGCGCGCCATCAGCGTCGCAGCGGTACCGCCACCACCGACAGCGACGGCGCGGTGGCGATGCTGCTGACTCGTTCCTCGCCACGGCTGACCCTGGTCTCCACCGCGCAGACGACGCTCGGCCGGCATCACGCGCTCTTCCGGTTGCCCTACTGCGGCCGGATCGCTTCGTGCCTGCCCGACGACACGGCGAACAGCAAGGTCGACGTGGACGAGGCGACGATGGAGTACTTCGGTGACGACGCCGAGAAACTGATCGACTGGGCGGCCGACTGTGACCGGGCGGTGATCGAGGCGCTGGAAAGGTGCTGCGCGGTCGCCGAGATCAAGGCCGGATCGCTGGATCATCTGCTGATGCTGCACGACCGGCGGGAATCGATGCTGCAGGTCAGCGCCGCGCTCGATGTACCGGCAGACCGTACCAATATCGGAATGGCGGCGATGCTGGGTCATTTCGGCGGTAGCGATCCGTTGATCTGCCTGGCGATTCTGGACGCCACCGAAAAGCTTACCGAAGGCCAGCGGATCGGAATGCTCGGCCTTTCTTCAGGAATGCAGTGTTTTGCTGCGGTAATGGCGGTCTGAAGCAACCACTGGAATGCTACGGAAAGGGCAGTACGAGCTCTGCACATCGACACTACTGGGGGTAGTATGCGAGTCGGTCCGACATGGCAGTGCGTTGAATTCGGCCGTGATCCGTATGCGTGGCAGCGATCGGTCGGCGGCGGCGGGCTGATCGAGGATCGCGAGCTCGGCGGATGGATCGTCGCGGACTACCGGCTGGCTCGTCAGGTGCTGGCCGGCCCGCGCTTCCTGAAAGCCCCGGACCGTGCCCTCCCGGGTCCGTACACGGACCGGATGCAGGAGTTGTCGGGTTCCTCCCTGCTGTTCATGGATCCGCCGGACCACGGCCGGATCCGCGCGACGATGCGCGACCGGTTCCGGCCGGCCGCCGTGAAGGAGCTGGGCCCGAGCCTGAAGAACGCGGCGGTGGACGCGGTCCGGAACTGGCAGACGGCCGGCACGGACTTCGTGGCCGGCGCGGCCCTTCCGTACGCGATCGACGTGCTGGCCTGTGTGCTCGGAGTGCGAACGCCGGATCGGGAGATGTTCGTGGAGAACACCCGGCTGCTGGTTCGCGAGTTCAGCGTGCCGCTGGACAGTCCGGAACAGCGGCTCATCGTCGGCGCGAAGGTCGAGCTGGTCGCGTACCTGCTCGAGGAGCTGGAGGCGCGGCAGGGCCTGGCAGGCGATCTGCTGGGCGATCTGATCGGGGCTCAGCGCGACGGCCGGTTGTCGGCCGAGGAGATGATCTCCGCTGCGCTGTCGGTACTGGTCGCGGGGGTGCAGCCGATGGCGGACGCCCTGGCCAACGGCGTCTATCAGCTGGCCGGGCATGCCGATCAGCAGCAGTTGCTCCGGAGCCGGCCCGATCTCCTGGCGAACGCTGTGGAAGAGGTACTGCGGCACGACTCGTCGGTCACCTTGACCGACCGCGTGGCCGCGGCGGATCTGACCTTGGGACGATGCCCGGTTCAGCGCGGCCAATGGATGTTCCCCGCGCTGGCGCTGGCCAACCATGACGCACGGGTGAGTCCTGCCCCGACCGAGTTCGACATCAGCCGGCCGTCGATCCTGCACAGTTCCTTCGGCGCGGGGGCGCACTACTGCCTCGGCGCCGGGCTGGCCCGGGCGGCTCTGATGGCCTTCTTCGAGACGCTGCTGCAGGAGAGCGTGCGGATCGACCTGGCAGACACCGGGGCCAGCCGGCGCAGCGAGGTCCCGGCCTCCCGCGGATTCGTCGCACTCTGGATCGCGGTCGCATGGCGATGACCGATGACGCCCAGTCCGCACCGGCGACGACTCACCCGGTCTTCGCGGGTGCGCGCCCGGCGCTGCCGGCCGAAGTCGAGGCAGGAGCCGTAGCAGCTGTGCTGGGCATACCGACGTCTGCCGGGTCCGCCAAGAACGGAAGTGAGAACGGGCCGGCGATGATCCGGCGGGCGTCATCCCACATGGCCTGGTCGACCGGGCCGTCGGTAGTCCTCGACCTGACCCCGGCGGACGGGCCCGGGCAGCTGGCAGGAGTCTGGGACATCGGCAACTGCGAGCTCGGTATCTCGCTCGCCGAGCTGTCGGCCACGGCTGCCGAGATCCTGGCGGCGCTTCCGGCCGGCACCGTGCTGGCGGGCATCGGTGGTGACCATTCGATCACCTACCCGCTGATCGAGGCGCTGCTGAAGACCCGGCCCACTGCCGACCTGGCGGTCGTTCAGTTCGATCATCATCTCGACGTCCAGGTCTGGGATCTGGAGCAACCGAACACCCTGTTCAACACCAACGTGATGTCGCACATCGCACGGTTGGTCGGAGCCGGGAACGTCTATCAGGCCGGCGTGTTCCCCTATGTCCCGGTGGTGGAGGACGACGCCGCCGCGGTACGCGAGCTGCTGGGGCGGTTCGGTGGCCAGGCGGCCCTGTTCAGCCGGACCCTGCATGACGAGGACCTGTTCGCGCAGTGGCTGCCATCCGGGCGGGACGTCTATCTGACCATCGACGTCGACGTGCTCGACGTCGGCGAGATGTCGTCCACCGGCTACCCGGCCGAACACGGCCTGTCGCTTCGCGAACTCCAGCGGATGGTCGAGCTGGTACTCCGCCGGAACCGGGTGGTCGGGCTGGACGTGGTCGAGTTCGCCACCACCAAGATCAGCCACCGGACGATCTTCGACGCCGGTCGAGTCGCGAATCTCCTGCAGTTCATCTTGAGCACCCTTGCCGATCAGCGCCGCCCGGGGAGGCAGCAGTGACCTTTCACGAAGAAGTAGCCGTCAGCAACGCTTTCGTCGCGATGATGAGTTCCTTCGACGACGACGACGGCCGGCCACTGGACCTGTACTCCGGTGGCGTATCCGAGGCGTTCGGCCTGCGCGAGGAGACGTTCCCGAGCTTTCCGATCTCTCAGGTGTTCGAGCCGGCGGTTCGCCGGGAGGCAGCCATCGCGGCCGGGCTGGACGACCACGATCTCGCCACCTTGCGGACCGGCCGGACCGTTCGCGAGGCCGGGCTCCGGCAGCAGCTGGAGCAGATGCCGGAGTCAGGCGGTCCGGAGCGGCTCTACTTCACCTCCATGATGGTCGCGCTCAGCAGGTTCGAGATCGCCTCCACCCTGATCGACGAGTCGCTGGACCGGTCGCTGCCCGCGCCGCTCGCGTTCGAGTTCGCTCTGCTGGGCTACATCGTCGGCAACCGGGTCGGCGCCAAGAAGGACGCGGACTGGTTCGCCCTGCTGCGCGGGCACCTGTCCGGCGGCGAGATCGCTCCGGCACGGGCGCTGGACGCGTGCGCCCAGGCGATCGTCTGTCAGATGAAGACCGGCGCTCTCGACCGCGACGACTACCGGTGGTTCGTCGAGTACGGCACCAGATGCGCGATCGAGCACAAGGCCGAGGTCGACCAGGGCGGTCTGTCCTCGTGGTACCGGGGCGTGGCCATGATCCCGGCGAAGGGCAAGGACGTCGGCCGGACGCGGGAGCTGATGGAGCGCGCGCGGGGACATGCCGTCGCGGCGCTGAGCACGAACCGCAGCCGGTACTACGACCGGCATCTGCTGAAGACCTACCTCGAGTCGACGGCGAAGGAATGCCTGTACGTGAACCGCGACCGGGACAAAGCGGTGGAGGCCGCGCAGGCGCTGGTGGATCTCGATCCGGTCTGGGGACCGAGCTGGGGCGAGTTCGGCGAGATCTACGAGTCCTTCGGCGAGTACCGCAACGCCAGTGAGGCCTACCTGCAGGCCTGCCGCTGCGGCCCGCCGTGGTTGCAGCATTACGCCTGGCGTCTGGTCCGCGTGCTCGAGCGACTGGACGAACCGGAGCGATGCCTCGAGATCCTCAGCTGGCTGGCCGACTTCGACCCGGCGGGCACGCCCACCGAGGTGCTGGAACGCGGCGCCGGTATCGCGAAGAATCTTGGCCGACCAACCGAAGCGCGTGCGTTCCGTGCCGCGCTGACCAACGAACAGGACAACTGAACGGCTATGCGACTCGGAACTCGGGATCACACCACACTGACCGCGGGGAACTTCGCGTCCTTCAGCGTGCTCATGTTCGGCCTCGGCGTGCTGTCGGTCGGCTTCGGGCTGGTGGACATGGCGATGACGGCGCCGCTCGGCCTGGTCTACGTGGCCGGCCTGGCGGTCGGTGAATCGGTCATCCAGGTACTGAACGCGTTCTTCATCGGCTTCGTCGACGTGATGACGGCGCGGCTCGCCCGGGCCGAGGGCAGCGGCCGGTCCGAGGACGAGTTCGGTGCCGTCTTCGTTGCCTTCGGCATCGTTTTGCTGATCCTGGAAGCCGTCTCGATCGTGTTCGGGGCGATCTGCTGGTTCGTGCTGCCGCTGCTGGTCGCCGACCCGGACGTAGCCGGCGCGGCCCGCGAGTACGTCGTGATCCGCTGCTTCGGGGTGGCGATCCTGCTGGGGATGTCCGCCGTCCGGGAGACCCTCAAGGTGATCGGCGCCAGGAGCAGCAGCATCGCGGTGTTCGGGATCGGGCTGGGCGTCAACGCGGCCCTCAACGCGGTGCTGCTGTACGCCGTACCGGGGACCCTCGGCTCGCCGATGTACTCGGTCGCGCTGGCCACCGTGCTGGCGCAGGTCATCATGGCCGTGATCGGCATCCGCGTGGTCCGGCGGCAGGTCGCCGATCGGAACTTCAGGCGGCCGGGGCGGGACGAGGTCCGGGGGCAGCTGGGCACGATGCTCGGCCGCGGCGCGGGCATCGGCGTCCGGCACATGAACGACTACGCCGGCGGCACGATTCCGCTGGTGATGGCGGGCACCCTCGGGGTGCAGAGCGTGGCGGCGATCGGGGTCGCGTCGAGCATCTGGACGCTCTTCTGCCGGGTGCCGCAGGCGTGTTTCAACGCCGCCTTCATCTACTACGGGTACGCGGTCGACAAGGGTGCCGAGATCACCGCGGAGTTCCGGCGCAAGGTGACGCGGTACTCGGCCGTGCCGACGATCGTCGCGGTCGCCGTCTGTCTGCTGCTCTCGCCCCTTCTGGTCCTGCTGTTCGGTGGCGGGCAGGTGCCGA
The DNA here is from genome assembly GCF_039525325.1 of Kribbella koreensis. Lineage (NCBI taxonomy): Bacteria > Bacillati > Actinomycetota > Actinomycetes > Propionibacteriales > Kribbellaceae > Kribbella > Kribbella koreensis. Next base: position 267,339 of record NZ_BAAAHK010000017.1, read on the forward strand.
TGAAGACGGCGCTGCTGATGGTCGGAGCGTTCTTCATCCTGGTGATTCCGTACTTCTTCGAGGGGCTCAACGGCGAACTGCTGTCCGCCCACGAGGACGGCGGTTTCCTCTCGGTGTCCTCGACGGTCGCGACCTGGCTGGGCAACATCCCGCTGGCCGCCGCCGGTATCTACTTGCTGCACTCCGGCTTCTGGGCCTACGCGCTGGCCGTCATCCCGACGATCGGGCTGGCGACAGCGTTCACCCGGCGGCTGAACAGGCTCAGCCGGGTGCCGCAGACGTGACCGGTCAGCACGGCCGCCATGTTCGCAGCCGACTGGTGCTGAACGATCGCGGCGACGACGTTCAGCACTTCGACCCGCACCGGGAACCGCGCCTGGTGGCACATCGCCGGCTGACCCGGGAGGACCTGCGCGACGGCGCCGAACGGCCGGTCCCGCTGAACTCGACGCCAGCCGTGATCGAGGGGCTCGGTGTGGTGCTGGCCGGCGACGACGGCTGCGTCACGCTGTACAGGTACGGACTGGCGGCGGAGGTCTGGACCAGGCGGCTGCCGGCCGGTGTCTACGCCTCACCGGTGGCCGATCCCGCCCGCCGGCAGTTCATCGTGGCCGCCACCAACGGACTGGTGGCCGCAATAGGGGCCTCGGGCAAGGTCAACTGGACCCGCAAGCTCGACCATCCGGTCTACGCGATGCCGACGGTCTGGGCGGAGACCGGGACCGTGGTGTGCGCCTGCTTCAGGAGCACCGTGGCCTACCTGAACGCGTCGACCGGAGACGTGGATCGCCTAGTCGAAGTACCCAAGCCCTGGGATGCCGCGGTCGACGGGATCATTGCGGGCCGGGAGATCTATGCCACCCCGGTACTGGTGGATGACCTGCTCATCGTCGTGGCAGGCGAGAGCGTGGTGGCCCTGGATGACCAGGGCCGGCTCCGGTGGCAGGTGGAGGTCGGCTCCGCAGTGAAGGCCTCGCCGGTCGTACTACCGGACAGCGGCACCGTCCTCATCGCAGCGACGGACGGACTGGTCCGGGCCGTCGAAGCCAAGACCGGGCAGGTGCACGGATCGGTGGCCCTGGGAGGACGGATCAACGGCACGCCGTACGTCTGTGGGGACACAGTGGTGTGCGGGACCAGGATGGGGTCGGTCTTCGGGCTGGCTGCGGACGCCGGCGGGATCGAGGTGCGGTGGGAGGTACCAGGCGTCTATGCGCCGTTCTCCTACACCTCTTTCACCGGAGCGGGGGCGGACGTCGTCATCGGCGTACGGGATCAGCAGGACATCATCGCCCTGCGCGCGTCGGACGGGTCGTTCCTCTGGCAGACCTCGCAGGTGATGGGAAAACCCGAGCACGACGGTGAGGTCCACACCACACCGGTGGTGACGTCGGACGGGCACATGTTCGCGACGTCGTACGACGGGGACCTGTACGAATACCTGTTCCGGCCGGCGAGCGGAGGCGGTGACGGAGATGAAGCCTGACCAGGTCGTCTCATGGGCGGTCACTGCCTGGGAGCAGGAGCTAGTTGCCGATGGCACCGATCTCGAACGCCGCCGGGCCTGGCAGAACCTGCTGTACCTACGGTTGTACCGCGAGTCGAACGACCTGGACTGCGCCGAGCTGGACGCCGCGGTGGGCCGTGTCCTCGCTGGTTCTGACGTGACTGCTCAGGTCTGCGCGATGGAACGTGCGCAGTCGTCGGGCCGCCGGCGGGCCGACGACCTGCGGCAGGCGGCCGGTGGATGGCTGGCAGCAGGCTTTCCAGGCGCTACCGGAGCTACGAGCGCCGATGAGGCTGAGCGTGCCTACGTCGCGACGATCGCACGGGCCCGCTCGGCCGCCGTCCGGGGCAAGCTGGCCCAGCTGAGGGGACAGGTCCTGCAGCGGTACGACGCCGAGTTCGATCGGGGATGGGACCGGATCGCCGACGCCTATCGCGTGCTCGCGCCGGCCGGGGCAGTGGGGGACTGGAGCCTGGGCTTCGGCGTCGTCCGCGAGGCGGAGGTCACGGGCTTCTTCGAGGCCGCCGGCGGCTTGACGGAGGTGCTGCGGAGCCGGCTGGACACGATCTGCGGCGAGCTGGCGATCGAACCGGCGGGCAGCACGTACGACGACGCGTTCGCGTGTCTCGTCGCGCTCGGCCAGGCCAAGCAGGATCCGACCACCACCCTCGACGAGCTGTTCGTCCGGGCCGGTCAGGTCACCCGGGACCGGGAGCTCGGGGTGGAGCTGACGCGGATCCTCGTCACGCCGGGGCTCGAGTGCTGGCAGGTCGGCGCCGCCGGCACACCCGGGTACGTTGTCGTCGAGATCGCCTCTCCGGCGGGCAACCGTGAGCTGGCGCCGGCGGACAAGGACGTCCTGGCCGCGGTCATCGAGGCGGGCAAGGCCGATTCGCCGGTCGCGTTCATCTCCGCCAGGGTCGGCTCCGAGCAGGGCCGGGAGTTGCTGCACCGGGCGGCGGAACGGACGATGCACGAGATCGGGCACGCGATCGTGCACTGCTCAGGCCCGCAGCGCGACGAACTCGACGGTTTCTGCTACGAGCCGCTCGAGCGGCTCGACGAGCTGAGCATGGCGATGGAGTACAGCCTCAGCGATCCGGTCCTGGGCGTGATCGGCGACGGCTCGACCGGCCGCCGGATCGCGGACGCGCGCTGGCTGCTCGAGCTTCCGGACCGGCTGATCTCCGCGCTGTCTTCCTATCTGTACTTCCGCGAAGCCGAACGCAGCTGGACCGACTGCGTGGCGGCCGCCGGCGATGCGATCGGCTGCCCCGGCGACTACCTGCGCCTGACCAGTTATCAGTCCTGGTCGTTGCAGGGACGCAGGCCAGGCGGTGACTTCACGATTCTGTGGGGAGAGGCGTTGGCGCAACAGTGGAACGAGTCCCGACGGTCCGGCCAGGCCGCGCCGCCCGCCGGTACGCCGGTGTCGGTCGGGAGCCTGCGGGCCCGGATGGCGAGCTGACGCGATGTCACGGGTGGAGTGGTACCGCGATCAGGTCTTCGGCCAGGCGCCGGACAGCAGAACAGCAGAACAGCAGCCGGAAGGGCAGCAACCGGACATCGCGATCTCCTCGACGACCGGTGATCTGCTGGAGGCTCTCTGCATGATTCACCGGCCCCGGTTGGTGGTCGAGGTGGGAACGCTGACCGGCTACTCCACGGCCAGATTGGCCCGCAGCGTCAGCCGGTACGGTGGTCGCGTCGTCGGCATCGAGCGGGACCCGGAGTACGCGGCGCTCACCTCGGAACGGCTGAAGCTGCTCGGCCCGGAGGGGGCCTCGGCATCGGTTCTCTGCGGGGATGCCGTGCCGCTGCTGGCCGACCTGGACCTCGAACACCGCGCGCTGATTTTCCTGGACGGCGCCAAACATGAGTACACCAGCTACTTCGAGGCTTTGGCGGACCGGTTGGAGCCGGGTGACCTGATCGTCGCGGACGACGCCTATGCCCCGATCAGCGGCCGATTCGACGACGAGCCGGGTGGCCACCAGGCGGCCGTGGCCGGAATCCACAAGTACAACGTCGGTCTGGCGGCCGACGCACGGTTCTTCTCCCGGCTGGTGCCGGTCGGCAGCGGGTTGATGATCAGTGTGCGGATCGGGGAGGCGGGCTGATGGACATCTCGGACAGTGTGCTCATCACGGGCGTAGGCGGAGCCGTCGGAACCCACCTGGCCGGCAGGTTCGCCACTGCCGGACGGGATGTGGTGGGTGTGAGCCGGCAGCCGCAGCCCGAATCCCGGGACTTCCGTCAGCTGACACTCGACCTGGCCAGACCCGACGAGGTCGAGGCGGTGGTGGACAAGACCCAGGGGGTTCCGGCCGTCATCATTCATGCGGCTGTGGACGGCGCCCGGGACGAACACGACCTCGACAGCATCGAGCGATCGTTCCGGGTGAACGCGATCGCTCCCTATGTGTTCACCCGCGCACTACTGGAGCGCGCCGCCGCGGACGATGCCGAGTGCCGCGCCGTCTTCATCGGTTCGGAGGCCATGTTCCATGCCGACGACGCATCCGGGCCGTACGCCGCAAGCAAGGCAGCCTCGCGAGTCCTGACCGCGTCCCTGGCCGCGTGGTGCCGTGGTCGACGTCAATCGGTCGCCTATCTCTCACTGGGTCCGCTGCTGACACCGGCGCGTAGTACGGAGTTGTCCGCGCTGGCGCGACGCCTGGACAAGTCCGTTCCCGAGATCGAGGCGCTGGCACTGGCGCGCAGCAACCAGGACCTCGTCATCGATCGGTTCATCTCGCTCGACGCGGTCGCGGACTCGATCGACCTGCTGCTGCGGCTGGGCCGGCACGGCAACGGCACCGTGGTGCGCGTGGACGGTGGGTCGGCGGGCAGTTTGATCTGAACGGCTCCGACGGATGCGGGACACGAGACTGGAGGAACTATGACGATGGATTCCGTCGACGTGACTGTGAGCGAGAAGCTCGCCGGGGCGTGGCGTCAGCACCCCGTTCTGCTACGGGGAGCGGCACAGCACCTGCTGGGCAGTCAGCGCAGCTACGAGTGGTTCGACGAGTTGCTGGCCCGGACGGCAGGTGTGCCAGGCGTCGACGTTCACCGGCGCGACGGCGAGGTGACGTTCATCGAGCAGGCCTCCCTCGGTGACGGCGAACTCGCCGCGCGCGCAGCGGCCGTTGCGCGGATCGCCGGCGTACCGAGCGCGTGGTGCGACGTCATCCGCACCTACGTGAAGTCCGGGATCGGGTCCCATTTCGACCACAGCGACAACCTGGTGATCCAGCAGCAGGGCGTCAAGTCGTGGCGGCTGTCGCCGCCGGACAGCCTGAGCAAGGACACCGTGGTGGCTCGCTACCGCGGCGACGAGGGCGTCGGCGGGGCCGAGATCGATCCCTCCACGGTGATCGAGTACGACCTCGAACCGGGTGACGTGATGTACATCCCGCTGATGTGGATCCACGAGGGGGTGGGGCAGACGGACGACTCGCTGAGTATCTCGATCGTCTGCCCGGTGGTGACCGCGTACACCGCCGTGATGGCCGGGGTGGCCGCCGCCCTGCGTCAGATCGACGCCCTGCACCGGCCGCTGGAGCCGATGGCGTCCTGGATGGAGGACGGCGCCCGGGAGCGGGCCGAGCAGCGGCTGGCCCTCGTCACCGGCAAGGTGCTCGAGAAACTGACCGAATCGTCGAGCCAGGAGTACATGGCGCAGGTCCAGCGCCGGCGCTATCTGAGCTAGAGCAGGCTCAGGTAGTGCATGTACTCACTGAGCTTGGCCGGATTCCCGTCCGTACGCCGGCGGAGCACCGGCGTCTTCAACGGACGCTGGCCTGACGGGCGGTAACTCCAGGACCCGTCGCCGCCGGTCAGGTTCGGAAGCTCGACCGAGAACTGCCCGACCGCATGGGCGGGCAGCAGTCCGGTGATCGACCACCGGCGGTCCTTGTAGAGCGTCGGAGCGGCCTGGCTGATCTTGCCGGTCAACCGTTCGAGCGCCTGCAGTACGGGCGGCACCATCTTCTCCGGACAGTCGCACTCGAACTCGATCAGCGGCTGCAGGACGACCGTCCGCGCCTGCCGGATCGCGGTCTGCAGCACCACCGGAGCGAGCAACCGGAAGTCCGAACCGGTGCTGGTCGCGTTGTCGTACTGGGCGAAGGTCAAGGTCAGTCGCGCGTCGAGCAGCGGCCAGCCGTAGTAGGCCTGCTGGAAGGACGTTTCGAAGGCGGCGGCCGCGGCATCGCTGAAGGCACGGGGGATGCGTCCTCTGGCCTCGGTCATGTCGATGATCAGGCCGGCACCGGGCTCGGCCGGCTCCAGCAACAGGCCCAGGCCGGCGGTGAACGGGCTCCGGCCGATCGGCACCTGGAAGGTGCCGGTGCCGGTGAGGCGTTCGAAGTACAGCGGGGTGGGCTTGCTGAAGGAGACGCCGATGCCGTAGTCGCGGTCGAGCGTCTCGGCCAGCACCTCGGCCTGGATGTTGCCGAACAGCCAGACCGCCACCCGGCCGCCCTCGACGGCCCGCAGCGCGATCGTCGGATCCCGGTCGGCGATCTTCTCGAGTGCCCGGTACAGCTCCACATGGTTTCCGTCGTGGGCCCTGACCATGGTTTCGACGGTCGGCTTCGGCAGCTCGTACCGCGGTCGCGCGGCCTGTACTCCGGCGCTGCCGAGCCGGTCGGTCACCCCGATCGGCGGCCTGGTCCGCAGGGCGACGACGTTGCCCGCCTCGGCGACGCCCGACGGCTGCAGACCGACTGCCTCGACCACCTTCACCTGCCGGGCCTGCTCTGCCCCGGCGTCCGGGCCGTGGACGTGAAGGTACTTCGTCTCGGCCCGGAACTCGCCGGAGCGCAGCCGGACCAGGACGCGGCGTACCCCCTTGGCGTCGTGGTCGACCGAGAAGGCGTCGCCGGTAATGGATTCCGGGCCGCAGTCCCCGGGCGGGTCAGGGATCAGCAGACGCAGGAACCCGAGCAGTTCGGCGATCCCGGCACCGGTTCTGGCCGAGCCGGTTGCCACCGGGGTCGCGAGTCCGGACCGCATGTGGTCCTTGAGGACCGCCTCGAACGAAGCGCGAGCGTTCTGTGGGCCGCTGAGGTAGCGATCGAAGGCCGTCTCGGACGCGAGCGCGAGTGCCTCCCAGGGCTGCGCCAGGTCTCTGGGCCCGAGCAGGCTCTCGACGACTGGTTCAGCGGTGCCCTCGCCGAGTGTCCGGGTCAGCTGGACAGCGGTGGTGCTCAGGCTGTTGGTGACTTCCTCGAGCACTTCGGCCGGTCGCGCGCCCATCCGGTCGACCTTGTTCACAAAGGCCAGCACCGGGATGCCTGCTGCCTTGGCTGCGCGGTAGAGCACCCGGGTGTGGGCCTGCACCCCTTCCACCGCGGAGATCACCAGGATGATCCCGTCGAGAACAGCGAAGGAGCGCTCGACCTCGGCGACGAACTCGGTATGGCCCGGGGTGTCGACCAGGTTCACGTGCAGGTCGTCGAGCGCGAAGCTGGCGACCGCGGCGCGGATCGTGATGCCCCGCCGTCGCTCGATCTCGTCGCTGTCGGTCTGGGTCGAGCCGTCGTCGACAGTGCCCAGGTGGGGGATGGTCCCGGTGGCGTAGAGCAGACGTTCGGTGAGGCTGGTCTTCCCGGCATCGATGTGAGCAACGATGCCGAGATTGAGATAAGCCATCCGCCTTCGCTGCGCTGTAGGGTACGAGTAATCGCTTGCTGACAGGGAGTTTACACCGAGGGAGCGGCCGTTGCCGGGGCTGTTGAACAGCTGGTGTCGTCGACTGGACGGTCCCGCGTTGTCCGCGCAGGAGTTCGTCGAGCTGGTCGAGTTCTGCGCCGATCGCGATGCCGCGCTGTGGGATCACAGCGGCCCGGTCCGCGCCCAGGGCAGGACGCTGACCGAGATCGACCAGGCCACTGGCAACTATCGGCGCGTACTCGATCAGGCGGCGTACGACGATCCACGCATCGAGGCCGCGCGGGTGATGGAACTTCGCCGGATGCGGCCACCGTCGGACCGGCTCCGCGTGCTGCACCAGCGTGCGCACGCGACAATCTCCGAGTTGAGCGCCGCCTCGGCGGCGATGCTGTCCAGGGCTACCGGAGGGCGGGTGTCTGGAGCCGGCCGGCGTCCGGAGGTCGGGTTGGGTCAGGTGCTCGCCTCAACCGCCAGCCCGCGTGCACGCGCCAAATTGATGGCTGTCTGGCGTGCCACCCGGGCGCCTTTCGGCACAGCGCTGGCGGCTCGGTGGGACGAGTTGGCGGCTGCTGCGGCCGATTCCGGCCGAGCGCGCACGGTTGTGCCGGAGCTCGAGCTGGAACGCTATCTGAGGAGCTCGCTCGACGCGGCGCTGCGAACGGCCGACGAGCTGCTGAGAACGGCGGCGGAGCTGGGATTCGGCAGCGCCGATCCCGAACAGGTCCATCCCGGATTGTTGCTGGCGGCATCGAAGCCGGGCCCGCTTCCCGTGATCGGTGCCGAGGTGGCCCTGACTGTTCTGCGATCCGCGCTGATCGATGCCCTGGGCATCGAGTTGAGCCACCGAGGCAGTGCCGGTCGCTGGTCGGTCGAACTGGCCGGTCCAGGGGTCGCGGCACAGGCCGAGGTCGAGTTCGTGCCCTGGCAGCAGGGGATGGCGAGCAACACCTTGGGATGTGTGAACCGCGGTGGTGGCAGTGGGCGGGGAGCGCGGGCGTGGATCCAGTGCCGGGCGACCTTCACCGACGGTTCGGTGGCGCCCGTGCTGAGCTTCCAGCAGGTCGTGTCGCTGGCCCACGAGCTGGGGCACGTGATCAGTCACGGCGCGATGGGCCAGGACATCTGCGCGCTGAACTCGATCGAGGATCTGGATCCGACCGTTCTGGAGGCGGTCTCGATGGCCTGTGAATCGATCGTCCTGTCGGATCAGCTCGCGGAGGATCTGGCCCGGGCGGCGAAGACCTCGACAGCCATGATCCAGTGGACCCAAGGCGGCCGGTACGTCGAGATGTGCCTCAGCAGGGTCGCGACGCTGGTGTCGTCCTTGATCGAGCTCCGGGCCGGGCAGGACAGTGCCGCTAGCCACTATGCGCGGATCGCGGAGGACCATCCGCTGATCGCCGGGCTGGTTCCGCTCGAGGACGTACTGATCTCGTTGCTGGATCTGCCACCGGACGGCGTTCCGAACTTCGCCTACGAGACCGGCCGCAGCCATGCCGCGGCGAGGACGGGGAGCTTTCTCGCTGACGTCGGCGACACCCTGAGCTGCCCGCCGACGGCGGACCCGCAGGGTATCGACGACGAGATCCGGCAGGGCGTCCGGCGATGGGCCGCGGCGAGCAGCGGTTTCAGGACCGGGCAGAGCTCTGCCAGCGGCTGAGCCCGGCGGAGATCGACTCGAAGAGACGGTGAAGGTCGTCGTCGGTGTACATCAAGGACGGCATCAGCTGAATGCCGCCCGGCGACTTGTGGACCAGGGCGCCGCAGTCCCGGATCGCCGCCAGTGCTGACGAGTCGGTGCCGTCGAGGTCGTGGATCTCGACGGCGTACATCGCGCCCAGGCCGTTGAACGAGGCCACGGCCGGGTGCGACTTCGCCAGCGCGGTCAGTCGTTCCTCCAGCGCCTGGCTGAGCTGGTTCGCCCGGTGGACCGCGTCGAGTGCTGCTCCCTCCGCGAGCACGGCGGTGATCGCCGCGCAGGACGGTGGTGTGCCGGCCTGGGTCTCCGCGTGCGCGATGACCGCGTCGGCGTCCTGCAACGCGTCGTGCAGCCGGGGGCCGAGCAGGACCGCCGACGCCGCGCAGGTGCCGTTGGTGAGCGCCTTCGACAAGATGACGATGTCCGGGTCGAAGCTCCATCTCGACGAGGCCAGGAACGGACCGGTCCGCCAGAACCCGGTCGTCACCTCATCGGCCACCACCAGGAACTCGTGCCGGGCGCGAAGCTGTTCGAGAACGTCGAGAAAGTCCTGCCGCAGTTCGACGACGCCGCTGCCGAGCACCGGCTCGACGAAGACGGCCGCGATCCGGTCGCCGTTCTTCTCGAACAGCGCCGCGAGCTGGTCGGCGTCGTTGGGCTGACAGTGCACGACGAAGCGGCGGTCGACGCCGTACATGCTCTGGCCGAGTTGCTCACCGGTCAGCGAGAAGGCGCCGAAGGTCAGACCGTGCCAGGAGCCGTTGAGAGCGACCACGCCGTTGCGCTGCGGCCGGCCGGTGTGGTGGGCGTACTGACGCACCAGCTTCAGCGCGAGGTCGTTCGCGGAGGCGCCCGACGTGGAGAAGATGACGGCGCGGAACGCCGGGCACTCGGCGATCAGGGCGCTCGCGGCGTCCTCGGCGTAGGAGTTGGAGGTCTCGAAACACTTCAGGTAACCGGCCGTCTCGAGGGCCTCGGTGACGGCGCGGTTGACGCGCGGGTTGGCGTGCCCGAACATCACGTTCCACAGTCCGCTGGCGCCGTCCAGACAGGTGGAGCCGTCGGAGAACCGCACCTCCAGCCCCTTCGCGGCGACCGCGACGGCCGACGGTGGCCGGCTCTCGGTGACGCGGGACAGGCCCGGGATCAGAACGGAGCCGGTGGGCAGCACGGTGCTTCTCGTCGTCATCAACGATGTCCCTCTCGTCGCAGCGGGCGTTCTGGCGGGAAAAACGACTAGGCGTCCCAGCCGGGGACCAGCGCCGAGATCTCCTGGTCGATCAGGCTGGAGTTGACCGAGACCCCGGTGCGGTAGCCGTGGTCGACCGCGGTCGGGATGTTGACGTTGGGGACGGCGGCGCTGCCGGTGATCCACAGGTTCCGGATGCTGGTCGAACCGTCCGCGGCCGTTCGCGGCGCCGGGCCGAGCCGGGTCGGGATCTGCTCGACGCCCAGGGCGGCCGGGAGCGGGCTCGACGGACGGGTGACGGTGTCGACGAACAGATAGTCCAGCCGGAGCGCGTCGCGGCCGGTCAGCACCAGTTCGAGCTCGCCGGACTCCAGCCGGGCCACCGACTCGACCGTCGTGTCGACATGCCGGATTCCGCGGGCCTGGAGCGCTGACAGCTCCAGCGCCGTCAGGTCTGCCGCTTCGTGCTGGAGGAAGTACACGTCGTCGGTGAACTGTCGTAGCAGCTGGGCGGTTTCCACCGACTGTCCCCATTTAGGGGAGACGCCCAGTACGCCCACTCGGCTCGATCCGACCTCGGCGCCGTCGCAGTACGCGCACGGCAGCACCCTGGTGCCCCACGCGTCGCCGAGCCCGGGGACCTTGGGGAGGAAGTCGCGCGCACCGGAGGCGATGACCAGAGCATGCGCCTGGATCTCGGCGGTCGCGGATCCCTCGGCCGGCTCGGTGCTGACGACGAAGGTCGCGTCGTCCGGCCGGCGCACGTCGGCGACCCGGCCCGGCAGGTATTGCATGCCGTACTCGCCGGCCTCCCGGCGCAGCTGGGCCAGCAGTTCCTGCGGCCGGAGTCCGGCGAATCCCGGCACCCCGTTGACGGTCGTCGCGGCGCTGTTCCTGGGTTTGCCCTCGTCTATCACCAGCACCGTCCGCCGGGCCCGGGTCAGTGTCAACGCGGCCGCCAAACCGGATGGCCCACCACCGACAATTACCACATCCACTTCAGCAGAAATGACGTACCACCTCTCGGCGTCTTGTGCAAGATAGCGGCCAGCCGATAGTCTACACGAGTTTGCCATCGTGGTCCGGATATTTCTCGAGGGAGTCCCGCTTGAATTCTCAGCCACCGATCAGCTATCAGGACTACGCGCCGACCGAACATTTCCAGCCGACCTTGGCGCTCTCGCCGGACGGCCGAAAACTACTCTATGTCAGCGATCGCCGCGGTGGCTTCGCATTGTGGTCGGCCGACCTCGACAGCGGTGACCACAAGCAACTCACCCAGCCCGGCCTCACCGTCCGTGAATTGTCCTGGGGCCCGGCCGACGTGGTCGCATTCACCGCCGACCGTGATGGCGCCGAGTCGACCCGGCTCTATGTCGTGCGAATCACCGACTCCGGTGTCACCGGAGTCGGTGGCCTGCGCGCCGGAAGTGGATTGGTCCAGCAGCACCTCAGTGAATACGGCGGCTGGTCGGCGGACGGCGGCACCATCTATTTCAGCTCGAACGAAAGGTCGCTCGAGGACAGCGACGTGATGGCTTTCGATATCGCCGGAAAGACTGTCCGGCACATCACCGAATCGACCGGCGTGCTGGAGCCGTGCGCGGTCGATCCGGCCGGAAAGCATATTCTGCTGCTCAAGCAGAACACCAACAGCGAGATTCATTCCGGCATCGTCGACCTCGGCACCGGTGAACTGACTTTTCCGGCCGGGCTGAACGGCCCGGATTCGGTGACTTTCCCGTTCGCCTGGGCCGACCCCGACGGCACCGCGGTTTATGCGGTGTCGAATCTGGGACGCGATCTGATGGGAATTCTCCGGTTCGATCTGCGGACGAATTCCGGCAGCTGGGTCTTCGAACCCGTTTGGGAGGTCGAGGACGCGGTGCTCGTGGCGCCGGGGAAGCTGGCCGTGGCGGTCAACGTGAACGGCTACTCGCAGATCCACCTGCTGGGCTGGGGCGATCCGCGGGTGCTGGACCTGCCGCCCGGTGTCTGCCGGTACCTGACCTGCTCACGCGGAGGGGAGCGGCTGGCCGTTCTGTGGGAGACAGCGACCGGACCGGCCAACGTCTACGTGGCGGATCTCGGCACCGGTACCGTCTCGAAGATCACCGACAGCCGGACGTCGAGTGCCGATGCTGTTCGGGTGGAGCCGCGATCGATTGCCGTGCAGTCGTTCGACCGGGAAGTGCCTGCGCTCCTGTACGCGCCCGTGGTCGAGCCGGGGCAGCGCTGTCCGGTCGTGGTCTCGATCCACGGCGGGCCGGACGCGCAGGAGCGCCCGAGGTACTCCTACGGCGGCTTCTACCAGTACCTGGCGAGCCGCGGGGTCGCCGTGATCGCACCGAACTACCGCGGTTCGCGTGGCTACGGCTCCAGCTATCAGCGGCTGATCCAGCGGGACTGGGGTGGTGACGAACTCCGCGACATCGCGGCCTGCGCGGAGTGGGTGCGGACCTGTGACTGGACCGATCCGGATCGCATCGCGCTGTTCGGGGCGTCGTACGGAGGATTTGCCGTGCTGTCCTGTCTGGGCCGTTATCCGGAGTATTGGTGCGCCGGCGTCGATATCGTCGGGCCGAGCAACCTGGTGTCTTTCCTGAAAACCGTTCCGCCGACCTGGCGGGCCGGAATGTATCGCAGCGTGGGACATCCCGAACATGATGCCGAGATGCTGACCGCCAGATCGCCGCTGTCATTCGCGGAGAATATCCGGGCGCCGCTGCACGTCATTCAGGGTGCGCTCGACCCGCGGGTTTCCCGGCAGGAAAGCGATCAATTGGTCGCCGAACTCGAGCGGCTCGGCCGCGAGGTCGAGTACGTCGTCTACCCGGACGAAGGGCACGGGGTGATCAAGAAAGAGAACATTCTGGATTCCTTCACTCGTCTCTCGGCTTTCCTGGATCTGCATCTGTTCGATCAGAAATAACCCGAAAAGAAAACGAGGGCGCCGGGATGATCCCGGCGCCCTCGCCTATTTCCTGTTCAGATCAGACCGCCAGCAGGGCGTCCAGCTCTGCCTCGAGCTCGTCCTCGTTGAACGCAGCGCTCTGCAGCCCGACGAGGTCGTCACCGTTGCCCGCCTCGAAGAAAGCCTCGACACATGCGCAACGGAAGAACGCGGGGGTCTTCTCGTATACGGAATCTGCCATCTTGATTCCTCCTGTTCTGTTTGCGGCCGGATGCCGGTGCACCCAGGGAACCGCCATCAAGTCTGCGCGACCCATGGTGACCAGTCAAGGACAGATGGTTGCCGGAAGTGGCAATTCGACTGTGGTCGAAGTGACATTTGGGCAGGCGTCATCGAATTGTCGCGGAACAAGAAATTGCGGCCAATTCCTGGTGATTCAGGCGGTGCAGGTGATCCGGCTGAACCCGTGAAATGTCGGTTTGCTGTGCCGGTCCGGTGGGAGGTCCGGATCCAGTTGCAGACCCGGGAAGAACCCGAACAGTGTCGCGATGGCGATCTCGGCCTCCACCCGGGCGAGTTCGGCCCCCAGGCACAGGCGTGCGCCGGCGCCGAAGGACAGGTGGTGGTTGTCGGTCCGGCCGATGTCGAACTCGCCCGGCTGCGGATGCACGGCCGGATCGTGGTTGGCGCTGGCGAGGGCCGGCCAGATCCATGACCCCGCCGGGATCCGGACCTCACCGAGGGTCAATGGCCTGGCGGTGATCCGGTCCACGATCGTCAGTGGACCGTCCCACCGCAGGACTTCCTCGATCGCGGCCGGCAGCAGGCCGGGGTCGGAGCGCACCATGGCGAGTTGGTCAGGATGCCGGAGCAGGGCGACCGCGGCGTTGCTGACCAGGTCGGCGGTCGAAACGTTCCCGGCGACGAGCAGCGTGACCAAGGTCGACACGAGTTCCTCCTCGGTCAGCGCGCCGTCGCGGTCGTGGGCTGTCACCAACGTGGTGATGAGATCGTCGCGTGGCTCCGCCCGGCGCTGCTCGATGGCGTCGAGGAAGTAGAAGGCCAGCTCGGCCCGGGAGGCCCTGATCCGCAGGGTGTCCGCAGGTGTCAGGTCGTGGCCGTACTCGAGTTCGAGATCTTCCGACCAGGCCACGAACCGCTCCTGGTCGGCGGTGGTCTCCACCCCGATCAGGCTCGCGATGACCCGCACCGACAGCGGGACCGAGTACGCCGAGACGAGATCGAACGGTCCGGCCGGGTCGATCCGGGAGAGTAACTGGGTGGCGATGTCCTGGATCCGGGGCCGCATCCGCTCGATGTTGCGATGCGCGAAGGACCTGGTGATCAGCCGGCGCAGCCGTTTGCGATCCGGGTCGTCCATGAAGATCAGGGACGACCCCGCCATCGCGCGCTGCTTGGTGGTGTAGGGACAGGCGGAGGCGGTCCGGGGGTCCTTGCGGTAGTCGTCACTGCGCAGCACCGTGTCGATGTCGTCGTGACGCAGCAGGATCCAGCCCAGCTGGTCCGGATCGAACACGACCTGGTCGGACCGGTGTGGCTCGGCCACGGCGACCGGATCTGCCGCGAACTCCGCCGATGCCCAGGTGAGCTGCGCCCGGCCCGGGCTCACGGCGACTCTCCCGGAGCGGGACCGAGTGGACTCAAGGAGGTCCAGGACCGCTCGATGTGGTCGAGGCAGGCCGCTCGCGATGCCGGGCCGAAGACGGCTTCCCACCCGGTGGGTTGCTCGATCGTGACCGGCCAGAGGCTGTACTGGCCGAGTTCGTTGCGCAGGGCCCGGAAATCTGTGGCCGGGTCGTCGAACGGATTAACCATGGGTTGCCTCCGCTGCTGCCACCGGGCGCCACCCGGAAGCGATGGACGTGCTGAACGAGGCCGCGCTGGGGTGGTGCAGAAGGTCGAGCATCGAGCACTTCACCCCGAAGGCGCGGCCGATCCGGACCGCCAGCGCGGCGATCTTCAAGGAGTTGGCGCCGCGCAGGAAGATGTCCTCGTCCGGGCGCAGGTCGGGGATCGCGAGCACCCGGCGGTAGATCTCGAGGAGCAGTTCCGCCGCCTCGTCCGGAGGAGCTTCCGCGGACCCGAACCCGGACTCGGAAGGTCGGCCGTGGGCGGCCGGCAGTGCCGCACGGTCCACCTTCCCGATCGGCGTTCGCGGGATCCGGCCGAGGAACTGCACCTGCGCCGGAATCAGGTAGCTCGGCACCCGGTCCACCAGTTGCTGCCGGAGAACGGCCGCGGTGAGGTCGTCCCTGCCGGGCTCCGGTACGACGTAGCC
Source organism: Kribbella koreensis (assembly GCF_039525325.1). Lineage (NCBI taxonomy): Bacteria > Bacillati > Actinomycetota > Actinomycetes > Propionibacteriales > Kribbellaceae > Kribbella > Kribbella koreensis. The sequence continues at coordinate 282,629 of NZ_BAAAHK010000017.1, forward strand.
GATCAAGATGGCCGGAACGTCCCCGGCGGTCGAGATCATCGCGGCCGCGTCGGCGACACCGTCGCAGGAAAGCAGAGCGGACTCGACCTCTGCCGGGTCCACCCGGGCGCCGTTGATCTTTCCCTGGAAGTCGATCCGGCCGACGTACTCCAGCTCGCCGGACGCGTCCGCCCGGACGAGATCGCCGGTCCGGAACATCCGGGCGCCCGGGGGGCCGAACGGATCGGGCACGAACCGCTCGGCGGTCAGCGCCGGCTCGTTGAGATAACCGGTGCCGATGACGCCACCGACGTACAGCTCGCCGACCTCGCCGGGTGGAGTGTGGCGAAGCCGGTCGTCGAGCAGGTAGGTGGTCTTGCCCGCGAACGTTCGCCCGATCGGAACAGACGAAGCACCCGCGGCGGTAGGGGATCCGGGTGCCACGTAGGTGGTCGCGTAGAACGTCTCGGTCTGTCCGTAGCCGTTGATGATCCGGGCCTGCGGCCAGGCCGCGGCCAGGTCGAGGTGAAGCTGCTGGTCGAAGGCCTCGCCCGCGCAGACGACCGCGGCGGGCGACGACGCCTCAGCGTTGTCGCGGAGGAATTCGCGGATCATGGATGGTACGCCGCTGAGCACCACCCCCGGCGTCGCCGACGCCGGACGCGGGTCCAGCAGGCTCGGTACCGGCAGGAGAAGACCTCCGTGCAGCAAGGTGGTGAGCATCTCGAACACCGATACGTCGAAGGCTGTCGAGGTGCTGGCCAGCAAGGTCGGCCGGGACTGACCGAGGGCCGCCGCCAGCGCGGCGATGTCGTTCAGAATGGTCCCGTGTGGCTGGATCACGCCCTTGGGTGAGCCGGTGGATCCGGACGTGTACATCACGTAGGCGGGCCACTCCTCGGTGACATCGGGCAGTGCACCAGCCTCGTACGCGCCGGCGATCAGGTCGTCGATCACCACTGTCGGGAACGGCTCAGGCCCAGGGTCGTGGCCGGCCGTGGTCAGGAAGGCTCGTGGCCGGGCATGCCGGGCAATGGTCGCCGTCCGATCCGCCGGCCAGTGGCTGTCGATCGGCAGGTAGGCGGCGCCTGCCTTGAGGACGCCCAGGATTCCGGCGATCAGCCGGACGTCACGGACGGCGGCCACAGCGACCAGGTGACCTGGCGCGACCCCGTGCTGCCGTAGGCCGTGGGCCACCGCTGTGGACATCGTGTCCAGCTCTTCGTAGCTCCAGGTACGGCCGTCCTGGGCGACGGCCGGATCGCCGGGGTACCGGGCGACCGCCGTTCGGAAGGCCTGCGGGATGGATCTCGCTGCTGTCGGCATCATTGGCTCCGCGATTGTGTGATGGAAAGCAGAGTGGTCTGAGGAGAGTGCGATACCTCGTCGAGCAGTGCTGTGAGTCGCTCGACGAACGAGTGCGCCGTGGAAGGCGTGAAGACGTGGTCCGCGTACTCGAGCGCCACCTCGCCGGCGCCGTCCGGCCAGGTTGTGGCGTTGATCGAGAGCTCGAACTTCGCGGTCCGGGTGGTGATCGCGACGATGGCTGTCGAGACACCGGCCAGGTGGAGCTCCGGTGGGGCGATCTCGACCGGGTGCCAGGCCACCAGGGCCTGGAGCGGGTTCCGCGCCCGGTCGGTGTCGCGATGCCTTCGGTACAGGTCCTGGATGACCTCCTGGAACGGGACGTCGGTGTGGTCGTAGGCGCTGATCGCCCGATCCCGGACCTGGCGCACGAACTGCGCGAACGACAGGTCCGGCCGGGCTTGGATGCGAAGCGGCCAGGTGTTGCCGAAGTCGCCGATGGTCTGATCGAAGCGGGCGTCGGACCGTCCGGCGCTGAGGGCTGCCAAACACAAGTCGGACTCAGCACCGTCGGCGAACAGGTGCGCCGCGACCGCCGCCTGGAAGAACATCGCGGGCGTGGCGTCCAACCGCAGTGCTGCAGAGGTGATCTGCTCGATCAGGGCAGCCGGGAGTGGGGCGCGGACGGTCTGTCCGTCGAAGGTGACGGCCGCAGGGCGCTCAGCTCGACCAGGTAGTCGCAGGTCCGCGATGGGCCGGTCGAGAACTGACCGCCAATAGGCCAGTTGCCGTTCGCGCGGAGTGCACCCGTCCGGCTGGGTCCGGGCCAGACGTGCCGTCTGGTCCCGATTGAACTGGTCGTAGCCCGCAACGGCGGTCGACCAGACAGGTTCGGTGTTCCCGCGGCGGGCCCGGTAGGCATGGTCGAGATCATTGGCGAAGATCCGATCCGACCAGCCGTCGTTCGCGATGTGGTGGGTGACCGCGACGAGGTAGTGCAGTTCGGCCGAGACGGTGAACAGCGCCGCGCGAAACGGCGCTTCGGTTCCGAGATCGAAGGGCCGTCGTGCGTACCGCTCCAGCTCGCCGGCGATCGGTGACGCATCGGCGGTCAGGTACTCGAGTACGGGGATCGGTACGTCGTACCCGCGGAGCATCCCGTCGTCGTCCTGGTCGAACGCTCTGCGCAGGTTCGGATGCCGGAGTACGACGTCGTGGACTGCCTGTCTCAACGCGGCCGGATCGATCGCGCCGTCGAGCCGCCACCCGATCGGCTGGTTGTAGGCGCAGCCGGTGGCGTCGAGTTGGTGCATGACCCAGTGCCGTTCCTGGGCAGCGGAAACGGCCGCGTCGACCGGGCTGCCGATCGGCTCCGGCCCGGCCGCGACATCGATCGGGGCAAGCTGCGCGATGGCCGATGCCAGCTTCGCGGCCGTGCGTTCGGCGAAAACGACCGACACCGGAACCAGCACACCGGTGTCGCGCTGCAGTTGACTGACGAGCTGGGTCGCCAGCAGCGAGTGGCCGCCGTACAGGAAGAAGTCGTCGTCGGGCCCGATCGAGCCGTCCTGCAGGACAGTGCGGAACAGGTCGAGCACGAGTTGCTCGTGCTGGGCCGCGGGCTCGGCCGGCGGTGCGATTTCCGCCTGGGCGAGGACGGAGCGCGCGACCTTCCCGTTCGGCGTTCGGGGGAGCCGGTCGAGCAGGACGTACCGGGAGGGCAGCACCTGCGGGGGCAGCCGTTGCCGCAGGTGATCGTGCAGCTCTTCGCGGCCGATCGAGGCGGGGGAGGCGTAGGCCGCGATCCGGGTTGATCCGTAGCGGTCGGCCTCGACGACCGCGACGCCTTCGGAGATCGCCGGGTGGCTTTCGAGGGCGGCCTCGATCTCGCGTAGTTCGACCCGGTGGCCACGGATCTTGACCTGCTCGTCCGCGCGGCTGACGAAGACCAGATCCCCGTCCTCGGTACGGCGGACGAGATCACCGGTCCGGTACATCCGCGCGCCGCCGGGAAGGAACGGGCAGGCGACGAAGCGAGTGGCGGTGAGGGCCGGCCTGCCGAGATAGCCCTCGGCCAGAGCGGTTCCGGCCAGGTACAGCTCACCGACCTCGCCGGCCCGGCAAGGCAGCAGGTCGTCGCCGAGGACGTAAGCCGTCGTGTCGCCCAGCGGCGTACCGAGCGGGACCGCCCTGCCGGCGGTCAGCCGCGCCGAGGTGGCCCAGACCGTTGCCTCTGTCGGCCCGTAGAAGGTCGTCAGCTCCGACGTGTTCGCCAGGACACGATCGGCCAGCGCGCCGGTGAACGGCTCGGCGCCGATGAAGCCGCGCAACCCCGCAGGCAACGGCGCATCGCCGTGGTCGAGGAGCTCTTTCCACAATGTGGGTGTGGCATGCAGAACGGTTGCGCCGGACCGCGTGAGCAGCTGGACCAGCTGTCGCGGATCACGGATGACGTCGCGCGCCGGCAGCAGCAGCGTCGCGCCACAGGCGAGCGGCAGATACACCTCGGGAACGGACATGTCGAAGGTGATCGTCGCGACGGCGACCAGCTTGTCTGCCGGGGTCAGGGGCATCGCGATGCGCATGGACGACAGGAACCGGGCGAGGGAACGCTGCGAGATCAGGACGGCTTTGGGTGTCCCGGTGGAGCCGGACGTGTAGATCACATAGGCGATCGGGGGCAGCCCGCCGCTGAGCACGACAGTTCGGTCCAGCGGCGGCAGCGCGCCCAGCAGACGGCCTTCCTCGTCGATCCGCACCGAGGCGATTCCGAACGAGTCCTGCCCCGGACCACAGACCAGCAGGCAGGCGTGCGCGTCGGTGACCATGAAGTCCAGGCGTTGCGTGGGATATGCCGGATCGAGTGGCAGGTAGGCGGCGCCGGTCAGCTGCACCGCCAGCAACGCGACGATCAGTCCGGCCGATCGGGGCAGATTGACCGCCACCAGGGACCGGTGGCCGATACCGGCCGCCTGGAGGGCCGCCGCCAGCGCTTCGGCCCGGGCGATGAGTTCGGCATAGGTCAGACAGCACTCACCACTGATGACGGCCGGGTGATCGGGCGCGTTCGCGGCAGCCCTTCGGACCAGGCTGGGGAGATCGCTACTCATCGGCCATCCCCGGGCAGGGGCCGGCCAGACCCAGGGTTCTCATCGCCGCGGCAACGCCGGCGCGCGACCTCTGGGCCTGGCCGAGGTGTTCGGCGATCGTGTCCCGCAGCTCCGCGGGCTTGTCCTGGCTGAGTTTCACCATCGCCTCGGCAGCGGTGATCTCGAAGGTGAAGGCGCCGACCCCGGCGACGATGGACTCGAAGTAGCCGACCGAACCGTTGTGGTCCCAGCCGCTGCCGTGATCGCGCTCGTAACTGACAACGGTCTCCTGCACGATCCGGAGCGTCTCGGCTCCGGCGCTGACCGGTACCGCCCGGCCACGCAGGTGAAGAGCGACGTAGTTCCAGGTCGGGGCGGCGGGCGTCTGCTGATAGACGGAGGGGGTGATGTACGCGCTGGGGCCCTGGATGATCAGCAGCTGGCCAGCCGGCCCGTCCGCCAGCGCGGCCCAGTGCGGATTGCGCCGATTCATGTGGCCGGCGAGCGTGCAGCCCACCAGGCCGCTGTCACCTCCGCCGTCGGACAGTGACGAGCCGGGCGCGGGAATCACCGGGAGATGAGTCGCCAGCAGGTCGGGACCGCCGGGGGAGACGAGCAGCGCGAGCGGGAAGGAGAGGACCAGTTGCCGGATCCAGTCAGGATCGCCGGCACGGTAAACGGGCGGTACGTACAAGTGTTGGGTCCTGTCTATTCCTGGGGTACGGATACGGGCAGCGTGGTGGCCGCTCGTCCGGTCCGGGTCAGTGAGTCCGCGATCTCTCCAGCCCTGGTCGCCGTGTTCGACAGCAGTGACGACGAGATGCCGTGGCTTGCCTCGGTGCCACCTTGCAGGTAGATCGCCGCGGTGACGTGCGGACGCGTGGCGATCCGGTAGTCGCGGCCGATCAGCGGTCTGCCGTCCTCGCCGAGATCGCAGTGCGACAGCACCGGGGCCAGGATCCCGTCGGTGTCCATCGGCCGGTAGCCGGTCGCGAAGATCGCCAGGTCGACGTCGAGCGGTCCGTCGAGATGCGGACTGCTGAGCTCGATCCGGACCTTGTCGCCGATCTCGCGGACCTGCGAGATCTTGGCCAGGTTGACCACCCGCAGGCGTTCGCGGCCCGACACGGTGTCGGAGTACTGACGGCGGTACAACTCCTCGATCAGGTCCTGGTCGACCGCCGAGTAATTGGTGTTCGCGTGGTAGCGGTACAGGCTCTGTTTCGTCTGCTGATCGGCGTAGTAGAAGTCGTCGACGGCCTGCGGATCGAAGACCTGGTTCGCGTACGGCGAATCGTCGGACTGGGTGTAGCCGTAGCGGGAGTAGACGCTGTAGATCTCGGCCGCCTCGTGCTGCTTGTAGAGGTGGGCGGTGATCTCCGCCGCGCTCTGGCCGGCTCCGATGACCGCGATCCTCGGGCGGTCCGGCGGTTGCCAGTCGCGCAGGTTCGAGAGGAACGACGAGCTGTGCCAGATCCGGCGCGAGGTCCGTACGCCGGCCGGCAGCGAGGGCGTCAGCCCGGTCGCGACAACGAGGTTGCGGGTCAGCGTGGTGCTCAGCTCGCCGTCAGGTCCGGTCGCTGTCACCGCCCAGGCAGTCACCGCGCCCTGGTCTTGCCAAGCGCCGATCTCCGTCACGGTCTGGCCGTAGCGCACGAGGTGCTCGAAGTCCGACGCGGCCCACTCGAGGTACTTGTGGAACTCGATCCGGGTGGGGAAGAGCGTCTTCTGATTGACGAACGAGTGGAATCTGCGCGCCTGGTGCAGGTAGGCCACGAAGCTGTGCCGGCTCACCGGGTTCCGCGGTGTGACCAGGTCCTTCAGGAAACTGACCTGCATGGTGGCGTCGTCGATCAGCATGTCGCGATGCCAGCCGAACTGCCGGGTTCGTTCGAGATAACGGGTCCGCAACCGCTCCGGTTGCTCCGAGAGGGCGATCGCCAACGCGAGATTGGAAGGGCCGAAACCCACTCCGAGAGCGTCGTAGATCTCTGTCTGAGCTGCGTTGCGGGGCATCGCACCTTCAATCCGAGGTCGGCGATTATGGTCTAGAGCATAATCTTCGCCAGTCCACCGGGCAGGGATCGCGTGTCGCCCTCCGGATCCGGCCGGTCGCGGAAAGTATCCGCATCCAATGGATTGGCTTTCTCATGATTCAAGATGGGATCGGATTGGTGGGAGACTCTCGCCTACCGTCGTTCGGCGCATCCTTCGGGTGTGCGGAGTCCATCGTTGTCAGGAGAAGTCGTGAGTGCATCGGTCGCATCGGTGGCCTCGCCGACCCGGTTGGCTCTGCGCCGGGTCCGGCGGGACCGGAGCGCTCGGCTCGGGGCCTGGCTGGTGATCTTTTTGCTGGTGATCGCCGTCGCCGCCCCACTGCTGGTGAAACTCACCGGGCAGGACCCGTACAGCTACAACATCGGGCTGCTCGATCCAGCGCGTGGCGGGGCCCCGAAAGGGGCGATCGGCGGGGCCAGCGCCGAGCACTGGTTCGGCGTCGAGCCGCTGACCGGGCGTGACCTGTTCTCCCGGGTCGTTCTCGGCCTGCGGACCTCCCTGCTGATCGCGGTGGTGGTGACCCTGATCACCACGACGGTCGGCACCCTGGTCGGGATCAGCGCCGCCTACTTCGGCGGCTGGTACGACGCCGTCGTCTCCCGGGTGCTCGACTTCCTGTTCGGCTTCCCGCAACTCGTCTTCATGATTGCCCTCGGCATCATCGTGCCGGCCAAGTTCCCACGCTGGCTGCTGCTGATCCTGGTGATCAGCGTCTTCGGCTGGGCCGGCCTGGCCCGGCTGATCCGCGGCCAGGCGCGCTCGCTGGTCACCCGCGAGTTCGTCGAGGCGGCCCGCAGCGTCGGCTCGAGCGGCTGGCACATCATCACCAGGGAACTGCTGCCGAACCTGCTCGGCCCGATTCTCGTGGTCGCCACCATGGCCGTCCCCGGCTTCATCGGGCTGGAGGCGGCGCTGTCCTTCCTGGGGGTCGGTGTACCACCGCCGACGGCCAGTCTCGGCCGGGCGATCTCGGACTCGATCGTGTGGGTCTACACCGGCGCCGACCCGTGGTTCCTGATCTTCCCGGGCCTGATGCTGTTCGTCACGGTGCTCGGCTTCACGCTGCTCGGTGACGGCGTCCGGGACGGGTTCGACGTCCGGCTGCGGAGGGCGATCTGATGGCCGACCTGGTCTGGTTCCTGCTCCGCCGGCTGTTCAGCACGATCCTGGTGCTGCTCGTCCTCAGCCTCGCCGTCTTCCTGATCTTCTACGCGATCCCGGCCGACCCGGCCAGGCTCGCCTGTGGGAAGCCCTGTACTCCGGACCTGCTGGAGCGGGCGCGGCACTTCATGCAGCTCGACCAGAGCGTCATCCAGCAGTACGGCGCCTTCCTCAAGGGCGTCGTGGCCGGCCGGACCTTCGGCGACGGCGCGGCGGCGGTCCACTGCAACGCGCCCTGCTTCGGCTATTCGTTCCCGCTGGCCCGCCCGGTCACCACGCTGATCCTCGACCGGCTGCCGGTCACCGCGTCGATCGCGATCGGCGCAGCGCTGATCTGGCTGGTCGTCGGCGTCTCGCTGGGGGTCGGGGCGGCGCTCAGGCGAGGCAGGTTCTTCGACCGGTTCGCGGTCGGCCTGGCCCTGATCGGGGTCGCGTCGCCGTCGTTCCTGGTCGGTCTGCTGGCGATCCTGGTCTTCGGCTTCTGGCTCGACATGGTGCCGGTCAACGGCTACGTGCCGTTCACCGAGAGCCCGGTCGACTGGGCCTGGCACCTGGTCACGCCGTGGTGCGTGCTGGCCGCTCTCTCGGCCGCGTCGTACATCCGGCTGACCCGCTCGCAGATGCTGGAAGAGATGAACCTCGACCACATCACGACCGCGCGGGCCAAAGGCGCGGGCGAGCGCCGGGTCGTGGTGGTGCACGGTCTGCGCGGGGTGCTGGTGCCGATCGTGACGATCTTCGGGCTGGATCTCGGTGGTCTGCTCGGCGGCGCGATCCTGACCGAGAAGGTGTTCAGCATGCAGGGGCTGGGGGAGTTGCTGATCAGCGGCGTCGGTCAGCTCGACATCGCGGTGGTGGTCGGGGTGACGTTGTTCTCGGCGTTCCTGGTGATCCTGGCGAACCTGGTGGTGGACCTTCTGCACGGCGTACTGGATCCGAGGGTGACCCGTGGCTGACAATCCCGTGCTCGAGGTCCACGACCTCCATGTCACGTTCCGGACCGAGGGAGGGCCGGTGCCGGCGGTGGCCGGGATCGACTTCGCGGTCGCCGCGGGCAAGACGCTCGCGATCGTCGGCGAGTCCGGCTCCGGCAAGAGCGTTTCGTCCGCGGCGGTGATGGGTCTGCTGCCGGGCAACGCGGACCTCACCGGTGAGGTGCTGCTCGACGGCCGCGAGCTGATCGGCCTGCCCGCCGAGGATCTGCGCAGGATCCGGGGCAACGACATCGCGCTGGTCTTCCAGGACGCGCTGTCCGCGCTCAACCCGTACTACTCCGTCGGCTGGCAGGTCGCCGAGGCGTACCGGCTGCATCACGACACCTCCAAGAAGGAAGCGTTCCAGCGGGCCGTGCGGATGCTGGACCTGGTCGGCATCCCAGCGGCGGCGCAGCGGGCCAAGGACTACCCGCACGAGTTCTCCGGCGGGATGCGGCAGCGCGTCGTGATCGCGATGGCACTGATCAACGACCCGAAGGTGCTGATCGCCGACGAGCCGACGACCGCCCTCGACGTCACCGTGCAGGCGCAGATCATGCGGCTGCTCGAGGACGTCCAAGCAGAGTTCGGTACTGCGCTGGTGCTCATCTCGCACGACCTGGGAGTAGTCGCCGAGGTCGCGGACGACGTACTCGTCATGTACGCCGGACGCGCCGCCGAGCGTGGTTCGGTCAAGGACCTCTTCTACCGGGCGGCCCACCCCTACAGTCTTGGCCTGCTGGGTGCGATGCCGCGCGTCGACGTACCGCCGCGCCACCGGCTGACCACCATCCCCGGCAGCCCGCCGTCGCCGGGGTCGATCAAGACCGGCTGCCCGTTCCAGCCGCGCTGCGCGTATGCGGCGCAGGTGGGGGAGCGGTGCATCACCGAGCGTCCCGAGCTCACCCCGAGGCCGGGCGAGGGCTATCACGAGGCCGCCTGCCATCTCGGCCGCCGACCGGAGGTCGCACCATGACCGAGCCCACCCCGCAGGACGAACTTCTGCGCCTCGACAAGGTGAAGAAGTACTTCGCGCTCGGTACCGCGCCCTGGCAGAGGTCGCAGTCGGTGAAGGCCGTCGACGGCGTCGACCTGGTCGTGCGCCGCGGTGAAACCGTCGGCCTGGTGGGCGAATCGGGCTCGGGCAAGTCCACGCTGGCACGGCTGTCGACCCGGCTCCTCGACCCGACGGCGGGCCGGGTGTCGGTCGCCGGTCAGGACGTCACCAGGTTGCGTGGTCGCAGGCTCCGTCCGGTCCGGCGGAAGATCCAGATGGTCTTCCAGGACCCGCAGGCCTCGCTCAATCCGCGACAGTCCGTCGGCACTATCCTCACCACTCCGTTCAAGGCTCAGGGCATCCGCCCGACCCGCGCCCAGCTGGTCGAGCTGCTCAGCCAGGTCGGCCTGTCCGAGGAGCATCTCGAGCGTTATCCGCACGAGTTCTCGGGTGGTCAGCGGCAGCGGATCGGGATCGCGAGAGCCCTTGCGGTGAAGCCCGATCTGCTGATCTGCGACGAGCCGGTCTCCGCCCTCGACGTCTCGGTCCAGGCGCAGGTGCTCAACCTGCTGGCCGATCTGCGCGACGAGCTCGGCTTGTCGTACGTCTTGGTCGCACACGACCTGGCAGTCGTCCGCCAGGTGGCCGACCGGCTCGCGGTGATGTATCTGGGAACCATCGTCGAGGAGGGGCCGGCGTCCGAGGTGTACTCGTCCCCGGCTCACCCCTATACGCGGGCGTTGCTGTCCGCGGTACCGGTACCTGACCCCGGCGCCGTCCGGGATCGGATCGTGTTGACCGGTGATGTCCCGACGCCCATCGACCCGCCGTCCGGGTGCCCGTTCCGGACCCGGTGTTACAAGGCCGAGGACGTCTGTGCGACGACCCGGCCGGTGCTGCAACCAGTTGCCGGCGGCGATCACCGGGTCGCCTGCTACTTCCCGGAACCGCCGGCCCCTCTTGAACTCTCGAACCCCCCATTGTCTGAGAGGACACCATGAAACGCACTACCCGAGCGATCGCAGTCGCTGCCGTCCTGGCGTTGGCTGCTACCGCCTGCAACGCAAATGACAAGACTGCCGCTCCGAGTGGTGGCAGCGCCGCTGCCGAGCCAGGTGGCACCATCCACCTGCTCAGCACCAGCAAGGACATCCACCTGGATCCGGCCAAGAGCCAGAACCTCGGGATCAGCACCGTGCACCTGATCGTGCGCGGCCTCACCTCCTGGAAGACCTCTCCGGACAAGGCCACCGAGGTGGTGCCGGACCTGGCCACCGACATCGGCAAGTCCAGCGACGGCGGCAAGACGTGGACGTACAAGCTCAAGTCCGGCCTGAAGTACGAGGACGGATCGCCGATCGTCGCCGCCGACATCAAGTACGGCGTCGAGCGGTCCTTCGCGCCGGAACTGTCCGGCGGTCTCGGGTACCACAAGTCGCTGCTGGTGGGCGGTGACAAGTACACCGGTCCGTACAAGAACCAGGAACTCGCCTCGATCGAGACGCCGGACGACACCACCATCGTCTTCAAGCTGAACAAGCCGTTCGGCGACTGGCCGTGGATCGTCAGCATGCCGGCCTTCGGGCCGGTGCCGAAGAAGGCCGACACGGATCCGTCGCACTACGACGACAAGCCGGTTGCCAGCGGCCCCTACCGGGTCAAGACGAACGACACCGGCTCGAAGCTGGTCCTCGATCGCAACCCGAACTGGGACAAGGCGACCGACGAGGCGCGGACCGGGCTGCCGGACTCGATCGTCTTCGACATGGGCCTGCAGCCCGACGTGGTGAACCAGCGGCTGATCGCGGACGCCGGCGACGACAAGTTCGCGGCCGCCACCGGCACCGTGATCCCGCCCGCGCTGATCCCCAGTGTCACCGGCAACCCGGCGGTCAAGGCCCGGGTGGCGAAGTCTCCGTCCGGCGCGCTGCAGTACCTGGCGATGAACAACAAGCGCCCGGGGCTGTCCAACCCCGAGGTCCGCAAGGCGATCCAGTACGCCGTCGACAAGCAGGCGGTCCAGGTCGCCCAGGGCGGCCCGGACTTCGGTGGCGAGATCGCGACCACGCTGATCACGCCCGGCATCGACGGCTACAGCAAGTACGACCTGTACCCGGCCTCGCCGCAAGGTGACCCGGACAAGGCGAAGTCGATGCTCGCCGCCGCCGGGGTGAGCAACCTCAACCTCGTGCTCGCCGCCACCAACACGCCGGTCGGACTCAGCGTGGCACAAGCGATCCAGCAGGGCCTGAAGAGGGCCGGGATCACCGTCACCATCAAGCCCTACGAGTCGGACCCGCTGTTCGATCTCACCACCGGTCCCAAGGGTGACTACGACCTGACGGTGTCGAGCTGGCTGCCGGACTTCCCGAGTGCGCTCGGCAACATCCAGCCGCTGTTCGGGTCGTCCGAGATCGGCAACGGCGGCTACAACCAGTCGCGCTACTCCAACCCGGCGGTGGACGCCGCGATCCAGGCGGCCACTGCCGAGCAGGACCGGACCAAGGCCGCCGCGGCCTGGGGCGCCCTGGACAAGCAGATCATGGCCGACGCGCCGCTGGTGCCGCTGATCTATGCACGGACCGCCTTCTTGCACGGCTCCAAGGTGCAGAACTTCTACCTGCCCTCGTACCCGCCGTACCCGAACGTCCTGACCCTCGGTCTGAGCAAGTAGTACCTCAGGTGCGTCCTTCGGTTTCCTGAGCTTCGAAGAGGGTCGGCTGGGTCTCGGCATCGAGTCCCCAGTCGGCCCTCATCACCGGGTAGCCGGCCTTCTGGGCGGCGGCGCAGACCTTGACGTCGTCATCGACCAGTACTGCGACCCGCCGTTCCTGCGCGAGCGTCCGGAGCCGGGCCAGCTTCATCATGGCCGACGGGCGGCGGTCGTTGTTGCCGCGCATCAGCAGCTTGCCCTCGGGGAAGCCGTTGTCCTCGAACCACTTGACCGTGTCGCGCCTGAGCCGCTCGGGGCGGCCGGTCAGGTAGACGATCTCGTGGTCCGCGGCCAGCGTGGTCGCGACCGCGAGCCCTTCGTCCAGCACGGCGTCGTCCTTGGCGTGGGCGAAGAACGAGTCCCAGTCCTTCGGCTTCTTCGCCAGGTACTTGATCCGCTGACTGGTGTCGGACAGCGTCGCGTCGATGTCCAGTACGGCGTACGGGCGTTGGTCGTCAGGCACGTCCCCCAGCTTCCCAGGTACTGCGATCGAGCGCGTACTCGACCTCGCCGTACTCCGTCCCCGGCAGCGGCTCGTCGAAGTCGACGTGGAAGACCCGGACGAACCGGAGCCCCGACTTCGCCATCACCCGCCGGGACCTGGTGTTGACCGCCATCGTGTCCGCGACCACCCGGGTCATCCCCAACGCGGTGAACGCCTGGTCGATCAGCGCGCGGGTGCCCTCGGTCGCATACCCCTGACCCCAGGCCGCCCGGTTCAGCCGGTACCCGACGTCCACCGTCCCCGCCTCGCCGGTCGGCTGCAACCCGAACCACCCGACGAACCGCCCACTCGACTTCTCGTGCGCGGCGAAGGTGCCCAGCCCCGGGTGCGTCTCGTATCGCGCGAGGATCTCGGGCAGCACCTTCCGCTCGATCTCGTCCCGCGGCGTCGGCTCGCCGGTCAGGTACCGCATCACCTCGGGGTCGGCGTCCAGTTCCACCAGCAACTCGACGTCCCCGGCCGTGAAACGGCGCAGTACCAGCCGCCCGGTCTCGAGATAGGTGTCCATGGAGTGATCCTCGCGACCCTGATCCGGCGCTTCAACTCGATTTGGTGTTCGAATGGCGGGCACTCGGCCGGTTGTGGGTGTGTTGATTGGGTGCAGGTGAGCACGCCGGGTTAGCGTTCTCGCGCGATGAACGACTCGATCACCTTTCTGCACAGCTCGGACTGGCAGCTGGGCATGATGCGCCGGTTCCTGGGGCTGGACGGTCAGGCTCGGTGGGCCCAGGCGCGGCTGGACGCCGTCATGCGGATCGGGGACGTCGCCAAGGACACCGGCGCGGCGTTCGTGGTCGTCACCGGGGACGTGTTCGAGCACAACCAGGTCGAGCGGCAGACGATCTTGCGCGCTTGTGAAGCGCTGAAGCGGATCGAAGTACCGGTGGTGTTGCTGCCGGGCAACCACGATGCGCTGGAGCCGGGGTCGCTCTGGTCGTCGGCGCAGTGGTTGGGGCATGCGCCGGATCATGTGGTCGTCGTGACGGACAGTCGGCCGCTTGAGATCGTGCCTGGGGTCGAGATCGTCGGGGCGCCTTGGCGTTCGCGGCGGCCGGTCTCCGATCCGGCGGCTCCTGGGTACGCCGAGCTGAAGCCTGCGCCGGCCGGTACGACGCGGATTCTGCTCGCGCATGGGCAACTGACCAGCCTGAGCGGCGGCATGTCCGACGTACCGACGATCGATCAGGCTGCCCTCGAGGCCGCTGTCGCCGATGGGCGGTTGCACTATGTCGGGCTGGGTGACCGGCACTCGACGACCGAGGTGACCGAGCGGATCTGGTTCTCCGGGACGCAGGAGGTCACCGCGCCGGAGGAGACGCATCCGGGCAATGTCTTGAAGGTGACGGTCAGTGCCGCGGAGATCGAGGTCGAGCCGATTCGGGTCGGGGCCTGGCACATGGTCGAGCACCACGCGGAGCTGTACGACGAGGAGTCGCTGACCGCGCTGGAGGACTTCTTCGCCGAGCTGCCCGAGAAGGAGCGGACCTATGTCCGGCTCGCCGCCGACGGGTCGTTGCCGTTGCCGCTGCTGAGCCGGCTGGACGCGATGGTCGACGCGCAGGGCGAGGTCTTCGCCAGCGTCGAGCGGTGGGCGAAGTTCTGGACCGTTCGTCCGGCACCCGACGCCGCGGATCTGGATGCGTTGCAGCTGAGCGGTCCGGCGCGGGCGGCGATGGAGGAGTTGCGGCAGGCGCTGGCCGGTGGCGACGAGAGTGCCGGCGCGGCGCTCACCTTGATGCACAGACTGGCGCGGGACGCGGGATGAGGCTGCATCGACTGACGCTGCGGAACTTCCGTGGCGTCAAGGACCGTACCGTCGACCTGCCTGGCATCGGTACCACCGTGATCGTCGGTGACAACGAGGTCGGCAAGTCGAGCCTGGTCGAGGCGTTCGCGCTGGTCTTCGACTTCCCCGACGACTCCAAGTCGACCCGGATCCGCGACATCCAGCCGGTCGGCCAGGACGTGGCGCCGGAGGTGACGGTCGAGCTGACGCTGGGCGGGCGCGAACTCACGTACACGAAACGCTGGCTGAAGAACCGCTCCACCGAGCTGTCCGTCGTCGAGCCCGACGGCCGCCGGCAGACCTTCACCGGTCGCGAGGCGCACAACGAAGCCGAGCGGCTGTTCGCCGAGAACGTCGATCCGGTGCTGTGGCAGACGTTGATGGTCGGCCAAGGCCAGTCGCTGGTACTTCCGACGCCCGCCGATGCCGAGCCACTGATCACCGCGGTCACCGCAGAATCCGGTACGCCGGTCGACGGCGCCTCGATGCCGTTGGTGACAGCGGTCGAGCACGAGTACCTGCGCTACTGGACCCGCGGCGGTCGCCCGACCGGCGACTTCGCCAAGTCGGCGCAGCACGTCGCGGCGGCCGAGCTCGCCGCCGAGCAGGCGTTGAAGGCGATGGACGAGGTGCTCGCCGACATCCGTCGCGCCGAGCGGCTCGCACTCGACCTGGCCGACCTGTCGGGCCGGCTCGACACGCATCTGGTGTCGGTCGAGGAGCTGCGCGAGAAGAAGAAGGCGACCGACGAGATCCTGCTCCGGCGGGACTCGATCAGGAGTCGCGCCGAGACCGCTCGCGCGCGGCTGGAGAACCACACCCGCACGCGGCTCGAGCGCGAGCGGCTGCTGGCCGATGTCGAGCGATTCACCAAGGCCGACGCGGAGCTGGCCGAGCGGTGGAAGCACGCTGACCAGACTGCTCGCAAGGCAGCCGAGACCGTGCATGCCGCCGAGGCCGCGCTCGCCGAGGTGGTCGAGCTCAAGGACGAGCGGCGGGGCGAGGTCCAGGATGTGGAGCGGCTCGTCTCGTCCTTGATGGACCGGGCCGAGCTTGATCGGTTGCTGGGGCAGCAGGCTGAGCTGGTCGACGTACGGGCCCGGATCGCTGCTGCTGGGGCTGTGCTCGATGCGATCTCGGTCGACGATGCGTTGGTCAACGCGCTGGAGGATGCGCGGGCGAAGGTTGTCGAGGCGCGGGCGGCGCTGGCGGCCGGAGTGCCGGAGGTGTCGGTACGACGGCTTGGTGGCGAGGCCGTTGAGTTGTCGGGGACCGGGCTGGATGCCGGGACGGCGAAGGTGCCTTCGTCTTTGGACGAAGACGGCGTTGTCGAGTTGCTGGTGTCGGGCGAGTTGGTGGTCGGCGTACCGGGTGCTGTCGAGGTCCGGGTTCGCGCGGGTGGTGAGGCGGCGACGCTGCGAGCCGCGGTGGATGAGGCTGTCCGGCGTGAGAAGGATCTGCTGAAGAAGGCACGGGTCAAGGACCTGGCCGCCGCGCGGGAGTTGCTGCGCAAGGGGGATCTGGCGTCGGCGGAGTTGCAGGAGGCACGGCGTACCGAGCGGTCGTTGACGTCGGGCGGGGACCCGGCCGAGCGGATCGCGTTGCTGACCTCGCGGCTCGGATTCGTCGAGGGCGAGCCGGTGGAGGAGCCGGCGCCGAAGCAGGTCGCCGATGTGAGCGTGCCCGGGCAGATGTCGCTGTTCGAGCAGTTCGAGCCGGACGAGAACGCCTTTGATTTCGAGGATCTGGAGATCCCGGAGCCGATGGACGTCGGCGAGCTGGCGGTCGCGCAACGGCGGTTGGAGAACGCGCGGAGCGGGCTGGCCGAGGCGGAGTCGTTGCTGGCGGACGCGGAGTACGCGGCGGCGCAGGCACGGAAGGCGGCCGACGAGGATCGGTCGGAGGCGCAGCAGGCGCGGGCGAGGGCCGAGTTGGCGGGGGAGCGGTTGGCTGCTGCGCTCGAGTCGCTTGAGGCTGCTCGGGGGTTGCTGGCCGACGATGACGTCGAGGGCGCTGAGGTTGAGGCGACGAGTGAAGTCGAGGCGGTGCTCGAGGAGCTGACCGCAGTACAGGAGCAGGTCGACGCGGCCGGGGCCGATCGGGTCGCTGGTGAGTTGGCCGATGCGCTCGCGGTCGCGACGCGGCTGCAGGGTGAGCGGGACGTACTGCGTGATTCGCTGCGGACCACCGAGGGCCGGCTGGAGCAATCCGGGCGGGACGGCTTGGCGTCCCGGCGCGACATGGCGGAGCTCGATCTGGCCGCGCTGCGGACCGAGCACGAGAGCCTGAAGCGTCGCGCGGATGCGGCCCGCCGGGTCTACGAGACGCTTGGCCGGCATCGCGCGGAGGCGCAGACGAAGTACTCGGAGCCTCTGCAGACCCGGATCGAGGCGCTCGGACGGAGTGTCTACGGACCGTCGTTCCGCGTCTGGCTGGACGATGACCTGGCTGTCGCCGAGCGCGAGCTGGACGGCGCCCGACTGCGAGTCGAGGCGTTGTCGACGGGCGCCCAGGAGCAGCTCGCGATCATCACCCGGCTGGCGATCAGCCACCTGGTCAGCACCGGCGAAGGCAGCGTCCCGATCATCTTCGACGACGCCCTCGGCTGGTCCGACAAGGCACGGTTGCGGGACATGGGCGCGCTGCTCGGGCGGGCCGGCGACCACGGGCAGGTCATCATCCTCACCTGCATGCCGGATCGGTACGAGTACGTCCCGCGCGCGACGTACATCAAACTCGAGTCCTGACGGCCCGCTGACGTTGTAACGTGCCGCGCATGAGTTTGCCGGTCGTGCGTGCTTACACCGCTCGGTTCTCCGGTGCGTTGACCGCTGTGTCGCTTGATCGGTTGCGCGAGGTCGCCGGGCTGCAGGCTCGTGGGCGGCTCGATGACGACCGGTCGGAAGAGTTCGGCGTACGCCGGCTGCGCGACACCCCCGGTACGCCGGTAGTGCTGCGGCTGTACCGAGAGGACGAGCGATGGTCGTTCATCCTCACGTACCAAGGGGATCCACCGGCAGCCGGTGAGGTGGCGGCGGTGCGCGATCGCGTGCGGGCGGCGGTTGCCGCGGCGGGCGTAGTACTGGATCACGAGAGCTGAGCCTGTGTATCCCGTCGATCCGGCCAACGGCTATCAGGTGCGGGCGCGGGACCTCGAGTTCCTCGGCTACTCACGTGAGCAGCTCGAGTGGTGGCACGGCCGGACGGCTCCGAACGGGCTGACGCCTTTGCAGTTCCGCGAGTTCAGGTCGAGTCTGCTCGATGCGCTGCGGACGGACGGCGTACCGGTCGAGTCGGTCGAGGTGTATCTCAAGGGGTCGAGCGTCAGCTTCTTCGCCAACAAGCGGAAGGCGTTGCCGACGCCGGCGGAGCTGGCGGATCAGCCGGTGGCCAGGGCGCGGCTGGAGCAGTGGTTGGGTGATGATGCCGATCGGCCGCGGTCGAGGTTGTTCGACGCGATGCACCGGCTCGGGCTGGAGCCGCCGAGCGATGTCGATCTGGTGATCAGTTCCGACGAGATGGTCCGGCGGGCGCGGGAGCGGTACGAGGCCGATCCGGCGCATGGACCTGACGACTACCTGCATCCGAAGTACAGGTTCGTCCACAAGTCGTTGATGAACGAGGCGTTCCCGAGCATGGCCGACTGGACGGATCGGTGGCAGGCGATGCTCGGGCGGGAGGTGACACCGGCCGTCTTCGGGTTGCGCGATGAACAGCTCGAACCGCCGGACATCGACCAGGCGGTGCGCTGGAAGATCGTGGGTCCGGAGGCTTTGAACACGGTAGGGAGTGGGCCGATGCGTGAGGCCGGCTACGAGGACAGGCTGCGGATCACGCCGCCGGAGCTGCCCGTGCCGGGCGAGAATCCCCGGCTGCGTGGCAATCAGCAGCGGGGGATCGATCGGGCGCTGCTGCGGTTTCTCGACTCCGAGGTCAGTCTGTCGGCGGATGCCTATCGGGTGCTGGGGGAGCGGGTGGCCGACGTACACCGGGCATTTGTTGAGGACTCGCGCTTCGGTGAGAACGAGAACCGGCTGCTCGGGCAGGGGAGTTGTTTCTACGGTACGGCGATCCAGCCGGTCGCCGAGCGCGGACTCGACGTCGACGTACTGCTCGAGCTTCCGTATCGCGCCGACTGGAATCCGCAGCGGTATCTGGTCGAGGCCGAGCGGGCGCTGAACGAGAGCCGGACCTGCGCGGGGTCGGCGCAGCGGCAGAGCCGGAACGTGCGGATCGACTTCCCGGGCGAGGTGCACGTGGATGTCGTACCGATGGTGCAGCTGCCGTCGGGGGAGCGGGCGATCGTGAACTTCGACGAGGACGCCTTCCAGCCGGTCGATCCGGTCGGGATCGCGGAGTGGATCGACCAGCAGGACTCACGCGCGGGTGGAAGTCTGCGGCCGGCGGTGCGGCTGCTGAAGTATGCGAACGCCGTCGATGGGGAGTTGCCGCTGGCGCCGATCGCGTTGACCATCCAGTTGGGCGAGCAGATCAAGCGGTCCGGGTTGGCGCAGGCTGGACTGACTGAGGACCTGCGTCAGCTGACCGAGGGTTTGTGCGAGGCGACGGCGGATCCATCGCGCAAGCCGCGGATCGATGACCCGAGCCGGCCGGATGTGAACTTCGATCATCGGTGGAAGCCGGCGGACTATCAGCGGTTCCGGGTCGGGATCCGGGAGTACAACGAGCGGCTGGCGAACGCGCTGCGGACGGATCCGGAGGGTACGCGGGCGGACGTGTGGGTGCCTGTGTTCGGGAAGGACTTCGCGAAGTACCTGAACAAGCCTGCTGTGGACAGCGAGCTGCAGTTGTCCGCGGCGAGGGCATTCGGTGGGAGCGCGCCGGCGGCACGGGCCGTGGATCCTGGTGCACAGCCCGCGAGGTGGCGGTCGGCCGGCGCGCCTGGTGCGGGTGAGCGTGGACGGGAATGAACGCCGGGGGTTGACCTGGAGTGCACTCCAGGTAGTTGGGTAGCTGCATGACCTCGATCCAGGTGCCGGAGAGCGGAGTGACCATCGGCGAGGCGGCCCGGCTGACCGGGTTGTCCATCGACACGTTGCGGTACTACGACCGCGAGGGTCTGCTCGGGGAGTTGCCGCGCGACGGTGGTGGGCGGCGACGATTCGATCAGCTCAGCATCGGGTTGCTGGATGTGCTGATCCGGTTGCGGCGGACGGGGATGCCGATCGAGCAGGTGCGGCGATTCACGCGGCATGTGCGCGAGGGCGACCGGGATCGGGCCGGCCGGCTGGCGTTGCTGCGTGAGCACCGGATCAAGGTGTTCGCCGATCTGCGGCAGCTGGAGGCTGACCTCGAGGTCATCGACTGGAAGATCGCGGCCTACCAGGCCGCCGAGGACGGCATCGACCCGCCGCCTCGCGACTGAACTCGAGGAAGCTGATGACTGAGTCAATGAGTAGGCAGCTCGGCGGGCGTGGTACGAGCGCGCTGGGAGTTGGATGCTGGGCGATCGGTGGGCCGTGGGTGGCGTCCGGCCGGCCCGCGGGATGGGGGGAAGTGGATGACGAGGTCAGCATCCGGATGATCCACACGGCGATCGAGGCCGGGATCCGGTTGCTGGACACGGCTGATGTGTACGGCGCCGGGCACAGCGAGGTGGTGGTCGGCGAGGCGCTGCGACGGTTGCCGGCGAGCGTGCGCGACGAGGTGATCGTGGCAACCAAGTTCGGCAACACCTTCGACGAGACGACTCGGGTGGCCGAGGGCCAGGACGTCACGCCGGCCGCGATCCGCGCCGCCACCGAGGGAAGCCTGCGCCGCCTCGGCGTCGAGGCACTCGACCTGACCCAGATGCACGGTGGTGCCGGCACCGCCGCCGAGGCCGAGGCCGTCGTGGCCACCCTCGAAGAACTCGTTGCCGAGGGCAAATTAAAAGCCTTCGGTACCAGCGTCGACGAACCCGAGGTGATCGCGACGTTCGGCAAGTCGGCAGCGATCAGCGCACAATCCCAGATGAATGTCTTCGGCCACAACCCGGAGGTGCTGGCAACGGCCCACGAGTACGACCTGGCGGTACTGGCGCGAACCCCACTGGCCATGGGCCTGCTGACCGGCAAGTACAACCTTTCGAACCGCCCCGCCGAAACCGACGTCCGCCGAGACACCCCCTGGTGGACCTACTTCGACGACGACGCCATGTCCGACTGGCTCCGCCGCCTGGATTCCGTCCGAGAAATCCTCACCACCGACGGCCGCACCCTCACCCAGGGCGCCCTCGCCTACCTCTGGGCTCTGGACCCGATCATCATCCCGTTGCCCGGCGCCCGAACCCCAGAACAAGTCACCGAACACGCAGCAGCCATCAACTTCGGCCCGCTGCCCGAGTCAGCACGCCAGGAGATCGACGAGCTACTCGCCGATTCCCCGGAGCGCCACTAGCCGAACACCACTCCAAGAAATTCGTCAACCCGTCCGTACCAAGCGCAGTGCCCGGCACCGGCAATCGACCTGACTCCAAAGCCGAGCCCTTCAAGTTCACGAGCTCGCTCCGGCGAAACGAACCGGCTGGGCTCGGCCCGGATCAGCATCGAGGGAATGTCAGTGCCCGGCGGACCTGGGAGCGGATCTCGGTTGTACGCAAGCTGCAGAGCCACAGCCGTCGCAGGATCGAATCGCCGGGCTGCCTCCGCCTCGACCTTGCGATCTTCTTCCGACCACGCGGGCTTACTGGCCCGCAGCTGCTCAACGGTCCGGCCCGCCTTGGCGGCGCTGAACCGGCCCAGTAGGTCGTCAGCATCGGCACCCTTGGCGGCAGATGAGAACGGGACGTCGACGTAGACGGCTCTCGCCGGACGCAAGACCGGAAGCGCCGCGGCGAGCACGATGGCCCCGAGCGAGTGGCCGATGGCCAGGTCGATCGCGGCGCCGGGTGTGCCTCTGGGCACGGTGTTCTGCTCGGCTCGGACAGTTTCGGCAACGGACTCGGCGTACGACTCGATCGTCGGGTCGATAGTTGCGGACGAGCCTCCGTGACCAGGTAGGTCAACGGCAATCGCCCGGTAGCCGCGGTCTGCCAGAGCTGGTCCGAGCTCGTGAAGCTGCTGGGCCGATCCCAACATCCCATGCACCAGTACGGCGACCTTGTCCCCAGCACCCCACTCCAGCCGACTCAGCCGCATGCGTTGTTTGACGCCGGCTGAGCTCGGCTGGTTCGGTCAGGCCGTCAGGCCATCGGGATAACGCTGGCTGTGGTGAGGGTTGGTTCGGTGGCGCCGGGCTTGTTCTCGATGGTCAGGCCGAAGGCGATTTTGTCGGCTACGCCGCCGCGGATGACCTGGGGGCCGTCGGAGGTGGTTACGCCGACCGAGTGCATCACCTGGGACTTGTCGCTCAGCCAGAGTTGGTAGGTCTTGTTGCTGGGGAGTTTGGGCAGGTTGTTGAGGAGGACGATGGCGGTGTCCTTGCTGGGGGACATCACGACGGCCGCCTGGCCGCCGTCCTTCAGGTTGCCGCGGACGGTCTTGGCGTCGGGCTCGGCCAGCAGGGCGGCCAGTTGCTGGTTCTGCTGGTGTTCGCGGGAGCTGTCGCGGTACTGGTCGACGGCGATGCCGCCGGCTCCGGCGACGAGGAGGCCGGCCGCGGCCAGGCTGAAGAGGGAGCGGCGGTTGAAGGACTTCCGGCGTACCGGCGCGGGGAGCTCGACCTGTACTTCGGGGCGCACCAGCGGCGGTAGTTGCCGGGTGCCCGCGATCTCGGCGAGGACCCGGGCCTTCAGTGCGGGCGGTGGCTGGGTGGCGACCGCCGTACCGAGCTTGTTGGCCGCTTCACGGAGCTCCGCGACCTCCGCGCTGCAGGACTGGCAATCGGCGAGGTGCTCCTCGAAGTTGATCCGCTCGTCCTCGGGCAGTGCGTTCAATACGTAGGGACCGGTCAGCGCGTGCACTTCCGGTGTCGTCATGGCCCTCACCTCCCCGTCACACCCAGGCAGTCGCGCAGCCGGATCAGGCCGTCGCGCATGCGTGCTTTGATCGTCGCTAGCTTGGCGTCGAGCAACTCCGCCACTTCCCGGTACGAGTATCCGCCGTAGTAGGCCAGCGTCACCGATTCCCGCTGCAGCTCGGTCAGCGAGGACAGACAGTGCCGGACCTGTTCGACTTCGAGGTTCGTGGTCACGGCTTCCGCGACCTCGTCGTACTCCGTGGTCGAACTCGCCGCCGCGACCGCTTGCTCCCGGTCGGTCGACGACTGCTCCGAGCGGACCCGGTCGATCGCCCGGCGGTGTGCCATCGTCAGGACCCACGAGGTGAGCGAGCCGCGGTCGGCGTCGTACCGGGTGGCGGTGCGCCAGATCTCCACCATCACCTCCTGGGTCACCTCCTCGGACTGGGCCGGGTTGCGCAGGACGCGCCGGATCAGGCCGTAGACGCGGGGCGCCATCTGGTCGTACAGCTCGGCGAACGCGTCGGTGTCGCCGCGCGCCACCCGGGCCATCAGGTCGGCCGGGCTACCGGTCGCCGGGTTCACCACCCGCGGCCACGGTAAAGCGGTCTCCTCGCTCACAAGGCGTTTCCTCCGACTCGATCCAGCTGGTCGGGAGTACTTCGGAGCAGGGTGGTCATCGGATGGGTCAGCGCAGGACCCGGTCGGGTGAGCTGTAGATCACACAGCGCTCGCCCCGGGCGAAGCCGACGAGGGTGACGCCGAACCGTCGCGCGAGATCGACGGCGAGGCTGGACGGCGCTCCGACGGCGACCATCATGCCGATGCCCGCGGCGACCGTCTTCTGGACCAACTCGTAGCCCATCCGGCCGCTGACTACGAGGACTAGGTCCTTGCGGCTGCGCTGGTTGAGCACGGTCCAGCCGACCACCTTGTCGACGGCATTGTGGCGGCCGACGTCCTCCCGGACCACTACCTTCTGGCCGTCGGGGGTGAAGAGGCCAGCTGCGTGCAGGCCTCCGGTACGGCCGAAGGTGGGCTGCGCGTCGCGGAGGAGATCGGGCAGGCGGAGTACTACGTCCAGCGGGACCTCTACCGGGTCGACTGGGTCGTACTGACGCTCGGCGAGCTCGTCGAGGCTCTGCTGGCCACAGACGCCACAGGCGGCCGAGGTGATGCCGTACCGCTGGGGTGGTTCGCGGTCAGGCGGGCCGTCGAAGGTGACGGTGACGGTGTTGAACTGCTGCTCGCGGGTGAGCTTCACGTCGGTGCAGTAGGCGACCGTGCTGATCGCGTCCGGTCGTACGGCGAAGCCCTCGCCGAGGCAGAAGCCGGCGGCGAGCTCGAAGTCGGAGCCGGGGGTGCGCATGGTGATGACGAGCGGCTCGGGCGGGCGACCGGGCCACTCGAGGCGGAGCTCGAGCGGTTCCTCGGTGACCACCACGTCCTCGCGGCGGGACGTCTTGGTGCCGTCCTGCACCTCGACCTTGTACCGGGTCGTGGGTCCTTTGCTCATGTATACAATCTAGGCGCTCTACGCCCAGTTGCGCCTGATGGCGAGCCAATCGAAGTAGGCCCAGGCGTAGAGGCGCTGGTGGCGGCGGATCTCCGGGGTGCAGCCGGGTGGGGGCGGAGCGTCGAGCCTGTTGATGAAGTAGACGGCGAGGACGGCGGCGAAACAGTCGAGGTGCTCGGGTGGTACGTCTGCTGTCAGCGGGCTGGTTTTGACGGCGGCGAGGGTGTCGATGCCGTGGCGGTGGGCGAGCGGAAGCAGCCCGACCCAGTCGAACCAGGCGGGGCCGAGCGACAGCCAGTTCCAGTCGACGGTCCAGCAGATGTTGCTTGCGTCGATCAGAAGGTTGTCCGGCCGGATGTCGGTGTGGATCGCTGACGTGGGTGCCAGCGCCGTCGGATAAAGCTCAACCAGCTCCTGAAGCTCTCGGAGCCGATCAGGCAGCCACGGCTGGAACCCTTCAGGCATCGGCTCCTTCCCAGCCAGAATCTCGGCCGGCCGGTACCGCGGAAAGCTGGGCCCTTCGATCTCAGCACTGAAAGGCTCGAGATCGTCGAACGGACTGGGTGTTAGAGCATCCGCCATCTGCTCAAGCGTAGAAGTCACCGTCGCGAAGTCCTCCGGAGTCCAGGGCATGCCTGGCATCCGAGCGTCGACCCGCTCCGACGCAACCGCGAACCATCGGGCTTCGCCTTCGGTCGCGGGGGTGGGGGAGGAAGCGGTCGCGCCGCTGATGGTGGTGCTGGGCTTGCCGCGGGTGGCGGCGCCTGGCGGGCTGCCTGCGGCAGCGGCCGTACGGGGTGCGGTTGCGTGGGCTGTTGCGAGGATGCGGGGGACCTGGATGGATGCCGGTAGGCGGGGGACCAGTTCTGCTTCGCGTTGGTAGGCCTTGTACGGGTGTTGGCTGTCGTCTGCGGCTTTGATGAAGAGTTGGCGGCCGTCTGCGAGGGTGACGGGGGCTGCGAAGCCGCCGGTGAAGCCGGAACCTACCGAGGGGGCGACTTCGAGGATTTCGGTGCCTAGGGCAACTGTCAGGGCGTGGCGGAGGGACGCCGGGAGAGCGCTCCACGAAGGGCGGGCCGAGGTGGCTGTGTAGTCGACTTCGGGGGGTCCGCTCATGCATGCAGGGTAGGGGGTCGGCGTGGCGGGTGCCGCTGGTTTTCGGGGCGCGGCTACGGTGCGGGGGTGAGTGGATGGGCTTTGCATGTGCTCGATCTGGTGGGGATCTTCGTGTTCGGGATCACCGGAGCGCTGGTCGGAGTACGCAAGAAGCTGGACGTGTTCGGGATCCAGGTGCTGGCTCTGGTGACCGGGCTCGGAGGTGGGTTCATCCGCGATGTGCTGATCGGCGCGACTCCGCCGGCCGCGTTGGTCGACTGGCGGTATCTGGTGGTGCCGGTGGCGGCTGGGCTGATCACGTTCTTCCTGCATCCGGGGATCGGGCGCGTCGAGCGCCTGGTCAACATCTTCGATGCGGCCGGGCTTGCGTTGTTCTGCGTCACGGGCGCTCGTAAGGCGCTGGAGTACGGACTGCCGCCGCTGTCGGCCGCGCTCGTCGGCACGATCTCCGGTATCGGCGGCGGCGTCATCCGCGATCTGCTCTCCGGCCGCGTCCCCGTCGTACTGCGCAGCGAGATCTACGCCACCCCCGCCTTCCTCGGCGCCGGCATCGTGGTCGTCGTCAACGCCCTCCACTACGACGCGCCCTGGACCACCCTCGCAGCGGCCGTCGTCTGCTTCCTGATCCGCTTCATCGCCATCCGCCGAGGCTGGAACGCCCCGCTACCCCGTATGACGTAGAGCAGCCCATCCGTTGACCACGGCAAGCAGTTCCAGGTACCGGTTCCAGCGCGGATCCACCGGCCGCTGCAACTGCGCGAACCGCTCACGCAGCGTCCCGGGCCGCACGACGACGACCGCATAGTCGGCCGCCATCAGCCGGACGCTGGAACGGAAGGACTCCTGCTGGGCGAGCTCGGCAAGCTCGACCCAGGCTTCCAGCTGCTCCGCGGACGGATGGTCCGGTAGCTCAGCGGTGAGCGTCTGCCGGATGCCCGCGAACACCGGGTCGGATCCGAAGACGCTCATCAGGAAGTCGTCGACCAGTTGCGATCGTTCGGTTTCGGAGAGTCGGGCCAATCGGTGCATGAGATTCAGCTCCTCAGGAGTCGAGCCACGCTCGGCCACCGCCGTGAGGATCGCGCGCCGCAACCGCAGCGTCCGGATCTGGACCGCGAGCGCCTCCGCATGGGCTGCGGCCACGTCGGAGAGTGCGAGCTCCTGATCCAGCACCTGGCGGATCGTGCCGAGATCGAGCCCGAGCTCCCGCAAGGAGCGGACCAGTTCGAGGCGGGCGACGGCGGCGAGGTCGTAGCGGCGGTAACCGGCCGGGCTGCGGTCGGTCGGTGGAACGAGCCCGCGGTCGGAGTAGTACCGGACCGCCTTGACCGTGAGTCCGGTCCGCCGGGCCAGTTCACCGATCGGGAAGAGTTCGTCCATACCGGCCACCCTCCTGTCTCCCCTCGGGGGAGAGTCAACCTCAGTTGTGGGCGAAGCGGGTCTTCGGGCGGGCGAAAGTGACCGAGACGCTCGCGATCAGGGCACACGTGATGCCGACGCTGACCGGGACCCAGTACGCCGTCGAGGCGCCCCACACGTCGACCGCGTGTCCGGCGGCCGCGTTGCCCGGGGCGACACCGAGCAGCAGCCCGGTGACGGTCCAGGTGATCGCCTCGGTGAGCCGCTGGGGCGGTACCCACTCCTCGACACACGCGGTGACCGCGACCATCGTCGGCGCGATCGTCAGACCGGCCCCGAACAGCACCACGCCCAGCACGAGGATGTTGCCGACGAAGGGCAGCGGCGCGAGCGTGATGGCCAAAGCGATGGTGCCGAGCAGCAGCCGTCGCTCCACCGGCGCCTTCCAGTGCACCGATCCGTACCAGAGGCCCGCCAGCAGCGACCCGAGCGCCCACACGGCCAGTACGACGCCGGACATGCCCGGCTTGCCCTCGGAGGCGGTGAACGCGACAGTGACGACCTCAGCGCTTCCCAGCGTGGCGCCCAGGCCCAGCCCGATGATGCTGAGCAGGAGCAGGGAGAGCCAGGGGAGCGGTGCCTTCTCGGTACCGTTCGCGCTGCCGCGTCCTGGCGGGTCGGAGCCGCGCAACGAGGCCAGCCAGATGCCACCACCCAGGCCGAGGAGTCCGGCTGCCGCCAGGCCGGCGTACGGGCTGATCTGGGTGGCGAGGGCCGTGACGAGGACCGGACCGACGATGAAGACGACCTCGTCGCCGACGGCCTCGAGCGCGAACGCGGTCTGCAGGGCGCGCCCCCGGCCGAGCAGATGGGTCCAGCGGGCCCGGACGAACGAGCCGACCTGCGGACGGGTGCCCCCGGCAACGAACGAGATGACGTACAGCACCCAGGACGGCGCGTCGGCACGGACCGCGACGAGCAGACCGCCGAGCGCGATCGTGCACAGCGTCGTACCGACCAGGAGCAGCGACCGCTGGCCCCAGCGGTCGACCAGCCGGCCCTGGATCGGTCCGGTGAGCGCTCCCGCGATCACCCCGGCGGCCGAGACTGCGCCGGCCAGCCCGTAGGAGCCGCTCTCCCGGGCGATCAGGATGACGATGCCGAGGCCGAGCATCGAGATCGGCATCCGGCCGATGATCGCGGCAACGAAGAAGGCACGGGCGCCAGGGCGGCGCATGAGGTGTACGTAGGGCTTCAGCATAGGAAATCGAGTTCACCCTAACTCGCGCCGAGGGGACCACACGCATCCATTTCCGGTGCGCCTGGGATCATCGGGGTATGCCCGTCGAGCCGACGCCAGATCCAGTCTTTGACCCCACCCCGTACGACGCCGTCCTGCTGCTGTCCTTCGGTGGTCCCGAGAAGCCCGCGGACGTGCTGCCCTTCCTGCAGAACGTCACCCGCGGCCGCGGCATCCCGGACGAGCGGCTGGTGGAGGTGGGTGAGCACTACTACTCGTTCGGCGGCCGCAGCCCGATCAACGACCAGAACCGTGAGCTGCTGAGCGCGCTGCGTGAGTCCTTCGACGAGGTGGGCCTTGACCTGCCGCTGTACTGGGGCAACCGCAACTGGGAGCCGTACCTCACCGACACGCTGCGGCAGATGACGGCGGCCGGCGTACGCCGGGCTGTGGTGATCGTCACCAGCGCCTACCCCTCGTACTCCGGCTGCCGGCAGTACCGGGAGAACCTGGCCGATGCGACCGCTGCGGTCGAGGGTGCGCCGCGGATCGACAAGCTGCGGCACTATGCCAACCACCCCGGCTTCGTCGGCTCCTTCGTCGAGTCGACCGCCGAGGCGCTGAGCAAGCTGCCCGAGGGCTCCGCGATCGCGTATGTGACGCACTCCATCCCGAACAAGATGAACGAGACCAGTGGCCCTGACGGCAACGGATACGTGAGCTGGCACCAGGACGTGGCCGCCGAGATCACGGCGGAGCTGCAGCGGCGTACCGGGGTCGAGCGCCGGACCGATCTGGTCTACTGCTCGCGCTCTGGGCCGCCGCAGGTGCCGTGGCTGGAGCCGGACGTCAACGACCACCTGGAGGCCCTTGCGGCCGACGGGGTGCCCGGTGTCGCCGTAGTACCGATCGGGTTCGTCAGTGACCACATGGAGGTCATCTACGACCTCGACACCGAGGCACTGGCGACTGCGGAGAAGCTGCGGCTGCCGATGGCTCGCGCCGCGACCCCTGGTACCGACCCGCGGTTCGTGACGATGCTGCGCGACCTGGTCCTCGAGCGGGCCGCCGCCGAGCGTGGCGAACAGCCTGCCCGCCCCTGCCTCGGCAAGCTCGGCCCCGGCTGGGATGACTGCCGCCCCGACTGCTGTCCCGCCCTCCGCCGCCCCGGAGCGCCCACCTCAAATGAACCCGCCGCACCGGCAGCTAAGGAATCCATATGAGCTCCGAGAACCCCCAGGACCTGTTGAAGCTGGCGGTCGAGGTCGCCGCCGAGGCAGCCCAGCTGATCGTCGAGCGCCGCCGGGGCACGATCACCGTGGCCGACACGAAGAGCACCGCGACGGACATCGTCACGGCTGTCGACCGGGAGTCGGAGGAGCTGATCCGGGCCCGGGTGCTGGCGGCCCGGCCGGACGACTCGTTCCTCGGCGAGGAGGGTGACGACGTCAACGGCTCCAGTGGCGTCCGGTGGGTCGTCGACCCGATCGACGGCACGGTCAACTACCTGTACGACATTCCGACGTACGCGGTGTCGATCGCGGTCGAGGTGGACGGGCAGACGGTGGCCGGCGTGGTCGTGGACGCGCCCAAGGGGGAGATGTTCACCGCGACGCTCGGCGGTGGAGCGTTCCTCGACGGGCAGCCGATCCAGGTCTCGGACTGCCCGGATCTGAGTAAGGCGCTGGTCGGCACCGGCTTCGGGTACGACCCGGACCGCCGCCTGGTGCAGGCCGAAGTTGTGCAATCTCTCATCGCCAAGGTCCGCGACATCCGCCGGATCGGGGTCGGCGCGATCGACCTGTGTTACGTAGCGTGCGGCCGGCTCGACGCTGTGTACGAGCGGGGGCTCAACCCGTGGGACTACGGTGCGGGCGCACTGATCGCGTCGGAGGCCGGGGCGACCGTCGGCGGGATCGGCGGAGCCCCGGTTTCGCCCGAGATGTCGATCGCCGCGACCCCCGCCGTGTTCAGCGCGCTGCACGATGCGCTCGCTGCCGCCAACCCGCTCAGATCGTAAAACTGCTCATTAGTGCGCGCTAGTACGCAATAATGAGCATTCGACTGTTCGGTCCTGTCTCAATCTGCGACACGCGGGCCAGAAGGTGGACCCCGACGCGCGCGAAGGCCCGTTGATAGGGCACAATCCCTGCCTCGGGGGCGGTACTGACACCGCTGCCAGCCTGTCTGTCAAGGGTTTCGGGGGACGAGAGCTTCCATCGCGGAATTTCTCGGCCGCTTTACCCGTTCAAGGGCTCAGCAGGCAACACCACGGGTACGAAGAGGGCAGGGAACACCATGGCGACTGATTACGACGCCCCGCGCAAGACGGACGAGGACTCCAGCGAAGAGTCGATCGAGGAACTGAAGACTCGCCGTCACGACAAGAACTCCGGCAAGGTCGACGAGGACGAGGCGGAAGCTGCGGAAAGCTTCGAGCTGCCCGGCGCGGACCTGAGCCACGAAGAGCTGGCGGTGCGGGTGCTCCCGCGCCAGGCCGACGAGTTCACCTGTTCGAGCTGCTTCCTGGTTCACCACCGCAGCCAGCTCGCGAACAGCAAGAACGGACAGCTGATCTGCCGCGACTGCGCTGCCTGAACCACAGCATCGTCGCCCTGCTCGGCTGAGTCCGTACCGACTCACGGGACCGTCCCCTTCCGGGGGGACGGTCCCGTTGTCATGTCCTGCAATAGGTGGCTCTCACCGATGTGCAGGCGGCCGAGCGGCTCCTAGCCTGGCCGTATGAGCAAGCAGATGCGGGACCTTTGGGCGGAGGGGCTGGGGCAGCTACGCCACGAACCGACCGAGATGCGGGTGCGGATCCGGCACGACGGTCACGAGCTGGTGGACACGGCCAGGGCGCTCCTGGTCTGGGAACCGCGCCGGGTGGTCCCCTCGTACGCCGTACCGGCCACCGAGCTGCACGCCACGCTGAAGCCGTCGGACGCGCCGGTGATGCCGGTACCGGACGGCATCCTCCATCCCGGCATCCCCTTCGCGGCGCACTCGTGCCCGGGGGAGGTGATGGACGTCGACGGACTGCCGGGCGCGGGGTTCCGGCCGGCGGACACCGACCTGGCCGAGTACGTCGTACTGGACTTCAGGGCCTTCGACGAGTGGTACGAGGAGGACGAGCGGCTGGTGGGGCATCCGCGGGAGCCGTATCACCGGGTGGCGGCCCGGCAGAGCTCGCGGACGGTCCGGGTCGAGCGGGACGGGCAGGTGCTCGCCGAGAGCAGTAGGCCGACACTGGTGTTCGAGACGAGTCTGCCGACGCGGTTCTACCTACCGCGGGAAGACTTCGTCATCGACCTGGTGGAGAGCGACCGGGTAACTACCTGCGCCTACAAGGGCAGGGCTACCTACTACGGCAGTGACAGCCTCCTGTGGAGCTACCTGGAGCCGCTGAAGGAGGCTAGGGAGCTCGCCGGGCTGGTGTCGTTCTACGACGACGTACTGGACGTCTACGTCGACGGGAAGCTTCGCGACCGCCCGCGCGGTCCCGTCGCGGAGTCGCTGCGTCAGGAGTTCGGCTTGTCCTCGTAGCCGGGAGGCAGGCTGCCGGTGGACTTCAGCCAGTACTTGGCCGCACGGTCTTCGGCGAACCGCTTGGCGGCCGCGGCGGACGCGCCACTGGCCACGGCCCAGGTGATGATCTCGATGTAGCCGGCCTGGTTGCCCTTGGGCGGCTTGCCGCCGGACCCGATCTTCCAGGCCGTCGTCACCGCCTTGTTGGCGACCAGCGACACCACGATGGTGAACGCCATCAGCACAAGCTTCCAGCCGATCTTCGCTCCGACCACGACTACCTCCTAGGTCCCGTTGTTCAGGATCTTGCCACGCTGTCGGCTGTGAGCGCCGCTGCTAGCCGATCAGGGTGTCGCGTGCCGATCAGCCAGTACGGCGCCGGGTCCTGCGGGTCAGTGATCTCGACCCGTACCGCGCCAGGCAGGTAGCTGCGCAGGACGAGGAAGGCAGCGGGGTCGCAGTCGCGGCCGAACGCGTTGCGGGCATCGTCACCGGACAGGGGCTCGACCTTGCCGAGGTACTCCCGCTCGATGGCGGCACGGCCGGCCCGGAGCTTCTCGGAGTCGACGGCGACCACAGCACCGCCGTACCGGGTGAACAGGGTGAGCAGGAGGACAGCGGCGATCCCGCCGACCGCTGCGCCCGCTATGACGCCGGCAGGGACAGCAGTGATGACGTACAGGGTGATCACTGCGGCAGTGGCGATGACCCACCAGCTCACTGGCACGCTCAGCCGTTCCCGGTATTGCTCCACGACACCAGCCTGGCACGCCCGGTGTCCGGCGCCGTCGGTAGGGTCCTCTCCCATGACTGAGGTACTGATCCAGCGGCTAGACGAGGACCTGCCGGTACCGGCGTACGCGCACCCTGGAGACGCGGGTGCCGACCTCGTGGCGGCCAGTGACATCACGTTGAAGCCAGGGGAGCGGGGACTGGTCGGTACCGGGATCGCGATCGCGCTCCAGGACGGGTACGCCGCGTTCGTGCACCCGCGCTCCGGACTGGCCGCGAAACACGGGGTGTCGATCGTCAACGCGCCGGGCACCGTGGACGCGGGTTACCGTGGCGAGATCAAGGTGTGCCTGATCAATCTGGACCCGGCCGCCGAGATCACCCTGAAGCGCGGCGACCGGATCGCGCAGCTGATCATCCAGCGGGTCGAGCGGGCCCGGTTCGTCGAGGTGACGAAGCTGCCCGGGTCGGATCGCGGCGAGGGTGGCCACGGCTCGACGGGTGGCTTCGGTGGTGTGACACGCTGATCAGGTGCACGCGATTGACCTGCGGCATGCGCGAGACTACGGCGGGCCTTGGCTGAGTCATGGCCGCCAGCGGATTTAGATGATGACTATGGAAGTAGGGCTAGAGCAGTGATCTTCCGTCGCAAGGGCAAGAACGACGACGAGCCGGCCACCTCTGGCGGTTTCTTTGGCGACGACGATGAAACAGTCGAGGCTGACGACGCCGAGGAGGCCGCACCGGTCGGTCGCAGCGCCGGCCCGTTCGACTCGACCGAGGTGGATGCCGAGTCGCTCGAGGCCGAGGACCGGATCGACCTGGGGGCGCTGGTCGTCACCGGGCTGCCGGGCATGGAGCTGCGGCTGCAGGTCGACGAGGCCAGCGGTGATGTCCAGGCGGTGCTGCTGGTGCTGGAGGACTCGGCGCTGGAGCTGCGCGCGTTCGCGGCGCCCAAGACGAGTGGCATCTGGTCCGAAGTGCGGCGTGAGATCGCTTCCGAGGCGACCCGGATGGGTGGCACGGCGTCCGAGACCGAGGGACCGTTCGGGACCGAGCTCGTGCTCGTCGTACCGGTCGAGGACCCCGAGGGGCAGATCTTCAGCCAGACCTCGCGCGTCATCGGTGTGGACGGTCCGCGCTGGCTGCTGCGGGCCACCGTGCTGGGCCGCGCCGCGGTCGAGCCGGACGCCGCGCCGCCGATGGAGCAGTCGCTGCGCAACGTGGTCGTCGTCCGTGGTCCGGAGCCGATGGCGCCGCGTGAGTCGCTGGCTCTGCGGCTGCCCGCGGGTGCCCAGGCAGCGACCGAGGAAGAGGCCTGACCGACATGTCCGGATACCGGCCGAGCACGCTCACGAACGGCTTACACTGGGCTCATGGGTAGTGAGAAACCCGGGGGGCTGTGGAAGCGCGCCTTCAAGGGACTGGCCGGCGACCGGGACGAGCAGGACGCCGAAGTACTGAAGGACTACGCGTCGGGTTGTGGCGCGCGGTCGATCACCGGATGCCATGACCGGGAGATGGTGACGCTGTACGGCACGCTGCGCACGATCACGTTCAGCCCGCGCGGCGGCGTACCGGCGCTCGAGGGTGAGCTGTACGACGGCACCGGCACGGTCAAGCTGGTCTGGCTGGGCCGGCGCAAGATCGCCGGCATCCACCCGGGATCGGAGCTGACCGCGTCCGGGCGGATCGGTGTCGTGGACGGGGACCGGGTGATGTTCAACCCGAAGTACGAGCTCCGTCCCGCGGCCGCGCATGGCTGAGCCGCACGGAACGCAGCGTGACCAGCTCGACGAGGACCTGAACGAGAAGCTCGTCGAGATTCTGAAGCCCGAGTTCGAGGCGGCCGGGGCAGTACCGCCGGCCGAGGAAGTACCGGCCGCGGAAGGGGCACCGGCCAGGCCCGGGGCGACCACCGACAAGGACTTCTTCCAGGCGCTCGGCGGCTGGGGAGCCCTGCTCGACGTCGGTCTGCCGTGGATCGCGTTCATGATCGTGTACGCCGCGTCCGACCACGACCTCAAGCTGGCCCTGATCGTCGCGGTCGCCTGCGGTGGCGCGGTCGCGCTGCTCCGGCTGCTGCGCAAGCAGCCGCTGCGCAACGTCATCGGCGGCTTCATCGGCGTCGCGTTCTCCGCGTGGGTCGCGAACCGTAGTGGCAAGGCCGAGAACGTCTACCTCCCCGGCATGATCCTCAGCGGCGGCTACCTCCTCATCTACGGCCTCTCGATCGTCGTCCGCTGGCCGCTGTTCGGCGCCCTCTACGGCGTGATCACCCAGACCGGCGGCGAGTGGCGCAAAGACCCCGACATGTACCGGGGCTTCAACCGCGCGACGCTGGTCTTCGCGGGTCTGTTCGCCGGCCGTCTGGCCATCCAGATTCCGCTGTATCTGACCCACCAGCTGAACGCCCTGGGGATCGCCAAGATCGGCCTCGGCCTCCCGTGTTACGCACTCGCGCTCTGGCTTGCGTACTCCGTCCTGCGAGGCTCCCTCCCGGCCGACAAATGGGACGAAACCCGGGACCACGTCACCGGCCTGCTCCGCGGCGGCGGCGCCAAGAAGTAGGACCGTACTGGCCGGGCTGCTCAGACCCGGCCAGTCGGCTTCCGTCTGGCGGAAGGGTGGTCGCTCTCCGGGGCGCGGTCGGGCATTCTTCCGGGGACGTCGGGAGGAGACCGCGTGCGGACACAGGTGGCGATCGTCGGTGCCGGGCCGGCTGGGCTGGTGCTGTCGCATCTGCTGCATCTGCGCGGCATCGAGTCCGTCGTGGTGGAGCGGCGTAGCCGGGAGTACGTCGAGAAGCGGGTCCGGGCCGGGGTGCTCGAGCAGGGCACCGTCGATCTGCTGCGGTCTATCGGGGTGAGCGACGGGCTTGATCGGGACGGCCTGCCACATCATGGGATCGAACTCCTCTTCGACGGGGTGTCGCATCGGGTTCCGCTGAGCGATCTCAGTGGAGGCCGGGCGATCACGATCTACGGTCAGCAGCGTGTGGTCAGCGATCTCACCGAGGCGCGGTTGGCGGCGGGTGGGCAGATCTTCTTCTCGGCCGACGAGGTTTCCGTGGATGTGGCCGTGCCTCGGGTGAGCTTCACCCACGACGGCCAGCGGGTCGAGCTGGACTGCGACTTCATCGCCGGGTGCGACGGGTTTCACGGCAGCTGCCGCGATGAGTTGCCTGGGGCAACGGTGTACGAGCGGGAGTACCCGTTCGCCTGGCTGGGCATTCTGGCCGACGTCGCGCCGTCGAATGACGAGCTCATCTACGCCAACACTGACCGGGGCTTCGCGTTGCTCAGCCTGCGGTCGCCGACGGTGAGCCGGCTCTATCTGCAGGTCGATCCGGCGGAGGAGCTGGCGGCCTGGTCGGACGAGAGGGTCTGGGACGAGTTGCAGTCGCGGCTCGCGCACGACGGCTGGTCGCTGAAGGAAGGGCCGGTCCTCGAGAAGACCATCACTCCGATGCGCAGCTTCGTCTGCGAGCCGATGCAGCACGGGCGGCTCTTCCTGGCCGGGGACGCCGCGCACATCGTGCCGCCGACGGGGGCGAAGGGGCTGAATCTGGCCATCCACGATGTCCACGTGCTGGCCTCGGCGATGGAGGATTGGTATGCGACGGGACGGAGTACCGGCTTGGATTCGTACTCCGCCACCTGCTTGCGGAGGGTGTGGCGGGTGCAGCACTTCTCCTGGTGGATGACATCGATGCTGCACAACTTCCCGGGCGACGACCCCTTCGAGCGGCGGTTGCAACGGTCGCAGTTGGAGTACGTCGTCAGCTCGCCTGCCGCGGCGACGACGCTGGCCGAGAACTATGTCGGGCTGCGGTGGAGCTAGGAGCGTCTTCGCTTGCCCTTGTAGCCAAGGGTCCGGGAGACGGCTGAGGCGGTTGTCGTCACCAGTGGGGTGAGGAGTCGCGCGGCGCCCGGTTCGGCTTTGGCGACGACGGAGACGGCGGCGACGACTTCGGCGTACCGGTTGCGGATCGGAGCGCCGATGGCGATCGCGCCGTTGGTCACCTGGTTCTGGTCGACGGCGACGCCTTGCCGTTTGATGTCGATGAGGAGCTTGCGCAGGATTGCGGGGTCGGTGATGGTCTCGGGGGTGTAGGGGACGACTGGCTCGGTCAGGACTTTGTCGAGGACTTCGGCCGGTGCGTTGGCGAGGAGAACCCGGCCGCCGGCGGTGGCGATGCTGCTGAGCCGTCCGCCGACGCGGGTGCGGGTCTTGACCGCTTGGCGGCCGGACAGGCGCTCGACGAAGACCACCTCGTCGCCGTCGAGGACTGAGAGCTGGACATTCTCGTGGGTGGCCTCGTAGAGATCCTCGAGGTAGGGGAGCGCCGCCTCGCGGAGTGGAAGGCCGCGTGGGGCCAGAGAGCCGAGTTCCCACAGCCTCAGGCCGATCCGGTATCGGCCGTCGGACCCGCGTTCGAGAGCTCCCCAGGTGACCAGCTCGCCGACTAGGCGGTGGGCCGTACTGAGGGGGAGGGCGGTGGTGGTGGCGATCTCGGTCAGGGTCAGGGCGGGGCGTTGGCCGGTGAACACGCTGAGAACGGACAGCAGTCTGCTCGCGGCCGTACCGGTGCCTTCCATGTGACGGAAGTCTGCTCGCGATGCCAGGCCGGCGCAAGCGAGCATGATGGGCATGGCCCTGGACCCGCCCTACCTCTTCCCGGACTATTCCTCGACGGTACTTCGCTCGCCGGGCAAGGCGTTGGTGATGCCGCCGCCTGGCTATGTCGAGTCGACCGGGCCGGTGTTCGGCACGGGCGATGTCCGGGAGACCGATTCCGACCTCACCCTGCATGGGGTCGGTGAGCCGATCGGCGAGCGGCTGATCGTGCACGGGCGCGTCACCGACACGCTCGGCCGGCCGCTCGCTGGGACGCTGCTCGAACTGTGGCAGGCCAACGCGGCGGGCAGGTACGTGCACAAGCTGGACGCGCATCCGGCTCCGCTCGATCCGAACTTCACCGGCGCCGGGCGATGCCTGACTGATGCTGACGGCAACTATCGGTTCGTGACGATCAAGCCGGGGCCTTACCCGTGGCGCAATCACGACAACGCCTGGCGGCCGGCGCATCTGCATTTCTCATTGTTCGGACAGGCTTTCACGCAGCGGTTGGTGACGCAGATGTACTTCCCTGGGGATCCGCTGTTCTTCCAGGACCCGATCTTCAACTCGATCCGGGACGAGGCTGCCCGGAAGCGGTTGATCGCGACCTACGACCACAGTGCGACGATGCAGGAATGGGCTACGGGGTACCGGTTCGACATCGTGCTCGATGGCGCGACGGCGACGCCTTTCGAGGGGCAGCTGTGAGCTACGTGTACCCGGTGACCGACGTACCGGCCTCGCCTGGGCCGACGCCGTGGCAGACGGTGGGGCCGTTCTTCCATGACGCGTTGGCGTACGCAGCTGGGCCACAGGTCGCGGGACCGTCCGTGCCGGGGCGGATCCGGCTGGCCGGGACTGTGTTCGACGGTGGTGGTGAGCCGATCCTCGATGCTCTGGTCGAGCTCTGGCAGGCGGACCAGGACGGACGGTTCGTGAGTTCGCCCGGCATCTACGAGGCGCTGGAAGGGTTTCGGGGTTTCGGGCGGTCGATGACTGATAGCGGTGAGTACGAGTTCGTCACCGTCAAGCCGGGAGCGGTGCCGACGATCGACGGGCGGGCGCAGGCGCCGTACATCGCGCTCTCGATCTTTGCCCGCGGCATGCTTCGCCGGGCCGTCACGCGGGTCTACTTCCCCGGGGACGATCTCGATGGGGATCCTTTGCTCGCCTCGCTGCCGGAATCGCGCCGCGCGTCCCTCGTAGCCACGCCTGCCGCGGACGGCTACCGTTTCGACATCCATCTGCAAGGCGAACAGGAGACGGTGTTCCTCGATGTCGGCGACCGGTAGACCTGAGTTGCCGGGCGGGGATTTCGGGCTGCTGAGTCCGGTCTGGGCCGGGAGCCGCGCCGAATCCCTCACCGGCGACACGGCTCTGGTCAGGTCGATGGTCGCCGCGGAGGCGGCGCTGATTCGTGCGCTGATACAGGTGGGACTGGCGCCCACGTCGGCCGAAGAAGTGGCCGCGCAAGTCGAGGCTGCCTTGATCGAGCCGGCTCACTCGATCGATCCGGCTCAGCTGGCTCTGGAAGCCGTTGCCGGGGGCAACCCGGTGATCCCGTTGGTGGAACGTTTGCGAGAGTCGGCCGGCGTTGGTGATGAGACCCGCTGGATCCATTTCGGTGCGACCAGTCAGGACATCGTCGACACCGCCCTGATGCTGGTGGCGACCGACGTGCTCGAGGTTGTTCTCGAAGATCTGGAGGCGATCGTTGGGAGGCTGACGGGGCTTGCTGTTCGCTACCGAGACTTCCCAGTAGTCGCGCGAACCCTTGGCCAGCAGGCCTTGCCGACGACGCTCGGGCTGCGGGTGGCGGGTTGGCTGACTGGTACTCGCGATGCCGTCCAGTCGATCCAGGCTCTGCTGCCTTTGCCGGCTTCACTCGGCGGTCCGGTCGGTACGGCTCAGGTCTACGGCGCGGACGGGCCGCTGGTACTGGACGCTTTCGCCTCGCGGCTCGGGCTGTCCGCTCCGACGCTTTCCTGGCACACCCGGCGCGGGCCGGTGCTCGGCCTGGCCAATGCTTTGGTGGCGGTCGGCGCGGCCGTCGGCAAGATCGCCGCGGACGTGCTGGTGATGAGCCAGACCGAGATCGGCGAGGTACGCGAGGCAACCGGCGGTACGTCGTCGTCGATGGCCCACAAGTCGAACCCGACGCGGTCCGTCCTGATCGCGTCGGCTGCCCGCCAACTCCCCGCGCTCGGGGCGATCATCGGCGCCTCCGCAGTGGCGGAGCAAGAGCGTCCCGCCGGTGCCTGGCACGCCGAGTGGCAACCACTCCGCGACATGCTCCGCCTCGCCGGAGGCGCGACTGCGCTGGCCCGCGACCTGATCGACGGCCTGGTCTTCGACCAGGAAGCTTTGGCCCGCAACCTCGACCTCCTCCGCTCCACCCTGGGCGGATCCGAGACCTGGACAACTCCCCACCTCAAACCGGCAGCTGTCTGGGTAGACCGCGCCCTGAAGTCAGACCGAGGTCCCGCCTCGGATCCCGACCGAGGAGAAGCCGGCCGATGAGTGAGCCATTGCCAGATCCCTACGACGAGGGGATGCGGATCCGGCGCGAAGTCCTCGGTGACGCGCACGTCGACCGCGCCGAAGCGGCACGAACCCCACTCACCGCCGACTTCCAGGACTTCATCACCCGCTACGCGTGGGGCACCGTCTGGCAGCGGGACGGCCTCGACCGGCGTACCAGGTCAGTCGTCACCTTGACGGCCTTGGTCGCCGGCCACCACTGGAGCGAGCTGGAGTTCCACCTCCAGGCAGCAGTCCGCAACGGACTCACCCACGAGGAAATCGCCGAGATCCTGCTCCAGTGCGCGGTCTACTGCGGCGTACCGGCCGCGAACTCGGCCTTCGCCATCGCCGCCCGCGTGCTCACGGCGGAGGACGGAGGCTAGTCCTCGGGCCGCCCGAGGTCTTCCGAGGGTGGCTGGTCGTTCGGGACCGGTACGACGGGGAGCGCAGTACCGTCGCTCCCGCGACCCGCATGCTGTTGAGCATCAGGTGTAGGTAGCGCCGCCAGAGCCCGGAACGCATAGAGAGTGCGCCCAGTTGGTCGCATGCTCACCCACGAGGGCCGCCGGCCACGTCGTGGCCGTCATCGGCACGAAACCAAACCCGCTCTTTCGTTAGCGATCTGTGTCCCATGATCATCTAATGTTGTGCATGGGGAGCGAGATATTGTCCGGTGTGGCACGACGCGCTATTCTGCATCGGGGTGGGGGAATATGCTGGTCTATGAGCCATTTGTGAATATCGCCGGAACGGCCCAGATGTACTCCCAGATCGCTGGGGTGTTGGCCGGATTTGCGTTCACTGCGTTGCTGGGATTTTTGCGCCATGGTGCTAGTGGTGACGACGGCGAGGGCGGTGTCGCTGCCTCTCATACGCTGAGGTCCGTGACGGTCGTACTGTTTAGTACGATCACCGGACTAATCATCAGTGCAGTCATGTATGGCGTCCTGGCTGGCGGGGGAGAGGCGTCCGGGAACTCCTTCTCGGCAGTTGCCATCAATGGGCCGGCATTCAGCCTGGCGATCCTTGCCATGTTCTACGCTGTCGGTCTCGCTGCGACACCGTACTCCCACATGGATGCAATGCTGTCA
This sequence comes from Kribbella koreensis, assembly GCF_039525325.1. Classification (NCBI taxonomy): domain Bacteria; kingdom Bacillati; phylum Actinomycetota; class Actinomycetes; order Propionibacteriales; family Kribbellaceae; genus Kribbella; species Kribbella koreensis. Next base: position 322,823 of record NZ_BAAAHK010000017.1, read on the forward strand.
GCCGTGCGGGTAGTAGTGGGTATCATCGGGCCGGCGATTTCCCTGCTCTTGGTCGCCACCGCTGTGCTGGACATCTATCACTTCAGGTGCAATTTCGGAACTATACAGAGTACTTGCAACGAGGCTGCCCAGTTCAGTCCAGATCGACCCTTCGGGTTTGGTTTGCTGCTGACTACACTCGGCATCGCCGGGTCTCTCGCGCTGTGGCTTTGGTTCAGGAAACCGCCGACGGTGATCCCGGCGTGGATCCCGACCGTGGCTTCGTTCATGATCTTCGGCGCCTCCGTGTTTTCGGTGATCGGTGGTGTCGCCCTCACGTCGTTGCCTGCCGAGTACGTCCTGCCGGACAGTTTGCTGTATGTGCTGCTGGTCATCGTGTTCCTTCTCCTGTACACCATCTCGACCCTCGCGATGTGGAGTTGTCATCCCGTGTCGGCTACCGGCGGAGGTGGCGAAACGACATCAGTTGCGAGGAAGGACGCATATAGAGCAGTCATCGCCCCGACCGGAGGCGATGACTCGGCCGGCGGTGATGACTTAAGAGTCGGGATGGCGCGGGTGACGAGGAAGGAACTGGCCGCGCGTTATGGGGGTTACCTCGCGAACCATTATCTTGGACTGCACGTCACGGTAGTCAGCGTCGCGCTAGGGGTCGCCGGGCTTGTTGCGGCGGGTCTTTTAGCAGGCATGAAGGAGCCCAGTGGTTTGGCCTGGCTCTACTGGTTGCTGTGGTTTACCAGTCTCCTGGCGGTTGCAACTGCGTATGCCGGAACGATGACTGGCGCTGTTGCGCTGCCGTCGAGGGTGCCCACCTTGTCAGACTTGGCGACGCCGTTGCTGATGGCAGTTGTCGAAGTACTGATGTTCGGAGTACTTGTCGCCCAGATCGCAGGCTTCGATGCGCCACGCGTCGTTCTCATGGCCTGGTTCTTCTTGACTGGACTCTTCGGCATTCTTGCCGTCGTCGCGATTATCCGCGCTCGAAATCTCTTCCATCCTGACGCCTATGCACCGGATCTCCTCGGGACCGTATTCGCGTACAGAAAGCGCCTGCTCGGCGATATTATCGGCGCCGGCGTGTTGTCCCTCGTCGCGACTGTCGGTGGCCTGGTGCAGCTGCTAAGAGGAGAAGCGTCCGTGACGGTTGCATTCTTCTTCGCGGGAGCTCTCGCTGCGGAATTGGGGGCCGCCCTTGTGGGTCACAATCAGACCTCCAAACTGTGGCGAGATGGGCTGGCTGCAAGTGCGCCGTGAAGTCGGCGTCCTTCGAGGAGTGGAAGTCGGACCGTTGCGTGGGGGATTACGCCCAGTTCGGCTAGGGCTGCCTTGGTGTTGGGGGCGCCTTGGGAGGTTGTGAGGGCTGTGGTGGTGGGGATTTGGGAGCGGTGGATGGCTTGGGCGGTGGGGAGGTCGCTGGTGCGGATGGCGTCGAGGAGGGCGGCGTTTGGGCCGGCGGTGAGGTTGGCGGTGACGCTGACCAGGCCGGTGGCGCCGGCGGCTAGGTAGGGAAGGTTGAGGTCGTCGATGCCGCAGTAGTAGGCCAGGGAGGTGGTCGCCATCAGGGTCATTGCTTCGGGGAGGTCGCCCTTGGCGTCCTTGATGGCGTGGATGCGGGGGTGGGTGGCCAGCTCGGCGATGGTGGTGGGGGAGAGCGCCAGGCCGGTGCGGTGGGGGACGTCGTAGAGCATGACCGGAAGGGTGGTGGCGTCGGCTACTGCCCGGCAGTGGGCTAGTACGCCGGCTTGGGTTGGCTTGGAGTAATACGGGGTGACCAGTAGGAGAGCATCGGCGCCGGCTGCTTCGGCTGCGTGGGCGCGGTGGATGGTGGTGGCGGTGTCGTAGGTGCCGATGCCGGCGATGACCTTGGCGCGGCCGTTCGCCTGGGTTGCGACGGCTTGGATGAGTTTGGTGGTTTCGGCGTCGGTGAGGGTGGGGGCTTCGCCGGTGGTGCCGGCGACTACGAGGCCGTCGGCGCCGGTGGTGAGGAGGTGGTCGACGAGGTTGGTGAGGCCGGGGAGGCTGATCGAGCCGTCGGGGTTCATGGGGGTCACCATGGCGACGAGGTTGGTGCCGAAGAGGTTTGCTGCGGTCATGGGTTTGATCGTTGTCGATGATGATTGCTGCGGTCTAGCGATGCTTTTTCACCGGTATTGCTTACTGTGGCTTCATGATCGAGGTTGGTGCGTTGAGGGCGCTGCGCGCGGTTGCCGGGCTGGGGACGTTGGCTCGGGCGGCGGAGGAGCTGGGGTTCACGGCTTCGGCGGTGTCGCAGCAGCTCAAGCGGTTGGAGCGGCAGGTCGGCGTACCGGTGATCGCTCCGGCCGGGCGTGGAGTGGTGCTCACGCCCGCTGGGCAGGCGATCGTCGACTCGGCGCCCGAGGTGTTCCAGGCGTTGGAGCGGTGCGCGGAGGCGGCTCAGTCGGTGTCGGAGGGGACACCGCGCGGCGTACTGCGGGTGGTCGCGTTCTCGACCGCTATCCGCGGGCTGCTCGCACCAACCTTGCGGGCCCTCGCCACGACCGCTCCGGAGCTCCAGGTCCACCTCACCGAGCAGGACCCAGACCAAGCACTCCGGAGCGTCGAGGCTGGTGCGGCTGACCTAGCCCTCGTCCACGACGCCGACGGCCTCCCGCCGCCACTCCCAGCCTCCCTCACCCACCGCCACATCCACACCGACGTCGGCGACCTCGTCATGAGCAGAACCCACCCCCTGGCCCAGTACTCCGGCCACGCGCTGGCGATGCGAGCCGAGTCGTCCTACGCCATCCCCGCCAGCCAGCTGCGACCGCTGACCGCCGGGGACCTCGCTGGGCAGGCCTGGGTGACCAGTCCGCCCGGGACTGTCTGCCACCAGTGGTTTCGGCGATTGTTCGCTGATGTGCCGGAGGAGCCGGACGTGCGGCATCTGGTCGACGACTTCGCCACCCAGCTCGCATTGGTCGAGGCGGGTGACGTGATCGCACTCATCCCGCGGCTGGCCCGTCCACCCCTGGCCGACGGACTAGTGGCGCGACCACTCCAGCGCCGGCCGACTCGCGAAGTACGGGCTGCTTGGCGGCGGAGTGCCGATGCGAGCCCGGCGATTCAGGCGATGCTGACGGAACTGAGCCGGGGGCGACCCGCGTCATAGGGAACAATTCGAGCCCCGCGGACAAGCCGCGAACCAAGGGGGAGTGCGTGAGCCCGACTATCTGGATCGTCCTGGCAGTAGCCGGTATCGGCGTCGCCATCGGTCTCTACGCGATCATCCGCCGCCAGCGCTACGTGCGATCGCTCCGCGAGCGCGGCTGGACCTTCAACGGCAGCCCGACCTGGGATGCCGTGGCCCAGCTCGCTAACCCGCCGTTCGGACTGGGGTTCGTGCGCAAGCCCGACGACCAGATCACCGGCTCGACGAGCGGCGGCCGGCCGTTCCAGGTGATCGAGTACGGCTCCGAGCACTGGAAGGGCTGGGTCGGGATGGTCACCCTGTCCCGGCGCCTGCCCGAGCTGTGGATCATCGGCGGCCAAACGCAACTCCGGTACGGCGTCACCGCGACAAGCGTCCCGGCACCGCAGCAACTCGGTCCGGGGTGGAAGGTCGGCGCTCTCGACCAGGCGTTCGGCGCAGCCGTGATGACTCCGCAGCTCTGCGAGCGGCTGACCGTGATGGCCGCGAAGCAGCCCGGGCTGAACCTCAGCATCGACGGGGACCAACTCGTCGTACTGGATCCGCCGCGCAAGGACCCTGCTGTCCTCGCCGAGTGGCTTGACCAGCTCGCCGCGATCGCCGACGCGATCGACGCGACGCCGTTGGACCAATGGATCCAGCCGGCCCGGCCCTCGCGGTTGACCTTCTACCAACACCCCGAGTGGTACTGGGTCGGCGTCGACGACAGCCTGCTCGAGACCACTCGCGTGACCAGGTCCGGCCACAGCCACAGCACGTCCGACGTGATCCGCGGCCGCGACGGCAACGGCCCGCCGTTCGTCGCGTTCACGCACGAGTGGAAGACGACCCGCACCGAGTCCTACACCGACAGCGAAGGCCGCAGCCAGACCCGGCAGGTGACCGAGAACCACAGCGAGGCGGTCCTCGGCTTCCAGCTCCCGGTCCGGATGCCCGCGCTGTCGGTCGGCCGGAAGGGGTTCGGTCGCGGGATCAGCTTCGAGAGCGGCGCCTTCAACGAGAAGTTCAAGGTCACCGCGGACGACACCAAGTTCGCCTACGACGTGATCCACCCGCGCCAGATGGAGTACCTGATGGCCGGCCCGCCGGCGCCGTTCGAGGTCGACGGCGACTGGGTCTGGTTCAGCCCCGGCGAGCACAGCCACGAGGTGATCGAGCACTCGTCGGCGTTCCTGATCGGCTTCCTGACCCGCGTCCCACGCTTCGTCTGGCGCAACCTCGGCCTGCCCGACACCCCGTACCCGGCATTACTTTCCGGGGTGTCGCAAACGTGACACGGCTGATTGTGGCCAGCTGAATCGGTTAACCAGGGCGGAACTCCAGGCCTACGATCTGGCGACTCATTCGTAGACCCCCTGTGAGGCATTCGTGACTCCACGTCCTGGCCGCGGTCGAAGACTCTCGGTCCTGGCGGTGGCGCTGCTGGCAGCCGCCGCATCAGTGACCGGCGGGTACGCCGCTGCTGCACCACCCATCGCTCCATCCGGCTCGTACGCCGCCGAGGCCGGCCACGCTGAACAGTCCGTCACCTTGATCACTGGGGATCTGGTCAAGGTCAGCGTCGGCGCCGACGGCAAGAAGAGCTATCTCGTCACCGGCCCGGACGGCCGGCTCGTCGACAACGACGTCCGGGTCGACGGGAAGGACACCTACGTCTACCCGCGCTCCGCCGCGCGGTTCCTCGCGGCGAAGCTGCTCGACGAGGACCTGTTCAACGTCACCAAACTGCTGGCCGACGGGTACGACGACGGCCTGCCGTTGATCGTCACGTACACCGACGCCGCCGCGAAGGCCCGCACGCAGGCTGTCCCGGCAGGCGCGCGCAAGCAGAGCACGCTCAGCAGCATCCAGGGCGCCGCGCTCACGGTCGACCGCACCGGCGACTTCTGGCGGTCGCTGACTGGCGGCTCTGGCTCGAAGGGCCGGGTGGCGTTCGGGGCCGGCATCAAGAAGGTGTGGCTGGACGGCAAGTTGAAGGCCGACCTGGCCGACAGTACGGCGCAGATCGGCGCGCCCGAGGTCTGGCGCGGCGGCAACATCGGCGAGGGCGTCGATGTCGCAGTACTGGACACCGGCGTCGACCTGCAGCACCCCGACCTCGATGACCGGGTGACCGCGTCGACCAGCTTCGTGCCCGGCCTCGACGTCACCGACCGGCACGGCCACGGCACCCATGTCGCCTCCACGATCGCCGGCACTGGCGATGCGTCGGGCGGGGTCGAGCGCGGCGTCGCGCCGGGGGCCCGGCTGCACATCGGCAAGGTGCTCGACAACGAGGGCAGCGGCCAGGAGTCCTGGATCATCGCCGGGATGGAGTGGGCCGCGCGCGATCAGCACGCCAAGGTCGTCAGCATGAGCCTCGGCGGCGGGCCGACCGACGGTACCGATCCGATCAGCCAGTCGCTCAACGAGTTGTCCGCCGAGACCGGCGCGCTCTTCACTGTTGCCGCAGGCAACGCTGGTCCGGGGTACTACACCGCCAGCGCGCCGGGCATCGCGGAGGCCGCGCTGACCGTTGGCGCTGTCGACGGTGCCGACCAGCTCGCCGACTTCTCGAGCTGGGGTCCGCGCGTCGGTGATGGCGGGCTCAAGCCTGACATCACCGCGCCGGGCGTCGACATCCTCGCCGCGCGGTCGCAGTACTCGCCGGAAGGAAGCGGTTCGTACCAGCTGATGAGCGGTACTTCGATGGCGACGCCGCACGTCGCGGGCGCGGTCGCGCTGCTAGCCGCGCAGCACCCGGACTGGACCGGCCAGCAGCTCAAGGCCGCGATCGTCAGTACTGCGAAGCCGACCCCTGCCTACAACCCCTACCAGGGTGGCAACGGGCGGCTGGACATCGCTGCCACGAGCAAGGCGACCGTCTTCGCGACCTCGAGCGCGTACTCCGGCCACTTCGCCTGGCCGGTCGAGCCGGGCAAGGTCGTCGACAACGTGGTGACCTACACCAACACCGGTGACGCACCGGTCACCCTCGACCTCAGCACCAAGGTCGCGGACGCACCGGCCGGCCTGTTCGCGCTGTCGAGCCCGGCGGTGACTGTGCCCGCGCATGGGACGGCCACTGTCACGCTGACCGCCAAGGTCGACGTCGCGCCGGTTGACCGGCAACTGTCCGGCCAGCTGATCGCCAAGAAGTCCGACGGCACGCAGCTGGGCACGATGATCGGTATCGGCCGTGAAGGCGAGCGGTACGACCTGACTCTCGACGCCAAGGACCGCAGCGGTCGTCCGCTGGCCGGCGACGCCATCCTGATCGGTGGCACGAGCTATGGGCAGTTCGTCGTCGAGGAGGGCGGTGCGACGATCAGCCTGCCGCCTGGCGACTACACCACCTGGCTCACCACCGATGTCGAGGGTACGCACGGGCCGTCGTCGCGCGGACTCGCAGTACTGACTCTGCTCGACATCCACCTCGACAAGGACCGCACGGTGACCTACGACGCCCGCAAGGCGAAGCAGCTCACGGTGGCGGCTCCGCAGGCGACGACGCTCGGCGAAGTACGGGTGAACAACTACCGCGACTTCGGGCGCGACGTCTTCTCGGTGGGATCGTCGCGGTGGCCGGACGGGAGCTACGACAGCGTCTGGGAACTGCCGACGGGCAAGGCGAAGAGCGGGACCTTCACGACCGGCGCGCGGTGGCGGTTGGAGCAGCCTGCGCTGACGATGAGCTCGTCGAAGCAGACGTTCGACGACCTGCGGGTGCGCCGGGGCGATACGCCGCTGCCGAAGGGTAAGCACCAGCTCGACGCGGTGCTCGCCGATGCGAAGGACCAGCGTGGCAAGGCGGTCGTCGTACGAAACGACGGATCGCTGGAGGAACAGGCCGCAGCTGCCGCAGCGGCCGGCGCGAAGCTACTCGTCGTGGTCAACGACGGGGTGGGCAGGCCGGCGCCTTGGACCGACTCGATCTACTGGGTGCAGCCGGTGCCGCTGACGGTCGTGACGCTGACCCATGACGAGGGCGAGGCGCTGATCGCCGACGTCGAGAAGGGTCGGGGAAGTCTCACGGTGAACTCCAACCCGACGCAGGAGTACACGTACGACTTGTCGAAGTACTGGGATCACTTGCCCGCCGATCCGTCGTTCCGGGCGCGGACGGGCGATCTGGCCCGGCTCAACGTCTCGTACCGGAACTTCCGCCAGGGCACTGGGATCGAGAACCGGTTCGACATCTGGAACGTCGACTGGGAGTCGGCGATGAACACGACCGGGATGCCGCTCGTCGCCGAGCGCGCGGACTACGTGATGGCCGGCGAGCCCTACCAGGCGCAGGCGCAGATCATCCGCGAGGTGCAGCAGGCCGAGCCGGAGTGGACGTCGTACGCCGCCGGTAGCCGGACCGATGTGCAGTGGTTCGGACCGATCCAGCGGCCGCGGTTGAGCAAGGGGCTGTCGCCGGTCCGGCTGCAGGACGGGCTCGCGATGGTCGCGCCGGGCTGGAGCGACGGCGGCGGAAACCACACCGGTACCGCGTTCGGCAACTTCGACCTCACCCAGAAGCTGAGCCTGTACCAGGGGTCGACCCTGGTTGGTGAGGCCGACCGCGATCAGCTGACGGTGAGTGGCCTCAAGCCGGAGTCGCAGCCGTATCGGATGGTCGTCGACAACACGCGGGGGACCTACCCGAGCCCGTACTCGACGGCGACTCGGACGGAGTGGACGTTCGACTCCGCTTCGACCGCGGATGCTGCGCCGGTGTCGTTGATCCAGCTCGACTATGCGATCGACACGGATGTCGACGGCAAGGCCGGGCGGCATGACGACCTGACCATCTCGCCGAAGTGGTCGGTCAGCTCGACGGCCGCGGGGCTGCGTCAGCCTTCGCTCGACATCTCTTATGACGATGGCAAGACGTGGCAGAAGGCGGCGCTCCGTAGTACTGCTCAGGGCTGGACGACGCGGCTCGATGCGCCGCGGAGTGGCTTTGTCAGCCTGCGGGCGCATGCGGAGGACGGCAAGGGTGCCGCGGTCGATCAGACCATCACCCGGGCCTTCGGCCTGAAGTAGATGAAGCCGCTGCCGGGCGGAGTAGCAGCTCCGCCCGGCAGCATCACGTCTTGGTGCTGAAGGTCCAGTGGCCGGCGCCGACGGTGTGGGTGATGCCGCCGAGAACGACGGTCGCCGTGACGCCGGCCGGGATCGTGACGGCCAACCGGATCCCGGCGGCGGTCTGCGTCCAGCGCGAGGCGATCCTTCCGCTGACCGTCTCGAGCGAGGCCGAGACGGTCCCGAGTCGCGGCGGGATCTGCGGGGCGATGGTGACGGTCCGGTACCCGGGGGAGGAGGGCTTGATGCCGGCGAACTCGGTGTAGAGCGACGCATTGATCCCCGCGAACATCGCGTGGTCGTGCGTCTCCATCCCCGAGCTGTACAGCCATTGCTCCCACGAGGTCGTCGCCCCGTGCGCGATCTCGAAACCGAAGCTCGGATAGGTCCGCTGATCCAGGATCGTCATCGCCACGTCGATGCGCCCGATCTTCGCCAGCGCGTCGACCAGATACCGGGTGCCGAAGATGCCCGTGTCGAGATGACCTTTGTCCTTGCTGAGGATCGTCGCGACCAGTTGCTCCCCGACGGCCTTCACATTCGCAGCCGGCACCATACCGAACGCCAGCGGCAGCACGCTCGTCGTCTGCCGACCGCTCCCGTACGTCGTACCGTCCGCGCTGAGGAAGTGCTCGTTGAACGCCTGCCGGATGCTGTCGGCCAGCTCGGTGTAGTGGCTGACCTCCGTCGCCGTGCCGACCACCTGTGCGGCCTTCGCCACGTCGACGGCCTGTTGGTACGACAAGGCCGTGTTGACCAGCGAGACCTCGCTGAAGCAGTCGCCGGCTGACGGACTGCCCATGCCGTCGTTGGCCTCCGGCCCGTGGTCGGGCGGACACCAGTCGCCGAAGCCCTGATCCGCCGGCCAGATATGGCTGGGAACGTCGGTGGCGTTCCTGTCCACGAACGCCTTCATCTTCGGGTAGGTCTCCGCGAGGGTCGCACGATCGCCGTACTGCTCGTAGAGCGTCCAGGCCAGGCTGATCTGGCCGCCGGCCATGTCCGGGTACTGCGCTTTGGCCGCGTCACTCGGCAATGCCGTGCCTGGCGGCAGATCACGCAGGTACTTGGCGTAGAAGCTGTTCATCCCGAACTCGCGCACCGCCGCGTCGCGATACGCCTGCACGTCCATCGTCGGTGGGGTCCGCTCGTCGCGTACCGGGGTGTCGGTGGGCAGGCTCATCGAGTTGTTGAGGATGCTCCAGCGGTTGTTACGCCAGATCTGGTTGAGCAACTCGTTGTCGGAGTCGAACGAACCCGTCGACTCGACATCGGCGTGGACGACCCGGCCCTGGAGGGTGTCCAGCGTCGGCCGGCCCGGGTAGCCGGTCAGCTCGACGTACCGGAAGCCGTGGTAGGTGAAGCGAGGCTCGTACGTCTCAGGGCTCTGCCCGCTGAGGATGTAGGTGTCGGTCGCGGCCGCATTCCGGTTGGTGAAGGTGTCGAGCAGGCCGTCCTTGCCGAGCTCCTCGGCGGTCCGCAGCTTGATCGTGGTGCCCCTCGGACCTCGCACGGATGACAGCCGCGGCCAGCCGGCGATGTTCTGGCCGAGGTCGTAGATGTAGACGCCGGGCTTCGGCTGGGTGAGCTTGGCCGGCCGCAGTGTCTGCACCACGCGGATGGCCGGCATGGTGTTGGGGGAGAGGTTCGGGCTGGGAGCGGCGACGGCCTTGGTCGGCAGCCAGCGCGAGTCGTCGAAGCCCGGCTTGTCCCAGCCTGGTTGGTTCAGGCGGGCGTCGTACTTCTCGCCGCCGTAGATGTCGTTGCCGACGATCGCGCCGGTCGACCATTTCCAGCTGGGGTCGGAGGTGATCGCCTGATGGGTGCCGTCGGTATAGGTGACGTCGATCAGCACGATCGCCTGCTTCGGCCCGAGCCAACGGAAACCGTACGGGTTGTAGTTCGCGCCATAGCCGTTCCCGAGCCAGACTCCGACCGCGTTGGCCCCACGTCGCAGCGCGGCCGTCACGTCGTACGAGTCGTAGAGGTTTCGCTCGCCGTACTGCGAACTGGCGGGCGTCAGAACGTGGTCGCCGACCTTGTTGCCGTTGAGATGGAGCTCGTAGAAGCCGAGCCCGTAGACATCGGCGCGAGCGCTGGCGATCGGCTTGCCGAGCGCGAACTCGCGGCGCAGCATCGGCGCATCCGGCTCGCGCTGGATCAGCGTGGGATCACCGGTCGGCTCCAGTTGCCCGCCGGGCTCCGTGTCGTAGCTGTCCCGGTAGAGCTCGTCGCCGGCCAGGCTGTGGATCGCGAGGTTGTCGTACGCCGCGCGCTCCTGGACCCCGCCACTCGTCGAGGACCGGAAGCCCACCGTGCCTTTGCTGAGTGCGGTATCGGTGAGTTGGCTGACCTGGGTGCCGTCGATCCAGGTCGTGATGGTGGCGCCCTCGGCCCGGACCTTCAGGTGGTGTCGAGCACCGAGGTCGAACGGGCCGAGATCGATCTCGGCGAGCGTGCTGAACCGGCCGTCGACCTTGGCATGCGGCCGCAACAGCACCTTGCCCGGAGTAAGGGCCGCGTTGATCTGCCACAGGTAGAAACTGCCGGTGTCCTTCGCCCGGAAGACAACGCTCGCGGCCGCCGCCTCGATGGTGAAATCGACGTCGAGAACAAAATCGTCCCAGGTTTTGCTGTCGGCCGTGTCAGGGCTGATCCATTGAGCGCCTTGCCAGTCCGCTGCTGCTGCCTCAGCCATCGGCACCGGGCTCACCGCGACCAGTGCTGCCGCCAGCGCCACTGCGATCCATCGCCGAACCCTCATGGTTCTCCCGCCCCAGCCGAATGAAACGATTCATGGTGGGAAGACCGTAGACCGTCGCGGCCCTGATGTGAAATCGCTCGCGCGTCGATGGCCGGATCAGGCCAGTGGGAGTCGCCGGGGGCGAATCGGCGATCAGGAATCGGATTGTTAAACCCGTCGCAAGACTGCAAGCGGTCGATCTCGCAGCGTCGCCGCCGGGCGTAAGTTCCCTGTCACCGCCCCCACGGAAGCGATGGGAATCAGGAATGATCCATCGAAGAGCTGTCACCACGCACGTCCACGGACCGGCCGCGCGAGCCGGCTGGTTCCTGCTCTATCTCGAGGCACTTCTGGTGCCGCTCGTCCTCACCTGGCTGTCGCTCGGCCCGAAGGATCTGCCGGCCGGCGAGGCGGTCGCGCTGAGCCTCGGACTGGTCGCCTTCTCGGCCCTGGTGGTCGCGGTGATCCTGCCGGCCAGGGTCTCACCGCTGATCGCCGCGTTCGGGATCGAGACGATCCTCAGGATCCATCGCTCCATCGCCCGGGCCGCAACGATCCTGGTGCTGCTGCATCTGGTCGCGGTGCTGATCGAGGACCCACGGGGGTTCTCGATCTTCGACCTGGCGCACACGACCTGGGCCGCGCGCGCCGCGACCTGCTCGACGGCGGCCCTGCTGCTGATGGTCGTGCTCGCCCTCACCAGGGCGCGCCGCCAGCCACGGTACGAAGGCTGGCGGCTCGTCCACAACGCGCTGGCGTGGATCGTGCTGGTGACCGCGTGGCTGCATGTCTGGTGGTTGCGGCACCTGATGTCGATGCCGTTGCTGGCCGCCTGGTTCTTCGGTACCGGGCTGCTGGTGCTGGGCCTGACGGTACGCCGCTGGCTGTGGTTGCCCTTGCGTGCAAGGCGGCGCTCATACCTGCTGGAGGAGGTACGGCGGGAGCCCGGCGACGGCGTCACGCTGACGATCCGGGCGGATCGGCATCACGGCGTACCGTTCAACGCGGGCCAGTTCGCCTGGCTGAAGTTCGGCTCGACCGCCTTCGTCTTCGAGGAGCATCCGTTCAGCATCTCCTCGACGGCGGTCCGTCCGTACCGCAAGCAGTTCACGATCAAGGCGCTCGGCGACTTCACCGAGCTGCTCAGCGCGCTGCGCCCCGGCCGGCGGGTGTTCCTCGACGGCCCGTACGGCGGGTTCACGATCGAGGGGTACGACGGTTCGGCCGGCTTCATGATGATCGCGGCCGGTGTCGGCATCACCCCGATGCTGAGCATGTTGCGGACGCTGGCCGACCGGCGCGACCGCCGGCGCCATTGGCTGATCGTCGCGGCCCGGACGGCGGAGGAGATGATGCTCCGGCCGGAGATCGAGGACGTACGGCGGCGGCTCAACCTCAAGGTGGTCGAGGTGCTCAGCAAGCCGGGCCCGGACTGGACCGGCGAGGTCGGCCGGATCGGCGGCGAGCTACTGACCCGCCACCTGCCCCGCAACCCCGCCCACCTCAACTACTTCCTCTGCGGCCCGTCCCCGATGGTCCACTCGGTCAGCCACGAGCTGGCCGCCCGTGGCATACCCCTCCGCCGCATCCACACCGAACGCTTCGGTGCGGCCTGACAACTACTTGCGGTGGTGGGGGGAGAGCATGTCCTCGAGCTGTTCCTCGGTCTCGTCGGCCGCGACGAAGAGGAGCTCGTCGTTGAGTTCGAGGGTGCCTTCCGGGTCCGGACGCAGTACGCGGCCTTCGCGGATGATCGTCACCAGGGCGGTGTCGACCGGCCAGTCGATGTCGCCGACCCGCAGGCCGATCATCGGGGAGTCCTCGGGCAGCGTCAGCTCGACCAGGTTCGCGTCGCCCTGACGGAAGGTGAACAGGCGTACCAGGTCACCGACCGAGACCGCTTCCTCGACCAGCGCCGACATGATCCGCGGCGTCGACACCGAGACGTCGACGCCCCAGGCCTCGTTGAACATCCACTCGTTGCGCGGGTGGTTGACCCGGGCAACGGTCCGCGGTACGCCGAACTCGGTCTTGGCCAGCAGCGACACGACCAGATTGGTCTTGTCGTCGCCGGTGCTCGCGATCGCCACCTGGCACCGCTGCAGCGCGGCTTCCTCCAGCGAGGACAGCTCGCAGGCATCCGCGAGCAGCCACTCGGCCCGCGGCACGGACTCGGCCTTGATCGCCCGCGGGTCCTTGTCGATCAGCAGGACCTCGTGGCCGTTCTCCAGCAGCTCTGCCGCGATCGATCGTCCGACGTTGCCCGCGCCGGCGATGGCTACCCGCATCACAGCTCCTCAGGCTTGGTACCTAGTTGGGACTCGATGGCGGCGGCGTCCTTCTCCAGCATGACCACGTGCACCAGGTCGCCTTCCTGGATCACCGTGTCGGCCTTGGGCATGAAGCCCTCGCCGAGCCGGGTCAGGAACGCGACCTTCGCGCCGGTGGCCTTCTCGATGTCGGACGCGAGCCGGCCGACCCAGCCCGGGCTCACGTAGACCTCGGCCAGCCGGACGGTGCCGGACGGGTCGCGCCACTCGGGCTCCGAACCGCTCGGCAGCAACCGCCGGATCATCTGATCGACGGTCCACTTCACCGTGCCGACGGTGGGGATGCCCAGGCGCTGGTAGACCTCGGCCCGGCCGGGGTCGTAGATCCGGGCGACGACGTTGCCGACGCCGAAGTTCTCCCGGGCGACGCGCGCGGCCAGGATGTTGGAGTTGTCGCCGTTGGAGACCGCCGCGAACGCCTCGGCGTCCTCGATCCCGGCCTCGGTCAGCACCTCCCGGTCGAAGCCCATCCCGGTGACGGTCCGGCCGGAGAAGTTGGGGCTCAGCCGGCGGAAGGCGTCGGCGGACTGGTCGATGATGGCGACCGTATGACCGCGCTTCTCCAGCGTCCGGGCGAGCGTCGACCCGACGCGGCCGCAGCCCATGATGACGACGTGCACTCCGTGATCACTCCTTGCCCCACCTGGGGCCGCTGGCATCGGTCTCGGCAGGGATAGACGCTACACCGGACCGGTGCTGCCTCTAACATCACCGGTGTGACTCCCGCTCTAGGCGACATCGGCAAACGCATCCTCATCGGACGCAAGCTGCGCAGCGCGCAGCTCGGCGAGACGCTGCTCCCGAAGAAGATCGCGCTCCCCGTGTTCGCCAGTGACGCTCTGTCATCGGTCGCGTACGCGCCGGACGAGATCTTCCTGACCCTGTCCGTGGCCGGTCTGGCGGCCTACTCGTTCTCCTGGAAGATCGGCCTGCTGGTCGTCTTCGTGATGCTCGTCGTGGTCGCGTCGTACCGGCAGAACGTGCACGCCTACCCGTCCGGCGGTGGCGACTACGAGGTCGCGACGGTCAACGTCGGGCCGACCGCCGGGCTGACGGTGGCCAGCGCGCTGATGGTCGACTACGTGCTGACGGTGGCGGTGTCGATCTCGTCGGGTGTGCAGAACGCGAAGTCCGCGCTGCCGTTCCTGGCCGGCCACGAAACTCCGCTGGCCGTGACGCTGGTGCTGATCCTGACGGCGCTGAACCTGCGGGGAGTGCGCGAATCGGGCGCGCTGTTCGCGATCCCGACGTACATCTTCATGGCCTCGATCATCGGGATGGCGATCTGGGGCTTCATCCGGCTCAGCGCGGGTGACCTGCCGCTGGCCGACAGCGCCAAGTTCGACATCGCGCCCGAGGCGGGGCACGAGATCTTCGGTGGGCTGGCCGGCGCGTTCCTGCTGGCCCGGGCGTTCTCCTCGGGCTGTGCGGCGCTGACCGGGGTGGAGGCGATCAGCAACGGCGTACCGGCGTTCCGCAAGCCGAAGAGCAAGAACGCGGCGACCACGCTGCTGCTGCTCGGCACGATCGCCGTGACGATGCTGATGAGCATCTTGTTCCTGGCCAGCAAGATCAAGCTCCGCTACGCCGAGGACCCGGCGACCCAGCTGCTCCAGAACGGCCAGCCGGTCGGCGACAGCTACACCCAGAAGACGGTGATCGGCCAGATCGGCGACTCGGTCTTCTCCAACTTCTCGCCCGGTTTCTACCTGGTGATCGGCGCGACCATGCTGATCCTGGTGCTGGCCGCGAACACCGCGTTCAACGGCTTCCCGGTGCTGGCCTCGATCCTGGCCAAGGACGGGTACCTGCCCAAGCAGCTGCACACCCGCGGCGACCGGCTTGCCTACAGCAACGGCATCATCTTGCTGGCGCTGTGCGCGGTCGGCCTGATCATCGCCTTCAACGCCGAGGTGACCAAGCTGATCCAGCTCTACATCGTCGGGGTGTTCGTCTCCTTCACGCTCAGCCAGTTCGGCATGATCCGGCACTGGACCAGGCACCTGAAGACCGAGACGAACGGCGCCAAGCGGGCGCAGATGATGCGCTCGCGGGTGATCAACGCGATCGGCCTGACGATGACCGGGCTGGTCCTGGTGATCGTGCTGCTGACCAAGTTCACCCACGGCGCCTACATCGCGATCATCGCGATGGCCGTGCTGTTCCTGCTGATGAAGGGCATCCGCCGGCACTACGACACGGTCGGCCGCGAGATGGCCGTCGACGCCGACGACTCGCTGATGCTGCCGGCCCGGGTGCACTCGATCGTGCTCGTCTCCAAGCTGCACAAGCCGACCCTGCGGGCACTGGCCTTCGCCAAGGCGGCCCGGCCGTACATGCTCGAGGCAGTGACGGTCGATGTCGACCGGGACGAGTCGGAGCAGTTGCAGGCCGAGTGGGACGCGCGGGACATCCCGGTACCGCTCAAGCGGCTCGCGTCGCCGTACCGGGAGATCACTCGCCCCATCGTGCAGTACGTTCGGGATATCCGGCGGCAGTCGCCGCGGGACGTGGTCATGGTCTACATCCCCGAGTACGTGGTCGGGCACTGGTGGGAGCACATCCTGCACAACCAGAGCGCACTGCGGCTCAAGGGACGGCTCTTGTTCACACCTGGTGTGATGGTTACGTCCGTTCCGTACCAGCTGATCTCGTCCCAGGCGGCTGAGGAGCGGCAGGACCGTGAGGAACGCGTAGCCGGCCAAGTACGGCGCGGCGCGCGCAAGAGTTCAGGAGACCGGTGACGGAAGACCAGATCGTCGGGACGCTGCTGGAGCTGGAAGTGGGGCCAGTAGCTCACGGCGGGCACTGTGTCGCGCGCTACGAGGGCCAGGTGGTCTTCGTGCGGCACGCGCTACCAGGTGAGCTGGTGCACGCCCGTGTGACCGAGCAGACGACCAAATACCTCCGTGCGGACGCAGTACAGGTGCTGACGCCCTCACCGCAGCGGATCGAACCGCCCTGCCCGTACGCCGGGCCCGGCCGGTGCGGCGGCTGCGACTTCCAGCACGCCAACATCGTCGAGCAGCGGCGGCTGAAGGCGACCGTGGTGTCGGACACGCTGCGGCGGATCGGCGGGATCGAGCGCGCGATCGTGATGGAGTCGCCCGGTGACGACGGACTCGGGTGGCGGACCCGGATGCGGTACGCCGTGGTCGACGGCCGGCCTGGGATGCGTGCGCACCGGTCGCATGACCTGGTGATGATCGACAAGTGTCTGATCGCGCACCCCGGTACGCCCGACGTACTGCATGAGCAGTGGCCGGATGCCTCGTCGGTGAAGGCAGTGGTGTCGTCTGAGGGCAAGACGGCGGTACTGACCGACGACAACTCCGGTGGACGGGTAGTGGAGGTCGTGCGGAACCGCCGCTTCCGGGTGGAGGCCAATGGGTTCTGGCAGGCGCACCCGGCTGCTCCCGAGACGTTGGTGGACGCAGTACTGGCTGGGCTGGAGCCGCGGTCGGGTGAGACGGCACTGGATCTGTACTCCGGGGTTGGGCTGTTTGCTGCGTTCCTGGCTGAGGCGGGGTGCGCAGTACTGGCTGTGGAGGGCAGCAAGGACGCGGTGAAGAACGCGCGACGGAACCTGCATGACCTGCCGGCGGTGACGCTCGAGGCCGGGGATGTGGCCAAGGTGCTGAACAACGCGGCCGGGCAAGGGCTGGAGGCTGTTGACCTGGTCGTGCTCGACCCACCGCGGACTGGCGCCGGCAAGGACGTCGTACGGCGAATCGCGGCACTGTCGCCACGGCGGATCGCCTACGTGGCGTGTGACCCGGCGGCGCTGGCGCGGGACCTCAAGACGTTCGGGGGACTGGGGTACGGGGTGAGTTCGCTGCGGGCGTTCGACTTGTTCGGGATGACGCATCACATAGAGTGCGTGGCTGTGCTCGAACCGCGACCTGCTTAGGGTGGCTTTCTCGGGTACCGTTCTGGCTTGAATCGCTGGATCTGGCACTTGAGCAGGAGAACCGATGCCGCTCGTCGACCTGGACGACCCGGAGGAGTTGCGCGCCCGCTGGAGCGCCCTCGCCGCGGTCGCCCATGCCACCGGCTACGACCGGCGCTGGTACGCGGACGAGCACGGCTGGTACCACCAGGACGAGACAGGCAGCGACCTGCGGATGGTGCGGCTCGACGGTGGGCGGGCGGTGCTGTTCGGGTTCCACACGCAGCACACGCAGACGGCTGAGGCCGACCTGCTCGCCGGTGCGCCGCCCTGGATCGGGCAGCCCGAGGTCAAGCGCCGGATGGCCGCGGGGGAGCTCGGGTTCGTCTACGGCAGCTTCAACGGGACATGGGCGCGGGCGTCGTACCCGGGTGACCCGTGGCAGCCGCTGGACGACGGCTTCCTGCCGATCGGGGAGTGGATCACCTCCGACGAGGAGGCCGCCCGCGAGATGATCGAGTGGGCGGCTGAGTGGGCCGACTACCTGGGCGGGCTCGACGAGCTGCTGCCGGTCGGCGTCCAGCTGATCCGCACTGCGGCGACCACTGGCATCACCCCCGAGTCCCTCCTCAACCTCTTCGACCGCCTCGGCATCGGCCCGCAATCGCCCCAGCACCCTGACCTGCGTGCTGCCTTGGCCGCTGCAGGGGCGTTCAGCGGTACCGCCGTCAGCTCCCCAGCACCTGCCGACGCCTCGCCGCGCGCCACGCCGGCACCAGGCCAGCCAGCTGGCGTATCCCCGCAGGGCGGGGCCACCCCCGAGGCGACCTATCAGCCCGCCCCTTCCGACCAGTACTCGACGCAGGCCGGGCAGCGCGACGCGTATCCGGCTGTGGAGGCACTGGTTGACGAAGCGGACGACGAGGAGTCCGTCGCGGTTCCGCCGGGCATCAGCCCGTTCACCGGCCAGCCGATCGGCGACGACGCCAACCTGATCATCGGCGGCAACGACCCCTACATCTCCGAGCCACCGGTTGCCTCCGAGCCGCCCTTCACCCCGGAACCGCCGCTCAACCCCGAGCCCCCGTTCCGCCCGGACTCGCCCTTCGCGCCGGACCCACCGCCGTACACCCCCGAGCCCCCGTTCACCCCGGAGCCCGACCCGGACCCGCCGTACCAGCCGGAAGACGCCGCCGCCCACAACGACGACTACGGCGTCGTCGCCAAGAAGCCCCGCCTCTTCCGCCGCCGCAAACACGAAGACCCCAACCCCCCACCCGCCACCACATCCCAGCCCAGCACGCCGCACGCGCCGGCTGCCGGTGAGCCATACCGGTCACCCGTGCCGTACAGCTCACCAACCGACGGCCCGCGCACGCCGGCAGCAGGCGACCAGTACGGGCGCTCCACCGGCGACCAGCCCGCGCAGGCCGACGCGGGCACTCCAGCGATGGCCCAGCTGCCGTCATCCGAGCCCCGAGTCGGCGGCCCGCTCAACGAGGGCGAGGACTTCTACGCAAGCCTCTTCGCCGACGCGCCGGCCGCCGCTACCTACGTACCGGACGTAATCCGCGACACCCCTGCCGGTGACGAGCCCTGGTCTGCCGACGACGCCACCAACGAGATCGCAGCCATCTCCGACGAAACCGGCGAAGTCCCGCCGGTCCCCAGCATCTCCGCCGCCGACGACACCGGCGTGATCCCCCCGGTCCCCGCCCCCGAAAACGAGCTCCCCACTCCCCAAAACCCCTTCGCCCCGCCCCCGTCGGTCGGCCATCCGGGCTCACCTGCCGCGCCCTCACCTATCCCCGAAGCAACACCTCCGCCTGCGCAGAGCCCCTTTGCTCCGCCGGCGTCGGCGGGCCACCCGGGCTCATCCACGGCGCCCTCATCCACCGAAGCTGCCCCTCTGGCTGCGCAGAGTCCCTTCGCTCCGTCTGCGTCGGTCGGCCATCCGGGCTCATCTACCGCGCCCTCATCCACTCCCGAAGCTGCGCCTCTGGCTGCGCAGAGCCCCTTTGCTCCGTCTGCGTCGGTCGGCCATCCGGGCTCACCTGCCGCGCCCTCATCCACTCCCGAAGCCGCATCTCCGGCCGCCCGGAGCCCGTTCGCCAGCCACCCAGACTTCCCCGGCGGGGCCGGGGACACCGACGCTTGGCCTGGCGCGGCGGCTGAGCCGCCAGCGGACGCTAGGTCGGCGCAGGACGCCCAGCCGACTGCTGGTCCCGGCGCGCTGGAAGCGCGGTCGACAACCGACACCGGACGGCTCACGGACGCCGGGTCGGCTCCGAGCGCGGGCACCGGCCGCGCCGAGAGTGCATCGGACGCCGATCAGGACGGGCTGATTGCCGTCGACGCGGATGCCTCGGACGGGCGCTTCGGTGCAGGGCCAGGTGGGGATGCGCAGCTGGGCTCCGGTGGGGGCTCGTCGCTGCATTCGGTCGAGGGCTTTGGCGACGGCGATGCCGCCCGGACGGCAGCCGTCGGCGGGATGACGAATGGCACGCGGTCGGCGGATGGGGTCGGCGTCGGGCTGCCGGGCGAGGGGCCGGAGCGGCTCGATGCGGGTGGTCCGGGGAGCGGGCCGGGTGAGGCTACGGGAGCCTTCGAGGATCGTACGGAACTGCTGGAGGCCAGCCCCGAGCCTGTACCGGAGGCCGCTGCCGGCGACGAGCGCATGGCGTCGGTGGGCGGGTCCGAGGTCGCGCCCGAGGCCGGATCCGTGCCGGAGCGCGAGCTAGCCCTGGGGCGGGGGCTGGCCGGATCCGCGCCGGAGGACGAGCTAGCGCCAGAGCGGGAGTTGGCGCCGGAGCGGGAGCTAGCCCCGGGGCGGGAGCTGGCCGGATCCGCGCTGGAGCGCGAGCTAGCGCCGGAGCTAGCCCCTGAGCGGGAGCTAGCGCCGGAGCGGGAACTAGCGTCGGAGCGGAAGTTCCCGCCGGAGCGCGAACTAGCGTCGGAGCGACGGCGGGAGTTGGCGTCGGAGCGGGAGTTGGCGCCGGGGCAAGAGGTAGGGCGGGAGCCCGGACCAGCGGTGGAGTCGGGGCTGGTGCCGTCGGCGGAGCTGGCGTCGGAGCCGGAGTCAGGTGGATCGGCAGGGTCGGAGCCGGAGGCGGAGTATGTGCCGGAGGGCCGGGCTGAGCCGGCGAAACCGGAGTGGATCGGGGGCGCCTGGATCAATGGCGTGTGGGTGGAGGACGTCGCCGCGTACCTCGCGGCTCAGCACGCCGCTGGTCCGGCCAAACCTTCGGTAGAAGAGCTGCCCACGGAGGACTTCAGCCAACTCCCGCCGCTTGACGACTCTCCGACCGAGGAACACGTCCTCGGACCCACACCCCACGAGCAAGCCTCGGACGACCCCCCGACCGAGGAGCAGGTGCTCGGGCTGGATCGTCTCGACCAGAGCCCGGCAGCTTTTGTGCCGGAGGGTCGGTCGGCTGAGGAGCGGGTGGTCGGGGTCGCTGGTCTCGACCAGGGGCCGGCGGATTCAGCGCTCGACGAGCCGCCGACCGAGGAGCAGGTGCTCGGGTTGGATCGTCTCGACCAGGGTCCGGCAGCTTTTGTGCCGGAGGGTCGGTCGGCTGAGGAGCGGGTGGTCGGGGTCTCCGGTCTCGACCAGGGGCCGGCAGGTTCGGCGCTTGACGAGCCGCCGACCGAGGAGCGGTTGCTGGATCTCGCGCAGTTCGAGGCCGCCGGGGAGCCGGCGGCGGAGCAGGTCCAAGGGGTCGATCCGTTCGCGCGGGCGGGCGACGAGGCGCCGGGTGACCAGTCGGCGGCTGAGGAGTCGGCGGCTGAAGGGGCGGCTGAAGAGGGGTCGGACTACGACGAGCGGTTCGAGCTGGCGGCTGACGGCGGGTCGGGGGACGGGCTCTCGGAGCGTGCCGATGAGGTTCGGGCCGTCGAGGAGCCGGTGACCGAGGAACACCTTCAAGCGGTCAACCCGTTCGAGCAGGCCGCCGAGCGAGTCTTCGGAGTCGCGGCCAGGGGGTCTGGCGATGCGGCGGCTGAGGAGCGGCTGGCGGGAGTACAGGCTGAGCCGGAGGAGCCCGGGGACGGACTGACGGGCGGGGATCAGCTGGTCGGGGAACCTCAGGGTGAGGTTGAGGGTGATGCTCCTACGGCCGAGATTCCGGTGGTGGTCGAGCAGGATCCTGAGGACGAGTACTACGCGGACCAGCGGTCACCGTTCGCGCCGGAAGCGCGGGACATCCCGCCGGGCGGGTTCAGCAGTCTCGAGCCGCTCGGCGACTTCGACTACCGGCTGGGCGAGAACTTCCATGACGAGATCCTCGGCGAGCCCGACTGGACCGCCGACCAGCTGGGCGAACCGCAGCAGGCAGGCGACAGGCCTCAAGAGCCGCTGCAGCAGGCTGCGCACGAGGCGGACGAGCCACGCGAGCAGCCGCAAACCCTGGGCGAGCCGCATGAGCTGAGCGAGCCGCATGAACTGAGCGGGGTGCAAACGCCGGGCGAGCAGGATGAGCTGGGCGACGCGCACCAGCTAGGCAAGGCGCACCAGCTAGGCGAGGCGCAAGGGCTGGGCGGCGGCGAGGCGACAGGGCAGGACGACGAGGCAGCGCAGGGCGAGGCGGCAGGGCAGGACGACGAGGCAGCGCAGGGCGAGGCGCCGGAGCAGGAGGGCGTGCTCGAGGTTGGTGCGGAGGCCGAGGCGCGGCAGTCGGAAGAGCAGGAGCCGGCGGCTGACGATGATGTCACGGCCCAGTTTGAGGCGATCCGGGACGAGTACGAGCCGCAGCCGGAAGACATGGCTGCGGCTGCGGTCGAGGGCGACGCGCAGCCAGAGCGCCCAGAGAAGCTGGTGGTACCGGACGAAGGCCGTCCTGTCGCGATCCCAGGGGTTGGGGTCGTGGGCGGGGAAGGGCCGCGGGTCGAGACACCGGCTGGTTCGATCGAGGAAGCCATGCGGGCCGAGGTTGAGCGTCCTCGGCCGCGGCCCAAGGAATCGGACGCGTTCAGGGCGCTGCGAGAGTGGTGCCGGGCGCGGACCAAGGTTGTACCGTCCGGCTTCACCATCCAGGTGCAGGTGCTCGACCCGGCGGCGCCCAGTTACCGGTTCGATCTGGAGCCGCCGGAGGTCGACGACCCGGAGTACGGGGCTGAGAGGCTCACCGAGCTGCTGGGTGACCTGTGGCTCGCAGAGTCGCAGAGTGAGCAGGGTGGCTGGCTGTTCGCGCGGATGGACGCGGCCGGCCGGACGCTACGGATCGACCGTTGGTACGACAGCGTGCCCGACTGGTGGGACAACCCGGTCGAGCCGCGGCTCGACGTCGACGGCCTGGTGCGGCGGCTCAACGGGCGCGGCGCCGACTGGCAACCGTCGTACCTGGAGAAGCTGTACACCAGCGCGAGATAGCGTTGCGGCATGTTGCTCAGGATCTTCACCGAACCCCAGCAAGGTGCCTCGTACGACGACCTGCTGGCGGTCGCCCGCAAGACGGAGGAGTGCGGTTTCGACGCGTTCTTCCGCTCGGACCACTACGTCGCGTTCGGCGACCGCGACGGCCTCCCCGGCTCGACGGATGCCTGGATCACGCTCGCCGGACTCGCCCGCGAGACCAGCCGGATCAAGCTCGGTACGTTGGTCAGCCCGGTCACCTTCCGCCACCCCGGCCCGCTGGCGATCTCCGTCGCCCAGGTCGACCAGATGAGCGGCGGCCGCGTCGAGCTCGGTCTCGGCGCCGGCTGGTTCGAGGAGGAGCACCAGGCCTACGGACTCGACTTCCCTGACACCCTCGGTCGCTTCGACCTGCTGACCGAGCAGCTCGAGATCATCACCGGCCTGTGGGACACACCGGTAGGGGAGAAGTACAACTTCGATGGCGAGCACTACCAGCTCGTCAACTCGCCCGCGCTCCCAAAGCCGGTCCAGCAGCCGCACCCGCCCGTCATCATCGGCGGCGCCGGCAAGAAGCGCACGCCGGCGCTGGCCGCGAAGTACGCCGACGAGTTCAATGCCGGCTTCCGCTCAGTCGACGAGATCAAGACGATCTTCGGCCGGGTCCGGGCAGCCTGCGACGAGGCCGGCCGCGATCCCAAGACCCTCACCCTGTCGACCGCGCACTGCGTCGTCGTCGGCAAGGATGACGCGGACGTGAAGCGCCGCGCCGCCGCCGTGGGCCGCAACCCCGACAACCCGCAGCCGGACTCGATCATGGGCACCCCCGCGCAGGTCATCGACCAGCTCGGCCACCTGGCGGCCGCCGGATCCCAGCGCCAGTACGTCCAGTTCCTGGACCTGACCGACCTCGACCAGCTGGAGCTGATCGCTGCCGAGGTCCTCCCCAAGGTGTCTTGATCCGGAGGCCAGAAGCAGCGGAAGTGGCTCGATGTCGTGTATCTTGATGTCGAGAGAGTTTGTACGGCGAGGTTAGGGGAGCCTGACCTCGCGGCCGGGCCGGTGGCTCGGCAGGATGGGTTCAGCGGATACAGGACCGGATAGAGGAGCAGGTTGATGGCCAGCGTCGACAGCTTCGGTGCCAAGGGTGCACTCGAGGTCAACGGAACGTCGTACGAGATCTTCAGGTTGGCGGGTATCGAAGGCGCTGAGACGCTGCCGTACTCGCTCAAGGTGCTGCTCGAGAACCTGCTGCGCACCGAGGACGGCGCGAACATCACCGCCGAGCACATCACCAAGCTCGGCAACTGGGACGCGAGCGCGGCGCCCGACACCGAGATCCAGTTCACCCCGGCCCGGGTGATCATGCAGGACTTCACCGGCGTGCCGTGTGTCGTCGACCTGGCCACCATGCGCGAGGCGGTCGCCGAGCTCGGTGGCGACCCGACCAAGATCAACCCGCTGGCGCCGGCCGAGCTCGTCATCGACCACTCCGTCATCATCGACGTCTTCGGCCGGCAGGACGCCTTCGAGCGCAACGTCGAGCTGGAGTACGGCCGCAACAAGGAGCGGTACCAGTTCCTGCGCTGGGGCCAGACCGCGTTCGACGAGTTCAAGGTGGTCCCCCCGGGCACCGGCATCGTGCACCAGGTGAACATCGAGCACCTGGCCCGGACCGTGATGGTCCGCAACGGCCAGGCGTACCCGGACAGCTGTGTCGGCACCGACAGCCACACCACGATGGTCAACGGCCTGGGCGTGCTCGGCTGGGGCGTCGGCGGTATCGAGGCCGAGGCCGCGATGCTCGGCCAGCCGGTCAGCATGCTGATCCCGAAGGTGGTCGGCTTCAAGCTCACCGGTTCGGTGCCGGCCGGCGCGACCGCGACCGACGTGGTGCTGACGATCACCCAGATGCTGCGCAAGCACGGTGTGGTCAGCAAGTTCGTCGAGTTCTACGGCGACGGCGTCGCGGCGGTGCCGCTGGCCAACCGCGCCACGATCGGCAACATGAGCCCGGAGTTCGGCTCGACCTGCGCGATCTTCCCGATCGACGACGTCACCCTGGAGTACCTGCGGCTGACCGGCCGCGGCGACGACGAGGTCGCCCTCGTCGAGGCCTACGCCAAGGAGCAGGGCCTGTGGCACAACCCGGCGATCGAGCCCCGCTTCTCGGAGTACCTGGAACTGGATCTGTCGACCGTCGTGCCGTCGATCGCCGGCCCGAAGCGGCCGCAGGACCGGGTCTCGCTGAGCGAGGCCAAGGAAGGCTTCCGCGGCGCGCTGGCCGACTACGCCAGCCACGAGGACGGCGCCGAGGTCGACCCGTCCGAGCTGGGCAGCTTCCCGGCCAGTGACGCGCCGAACGGCCACGGCCACACCGACGACGACCCGCACGTGCCGCACGGTGCGGGCGACGCGGGCCGCCCGGTGAAGAAGACCAAGATCAGCCTGAACGGCCAGGAGGTCGAGCTCGACCACGGCCACGTCGTGATCGCCAGCATCACCTCTTGTACGAACACGTCGAACCCGTCCGTCATGCTGGCCGCCGCGCTGCTGGCCAAGAACGCGGTCGACAAGGGCCTGACCAGCAAGCCGTGGGTCAAGACGTCGCTCGCCCCGGGGTCGAAGGTCGTCACCGACTACTACGACAAGGCCGGCGTCACGCCGTACCTGGAGAAGCTCGGCTTCCACCTGGTCGGCTACGGCTGCACCACCTGCATCGGCAACTCGGGCCCGCTGCCCGAGGAGGTCTCGGCCGGTGTCCAGGAAGCCGACCTCGCGGTCGTGTCGGTACTGTCCGGCAACCGCAACTTCGAGGGCCGGATCAACCCGGACGTGAAGATGAACTACCTCGCGTCGCCGCCGCTGGTGATCGCCTACGCGCTGGCCGGCACGATGGACTTCGACTTCGAGACCGATGCGCTCGGCCAGGACACCGACGGCAACGACGTGTTCCTGAGGGACATCTGGCCGGCGGCCGACGAGGTCGAGAAGGTGATCGCCTCCTCGATCAACAAGGAGATGTTCACCAAGGACTACGCCGACGTCTTCGCCGGTGACGAGCGCTGGCAGTCGCTGCCGACGCCCGAGGGCAAGACCTTCGCCTGGGACGCCGAATCGACCTACGTGCGCAAGCCTCCGTACTTCGACGGGATGGCCAAGGAGCCGTCGCCGGTCACCGACATCACCGGCGCGCGGGTGCTCGCCAAGCTCGGCGACTCGGTCACCACCGACCACATCTCCCCGGCCGGCTCGATCAAGGCCGACGGCCCGGCCGGCAAGTACCTGGCCGAGCACGGCGTGGACCGCAAGGACTACAACTCGTACGGTTCCCGCCGCGGCAACCACGAGGTGATGATCCGGGGCACGTTCGCCAACATCCGGCTGCGCAACCAGATCGCGCCCGGCACCGAGGGCGGCTTCACCCGCGACTTCACCAAGCCGGACGCGCCCGTCACCTCGATCTACGAGGCGTCGGAGTCGTACCTGGCCGCCGGTACGCCGCTGGTCATCCTGGCCGGCAAGGAGTACGGCTCGGGTTCGTCGCGCGACTGGGCCGCGAAGGGCACGGCACTGCTCGGCGCGAAGGCCGTCATCACCGAGTCCTTCGAGCGCATCCACCGGTCGAACCTGATCGGCATGGGCGTCCTGCCGCTGCAGTACCCCGAGGGTGAGAACGCGGAGACCCTCGGCCTGACCGGCGAGGAGACCTTCGACATCACCGGGGTCACCGCGCTCAACGACGGCGGCATCCCGCGCACGGTGCACGTCAAGGTCACCGGCACGGACGGTTCGGTCAAGGAGTTCGACGCCGTGGTCCGGATCGACACCCCCGGCGAGGCCGACTACTACCGCAACGGCGGCATCCTGCAGTACGTGCTGCGCTCGCTGATCGCGAACTGAGTCAGAAGCCGGTACGGCGTACCGCGGGCTGTCGTCCGTGGTACGCCGTACCGGTCTGTTCACGGCACAGGTTGCTCTTGGTAACAAAGTCCTGGTTAGCTAACGGTGCCTCGGCCGGGCGGGTCGGGGTTCCAGATCCGGGGGGATACGTTGCGTTACCCAGCGATTCTGCTCGCCGTGGTGCTGCTGGTCGCGGGCTGCGCGGCCGAGGAGCCGACCACCTACGGCCCGACCACCGCCGGGCCGACCATCCGGCCGAAGACCACCGCGCCGATCGACGAGTCGACGCTGCCTCCGATCGTGGAGGAGTCGACCGCGCCGCCGAAGCCGCTGTGCGAGATCTTCAGTACGGCCGAGATCACCAAGACACTCGGCCTCGCCGTCCGCAAGGCCGTCACCAGCAAGAACGGGCCGTACATCACCTGCACCTGGAACACGGTGAAGCCGGTGGAGGGTCCCGGCGTCGTCACGATCACCCGCGGTGATGGCTCGCTGTACGGCGCCTTCACGCAGAAGATGATCGCCGACGCGAAGGCGAAGAAGGCCCGCGGCAAGAAGCTGCTCGAAGGCGTCGGCGACCAGGGCTTCGCGATCGGCGCGTCGGTCAGCGGCATCCCGATCTGGTACGCCGCGGTCGAACACGCCGGCGTCCTGACCGGGGTGCAGATCTCCGGGGCGGGCAGCAACTCGAGCGTCGGCACGATCAAGGCATTCATGATCGAGGTGCTGGCGCGCGGCTGAGCTGTGGTGCTCAAAACTGTCGGCGGGGTCCGATTTACTGAATGGCATGGAACGGGAGCATCCGCGTGAGGTGATCGCCGCCGCCTGCGCGCAGTACGGCCAGGACGTGGTGATCGACTGGTGCGTCGCGTTCCTCACCGGCGAGATCTCGGGCGAGGACGCCTACGGCCCGGACCTGC
The DNA here is from genome assembly GCF_039525325.1 of Kribbella koreensis. Taxonomy (NCBI): domain Bacteria; kingdom Bacillati; phylum Actinomycetota; class Actinomycetes; order Propionibacteriales; family Kribbellaceae; genus Kribbella; species Kribbella koreensis. Next base: position 350,182 of record NZ_BAAAHK010000017.1, read on the forward strand.
CGAAACTGGTGGCGATCACCGGCTCGGCGAACCCGGGCGGCTGGTCCCAACCGGTCGATCCGGTGAACTACTACTGGATCCGGGTCTGGGCAGCGCGAGCCCTGCTCTACGTCTGGCGCGACGACGCCGTCGAGGCGCTGGCCGCGGTCGCCGACGACCCAGCCTGGCGAGTCCGCGAACACGTCGCCCGGATCACGGCCCAACGCGAGCTCGGCCAGCTCGTCGACGCACTGCTGCCGATGCTCGATCACGAGCTACCGCGCGTCCGGGCGGCCGCAGTACGGGCGATTGGCGCGGCGGGAGAGTACGAACACGCCCGTGCCGTCGAGGGTTTGCGCGATGATCCGGACAACGCGGTCCGGGTCGCGGTCGAGCGCGCACTGGAGAGACTGGAGCGCCGGCTCGACCGCGAACTGGGCTGAACTCGGACGGATCCTAGAGTGCGTCGCGCAACTTCTCGGCGTACTGCGCTGCTTCGGCGTCGTCGGTGTACTTGGTGCGGGGCCAGAAGAAGCCGCGGAGGCCGTCGCCCTTGGTGCGGGGGACTACGTGGACGTGGAGGTGGGGCACGGACTGGGAGACGACGTTGTTGGCGGCAACGAAGGAGCCCTGGGCGTCGTACGCCGTACGGACCGCAGCCGCGACTGATCGGGCAGCGCTGAAGAGCGGGACCATCAGGTCGTCGGGCAGCTCGACCAGGGTGGCGATGTGCTCGCGGGGGACCAGCAGGGTGTGGCCTTTGAAGACCGGCCTGATGTCGAGGAAGCCGAGCACCTCTGGGGTGTCGTAGACGATGTGGGCCGGTGTCGAGCCGGCGATGATCGAGCAGAAGAGACAGTCCGCCATCAGCCCAGCTTCTCGTCTACGAAGCACCAGCGCCAAGTCTCGCCCGGTTCGAAGCTGCGCATCACCGGGTGCGTGGTCTCGTCGAAGTGCTTGCTCGCGTGGCGGGCGGGCGACGAGTCGCAGCAGCCGACGTGACCGCAGCCCAGGCACAGCCGCAGGTGGACCCAGGTGCCGCCGTCGCGCAGGCACTCCTCGCAGCCGTCGGGCGTGTTCGGGGTGAGTACGCAGGGCGCGCTGGCCAGGTGCTCGCACTCGGCGACGGGCGACGGGGGAGCGCTGAGGTTCTCCGACGTACCGCCGACGTCGTCGGCCTCGGCGCGGTCCAGGATCGACTCCTCGATGTCGAGCGCGATCTGCGCGCGCTGCAGCACCTCGTCGGCGACCAGGCCGTCGTCGCGGACCTTGAGGATGTGCGCCCGCTCGGTCTCCAGCATCGCCATCCGCAGCCGGCGATACGCCTCGCTCGGCGTCTCGAGATCGGTCTCCGGCCGGCCGAGCCGTTCCCACGCGGCGAGTGCGCGGGATTCGCCACGTTGCCTCAGCAGGCTGACGACCTCCGGCGGGTCGCTCGGAGTGACGAGCTGGTCGAGGGTCTCCTCTGCAGCACGGTGAGCGCCCTGCAGTACTGCGGCCTCCTGCAGCGCGTCTTCGGCCGGGTCGGGGCCGGGCAGGCGCAACCGGCGTACGAGCCAGGGGAGCGTCGACCCTTGGAGCAGCAGCGTCCCGGCGGTGACGACGAGGGCCATGAAGACCAGTACTTCGCGATGCGGGGTGTCCTCGGGAAGCACGAAGACGGCCGCCAGCGTCACCACACCGCGCATGCCGGCCCAGGAGACGACCACGAGCGCCTGGACGGAGACCGGCCCGGGCCGGGAGCGGCCGAGGATGCGCCGGGACAGATAGGTGACCGGGAAGAGCCAGATCGGGCGGAGCAGGACGGTCGCCGCGAAGACGCCGAAGGTGGCCGTCGCGATGGTCCAGGCCGAGAGCGGGCTGCGGGAGAGGTCGTCGAGGATCCACCGGGTCTGCAGGCCGATCAGCAGGAACACCGTGTTCTCGAGCAGGAACTGGAAGGTGCGCCAGTTGGTCCGCTCGGAGATCCGCGACGCCGCCGACTGGATGATCGGCGCCTTGTGGCCGAGCAGCAGACCGGTCACGACGACAGCCAGCACGCCGGACGCATGCACGTAGTGGTTCTCGGCGGCGACATACGCGATGAACGGCGCGGTCAGGCTGAGCGTGGTGTCGAGTACCGGATCGGTGAAGCGCTTGCGGACCTTGGCGAGCACGAAGGCGCACACCAGGCCGATCGCGACGCCGCCACCGGCCGCGCGGAGGAAGTCGAGTCCGACGTGCAGGAAGGTCGGCGTGATCAGGGCAGCGGCGATCGCGGTCCGCAGGCAGACCAGGGCGGTCGCGTCGTTCAGCAGGCTCTCGCCCTCGAGGATCGTGACGACCCGGCGGGGGAGGCCGACCTTCTTCGCGATCGCGGTGGCCGCGACGGCGTCGGGCGGCGCGACGACGGCGCCGATCGCGAAGGCGGCCCACAGCGGCAGCGGGTCGTCGCTGACCATCGACGGGCCGAGCAGCCAGTACGCGACCAGGCCGACACCGAGGGTCGTGAACGCGACCAGTCCGACGGACAGCAGTCCGATCGAGCGGCGGTGCTGGGAGAAGTCGACCAGGCTGGTCTTGATCGCCGCGGAGTACAGCAGCGGCGGCAGGAAGCCGACCAGGACGACCTCATGGGACAGCTCGACCCGCGGCACGAACGGCAGGTACGAGGCCGCGATCCCGATGACGACGAGCAAGAGAGGAGCCGAGATCCCGATCCGCCGGGCGAGAGCGGCACCGGCCGCGACCACGGCGACGAGAGCAACGATCTCGATCGCGATATCCACGCGCACAGTGTCGCAGGCCACGCGGACTGCTGTTGCATGGTTCGCCCACAGCGGAGATCACGAACTGTCCGAGCGGCCTGCCATCATCTAGCGTGTGCGCATCGGCACACTCTGATCACTGGGGGTCACATGTCCCGCCGCCCGCTCCGCAGCGTCAGTTTCCGTACGGCCGTCAGCCTCGCGCTTATCGGGTCGGTGGTCATCGCCGCACCGGCCCACGCGGCCGGACCGGTGACGACCAACGGATGCGTCGCGAGCGTGCCTGAGCCTGGTACGACGACGCCGGTGCGGATCTGCTACTCGCTCTTCCAACCTGTCGGGGCGTCGGCGGCGCACACCGTGCCGCTCATCTTCCACAGTCATGGGTGGGGCGGGAGCCGGACCAAGGACGCGGCTGCTTTCAAGTCGTGGCTGGACGCTGGGTACGGCGTACTGAGCTTCGACCAGCGCAGTTTCGGGGAGTCGACCGGGGTCGCGCACGTGATGAACCCGGAGCTCGAGGGGCGTGACGTGGTGAAGCTGGTCGATCTCGTCGCCGGGCTGGACTGGGTGACGAAACAACGGCCCGGTGATCCGCTGATCGGGGCGATCGGTGGGTCGTACGGGGGTGGCTATCAGTTTGCGGGGGCCTTTGCCGAGGTGCGTGACAAGGGCCGGACTCGCTTCGACGCGCTGGCGCCTGAGATCACTTGGTGGGATCTCAAGGAGAGCCTGGCGCCGTCGGAGGCGGCCCGGACGATGTGGCTGTCCTTGCTCTACGCGGGTGGCGGCACGCATCTGCCGCCGGCGGTGCAGGCCGGGTTCGTCGCGCTGATCACGACGGGGCAATGGCCGGTCGGCCAGGCGGGCCGGGACCTGGATGCGTTCTTCCGGAAGAACGGGCCGTCCTGGCAGGTCGCGCACGGGCGCAAGCTCGACATCCCGGTGATCATCGGGCAAGGGCTGTCGGACAACCTGTTCAACCTCAACCAGGGGCTGAAGAACTTCGACCAGGCGCTGACCCCGCGGGCTCGGTCGAAGTCGATCTTCGTGGGCTACAACGCGGGTCACACGCTGCCGAGCATCGTGCCGCCGGGGTTCGTGACGCCCGGGGATCCTTGCTCGATCGCTTTGGGGAGCCCGACGTTCGCGGCGCTGGAGCAACGGTTCATGGCGTTGAACTTGAAGCACGAGTCCACTGGATTGAGCGGCTTCGGCAGCTATCACCTGGCGACCGCGGATGGCCGTTGCCTTACGCAACGACAACTCGGCGTCAATTCGCAGTACCGGTTGGGGGCTGTCAAGGCGTTGACGACTGCTGTGGCTCAAGGGCCGATCACGGTGGCGGGCGTGCCACAGCTGAGGGCCCGGGTGAGCAGTCTGCTGCCGAACGCGGCCGCCTTCTTCGCGCTCAGCGTCGGCACGACTCCGCTGGACGCGAAGATCGTGCAGAACAACACGATGCCGCTGCGCGAGAAGCGTCCCGTCCACGGCGCCCGGCGCACGGTCGACCTGCCAGGGATCGCGGTCGACGTACCGGCCGGCAAGACGCTCTTCCTGACCGTCTCTCCGGTGGCTGACATGTTCGCCGGACAGAACGGTCAGGTGCCGAGTTCGCTGCGGCTCGACGACGTGTCGCTGCGCCTGCATCGAGTCCGGTGACCCGCTACTTCAGCTGGTAGGCGCGGATCAGCGTCTGGTCGACGGTGGCTCCCGTGGTCCCGGTGAGCTGTGCCCGCAGGGAGACGTAGGCGCCTTTCGGAGTGCCGAACACGGCGACGAAGGTGCCGTTCTTCCGCCGGATCACGGCCGCCTGACGCCAGGTCTTGCCGTCGTCACCGGAGTACTGCAGCTTGGCTGCCTTGGGCGCCGGTACCCCGTCCCGCGAGTCGGCCTGGAAGGGCAGCACGGTCAGCGGCGTACGTCGTACCAGGTTGGCGGCATCGATCGACGGGCGGAAGCGGACGGTCTGCAGGGGCAGGTCCGTCACTGCGACGACAGACTGCGAGGGGAAGGTCCAAACCGCCGAGCCGCGCACGGACAGCTGCGACCAGCTCGGCCGGGAGTACTCGGCTTCGAGGCGGTAGCTGGTGGATTTGCTGGGCAGACCAGTCGCAGTGAGCCTCAGGTCGGCCGATGACTTCACCAGGCGGCCATCGGCGTACAGCCGCATCGCGTCGGTATCGAGGGGAGAGTAGCCGGGGTGGCCGTCCTGATCACTGTGGGACATCAGATCGAACATCATCTGGTTGTGCTGCCGCTCGGCCCGGCCGAGGAAGCGCCACGTGGGATAGAAGGGGGCCGCGTTCCAGCGGCGGCCGGCGGCAGGGAGTTCGTCATAGCCGAAGACATCGGTACTGCGCGAGCCGCCGAGTTCGGTGAGCTCCACGTCCCACCGAACCGGATCCAGGTAGTGCGTCACGGTGCCCGAGTGGCGAAAAGGAAACTCCGCGACCGCTCCGGGAATCTCGCCTGCCGAGGCGGACATCAGCTTCACCAACGGCCGGTCGGAGGTTCTCGTGTGCTGTGAGACGACCTTCGTCAGGCCGGACTCGCGGACGACCCGTTGATAGCCAGTCGGAAAGCCCGAGATCCGCTGCGAGAGGTCGTAGCTGAAGGGGGTGTCGGCGAAGTCGCCCTTCGGCCCGGGGACGGCCCAGTGCGAGCTGATATGGGATACGAGGCTCATCCCGGTGGGGATCGGGCCGACCTGTGCGGTGAACAACCGATGCCCGGGCTCGGCGTGCGCCGTGTCTGCCACCCCGGCGTCGCCCAGCCGCGCTATGTAGTCGACGTGGATGGCGTCCATCACCCGCGCCGACTTCCGCGGGACCGTGGTGCTCACCGGCTTCGCCTGCCGGGCGTCCACGACGATGACCTGCTGACCGTTCACCTGCAGTCCAGGCTGGAGGATGCGGTAGCTGTCGCCGTTGGCCGCCGGCACACTGCTGTCGAGGAGATAGCCGCCCTTGGGCACCCGGACCCGGGCATGGCCGTTCGTGACCGTGATGGTGCCCGGGTCCTCGCCCGATTCGGTGAGCGGAGACAACAGCAGCTCGGCATTGCGCGCGAGCCGGCCGTCCGGGCCGATCACCGTGAAAGACAGTTGGTACTTCGCCGGCTCCTGCGCCGTCGCCGGCACACCTCCGGTGGTCACCAGTACTACGGCCAGACCGGCCGCAATTCGTCGCATCGCCACTTTGACCCCCAGATCGTTTCCCTGGTTGACGCCGGGGGAGGGCGCATTGTTCGCCGCGCTGCTAGCGCACTTTGTCCAGGTAGGTCTTGAAGACGGTGAGGAAGGGTTCTTCGGAGGCGACCGCCGTGACCAGCCGGTCGGCGGTGGCCTGGGCCTGGGCGATCACGTCCGGCGGGTAGTTGTACTTCACCTGGTGCTCGGCGAACTCGTCCTCGTCGTCGATGTAGATCGAGCCGTCGCGCTTGCGGATGACGTCCAGGTCGAGGTCGATCATCGTGAAGACGTCGTCGCCGAACTCGACCGGTGTCGTCACGTCGCAGTAGATCTCGGTCGAGCGCGGCTCGTCGTTGAAGATGGCGGTGAACCAGAGGTCCCGCGGGAACAGCTGGACGTGCGCTTGGTCGTGGTGCACCTCCGGCTCGTCGCCGCGCTGGGACACCGAGCTCGGCGGGGCGCCGAGCCAGACGCCGTACCGGTCCTCGCCCAGGTACTGCATCCACTGATGCCAGTGAAGCTTCTCGTCGAACTTGCGATAGACCACCCGGACGTTCCGCATGGCGTCACCGTACCGGTGCACGCGGTCACCCCGCCGCCGGATTTCCGCGCTGGCTATCCTGAGCCGCATGCAGCGGATGCTCGTCACGGGTGGGGCAGGATTCATCGGCTCGAACTTCGTCCTCGACACGCTGCGGCGCTTCCCCGACCTCGCGATCACCGTGCTCGATCTGCTGACGTACGCCGGCAGCCAGCGCAACCTCGACCAGGTCTCCGACCGGATCACCTTCGTCCACGGCGACATCTGCGACGCCGACCTGGTCGACGGGCTGGTCCGCGACACCGACGTACTGGTGCATTTCGCCGCCGAGTCCCACGTCGACAACTCGCTGAACGACCCGTCGCCGTTCATCCGGACCAACATCCTCGGCACCTTCACCCTGCTCGAGGCGGTCCGCCGCCACGACAAGCGGCTGCATCACATCTCCACCGACGAGGTGTTCGGCGACCTCCCGCTGGACTCCGTGGAGCAGTTCACCGAGCAGACGGCGTACGACCCCTCGAGCCCGTACTCCGCGAGCAAGGCGAGCTCCGACATGCTCGTCCGCGCCTGGGTCCGCTCGTACGGCGTCGCCGCCACCCTCTCCAACTGCGCGAACAACTACGGCCCGTACCAGCACGTCGAGAAGCTGATCCCGCGCCAGATCACCAACGTCCTGCTCGGCGACCGGCCGAAGCTCTACGGCGCCGGCGACAACGTCCGCGAATGGACCCACGTCGACGACCACAACGAGGCCGTCCACCGCATCATCGCGAACGGCACCATCGGCGAGACCTACCTGATCGGCTCCGGCGACGAGCGCAGCAACAAACAGATCATCGAACAGATCCTCACCCTGATGGACCAGCCCGCCGACGCCTACGACCACGTCCCCGACCGCCCCGGCCACGACCTGCGCTACTCCAACAACACCACCAAACTCCGCACCGAACTCGGCTGGCACCCCACCTACGACTTCACCACCGGCCTCACCGCCACCATCACCTGGTACCGCGAAAACCCCACCTGGTGGAAACCCGCCAAATCCCAGACCGAAGCCAAGTACAAACTCCTCGGCCGCTGACCCCGCCGTTGCAGGTTGCTGCAACTTTCCACGGTTCGGTAGACGCTCGCCTCTGTAGCCCTCAGGCTGTTGCGGCCGACCGGCTACTGGAGCCCGGTGTGTCATGGGGAGGGCTCAATGGGCTGGTGGGGTGTACGCGGCGCGCGCGGACTGGGTGTGGTCGCGGCGCTGGGGCTCGTGATCTCAGGGCTGACCGGGCTGCCGGCCGCGGCTGAGGATCCACCGGTCCCGCCGGCCGCACCGCAGATCACCTTGAGCTACAACGGCGTCGAGATCGCCAATTGCTTCAACCAGACGGTCTGCCCGAAGACGGCCGTCGCCGGTGAGCCGGTGACCGTCACGATCACCGCCACCTCGCCGAACGTGGTCAGGCACCGGGTCCGGTTCAACTCCACGGTCGAGGACCTCGACGGCGCGAACCTGACGCTGTCCCTGATCCCGCCCAGTGCGGGCTGGAACACCCTCGACGTGCAGAGCATCAACGAGATCGGCCAGTTCGGTACCTCGGCGAACTTCCTGTTCAACGCCGGACCGCGGCCGGGACCGATCGGCTCGTGGTCCTTCGACGACGGCTCCGGGACGACGGCCGCCGACTCCGCCACTCCGGCGCATCCGCTCACGGTCGTCAACGGCGGAGCCTTCGACGGCAAGGGCCGGATCGCCGGATCGCTCGCGCTGGACGGGACCGACGACTATGCCGAGGCGACCGAGCCGGTGGTCGACACCTCGAAGAGCTTCACGATCTCAGCCTGGGCCAGGCCGACCAAGGCCGGCCAGACCGGCGTGATCGCGGCCGTTGCCGGCACCAACAGCAGCGCCTTCGGCCTGTACTACGACGCGTCCGCCAAGCGATGGGCCTTCGCCCGCAGCTCCGCCGACGTCAAGAACCCGACCTTGTACCGTGCCTTGTCGACGGAAGCACCGGTCAACGGCGCGTGGACCCACCTGATCGGCAGCTACGACGCCGCGACGGGATCGCTCGAGCTGTTCGTCAACGGTCGGCTGCAGCAGACGGCATCCTCACCGACGGCCGTGGCCTGGCACGCCGTCGGCCCGTTGACCGTCGGGCGGGCCAAGTACGCCGGCGCTTTCGCCGGCCAGTTCGCGGGATCCATCGACCAGCTCCAGATCTGGCAGCGCTTGCTCGTCGCCGAGGAACTCCCCAATCTGGTGGAGCCCCGGACGGGCCCGAGCGGCAACGACCGGATTGCTGCCGGTACGGCGGCGTACTGGCCGCTGGACAACGCTCTTCAGGGTTCGGGCAACGCCTGGCGGACCCCGGAGCTGGTGCGTGGCGCAGACCTCACCGTCGCGGGCTTCGGTGCCGGCAGCAACCAGTCCGGCGCCTTCGTCAACGATGCCGAACGCGGACGGGTGCTGCAGCTGACCGGCCGGTCCCGCGAAGCCGTCAGCCTGGACCGCCCGGTCGTCGACGCGAGCGGCAGCTTCACCCTCGCGGTCTGGGTCAAGGTCGGCGATCCGGCCAAGCCGATGGTGGTCGCGCGACAGGGAACCACCGGCAAGGACAGCTGGCGGCTGGAGTACCGCCCGGTCGACCAGTTCAGCAGCCAGTGGGTGTTCGCCCGGGGCGACACGGCATCGACCACCGAGACGCTCGCGATCGGGACCGTCGACCGCGAGGAAGTCGGCGGCTGGCATCTGATCAGCGCCACCTATGACGCCCGGGCGGGTGGCTCCTCCGCCAGCATCGGGCTGGCCCTGGACATCCGCACGATCGGGCAGACCTCGTACCAGGCGAGCCCGCCGAGAGCCGGCAGCACGGTGGTCGGCGCGGGCCGTACCAGCGGCAAGTCCTTCGCCGGCAGCGTGGACGATCTCCGGCTGTACGCCGGTGTCGCATCGCAAACGAGGCTCTGCGAAGACTACCCAGGTCTCGACAACTGCGGCTCCTGACCTTTCTATGGTCCGATGAGAGTTCGATTGATGGTGGGGCGCGATGGCAACGTGTGAGCGCGTGCTGTCGCTGGTGGATGCGGCGCAGGGGTGGCAGCGGGAGATCGCCGACCTGCAAACACGCGCGGAGAAGCTGGAGACTGGACTCGTTGCCAGTCTCCGGCTGAGAGTGCACTTTCGTAGCCCGGACCACTGCATCGGCGTACGAGTCAAAGGTCTGGAGGGCTCCACGCTGTCGGTTGAGGTTTCGTTGCCAGCCGGCATCGTGCACGAGCGCGAGAAGTTCCTGCTGAGCCACTTGCAGGACGCCGTGGACGCCGCCGACACCTACGCCCAGGCCCGTGGCCGCGCCGACGATCTGTGGGCCGTCTGGCAGATCTTCATCCGGCTCTGCTCGAACGACACCCCGTACCAACGCTGGATGGACGCCTACAGCCTGGCTCACCACCAGCCGACGTCCCTGCCCACCCTCGGCTGCCCCAACTGCGGCGCCCACAATCTGCGCCTCGAATTCGAGGTCAAGGACCCCTGCGCCGCGTACGGCACCGCCTACTTCTGGTGCAACACCTGCCTGACCGGCCCGATGCCGGCCCCGGCCCCCCTCCCACCCCAAGCCTCCACAACCCCCTGGGGAACCCTCAACCCACCGAACTACTCGATCATCCCGGACAGTTGAGCGCGATCGCGCGGAGCTTTTCCAGATAGGTCTGGTAGACCGTGGTGAAGGGTTCGGCGGTGGCTATGTTGGCTACTACCCAGGCGCAGGTTGCTTGGGCGGTGGCGATGATTTGGGGTGGGTAGTTGTAGAGCTTCTGGTGGTGGAGGAATTCGTCTTCGTCCATGACCTTGATGGTGCCGTCGCGGAGGAGGCGGATGTCGAGGTCCAGGTCGACCGTGGTGACGGAGTCGACGCCGAAGACGGGTGGGGTGGTGATGTCGCAGTAGATCCGGGTGGGGTGCGGGGTGTCGTTGAAGAGGGCGCTCCACCATTGGCCTCTTGGGTAGAGGCGGACCCGGTGGTGGTCGATGGTGACCCAGGTGCCGTCGGCGCGCTGGCCGCGGGAGCCGGGGAGGGAGCCTACCCAGAGGCCGTGTTCGTCCTCGCCGAGGTTGATGGACTCCAGGAGGCGGTGGGGCGTGCCGTCGTACTTGCAGAAGAGTGTCCTCACCATCTCCATAGGTGTGACTTTAGGTGAGGGTGGCATCACAAGCGAGCAAGCGGGGTCGGTGAGCCTGGGGGAGTGTGAGAAACGCATCTGACGGCCTGCTGAGTTCGGAATCGTCGCTGTCCGTGCATAGACTCAAGCGTTCGAGGACAACCTGCGGAGGAGCTCGATGCGCGTTCTGGAGACCGTCGATGGCCCGGCGGACCTCAAACGGATGACCGACTCGCAACTGCGTGAGCTGGCCTCGGAGATCCGTGACGTTCTGGTCGAGACGGTGTCCCGGACGGGTGGGCATCTCGGGCCCAACCTGGGCATGGTCGAGATCACCTTGGCAATGCACCGGGTGTTCGAGTCGCCCCGGGACCGGCTGATCTACGACACCGGGCACCAGACGTACGTCCACAAGCTGCTCACCGGCCGGGCGGCCAGGTTCGACACGCTCCGTCAGGAGGGTGGCCTGTCCGGCTACCCGAGCCAGGCCGAGTCCGAGCACGACGTGGTGGAGAACAGCCACGCCTCGACCAGCCTCTCGTACGCCGACGGGCTGGCGAAGGCCTATCGGCTCAGAAAAGAAGACCGCCACGTCGTCGCGCTGATCGGTGACGGCGGGCTGACCGGCGGGATGGCCTGGGAGGCGCTCAACAACATCGCCGCGGCCAAGGACCTCAAACTCGTCATCATCGTCAACGACAACGGCCGCTCCTACAGCCCGACCGTCGGCGGCCTCGCGACGCACCTGACCAGCCTGCGCACCAACCCGCGGTACGAGAAGATCCTCGACCTGGTCAAGAAGAACCTCGGCCGCACGCCGTACGTCGGCCCGCCGATGTACGAGGTGCTGCACGGCGTCAAGAAGGGCCTGAAGGACATGCTCGCCCCGCAGGGCATGTTCGAGGACCTCGGCCTGAAGTACGTCGGCCCGGTCGACGGCCACGACCGGCAGGCGATGGAGGACGCGCTCACCAAGGCCAAGGCGTTCGGCGGCCCGGTGATCGTGCACGCGGTCACCCAGAAGGGCTTCGGGTACGCCGCTGCCGAGCAGGACGAGGAAGACAACTTCCACCAGGTCCGGCCGAAGAGCAAGCCGCGCGGCTGGACCGACGTGTTCGCCGACGAGATCATCGAGATCGGCCACCGCCGCCCGGATGTCGTCGCGATCACCGCCGCGATGCTGCACCCGACCGGCCTGGCGCCGTTCGCCGAGCAGTTCCCCGACCGCATCTTCGACGTCGGTATCGCCGAGCAGCACGCGGTGACGAGTGCGGCCGGCCTCGCGATGGGCGGACTGCACCCGGTCGTCGGCCTCTACGCGACGTTCCTCAACCGCGCCTTCGACCAGCTGCTGCTCGACGTCGCCCTGCACAAGTGCGGTGTCACCTTCGTGCTCGACCGGGCCGGCGTGACCGGTGACGACGGCGCGAGCCACAACGGCATGTGGGACATGTCGATCCTCCAGGTCGTCCCCGGCCTGCGGCTGGCCGCGCCCCGCGACGGCACCCGGCTGCGTGAGCTGCTCAACGAGGCGATCGAGGTCGACGACGCCCCGACGGTACTTCGCTACGCCAAGGGCGAGGTGTTCCCCGACATCGAGGCCATCGACCGCGTCGGCGGCAGCGACGTCCTGGTCCGCACCGGCACCGACGTCCTCATCATCGGCATCGGCTCGATGGCCGCGACGGCCGTGGACGTGTCGACCAGGCTGCAACAGCAGGGCTTCGGCGTCACCGTGGTCGATCCGCGCTGGGTGAAGCCCGTCGACCCCGCGCTGGTCGAGCTGGCCGGCAAGCACAAGTTCGTCGTCGTGATCGAGGACAACGGCCGGGCCGGCGGCTGTGGCGCCGCGATCTCGCAGGCCCTGCGCGACGCGGGTGTGACCACCCCGGTGCGCGACTTCGGCATCCCGCAGGAGTTCCTCGAGCACGCCAAGCGGGACAAGATCCTGCAGGAGATCGGTTTGACCGGCCAGGGGCTGGCCCGGGACGTGATAGAGCTGATCGCCAAGCAAGGGGACGCGATCACCAGTGAGTCAGACACCGCGAGCGGCAGGCCGGGCGGGGCCTGACGGGGGACCGGCGAGGGGGCGCCACTCCGCGGCTCCCCGGCAGCGCCGGCTCTGGCCGTTGCTGCTCTCGCTGGTTCTCGTCGCCGGAGCCGTCGCCGGTGGGCTCGCCCTGCACAAGTCCAGCGCCGACTCCGACCAGGCCATCGCCTCGCCGAAGACGTCCGGCCCGCCGGAGATCGACGAGACGGCCCGCGCGGCCGGAGTGAACAAGGTGCTGCTCCGCCGCGCCCAGGCGGTCCAGCGCAACAACGAGCAGGAGTTCCTGCAAGACGTCGACCCGGCCAACAAGACGCTGCGCCAACGGCAGACGCTGCTCTTCGAGAACCTGCGGCAGTTCGGGTTCGCGACCCTGCAGTACGAGCAGCTCCAGGAGCAGTTCGACCAGCGGCTCGTGGACAAGTACGGCCCGTCGACCTACCTGGTCGGTGTCGTGATGAGGTACCAGATCAAGGGCATCGACCCGCAGCCGGTGCGGACGATGCTCGGCTACACCTTCACCCAGAAGTCCGATGGCAGCTGGCTACTGGTGTCCGACAGCGACATGGACCATCTGCTTCCGCGCGGATCGCACCAGGAGGCCTGGGACCTCGGCCAGATCCTGGTGAAGCGCGCGCCGCGGGTGCTGATCGTGGTCGAGCACAACCAGACCAAGCTCGCGAACAACCTCGCGGCGAAAGCGGTCAGCGCGGTACAGGCCGTCAGCAAGGCCTGGCCGGGTGGCTGGACGGGCTCGGGCGTGGTCATCGCGCTGGACGACAAGATCGTCCGCGGCGCCGACTACACCGTGCCGAAGAACGCCGAGGACGCGCTCGCGATGGCGACCTGGGTGTACCGGACGCTGCCCGGCGAGGTGACGGCGATGGGGGAGCGGGCCGACTCGTACGTGGTGATCAACCCGCGCAACCGCGACAAGGTCGACGCCCGGACGCTGGCCCACGAGTTCACGCACGTGGCGACGGCGCCGTACGGGGCGTACGCGCCGCGCTGGCTGGTGGAGGGCGCGGCGACGTACGTCGAGTTCCTGCCGATGGCCGGCGAGGAGAACCTGGCGCTGGACAAGTACCGCAAGGAGGTCCAGACGAAGTACCTGGCCAAGACGAAGGGGCTGCCCGCGGACAACGTGTTCTTCAAGGACTCGGACAGCTCGTACCCGATGTCGTGGCTCGCGGTCGACTACCTGTTCCGACATTTCGGCGGCGTCGAGGTGGGCACGCTCTACCAGGAGATGGCCTCGCTCGGCAGCACCCAGGCCGAGCGCAACCGGATCATGCTGGAGCACCTCAACCTCACCGAGGGCCGCCTCTTTCTCGCTCTGAAAAAAGAGGCGGGCATTTAGGGGCAGTCTGTATACCCGGCGTGTCGGTGGTGGAAACTGTAGGAGCGAGTAGGGTAGCCGGGCTGTAGCAGGACGGGCGGACCGGAGGAATCGACCCGACGTGAGTTCGACAACACCTAGCGCCGCACCGTCCGGCGCTCAGGTTCCGCCCCACGGGCCCCGCCGCTGGCTGGGCCTGCTCATTGCCGTGGCCGTGGTCTCCGCCGGCGTCGTCTACGCGGTCGAGGACCGCGAGCAGGATGCCCGGGCCAGGCCCGGCGCGGCCCTCACCAAGCCGCCGACGACCCAGCCGAACAACGGCACCAAGCCGCCGTCCAAGACCGCCGCGGCCGTCGCTGCCCGCCGGCTGGCCGTCGACACGATCCTGCTCCGCCGTGCCAAGGCCGTCCGGACCGTCAACGAGAAGATGTTCCTCCAGGACGTCGACCCGGCGAACAAGAAGCTGCGGCAAGAGCAGAAGGTGCTGTTCGCGAACCTGGTCGAGCTCGGCCTCGACGAGATCGGCTACAGCCAGGCCGAGGAGCGGTTCGACCAGAAGGCGGTCCGCGCGCACGGCGCTTCGACGTACCTGGTCCGGGTGCTGATGAGGTACCAGATCCACGAGGTCGATCTGGTGCCGGTGACGACCGAGCTCGGCTACACGTTCGTGCATCGCGGCGGCCGCTGGATCATGGCCGACGACAACGACCTCGACGACGAGCTCGGCCCGGGCGCGCACCAGGAGGCCTGGGACCTCGGCCGCTTCGAGGTCCATCGCGGCCCGCGTGTGCTCGTGCTGGTCGACAAGGGCGACACCCAACGCGGCCGCTCGATCGTCACCGAGGCCACCGAGGCGCTCGGCGAGGTCACCGCGTACTGGCCGCGCAAGTGGCATGGCTCCGTGCTGATCGCGGCGCTGGACGACTCCGATGTCCGCGACGCGCGCTTCAACGACGAGGACGTGGAGTCGGCCGCGAGCGCCGGGTCGACCTTCTCGTCGCTGCCCGGCCAGGACACCGCCGACGGTACGGTCGCCGGCGCGTACATCGTGGTCAATCCCAAGGAACGCGACCGCGTCGACGAGATCCTGCTGTCCCACGAGATCACTCACGTCGCGACCGCCGACCTCGGTGGCTACGAACCGTTGTGGCTGGCCGAAGGCGCGGCGGAGTACGTGTCCTGGCGGGGGATCGAGGCGATCAGCGGACCCGGCGAGGTCGGCAAATGGGAGCAGGAGGTCATCGACGACGCCCTGCCGCTGCTCAGCGCGCTGCCGACCGACCAGGGCTTCTACAACAACAACGCCGACGTGTACGGCGTGAGCTGGCTGGCCGTCCGCTTCCTGGTGAAACGCCTCGGACTGGCGGCTGTCGAGGACCTGTACGAGGATCTGGCCAGGCACGGCACCGATCAGGCGGCACGGGACCGGATCCTGCTGACTCGCACCGGGTTCACCGAGGCGACACTGTGGATCTACCTTAAGGACTACGAGCCTCAACGCTGAGTGGCGGTTTGACCTCAACCCGTCAGGTTGGCAGGGTTCGGAGGGTTCCGTCCGAGTTTGAGGAGGCGTACAGATGAGTCTGTTGCGAACCAAGACGATCGAGCAGTCGATCGCGGACACCGACGAGCCGGAGTACCAGCTCAAGAAACGCCTCACCGCCCTCGACCTGACCGTCTTCGGCATCGGCGTCATCATCGGCGCCGGCATCTTCACCCTGACCGGCCGCGCCGCCAAGGCCTACGCGGGTCCGGGCATCGCGCTGTCGTTCGTGTTCGCGGCGATCTGCTGCGCGCTGGCGGCGCTGTGTTACGCGGAGTTCTCCTCGACCGTGCCGGTCTCCGGTTCGGCGTACACGTTCTCGTACTTCTCGCTGGGCGAGATCTTTGCCTGGATCATCGGCTGGGACCTGCTGCTCGAGCTGATGCTCGGGGCAAGCGTCGTCTCCCAGGGCTGGTCCACCTACGCGAAGCTCTTCCTCGACGAGATAGGACTGGGCTGGCCCGACTCGATCGGGCCCGATGCCAACGTCAACGTCCTGGCGATGCTGCTGGTGATCGTGCTGACCATCCTGGCCACGGTCGGCATCAAGGAGTCGCTGCGGGTCAACCTCGCGCTGGTCGCGGTCAAGCTGTTCGTCGTGCTGTTCGTGATCATCGCCGGGCTGTTCTACATCAAGAGCTCGAACCTGACCCCGTTCATCCCGCCGAGCGTGCCGGCCGCCAACGACGACGCCTCCATCACCACTCCGCTGATCCAGTGGATCTTCGGGGCGCCGTCGACGTTCGGCGTGATGGGCCTGGTGTCCGGCGCCTCGCTGGTGTTCTTCGCGTTCATCGGCTTCGACGTGGTCGCGACGACCGCGGAAGAGGCGAAGAACCCGCAGCGCGACCTGCCCCGCGGCATCCTCGGGTCGCTCGCGATCTGCACGGTGCTCTACGTGCTGGTCTGCATCGTCATCACCGGCATGGTCAAGTACACCGACATCAGTGGTGAAGCGGCATTGGCTGAGGCCTTCCGGTCGGTCGGCAAGCCCGGCTTCGCGACGCTGATCTCGGCCGGCGCGGTCGCCGGTCTGACCACCGTCGTGCTCACCTTGATGATCGGCGCCGCGCGTGTCGTCTTCGCGATGAGCCGCGACCACCTGGTGCCGGCCACGCTGGGCAAGACGCACCCGAAGTTCGGTACGCCGTACCGCCTCACCATCGGTATCGGCGTGGTGGTCGCGATCGTGGCCGGTGTGACCCCGATCGGCAAGCTCGAGGAAATGGTGAACATCGGCACCCTGGCCGCGTTCACCCTGGTCTCCATCGCGGTGCCGCTGCTGCGTCGCAGCCGGCCCGACATCCCGCGCTCGTTCCGGGTGCCGGGCAACCCGGTGGTGCCGATCCTGGCGGCGCTGATCTGCATCTACCTGATGCTGAACCTGTCGCTGGAGACCTGGATCCGGTTCCTGGTCTGGATGGTGCTGGGCTTCGCCGTCTACGCGGTCTACGGCTATCGCAAGAGCCGTGTCGGCGAGACGGAGCGCACCGGCGAGAGCACCAGGGCGTAGTCGTCCACCTCACGAAGAGGCCGTGTCCGCCAGGGCGCGGCCTCTTCGCAACCCCGGAGTAGGGATTTGGGGAGTAATATCCGTCCGGCCGGATCGGGGCGGGCGAGGAGCGCGAGATGACGATGAAGCGGGGACGCCTCTTCGCGGGCGCCACCGCGCTGGTCCTGGCGAGTGCCGTCGGCGTCGTCGTGGTGACCAAGCCGGACGTCGGCAGGTCTCCTGGCGGTACTGCGGCCGCCGCGGAGGCCACCGCCAAAACCGGCTCGTCGAAGTCCCGGAAGGCCGCTGTGGATGCGGTCCTGGCCAAGCGTGCGACCGCAGTCCTCAAGGACGACGAGAAGGCTTTCATCGCCTCCGTCGATCCCAAGCAGCCGAAGCTCGTCGCCGAGCAGCGGGTGCTGTTCGGCAATCTGCGGCAGTTCGACTTCACCAATCTGCGGTACTTCGTCGCCGACGAGAAACCGGCGCCGAAGATGGTCGCGAAGTACGGCAAGACGGCCTTCACCACCCGCGTGATGATGCGCTACGAGCTGACCGGGCTCGACCCGAAGCCGGTCCAGACCGACCTCGGCTACACCTTCGTACTCCGCTCCGGCCACTGGATCCTGGTCGCGGACGACGCGATCGAGGAGTCGCTGAGCGAGGACGGCCATCGCCAGCCGTGGGACTTCCAGCCGGTCAAGGTGGTCCACCGCGGCACGGTCACCGTCGTGGTGGACAAGAAGGAAATCCCGATGGGCAAGAAGATCGCCGGCATCGCGCAGGACGCCGTCGCCGCCGTCCGCAAGCACTGGCCGCGGCCCTGGAACGGCAAGGTGATGGTGATCGCGATGCCCGAGCCCCGGGTGATGTCGATGCACTGGACGACCGGCAACGGAGCGGGCTGGACGATCGCGGCGAAGGCCGTCACCCTGTACGACGGTGAGCCGCTGAGCGTGAAGGCCGTCGCGCCGGTGGGCAGCAGGATCGTGATCAACCCGGCTGTCCGCAAGGACCTCGAAGAGGACCTGCTCGTGCACGAGATGACGCATGTCGCCACGGTGCCGATCGGCCTCGGTACGCCGACATGGCTGGTCGAGGGCGTCGCGGAGTACGTCCGTTGCCGGTCGATCGAGGACGACCCGCGCTGGACCGTCGATCCGTATCGCTCGATCGTGAAGACGAAGTACCTGCCGTCGATGAAGGTGCTGCCGGGGGAGAAGGAGTTCGACGCCAGCGGCGACCGGTCGTACGGGCAGTCCTGGTGGGCGACGGAGTACCTGGTCTCCACCGAGGGCGTGAAGGGCATGGCGGCGCTCTACACGGACCTCGCCCAGCACGGTGTCAGCCCGGCCGCCGACGCCGCGATCATCAAGAAGCACACGGGCAAGACAACGGCCGAGCTGGTCACCGCAGTGAAGAAGTTCCGGGGTTAGTCCTCGAGAGGTGGCAGAGCCTGACGGATGACGACCAGCCCGAACAGGACGATGGTCAGGCCGTGGACGACCGTGCACCACAGGCAGATGGCGTCGATCTGGAACAGCTCGGCCCAGATCAGGTAGCAGACGAAGACCACTCCGACGACGACCGCCGCCAGCCGGAGCCGGCTCGGCCACGGGGACGCCGTGCGCCACAGTGGCGGCAGCGACAGCGCCGTCATCCCGACGAAGAACAGCAGGCCGAGCAGGGCGACCGGGATGCCGAACAGCTTGGAGTACTGGCTGCTGGTCACCTTCAGGCAGTTCACGACGCCGGTGTCAGGGCAGGCGAGCGTCGTACCGGCGGTGTAGTGCTCGTAGGTCAGGTACGCCGCGACCGCGACCCCTGCGACGGACAACACCAAAGTCGTCCAGGGGAGCCAGCCGATCGACTTTTGCTGCGTCGCGACACCGGAGCTCACCGGATCAGCTCTTCCCGAGCTTGCCGGCCGCTGCCTTGACCGCGTCGGTCGAGCAGACCGCGGCGGGCTGGTTGTCGGTGAGGGCGCAGATGGCTGCGGTGTAGACATTGGCCGAGCCGTCAATCGCCTTGGCGATCGGGCTGTTCGCGTCCTTCAGCGCGTCGGCGATCTCGGTCTGGGTCTTGCCGGCCAGGATCTCCGGCGAGTACGTCGCGCCGGAGCCGACGAACTTGCCGCCGAGGTCGACGAACGGGATCGAGCCGCCGCTCTTCACGTACGGCGGCTGGTTGAACGTCGCGAACGTCTTCTGGTCCTCGGCGGTCGGTGTGTCCAGCGGCGCGTACTGGCCGTTGACCTGCTCGTTGGTCGTCGTCTCGACGCCGGTGAAGGACAGGTACTGGCTGGTGTAGGTCGAGCCGTGGAAGGACAGCGTCGCCGTGTTCGGGAAGACGTCGGCCGAGGCCGAGTGGGTCGTCCCGAGGTTGCTGAAGGTGCCGAAGCGGGACAGCGCGACCGTGACGGGCCAGCGCTCGGCGGCGCAGTACGGGCAGAACTCGGCGCCGATGTAGAGCACCTTCGGCTTGCCGTTGGCGGTCAGCGGCGGGGCGGTGATGGCCGCGGGGGAGGCGTTCACGGCGTCGCTGCCGACCGCGGCGAAGGTCGCGGGCGGGATGTTGGCGAGCGTGGAGACGAGGCTCGAATCCGCCGTACCGGAGGGGCCGGCCGCCTCGTCCTTCTTGCCGCCGCCGGCGAGGCGGACGGCGACGAGTCCGCCGATCACCACGATCACGACCACGACGGCGCTGATCGCGATCAGCAGCTTCCGGCGGCGCTCGGCCCGCGCCTGCTCGGAGGCCAGTGAGGCCGCCCGCTCGCGAGCCTGAGACTTCTGTTCCACGCGCTTGCTCATTTTCTCCCCAGCTCTGGTTCAGTCCATGAAGGACAACTGATGACACTGGGTGGAAGTTCCGCGACGCATGTTGCAAAAAGAAGAAAAAGCAGAAGTCGTGGGGAAAAGATGCTGGGGGCCGGACCGGGCTTCCGGCACCGGACCGACCCCCAGCAGACCGAAGGTGTTACGCGAGGCTCGCGAGCCCCTTGGGCAGGAATCGCTTGCCGTTGGTCTTCTCGGCGATGCCGCTACGGTCCAGGTACGGCGTGATCCCACCGAGGTGGAACGGCCAGCCCGCACCGAGCAGCAGGCACAGGTCGATGTCCTGCGCCTGCGCCACCACGCCCTCGTCGAGCATGATCTGGATCTCCTCGGCCAGCGCGGACAGCACCCGGCTGCGCAGTTCCTCGGCGGTCGACGGCTTGTCGCCGACGGTCACCAGGGCCTCGACCTCGGGGTCGACCGACGGCTTGCCCTCGGCGCTCCAGACGTAGAACGAACTCTTGCCTGCAGCAACTACCTTGGCGAGGTTCGCCGACACCGCGAAGCGATCCGGGTACGCCCGGTTCATCGTCTCGGCGACGTGCAGCGCGACCGGAAGCCCGACCAGCTGCAGCAGCACGAACGGCGGCATCGGCAGACCGAGCGCCGACAGCGCCTTGTCCGCCTCGGGAATCGGCGTACCTTCGTCGACCGCCGCGCTGACCTCGCCGAGGAAGCGGGTCAGCAGCCGGTTGACCACGAAGGCCGGCGCGTCCTTGACCAGCACGCAGGACTTCTTCAGCGTCTTGCCGACGGCGAAGGCAGTCGCCAGCGAGGCGTCGTCGGTCTGGTCCGCGCGGATGATCTCCAGCAGCGGCAGCACCGCGACCGGGTTGAAGAAGTGGAACCCGACGACCCGCTCGGGGTGCTCCAGATCGGCCGCCATCTCGGTGATGGACAGCGAGCTGGTGTTGGTCGCGAGGATCGCGTCCGGCCGGATGATCTTCTCCAGGTCGGCGAAGATCGTCTTCTTCAGCTGCAGTTCCTCGAAGACGGCCTCGATCACGAAGTCGGCGTCGGCGAAGACCGAGCGGTCGACCGAGCCGGTGACGAGTGCCTTGAGCTGGTTGGCCTTGTCCGGCCGGATCCGGCCCTTGCCGAGCAGCTTGTCGATCTCACCGTGCACATAGCCGACACCGCGGTCGACGCGCTCCTGGTCGAGGTCCGTGAGCACCACGGGCACCTCGAGCCGGCGGACGAACAGCAGTGCCAGCTGGCCGGCCATCAGACCGGCGCCGACGACGCCGACCTTGGTGACCTTGCGGGCCAGCGACTTGTCCGGCGCGCCCGCGGGCCGCTTGGCGCGCTTGTTGACCAGGTCGAAGGCGTAGAGGCCGCTGCGCAGCTCCTCGCTCATGATCAGGTCGGCGAGCGCCTCGTCCTCGGCCGCGAAGCCACGGTCGCGGTCGTTGTCCTTGGCCGCCGCGATCAGGTCCAGTGCCCGGTACGGCGCCGGCGCCGCGCCGCTCACCTTGAGGTCGGCGAACGCCTTACCGCGGGCAACCGCCGCGTCCCAGGCCTCGCCCCGGTCGATCTCGGGCCGCTCGACGACGATCTCGCCGGTCAGCACCTTGCTCGCCCAGATCAGCGACTGCTCGAGGAAGTCGGCCGAGTCCAGCAGCACGTCGCCGATCCCGAACTTCACCGCCTCGGGACCGCTGAGCATCTTGTTCTGGTTCAGGGCGTTCTCGACGACGACCTTGACGGCCTTGTCCGCGCCGATCAGGTTCGGCAGCAAGAAGTTGCCGCCCCAGCCCGGCAGCAGCCCGAGGAAGACCTCGGGCGTCGAGATCATCCCGGCCGCGACCGAGATGGTCCGGTACTGCGCGTGCAGCGCCACCTCGAGGCCGCCACCAAGAGCGACCCCGTTGACGAACGCGAAGGACGGCTTGCCACCGTCGAGCAGCTTGCGCATCACCCCGTGGCCGATCTTGCCCAGGTTGAGCGCCTGCTCGCGCCCGGCCAGCTTCGGTACGCCGCTGAGGTCCGCGCCCGCCGCCAGGATGAACGGCTTGCCGGTGACGCCGATCGCGACGATGTCCTCGCGGGCCAGGGCGGCGTCGATCGCCTTGTTCAGCTCGGCCAGACCCTTGGGGCCGAAGGTGTTCGGCTTGGTGTGGTCCTGGCCGTTGTCGAGGGTGATCAGGGCCAGCGTGCCGGCCTTGTTCGGCAGTACGACGTCGCGGCTCGGCGCGAGCGTGACCAGCTCGTCGTTCTCGATCGCGACGGCCTCGTCGATGAGGTCCTGCAAGCTCATGCCTTGTTCCCCTCGAAGTTCGGGTTCTCCCAGATGACGGTTCCGCCCATGCCGAGGCCGACGCACATCGTGGTCAGGCCGTACCGGACCTCGGGGCGCAGCTCGAACTGCTTGGCCAGCTGGGTCATCAGCCGGATGCCGGACGAGGCCAGCGGGTGGCCGTAGGCGATCGCGCCGCCGTACGGGTTGACCCGCGGGTCGTCGTCGGCGATGCCGTAGTGCTCGAGGAACGCCAGCGCCTGGACGGCGAACGCCTCGTTCACCTCGAAGGCCTGGATGTCGTCGATGGTCAGACCGGCCAGCTTGAGCGCCTTGTCGGTGGCCGGGATCGGGCCGAAGCCCATCACCTCGGGCTCGACGCCGACGAAGCCGTAGGAGACCAGCTTCATCTTGGGCTTGAGGCCGAGCTCCTCGGCGGCCTCGGCCGAGGTGAGCAGGGCGGCGGTGGCGCCGTCGTTGATACCGGCCGCGTTGCCCGCGGTGACCCGGCCGTGCGGGCGGAACGGGGTCTTGAGCTTGGCCAGGTCCTCCAGCGTGGTGCCCGGGCGCATCGGCTCGTCGGCGGTCGCCAGACCCCAGCCGTGCTCGGCCGAGCGGATCGCGATCGGGACCAGGTCCGGCTGGATCAGGTCGTTCGCGTACGCCTTGGCGGCGCGCTCCTGGGACTGGACGGCGAAGGCGTCGGCCCGGGCCTTGGTGATGCTCGGGTACCGGTCGTGCAGGTTCTCCGCGGTGGAGCCCATCACCAGCGCGCTGGTGTCGACGAGCTTCTCGGAGATGATCCGCGGGTTCGGGTCGACGCCCTCGCCCATCGGGTGCCGGCCCATGTGCTCGACACCGCCGGCGATCACCACGTCCTGGGCACCGAAGGCGATCCCGGACGCGAGCGTGGTCACGGCCGTCATGGCGCCCGCGCACATCCGGTCGATGGCGTAGCCCGGCGTGGTGTTCGGCAGACCTGCCAGCAGGGCCGCGGTCCGGCCGATGGTCAGGCCCTGGTCACCGAGCTGGGTGGTGGCCGCGATGGCGACCTCCTCCACCCGCTCCGGCGGCAGCGACGGGTTGCGCCGGAGAATTTCCCGGATGCACTTGATCACCAGATCGTCGGCGCGCGTCTCGGCGTACAGGCCGGTGGCCTTGCCGTTTCCGAACGGGGTGCGAACGCCGTCGACGAAGACGACATCGCGGATCTCACGGGGCACGAGGCCCTCCTCTGGGTTCCAGGAGTGGGAGCAGGACCAAGGCTACCCGTCGGTAACACTCCACCCCAACCCGCCACGCCTGTGCCGCTGCTCACAAGCCGATGTCGGTAACCCGTGGCATCCACGGGATTTCGGGCGCATTCTGGGACGAGGAGCGTCTCAGGAGCCGCAATGAACAATTCCGAGCTTGCTGTCCCGGTTCTGTCGCGGGGCAAACACCGAAACCCTCGCAAGGGTGCCTGCTTCATGGAGTTCGCCTCGTATCTCGCGGGCGAGCCCTGGTCGGATCATCCGGCCTGTACCCATCCACTGCTGGCCGGAGTGGCCCGCGACGTCAATGACTGCACGACGGACGCAGGACGGGCCCGGTTGGCGCCGATGATCCCCTCGGTGATCGGGCTGGTCCCGGAGGACCCGCACGTCATACCGATGGTGACCGCGGTCTGCATCGAGCATGCGTTGCCGGTGGTGTCGCAGGAGCGGCAGTACATCCTGGCAGTCGCCCTGCTCGTGGGGGAGCGCCACCTGGCTGGGCTGGACGGCCGTCCGCTGGACAGCTTGCGACCTGAGGCTCAGGAGGCGCTGGACGGCGTACCGGCGGCTACCAAGTGGGCCAAGACCTTCACTGCGCGACCACACCGCGGTACTCCGGACTTCGCGCGCCGGACGGCTCCACGGGCTGTGTCGTGTGCTGTGGAGGGCATCTCGCAGGCCTGTGTCTCCAACCCGGATGAGCGGCTCTACGAGCTCCTGCGGGCGGCTATAGCGGAGTCCCAGCGCTGGATGCCCGCACCAGCCGAGCAGGTGTCGCGACGGGAGTCTGTCGACGCGAAGTAGGCTCCAAGGTGTGACCTTGGAGATTGATACCGGCACGGGGTTGATGCCGGCACACGTGTGGGAACCTGCCAACGGATCCGGGCCCGGCATCCTGCTGCTGCAAGAGATCTTCGGGGTCTCCGACTACATCAGGCAGCGGGCCTTCGATCTGTCCGCCCTCGGGTACTACGTGATCGCACCGGAGATCTACTGGCGCCTGGACGGCGCCGAACTGGACGAGTCGGCGCCGGACGTCCTGGACCAGGCGGTCGGCCTGATGCAGCGCGTCGACTGGCCGACCGCGGTGTCGGACTCGGTCGCCGCGCTCGACTACCTGCGTAGCCGCGAGCAGGGTGTTGGCATCGTGGGCTTCTGCTTCGGCGGGGGACTGGCCTTCAATGTGGCCGCTGTGTCGTCTCCCGACGTACTGGTGAGCTACTACGGCTCCGCGCTGCCCAACTTGCTGGAGCTGGCTCCCTCCGTCGACGCGGTCAGCCTGCATCACTTCGGGGACGCCGACGACTACCTGAAGAGCGACGTCGTCGACAAGATCATCGCGGCCGTCGACGGTCCCCGCACCGAGATCCATCGCTATCCCGGGGCCGGGCACGCCTTCGACAACCCGATGCCCGCCTTCCACCACGCCGGGGCCTCAGCCCTCGCGTGGAGCCGGACCGAAGAATTCCTCTCCCGCAACCTGCCGACCTCCTAAGGATTTTGATGAGCCTGTACGACATTCCGCTGCAGACCCTTTCCGGCGCCGAGACCTCGCTGGCCGAGTACAAGGGCAAGGCGGTGCTCCTCGTGAACGTCGCCTCCAAGTGCGGTCTCACCCCGCAGTACGAAGGCCTGGAGAACCTGCAGAAGCGCTACGCGAGCCGCGGCTTCACCGTGCTCGGCGCGCCCTGCAACCAGTTCGGCGGCCAGGAGCCCGGCACGGCCGAGGAGATCGAGACGTTCTGCTCGACCACGTACGGCGTGACGTTCCCGATGCTCGACAAGCTCGAGGTCAACGGCGACGGCCGGCACGCCCTGTACTCCGAACTGACCCTGACCCCCGACGCGGACGGTGCTGCAGGCGACGTCCAGTGGAACTTCGAGAAGTTCCTCGTCACCCCCGAAGGCACCGTCGCGGCCCGCTTCCGCCCGCAGACCCTGCCGGAGTCGGACGAGATCATCACCGCGATCGAGGCCCAGCTCCCGGCGTAGCGCATTCAGTATGTTCTCGCCGGGAAAGCTCGGCGAGAACATACTGAATGTCATGGAGCAATCGGGGGACATCGCGGCGGTTGTCGCCGCTCTGCAGGAGCGGCTCGACAGCCTCACGCCCGCCGAGGAGTCGCGCCGTGAGTTCCTCGCGACCTACCAGCGCACAACGAGCGCGGTGGCCCGCGCTGTCGATCGTGGAGCCTTCGAGGATCCCGCTTGGGTCGAGGTCTGGGACGTCGACTTCGCCGGCCTCTACCTGAAGGCCTTCGACGCCGACCGGGCCGGTGAGAGTGTCCCGCGCCCGTGGCGGTTGGCATTCGACGCACCCGCGACCCTGCCGCCGCTGGCGCACGTACTGCTCGGCGTCAACGCCCACATCAACTACGACCTGCCGCAGTCGCTGCTCGCCGTGATCTCCGCCGAGGAATTCGACGACGCCGCCTTACTCGACCGCCGACGCCGCGACCACGAACGAATCGACGGTGTGCTGGCCGACCGGGTAGCCGCCGAGGACGCCGAACTCGCAACCCGCTCAGCGCGCACCCTCCTCGACCGCGCCCTCCGCCCCCTCAACCAACGAGCCTCCAAACGCTTCCTCCGCGAATCCCGCCGCAAGGTCTGGCACAACACCGTCGAGCTCCACCAGGCTCGGGTGATCTCCGCGGAGGCCTATGCCATCCGGCTCGCAGAACTCGAATTACTGAGCGCGGCCAAGATCGCCGACCTGCTCACACCCGGCCAGGTCCTGCTGCGACTAGCGGTCGCTGGCTTCGGCGTCCTCCTACCACCGCCGAGGTGACGAAAAGGAGGGCGAAGCCGGTCAGCAGGGGCCAGGCGAGTGGCTTGCCGGCATCGAGTTGATCGTGGGCGACGACGGCGGCGAGCAGCATCGGGGTGACCATGACCAGTTCGACCTCGAGCATTCGGTGGAGGGTTGACCAGCGGGGGTCGTGCCAGATACCGAGTCCTGCGCCGCCCAGGCAGAGGACGGCAGCGAGGGTCCGGGCTGAGAGTGGGGTGAGAGGCCAGGGCCAGAGGTCGATGAAGGTCGTTGGTGTGATGAACATGGCGGCGCCTTGGACGAGGGCCAGAGTGCCGATGGCGGCCACGGCCGCGCGCAACGACGGTGGTAGCAGGTCGTCGGGGGTGCGAGCGGGGGCGGCGTACCGGCGGTTGAGGAGCCAGGCGGTCAGGACGAGGACGGGGGCGGCGAAGTACAGGGCGGTCCAGATCCAGAAGGCTGGGTTGTCGTGGGTGAACTTGTTCCAGTGCAGGACGGTCGCCAGCCCGAGGAGGGTGGCGAAGGCGGTGACCGAGAGCATGCCGGGGGCAAGGACATGCCAGTGGCGTTCGAGGGCTGCCCGGACGAAGAAGTAGGCGCCGCCGAGGTACGCCGACGCGAGGACCATCGCGGTCATCGTCGGGCGGAGCGGCCAGGCCCAGAGGTGGGCGGTGTGGTGCGGGAACAGGTACAGGATCACGAATCCCGCGATCAGGAACGGCACGATGGCGAGCGACAGGATGCGGGTGTAGGGCAACACCCGGTCGTCGGGCTCAGGTTTTGTGGTCATCGGAAATCCCCCTCCTTCTGACGATTGACCTGGCGGGCGTGGCAGTCAAGGGAGCGGGCGGTTACGGCGATCTAACCTGAGTACGAGAGGGAGGTGGGCCGTGGCGAGGTCGCGTGAGGGGCGCGTGATTGTTGTCGGAGGCAGCATTGCCGGGCTGCTCGCCGCCCGAGCCCTTGCTGAGCACGCTGCTTCGGTGGTCGTGCTGGAGCGCGAGCGGCTCCCAGGTGCCGTCGCACCTCGTGGCCACGTCCCGCAGGGCCGGCACCTGCATCTGCTGCTCGCGGCCGGCTTGGACCGGCTCTGCGACTGGTTCCCGGACATCGAGGATGAGCTGGTCACCCGAGGCGCGGTACGAGTCGACGGCCGCAATGCTTGGGTGTACCAGGGTGGGGCCTACCGAGCCCGCGGCGACTGGGGTCGGCCAGTGCTCTGCATGACCCGACCCCTGCTGGAGCAGGTGATCCGGGCACGAGTCGCAGCCCTGCCCGGGGTGGCGATCGAAGACGGCGCCCTGGTCGAGCGGCTGACCGTTGTGGACCGCAGGGCGGCTCCGGCCGGAGCGGGCGAGGCAATCCGCGGTGGTGCCGGGGAGTGGCGGGTGAGTGGGGTTGTGGTCGGAGGTGCGGAGCGGGCGGCTGAGCTGGTGGTCGATTGCTCGGGCCGGAATTCGCGGATCGTCCATGACCTGGCGAGCTCCGGGCGGCTTGAGGTGCCGGTTACGCGGGTGGGCATCGATATCGGGTACGCGTCCTTCCTCATGCGTCGTTCGGCGGGGGACTTCGAGGGGGACTTCATTGCGTGTGTGGACAATCCGGGGTCGTTTCGGGGTGGATCCGTACTGCCGGTTGAGGGGGAGCGGTGGCAGGTGACGTTGGCGGGGGTGCATGGGGATGTGCCGCCTGGGGACGAGGACGGGGTGCGTGCGTTCGCGGAGTCGTTGCCCAGTCCGGTGGTTGGGCAGCTGATCGGGCGGTGCGAGTGGGTGTCGGAGGTTGCGACGTACCGGTTTCCGTCGAGTCAGCGGCGGCACTTCGAGAAGGCGCAGTTGCTGCAAGGGCTGGTCACGCTGGGGGATGCGGCGAGTAGCTTCGATCCGATCTACGGGCAGGGGATGTCGTCGGCGGCGCTCCAGGCTGCTGCGCTGGAGGAGGTGGCGCGGGGTGTTGGGGTGCTCTCGCCGGAGTTGCCGCGACGGTTCCATCGCAAGGCGGCCCGGGTGATCGAAGCACCCTGGCGCATCGCCGTCGGTGGGGACTTCGGCCATCCGGAGACAGTGGGGGACAGGCCGGCCGGTACTGCCCAGCTGAACGGCTACATCGCGCAGGTGGTCCGTGCAGCCCACATATCGGTGCCGGTGGCGCGCGCCTTCAATCGCGTACTCCAGTTGGCCGACCCACCCACCGCACTGCTGCACCCGGCTGTGGTGGCGCGGGTCCTGAGCACCTCGCGTCGCTCCCCAGCGGCCACCGGCGCGGCCGTCCAGCACCCACGCGTAGGTGCCGAGCCCGGCGCCGACTAGCTGACGGTGGCAGATTCGAGTGGCCGGATGGCGCGCGGCCGGGCGATTGCGAGGGTGAGGGCGGCGACTATGAGGGCTGCTGCGACTGCGAAGGTGAAGTGCAGGTTGGTGGCGGCGAAGACGGCGCCCATCACGGCGGTACCGGTGATCAGGCCGAGGTTGCGGGACAAGTTGAGCAGACCGGACACGACGCCGCGCTGGTCGGGCGGGAGATCGGTCAGTACGGCGGTGTTGTTGGCCGTCTGGAAGGTCGCGTAGCCGCTGGTCATCACGACGATCGGCACCAGATAGCCGACGATCCCCAGCCTCGCCGGCAGCGCGGCCAGCGCACCGGCGCCTACTGCGATCGCAACCAATCCCGCGACGGTCATCCGCCGTACGCCGAACCGGTCAGCAACCCGCCCAGCCGGTACGCCGGTGAGCGCCGCAACAAGCGGTCCCACGGACAGCACAAGCCCGACTACGGCCGCCCTGAGGCCCAACGTCTTGGCGAGGTAGAACGGCCCGACGACCAGCGTGGCCATCATCACCGTGGAGACGAGAGCGCTCATGGCCAGACTGGTCTGAGCGTGCGGTCGTGGAAGGCGGCAGGCCGGACAAGTGGTGAGGCGGCTCGGGTCTCGATCCGGACGAAGGTGGCCAAGCCGGCAACCGCCACGACTAGCAACCCCACGACGCCGGCGCTCCGTCCGAACCCCAGAGCGCCGCCGATGTCGCCTCCGACCGTCATCGCCAACGCATACGCGGCAAGCGTTCCGGCAAGCGCCGCAGTGCCCGCGTTGTCGAACCGCCGCGCCGGCATCGCAGGCCTGCTGTGGTCGGCCGGCAGGTGCTTGATGGTCAGGGTGAAGGTGAGGAGTCCGAGTGGGAGGTTGATCAGGAAGATCGTGCGCCAGCCGAAGGTGCCGATCAGTACGCCGCCGAGGGACGGGCCGAGCGCCGTACCGATCGCGGAGGTTGTGCCCAGCAGGCCCATCGCACTGGCGGTTCGTGCCTTGGGGACGATGTCGCCTACGAAGGCCATCGTGAGCGCCATCATGACGGCGGCGCCGAGGCCCTGGGCAGCTCTGGCGGTGATCAGGAGCCAGAGTGTGGGGGCGAGGCCGGCCACGAGCGAGGCGGTGGTGAAGACGGAGATGCCGAGTAGCAGGAGGCGGCGGCGCCCGGTGAGGTCGCCTAGGCGGCCTACGGTGACGATCAGGGTGGTGCTGGCGAGGAGGAAGGCCAGGACGATCCACTGGACCTGCTGGAACGTGGCCTCGAAGGAGTCGGCCAGGGTCGGCAGGGCGACGTTGGCGATGCTGACGCCGAGGGACGACAGCAACATGGACAAGGACAGGCCGGTCAGGGCCCATGGGATCGAGGCACGGGTTGCCGGCTCGGCGGCGGTCGGGGTCATGTCCGCACAGTGCGGCGCAGGTGGCTGGAGCGGCAATTCTTGTTGCTGTTTCTGGGACACTGCTGCACATGGACGGACAACCGGCGTACCAGGCGGTGCTCGACGAGGTGGGGGATCGGCTGCGGCGGTTGCGGGCGCAGCGGGGGATCACGCTGGCGGTACTAGCGGAAACGACCGGTATCTCGAAGAGCACGTTGTCGCGGCTGGAGTCCGGGCAACGCCGGCCGAGCCTGGAGTTGCTGTTGCCGCTCGCGACGGCGTACCGGGTGCCGTTGGACGAACTGGTCGGGGCTCCGGAGGTCGGTGATCCGCGAGTGCAGCTGAGGCCGCACAAGTCGGCGAGTGGGGAGACGTTCGTGCCGTTGTCCCGGGCGCCGGGGCCGCTGCAGGCGTACAAGCTGATCGTGCCGGACCGCGGCAATGAGCCGAACCTCCGCAGCCATGAGGGCTATGAGTGGCTCTACGTCCTGCAGGGACGGCTGCGGTTGGTGCTGGGCGAGCATGACGTGGTGCTCGGCGCCGGCGAGGTGGCGGAGTTCGACACGAAGGTCCCGCACTGGTTCGGCAGCGCGGACGGAAGACCGGTCGAGGTGCTCAGCCTGTTCGGTCGGCAGGGTGAGCGCATGCATGTCCGCGCGAAGACTAAGAACTAGGTTCTTCGAGCGTTTCGTTCGGAGTCGCCTCGGTGGCGAGGGCGTCGGTGAGGACCTCGGCGGTGAGGCCGATCTGCCAGTCGCGGGCGTTGTGCTCGCGCAGGAACGTCGACACTGCGGCCAGGTCCGCGTCGGCCGGTGGGGTCCAGGCCAGTCGCCGGATCGTGTCCGGGGAGAGCAGGTTCTCGGTCGGGAGCCGGTGGGCTTCGGCGATCTCGCTGACGGCCGAGCGCGCCGCCGACAGCCGAGCAGCCGCATCCGGGTCGCGATCAGCCCAGGCGCGAGCCGGTGGCGGTCCGTCGTACCGGGGGCCCTGCTTGGGAAGTTCACTGTCCGGCAGGCGGCGGGCGTGGTCGATCGCCTCCCACCAGGTGCGCATGTGGCGATGTGCGCCGCGCCCCTTGAAGGCAGTCAGTTTCTGCAACGTGTCGCGGTCGACCGGCATCGCTGCGGCCGCCTCGACGATCGCCGCGTCCGGAAGGATGCGCCCGGGTGAGATGTCAGCAGACTCCGCGATCTGATCGCGTGCCTCCCACAACGCCCGTACCACCGCCAGACTCCGGCGATTGCGCACCCGATGCATGCCCGACGTCCGTCGCCACGGATCCGGCTTCGGCTCACGCGGCGGCGCACTCAGGATCGCGGTGAACTCCTGCTGTGCCCACTCCCACTTGCCCTCGCGGCGCAGCTCGGCCTCGATGGCATCGCGCAACTCGATCAGCATCTCGACGTCGAGCTGGGCGTAGATCAGCCACGGCCCGGGCAGCGGACGCGTCGACCAGTCGGCCGCCGAGTGCTCCTTGCGCATCTTGTAGCCGAGTACTTCGCTGACGAGCGACGCCAGCCCGACCTTGGGATAACCGAGAAGCCGCCCGGCCAGTTCGGTGTCGAAGACCGTCTGCGGAACCATGCCGACCTCGGCCAGGCAGGCCAGGTCCTGGTTCGCGGCGTGGATGATCCACTCGGCGTCGACGATCGCGTCGCCGAGCGAGGACAGGTCGCCGAACGGAATCGGGTCGACCAGCGCCGAGCCGGAACCCTCCCGGCGGAGCTGGACCAGGTACGCGCGGTGCGAGTAGCGGTAGCCCGAGGCGCGCTCGGCGTCGACGGCCACCGGGCCGGTGCCGGAGCGGAAGGCTTCGACGACCTCGGCCAGGGCCGGGTCGGTGTCGATGACGTCGGACAGTCCGTCGCGCAGCTCGAGCAGTGGCTGGTCTTCGGCCGGGTCATCCGGGACAGGCGGCTGCTGCTGGGTCTCGGCCGGGCTCATCGGCCCCGCTGACCGCGCCGGGTCGGCATCGCGACCACCCCCGGCGGTACCGGCGGGAGTCCCGCCGCTGTACAGAGCACCTCGCCCCAGGCCTCGGCATGATGACTCACGTCGACCATCCCGTCCGGCCCCGGGACAGGACTCCAGGACGCACGGATCTCGATCTCAGCCGTCGCGTCGTCATCGGCCATCCCGCCGAAACTCTCGGATACCACCCTGGTGACGGTACCGCTCGGGGCCAGGTACTCCGCGCCCCGGTCGGCCAGTGCCTCCATCAGCCAGGTCCAGCCCACGCCACCGAGCAGTGCGTCCGTCACCATCTCCGGTTCGACGGCGGCACGCACATACGCGACACAGCGGAAGGTCGACTGCCAGGCGTCGTTCCCCGCGGGGTCGTAGAGGACGACCAGCCGGCCGGTGGCGACATCGTCACCGTCGACCGTCACGTCGGCACTGACCGCCGCCGCGTGCGGAGCGATCCGCTGCGGGGCGGGCATTTCCTCGACGAACACCTCGGGCCGGAACCGTGCCTCACGCAACTGAGTGAGGGCCTCGGCGAACTCCGCGGGTGGCGCGTCGACCTGCTTGCGGGCACCCATGCTTCGCAGCCTACGACTGATTACTCACCGACGCCGGTGACGACGCGCCGGTGACAGGTTCCGGGCATGGGATCATCGGTCCTGTGCCCGTGACGCAACCTGCTCAATCACCCACCGCTACCGATGCCTTACCGGAGTCCGCCTTCCTGCGAGCGGCCCGGGGCGAACCGGTCCCGCACACGCCTGTCTGGTTCATGCGCCAGGCGGGTCGCTCGCTGCCGGAGTACAAGGCGATCCGCGAAGGCACGACGATGCTCGAGTCGTGTATGCGGCCCGACCTCGTCGTGGAGATAACGCTGCAGCCGGTACGCCGTTACGGCGTCGACGCGGCGATCTTCTACTCCGACATCGTGCTGCCGCTGAAATCGACCGGCTTCGGCGTCGAGATCAAGCCCGGGGTGGGCCCGGTCGTCGCGGACCCGATCCGTGATCTCGCCGGTCTGGACGCGGTACGCCCGGTCACCGAGGCCGACGTTCCGTACATCATCGAGTCGGTGCAAGGGCTGGTGTCGCAGCTTGGCGGGACCCCGTTGATCGGGTTCGCCGGGGCGCCGTTCACGGTCGCGTCGTACCTGGTCGAGGGCGGACCGAGCAAGGACCACGCGAAGACGAAGGCGCTGATGCACGGCGACCCGTCGCTGTGGCACGCCTTGGCGGACCGGCTGGCGGATGTGGCGATCGCGTATCTGTCGGTGCAGATCGAGGCCGGTGCGTCGGCGATCCAGCTGTTCGACTCGTGGGCCGGTGGGTTGTCGGCGCGTGACTATGCGGAGTTCGTGCAGCCGCATTCGGCGAAGGTGTTCGCGGCGCTGGAGCAGTACGGCGTACCGCGGCTGCACTTCGGGGTGAACACGGGCGAGCTGCTCGGCCTGATGAGCGAGGCCGGCGCGGACGTGGTCGGCGTCGACTGGCGAGTGCCGCTCGACGAGGCCGTACGCCGGATCGTCGCGGCCGGCGGATCGCCGAAGCCGGTCCAGGGCAACCTCGACCCCGCCCTGCTGATCGCCGGCTGGGACGCCATCGAGCCCGAGATCGACCGGATCCTGGCCGAAGGCAAGTCCGCCCCCGGCCACATCTTCAACCTCGGCCACGGCGTCCCCCCGACCACCGACCCCGACGTCCTCCACCGAGTGGTCAAGGCGGTCCACGAAAAGTCGGCCCGTGCCTGAGTCGTCAGCGCCGATCCCGCCACGCCCCTCCAGCCGCGGAGCGGCTGCGCCCGGCGCGGGGCTGCCTCCGGGGCTTCGCCTTGAGCGATTGCGGGCTGAGCACGCTGACGCATTGCTTGCCTTCGAGGTGGAGAACCGGGGCTACTTCGCCTCTCATATCTCCGATCGTGGGGATGCGTTCTTCGCTGAGTTCGGCGAGCGGCTGGCTGAGCTGCTGATTGATCAGGATGCGGGGGAGTTGCACTTCCATGTGCTGGTGGAGGACGACGGGCAGATAGTCGGTCGGGTGAATCTGGTCGATGTCGCCGACGGGTCTGCTGAGCTCGGGTATCGGATCGCCGAGCGGTGGACCGGGCGTGGGCTGGCGACCGCCGCCGTGCGCGAGCTGTGTGAGCTGGCGGCAGGCGAGTACGGCCTGAAGGAACTTCGCGCGGGGACCAATCTGACCAACGTGGGATCGCAGAAGGTGCTGGAACGTACCGGCTTCGTGCGGGTCGGGGAGCGGGAGTACGGCGGCCGGCCGGGGATCGAGTACGTGCTGGCTTTGGGCGTCTGATCTGATGGGGTCGTGGAGCGCTCGGTAGTTGTCGTCGGTGGCGGGATCAGCGGGCTGGCTGCGGCTCATGCTTTGGCCGGCGGGCCCAACCCACCTCGAATTACCGTCCTTGAGTCCTCGCCGCGGCTGGGTGGGAAGTTGGCGGGGGCTTCACTGGAAGGCATCCCGGTGGATCTCGGTGCCGAGTCCGTACTCGCGCGCCGTCCCGAAGCCGTCGACCTGATCCAGGCCGTCGGGCTCGGTGACGACCTGGTGCATCCGGCAACGACCTCGGCCGGGCTCTGGATCGGCGACCGCATCCGCGCGATCCCGCCGACCGTGATGGGCGTGCCGACGGACCCGAAGTCGACCGTCGACGTCCTGGGCGAGGACGCAGCTGCGGCCGTCGCACACGAGCCCGAGCTCGCAGCGCCCGCGTTGACAGAGGACGTGGCGATCGGCAGGTTTGTCGCCGAGCGCATGGGCTCAGCCGTGACGGACCGCCTCGTCGACCCGCTGCTGGGTGGCGTCTACGCCGGTCGTGCCGAGGAGATCTCGCTGGCGGCCGCGGTACCTGAGCTCTACGCCAAGCTGAAGACGGCCCCGAGCTTGCTGGCGGCAACCTCCGAGCTGCGCGAGATCGGCCAGCGCCGCAACACGGCCGGAGCACCTGTCTTCGCAGGCATCAAGGGCGGCATCAACCGGCTGATCACCGCCCTGGAGACGGACCTGCTAGCCCGTGGCGTCCAGATCCAGCGCAGTGCGACCGTACGCCGGATCCGCCAGATCGCCGGCGGCTACGAACTCGAGACCGGCCCAGTACCCGCCCCGACCTTCCTCCACGCCGATGCGATCGTCATCGCCGTCCCTGCAGCCCCAGCGGCCCGAATGCTCGCCGACGTGGTCCCGCAAGCAGCTACTGAGCTCGCGGCCATCCAGTACGCGAGCATGGCGATCGTCACGCTCGCGGTGCGCAAGGCGGACTGGCCGTCGACCGCAACCGGCTCCGGCTTCCTGGTGCCGTCCGTGGAGGGCCGCACGATCAAGGCGTCGACCTACTCGCACGCCAAGTGGCAGTGGTCCGCCGACGCCGGGGGAGACCTCGCAGTACTCCGCTGCTCGGTCGGGCGGCTCGGTGAGGAGTACGTGCTCCAGCGCTCGGATGAGGAGCTCACTGCTCTGGCAGCGGCGGATCTACGAGCCGCTGTGGGCCTGCAGACGCCGGTGGTCGGGTCGCTGGTGACCAGGTGGGGCGGCGGGCTTCCGCAGTACGCCGTCGGCCACCTGGACCGCGTTGACCGGGTTGAGGCGGCCGTTGCCGGTCAACCTGGGTTGGCTGTGTGCGGAGCGGCGTACCGGGGTGTTGGGATCGCTGCCTGCGTCGCTAGTGCTGGTAAGGCGGCAAGCCAGGTGCAAGCTCATCTGCAGGCGTCGACGCCTGCAGGTCGGTGACCAGCCGGATCACCCGGACGGCGTAGACCGCGCAGACGACGTTCAGCACTGCGGTCACAGTGGGGTGCACTGCACCCCAGAGGAAGTCACTGGCAGTCGGATCTTCGTCCGGGCCGACCGGAAACAGATCAACGAGGGTGTAGGCGATCCAGGTGCCCCACCAGACGTTGACGACGTTGCTGCCGGCCGGCAGCTTCTCAGGTACGCCTGGTTCGACCTGCCCCGTACTGCCGGCGATGACGTCGGTGACGACCTGCAGCGGATACCAGAGGAAGATGATGGGGACGATCCAGCTCGCGATCACCCAGCCTCGATCATGACGATGCGGGAACCACGGGTTGATCGCCTCCGCAGCCGTCCGGGCACGCCACAGCCAGACGACGAAGACGACGGCCGCCGACAGGGCCGGGACCAGGAACAGCACGTCCACCCAGTCGACCGCCGCGGGGTCCCAACTGGCCAGATCGTCCTTGTACACCGCGTAGTCGCGCCACGCCATGGCAGCGACGAACACGTAGGCGAGGGCCGTGATCCAGATCAGGATCGAGGCCGCTCTGGGTAGACCGCGCATGGTGATTCCCCCTGATGGTGACTGTTGTCACGAAGAGTAGGGCCAACCCGGGGCACGGTCGGGCAGATCCATTGGCGACAATGGCTGAGTGACCGAGACGAAGCCGAAGGCGCGCGAGCTGAACAATGTCATCCGCTACACCATGTGGTCGGTGTTCAAGGTGGAGACGCCGCTCGGCGAGGCGGACCGCGAGGAGCTCGTGGTGGAGCTCAACGAACTGCTCGGCAAGCTCGGCGCCGACCAGGACGTGGTGATCCGCGGCTGGTACGACGTGGAGGGCTTCCGCGCCGATGCCGACTTCATGGTCTGGTGGCACGCCCCGACCTCCGACGCCCTGCAGGATGCGTACCACGCGCTGCGTCGCTCGCGGCTCGGCCGGCACCTGGCGCCGGTCTGGTCGCAGTTCGCGCTGCACCGGCCGGCGGAGTTCAACAAGAGCCACATCCCGGCGTTCCTGGCCGACGAGGAGGCGCGGGCCTACATCTGCGTCTACCCGTTCGTGCGGTCCTACGAGTGGTACCTGCTGCCCGACGAGGAGCGCCGGTTCATGCTCGCGGAGCACGGCAAGATGGCCCGCGGCTACCCCGACGTACGGGCGAACACGGTCGCGTCCTTCGCACTCGGCGACTACGAGTGGATGCTCGCCTTCGAGGCCGACGAGCTGCACCGGATGGTCGACCTGATGCGCGACCTGCGCGCGTCGACGGCCCGGCGGCACGTGCGCGAGGAGGTCCCCTTCTACACCGGCAAGCGGACCGGGCTGAGTGAACTGATCGCGAACCTGGCGTGACGATGGAACGCAAGGCCTTCCCGGTCCTGTACGTCACCGACGTCCGCCGGTCGCTGGAGTTCTACGCCCTGCTCGGCTATGAGTCCCGCTACCAGTTCCCCCTCGAAGGCGACCCCCACTACGTCGGCCTCGAACGCGGCGACTCCTCGCTGGGAATCGCCGACTCCAACTGGCCCGAAGCCCAACTGGGCATCACCGTCGGCACGGCCCCCCGCTTCGAACTCTTCGTCTACGTGGACGACGTCGCAGCCACCGTCGAATCCTTCCGAGCGGCCGGCTACCCGATCCTCCAGGAGCCGGCCACCATGCCCTGGGGTGAACGCCAGGCCTACGTCTCAGACCCGGACAACAACCCAGTAGCCCTCGCCACCCCGATCTGATGGACGAGGTCCTCCCCGGCGGCCGCTTCTCCAAGCCGGTACGCCGCGCCGACTCGATCCACCGCCGCCGCAGCACCGCGAACACCCACGCCCTGCTCCAACACCTCGAGCAGGCCGGTTTCGAGCTGTCACCACGTTTCCTCGAAGCCGACGAAGACACCGAGACGCTCTCGTACCTGCCTGGCACAGCGGGCCACCCGCCGCTCAGCGACGACCTCCGCTCGGACGAAGCGCTGGTCAACGTAGCCCGTGCAATCCGCCGGCTGCACGACGCGACTGCTGGCTTCGAGCCGGTCGACCCAACGGCCTGGAACGACCTGGAGGTGGCCGCACCACTGGCGATCGACTGCATCGGTCATCACGACCTCGCGCCCTGGAACCTGCTCTTCGAGGGCGCCCAGGTGGTCGGCATCATCGACTGGGACACGATCCGCCCGTCGAACCGGGTCTGGGATCTCTCGTACGCCGCATACCAGTTCGTACCGTTCCATCCGCCGGCCTGGCTGGAGCCGTTCGGGTGGCGCGCCGAACCCGATCGGGCCCGGCGGTTGCGGTTGTTCTGCGACTCCTACGCGCTGGGCGTGGAACCGTCGGCGGTGCTGGATCTGATCGTCATCCGACTGCTGTCGCACGCGGCGAACATCGAGCAGCAGGTCAGAGCCGGGAACCCGGCGTTCGACGTACACCGGGACGAGGATCACGCCGGGGGCTACCGCGCGGCCGTCTCGTACATCCTGACGAACCGCGCGGCTCTGCTGGGCTGACTACTCCGCCGGGGTCAGGGACAGGCTGACGGAGTTGATGCAGTAGCGGAGGTCGGTGGGGGTGCCGTAGCCCTCGCCTTCGAAGACGTGGCCGAGGTGGGAGCCGCAGTTGGCGCAGCGGACCTCTACCCGCTTCATGCCGAGGTCGTGGTCCTCGATGTACTCGACCCGGTCCTCGGCGAGCGGGGCGAAGAAGGACGGCCAGCCGCAGTGCGAGTCGAACTTGGTCTCGCTGCGGAAGAGCTCGGCGTCGCAGGCACGGCACTTGTAGACGCCGATGGTCTTGGTGTCGGTGTACTCGCCGGTGAACGGGCGCTCGGTACCGGCCTTGCGGAGGACCTGGAACTCCGCCGGGGACAGCTTCGCGCGCCACTCCTCGTCGGACTTCTGTACTGCGTACTGCCTGGTGCTCTCTGTCATGTCCCCATTATCGGCGGCCGGTCAACCAAAACCCCATGGCGTCCGCCTACGTAAGCGTCCCGCAATCGCCAGGCCCTGTCCGCCCCAGTGGGACAGGGCCCGGCGATCACAAGACTCAGTTGACGCTGACCGCCGACCACGCGGTCGCCACGGCGGCCCGCTCGGCGCTGGCGGCGCCGTACAGGTCGGTGGCCGCGTTGAGCGTCGCGACCCGCGCCTGGGCGTACGTCGTACCGGTGGTGAAGTACGTCGTCAGCGCCCGGTACCAGATCTTGGCGGCCTTGGCCTGCGTGATCCCGCCGAAGGTCGTCCCGTTGCAGCTGGTCGAGTTGTGCGGCAGGCCACCGATGGTCTTCGCGCCGGTGCCCTCGGACAGCAGGTAGAAGAAGTGGTTGGCCACGCCCGACGAGTAGTGCACGTCGAGGTTGCCGACGCCGGACGACCAGCAGTCGGCCGAGTTGCCGTCCTTGCTCGGCTTGTCCATGAACCGCAGGGCCGGCCGGTCCTTCATGATCTCTTCGCCGATGTAGTAGTCGCCCGGGTCGTTCGCGTTGTTGGAGTAGAACTCCACCGAGGTCCCGAAGATGTCGCTGGTCGCCTCGTTCAGGCCGCCGGACTCACCGGAGTAGGTCAGGTTGGAGGTCGCCGAGGTGACGCCGTGGGACATCTCGTGGCCGGCCACGTCGATCGAGACGAGCGGGCCCGCGACGACGTTGTCGCCGTCGCCGTACGTCATCTTCTTGCCGTCCCAGAAGGCGTTCACGTAGTTCGTGCCGTAGTGGACGCGGCTCGGGACGCCCTTGCCGTCGTTGAAGATGCCGTTGCGGTTGTGGATGTTCTTGTAGTAATCGAACGTGGTCGCCGCGCCGTAGTGCGCGTCCACCGCGGCCGAGGCCCGGTCGGTGTTCAGGCCGGTACCCCAGTGGTTGTCCGCGTCGAGGAACTTGACCGCCGTCGGGCAGCCGAGACCGAACAGCTGGCACAGGATCGAGTCGGTCTTGTTCTGCGCGTCGAGGGTCGTCCCGCCGCCGCGCACCGGGTCGGTCAGGTTGAACCCGCCGCTGACGGCCGTGGTGTCGATCGGCACGGTTCCGGAGTACAGGCTCTTGCCGTCGCCGGTGACCGTCTCGATGTGCTGCTCGCTGACGAGCTTGGCGCCGGTCAGGGCGTCGATCGTCGTGGTCACGTTGCTCGGGGTGCCGTCGGCCTGGGTGCCGCCGCTGGTGACCAGGTAGGCGAGCCGTGGCGCACCCTTGCGGGCTTCGATGACCAGGGACGGCTTGCCCTCGGCCTTGAGACCGCCGGTGACGCCCTTGGCGAGGGCGGTGGCGATGCTGACCTTGGGCGTGCGGCTGACGTCGGCCGACTGGGTGAGGGTCTGGCTGACGCTCTTGAGAGCGCCGTCCTTGGCCTGGTGCATGACCACGTCGCCACCGAGCACCGGCAGACCACCGATCGTCCGGTCCATCCGGACATGGCTGGTGCCGTCGGCGTCCAGGATGACGTCCTTCACGAGGAAGGCGTCGGCGCCGGTGGCTCTGAGCGTGCCGAGATTCTCTGAGATCGCAGCCTTGGCCCGGGCGACCGCTGCGGCGGGGGTGGTGCCCGGGTCTGCCTTCGGTGCGCCGGTGGCCGTGGTGGCGCCGAGCCCTAGGGCGGTTGAGGTCGCCACTGCGGTAGCAGCGGCGAGCAGGGCGGATTTCTTCATCCTCGTGCTCCTTCAAGAGTGTCCCGGGGGCCTCACGCCCCAGGAACGAGGTGCGGGTACGTTACCGCCCGGTCACCTAGGGTGGCCAGGGGTTGAGAAAACTTCCCTTTTCCGTGGGGGTGACGGCATTTGGTCCCCGGCGGCCGGTAGCGTCACCGGCATGGCGGCGACCAAGGCAATCGAGCTCGAGATCGAGGGACGGACCGTCCGGGTGAGCAATCCGGACAAGCCGTACTTCGCGGACCGCGGGCTCACCAAGCTGGACATCGTGAACTACTTCGTCGCGGTCGGCGACGGCATCCTGGGCGCGCTCCGGGACCGGCCGACCACCCTGGAGCGCTGGCCGGGCGGCTGGTTCGAGGGCGCCAAGCTGTCCACCCGGATGGACAACAAGGGCGACGCGTTCTACCAGAAGCGGGTCGCCAAGGGCGCGCCCGACTGGGTCGAGACGGCGACGATCAAGTTCCCCAGCGGCCGGCCCGCCGACGAGGTCTGCCCGACCGAGCTGGCCGTGGTCGCCTGGGCGGTCAACCTCGGCACCCTGACCTTCCACCCCTGGCCGGTCCGCCGCCCCGAGCTCGACTCGCCGGACCAGCTCCGGATCGACCTCGACCCTCAGCCGGGCACGGACTTCAAGAGCGCGGCAGTGGTAGCTCCGGTACTCCGTGAGCTGCTGGCCGAGCACGGCCTGGAGGGCTACCCGAAGACGTCGGGTGGTCGCGGCCTGCACGTGTACGTCCCGATCGAACCGCGCTGGGACTTCGTCCAGGCCCGCCGTGCCGTCATCGCGGTCGGCCGCGAGCTGTCCCGCCGGATGCCGGACCAGGTCACGGTGAACTGGTGGAAGGAGGAGCGTGGCGAACGCGTCTTCATCGACTACAACCAGATGGCCCGCGACCGCACGATCGCCTCGGCGTACTCCGTCCGTCCCAACGCCCGGGCCCGCGTCTCGGCTCCGCTGCGCTGGGAGGAAGTCTCTGAGGTGGTGCCGGACGACTTCGACGTACTGACGATGCCGGCCCGCTTCGCGGAGGTCGGTGATCTGCATGCGGCGGTCGGCGAGAAGGCGTTCTCGCTGGAGTCGCTGCTGGAGCTGTCTGCCAAGCACGAACGCGACTTCGGCGAGGGCGACATGCCGTACCCGCCCGAGTATCCGAAGATGCCGGGCGAGCCCAAGCGCGTGCAGCCGTCCAAGGACCGCGACCGGCCCAAGGACGTCGAGGAGTAGAGCTCCGAACGAGCGGAAGTGGTCGTAGAGCTCAGATGGCGCGGAGGGCGCCGCCGTCGATCGGGATGATGGCGCCGGTCAGGTAGGACGCGGCGGGGGAGAGCACGAACGCCGCCACCCGGCCGAACTCGTCCGGCTCGCCGTAGCGGCGCAGCGGGATCGCCTTCTCCGCGGCGCGCCGGGCGGCGAGGGGATCGGCGGCCTTGCCGTCCAGCTCCTTCAGCCGGTCGGTCGCGATCCGGCCGGGCATCAGCCCGTTGACCCGGACGCCGTTCGGCCCGAGCTCGTCGGCGAGCGTCTTGGCGATCATCGCGAGGCCCGGGCGCAGTCCGTTGGAGATCGCCAGTCCCGAGATCGGCGACTTCACCGATGAGGAGAGCACGAAGGCGATCGACGTACCGTCCGTGCCGGCCCGGGCAACCGAGCGAGCGATGCGGAGACCGCCCAGGAAGACGCTGTCGAAGGCTGCGCGCCAGTCGTCCTCCTCGGTGTCCATCGCCGTACCAGGCCGGGGCCCGCCGACGCTGATCAGGGCGCCGTGCAGGGCACCCCACTTGGCGACCGCGGTCGCGGCCAGCCGCTCGGCGCTCTCCGGGTCGGCGTTGTCGACGGGGATGCCGACGACGTTGTCTCCGAGCTCGGCCGCCGCGCGGGAGATCGACTCCTCGTTGCGGCTGGAGATGACCAGCCGGGCGCCTTCCGCGGCAAGGGCCTTCGCGGTGGCGAAGCCCAGCCCACCGCTGGCGCCGGTGACGATGTAGATGCGATCTTCGAGTCCTAGGTCCACGGCTCCATCCTGCCTGACGCCGCCTGATCTCGCCGCCGCGCGCGCCGCGCGAGATGGCAACGATCTCACTCCATGGACTGCCGTCTCACCGCAAGGTCGTTGCCACCAGCGTCGGAACCGCGATCACCGTGTGCACAGGCCCCGACACGCCGGTGGTAGCCGCAGGCAACGGCAAGCCGGTACTACGAACCGCCCGGACCCCGCGGTGCCCCAGTCGCCGTCGTTGCAGAGGGCAACGACTCCGCCGGCGCCTCGGACTCACTGTCTGTACTGGCGTTGTCACCCGTCACGTCGCGCCGGGAGAAGTAGACCAGCCCGCCGATCGCCAGCAGGGCGAAGAAGAACCACTGCAACGCGTAGAAGAAGTGCGGTCCGTCGTCGATCTCCGGCCCCGGGAACCCGCCGAAAGCCGGGTCCGCGGCCGGCACCTGCTGCTCCACCGTCAGGTACCCGTCATAAAGCGTCAGGCCGAGGACAGGTGCGAAGTCAGGTCCGTTGATGAGCCGGGCAGTCCCGTTGTCCGGCGTACCGCCGCTGGTGTGCCCGCCACGTTCACTGCGCCGAAGGCGGCCGGTGACGGTGACCTCGCCGGTGGGCGCGGCCGGGATGCTGCTGGGCGCCAGCTCGCCGCCCTGCTTGGGCAAGAAACCCCGGTCGACCAGTACGGCGCTCCCGTCGCTCAGGAGCAACGGGGTGACGATCTCGAACCCGGGGCGGTCGTTGACGTTCCGGTACCGCATCACGACCTGCTTGCTCGCGTCGTACCGACCCGTGACGACCGCTGTGCGCCAGTCGTGCTGCTCACCGATCACGCGCTGCGGCCCGACGATCTCGGCCAGCGGCGCCGCCGGAGCGGCCAGGTTCGTCCGGGTGACCTCGTTGCGCGCCTTGCGGGCGTCCAGCCGGTGCAGCTGCCATCGGCCGAGCTCCACGCACACCCCGGACAGGAGGAGGATCACCAGCGCAGTGGCGATCCACCGGACATTCATCAGACGACGCACGGTTCGAACTTAAGCCATCCACCGAAACGCCCGGCCGTCGGCTGCTACCTGCGACGTAAGCTGGCCCGGATGACAGCGCCCAGCACGACCCAGACAGGCCTCGCCGACAACTTTGGCCGGGTCGCCACCGACTTGCGCGTGTCCCTCACGGACCGCTGCAATCTGCGCTGTACCTACTGCATGCCCGAAGAGGGCCTGGACTGGCTCGCCAAGCCCGAACTGCTGACCGACGACGAGATCGTCCGGCTGATCGAGATCGCGGTCACCCGCCTCGGCGTCGACGAGATCCGTTTCACCGGCGGCGAACCGCTGCTGCGTCGCGGCGTGGTCGACATCGTCACCCGGACGGCGAAGCTCCAGCCCCGCCCGCAGTTGTCGATCACCACCAACGGCATCGGCCTGGCCCGCCAGGCGACCGCGTTGCGCGAGGCCGGATTGGACCGGGTGAATGTGAGCCTCGAC
This sequence comes from Kribbella koreensis, assembly GCF_039525325.1. NCBI lineage: Bacteria > Bacillati > Actinomycetota > Actinomycetes > Propionibacteriales > Kribbellaceae > Kribbella > Kribbella koreensis. Next base: position 393,814 of record NZ_BAAAHK010000017.1, read on the forward strand.
ACTGTCCGGCCGGACACCTTCCAGCAGATGACCCGGCGCGACCGGCTGAAGGACGTACTGGCAGGTCTTGCCGCGGCCCACGATGCCGGCCTGACGCCGGTGAAGGTCAACGCCGTCCTCATGCGCGGCGTGAACGACGACCAGGCGCCGGAGTTGCTGCAGTTCTGCCTCGACCACGGCTACGAGCTGCGGTTCATCGAGCAGATGCCGCTGGACGCCCAGCACGGCTGGACCCGGGACCAGATGGTGACCGCGGACGAGATCCTCGCACTCCTCGGCGAGCGGTTCACGTTGTCGCCGACCGACGCGGCGGCGCGCGGGAGCGCTCCGGCCGAGTCCTTCACCGTCGGCGGGTACGAGACCACCGTCGGCATCATCGCGAGCGTCACGCGTCCGTTCTGCGGTGACTGCGACCGGGTCCGGCTGACCGCCGACGGCCAGGTCCGCGACTGCCTCTTCGCCCGGACCGAATCGGATCTCCGGACGGCGCTGCGCGACGGCGCCGACGACGACGAACTGGCCGATCGCTGGCGCCGGGCGATGCGCGGCAAACTGCCCGGTCATGGCATCAACGACCCGAGCTTTCTGCAGCCGGTCCGGCCGATGTCCGCGATCGGCGGCTGACCTTTCTGAACCGGAAATTTACTTTTTCCGGTGTAACGCACTCCGGCGTCAGGCTTTCGGCGCCGGGAAAGCCTCCACCTCGCGCAGGAAAGAACGCGCGCCGAGGAAGTCGGACAGGCTCTGCTTGTGCTCGTCACAGGCCAGCCAGGTCTTGCGCCGGTCGGGGGTGTGGATCTTCGGGTTGTTCCACAACAACGCCCAGGTCGCGGGGTTGCCGCATCCCCTTGCAGAGCAGGTGGACGGTAGAGCTTCGTCGGTCACAGCGGGGTCTCCCAGGGGTCTTTCAGGTCGGTACAGGCAATTGTTCCTGACCACTCAATAATCAATAGCCTGGGCAAAATGAAGCGACGTCGGACAGCCACGGGGGGAGCCGTCCGACGCCGCATCAAGACCCTGAATTCCAACCGTGAACTTCAGAGCACGCAGATTCTGACACGGATCCGTCATGAGAATCCAGTCCCGACGCAGATCACTTTTCGGTGTCGTGATCCTGACCCAGTTGTGGCCGGGCCGGCGGCACGTAGACCTCGGCTCCGGAGACCTCTTTCGTCCGCCGCGCATTGGCCAGTACAACGGCCACCGACGGCAGGAAAACCGCCCCGACGAGCAGGATCCATCGCCACGGCGAGGGGGTGATCACGGCGGCGACGAAACACACCACCCGCAACGACATCATCCAGGCGTACCGGAAGATGCGGCTCTCCAGGTCCTCGGACCGGCCGGGCTGGGCACTCGTCACCGAGATGACGGTCGCGTCGTCGCGACCCCGCTTACTGCGCAATGACATCTATTCTCCTCACCAACACCCAACGGTACGCCGGTGCAGAAGTTCCGGCGTACCCAGGCGAAGGGGAACAGTCATGACCGACCGCACCTACCGCGTGACCGAGCTCGTCGGCACCTCCAAGGAGGGCGTCGACGCGGCGATCACCAACGCGATCACCCGGGCCGGCGAGACGCTGCGGCACCTGGACTGGTTCGAGGTGACCCAGATCCGCGGCCACATCGTCGACAACGCGATCGACCACTACCAGGTCGGGCTGAAGGTCGGCTTCCGGCTCGAGGACAGCTGAGTACTGCGCGGGCGAGAGCGGTACTGCGAACCGCCGGGGCCGCCCGGTTCGCAGTACCGGTGGGGGCGGGAGATACCGTTCGTCCGGCAGCGCCGTACAGCGGCTGAATCACTTCTGTGAGGAGATGGAACGTGGCGAGATCGGTACTGGTCACCGGGGGCAACCGGGGCATCGGCCTGGCCATCGCGACCGCCTTCAAGGAGGCGGGCGACCAGGTCGCCGTCACCTACCGCAGCGGTGAGCCGCCGGAGGGTTTCCTCGGGGTCAAGTGCGACATCACCGACGCCGAGCAGGTCGAGGCGGCGTTCGACACGATCGCGGCCGAGCAGGGCCCGGTCGAGGTGCTGATCGCGAACGCCGGCATCACCCGCGACACGCTGCTGCTGCGGATGTCCGAGGACGACTGGGACTCGGTCATCGCGACCAACCTGACCGGCTCGTTCCGGGTCGCCAAGCGCGCGGCCAAGGGCATGCTGCGGCTGCGCCGGGGCCGGATCGTCTTCATCTCCTCGGTGGTCGGCATGCTCGGCTCGGCCGGCCAGGTCAACTACGCCGCCAGCAAGTCCGGCCTGATCGGGATGGCGCGCTCGATGGCGCGCGAGCTCGGCAGCCGCGGCATCACCACGAACGTGGTCGCGCCCGGTTTCGTCGAGACCGACATGACGGCGGTCCTGCCGGAGGAGACCCAGAAGCTGTACCTGAGCCAGATCCCGCTCGGCCGCTTCGGCGACGTGTCGGAGATCGCCAAGGCCGTCCGCTGGATCGCGTCCGAGGAAGCCGGCTACATCACCGGCGCGGTGATCCCGGTCGACGGCGGCATCGGCATGGGCAACTAACTACTTCTTCTTCTTTTGAGAAAGGGCATGCCGGTGGGCATCCTCGACGGCAAGCGGATCCTGGTCGCGGGCGTCACGCTCGACTCCTCGATCGGCTTCGCGACCGCCAAGGTGGCGCAGGAACAAGGCGCCACGGTGCTGATCTCGAACTTCGGCCGGGCGCTGAACATCACCAAACGGATCGCCGGCCGGCTGCCGGTCACGCCGCCGGTGATCGAGCTGGACGTCACCGACGAAGAGCACCTCGCCGCGCTGCCGGACGCGGTCCGTGAGCACGTCGACGGCCTGGACGGCGTCGTGCACTCGATTGCCTACGGCAACCCGGAGACGATCCTCGGCGGCAAGTTCCTCGAGGGGCCGTGGGACGACGTGTCGCGCGCGGTGCACGTCTCGGCGTACAGCCTGAAGTCGCTTGCGGTGACGTGTGCGCCGCTGATGAGCCGGGGGAGCAGCATCGTCGGGCTGACCTTCGACGCGTCCGTTGCTTGGCCGGGCTATGACTGGATGGGGGTCGCCAAGGCGGCGCTGGAGTCGACCTCGCGTTACCTCGCGCGGGACCTCGGCGCGCAGGGGATCCGCTGCAACCTGGTCTCAGCCGGCCCGCTGAAGACGCTGGCCGCGAAGGCGATCCCGGGCTTCGAGAAGTTCGAAGGCCCGTGGCTGGACCAGGCCCCGCTGGGCTGGGACCCGTCCGACCTCGAACCGACCGGCAAGACGATCGTCGCGCTGCTCAGTGACTTCTTCCCCTCCACCACCGGCGAGATCATCCACGTCGACGGCGGCTTTCACGCGATGGGTGCCTAGCTGTGTCCACCTCTTTGGTAGAGCTCCGCGTCCTGGACGGGGCCAACCTGTACTTCAGCCGGGCGGCGATCAAGCTCACGCTCGACCTGACGACCCTGATCGACGCGCCGGCTCCGGCGGCGAAGGCGTATGCGCAGGCCCTCGGGCTCGGCGCGACCCGGCCCGGGCGGATCGGGTCGGGGTTCCGGCAGCGGTTCGCTGTGCGCGTGGTCGGGCACATCGTCCGGCGGATCGCGCGCGAGGCGGGGATCGGGCGGATCGGCGTACGGGTCAGGTCCGAGACCGATGTGCATCGGCTCGTGGTCGCTTTTCCGTGGGCGCACGAGGGTCGTGCCCGGGCGCTCGGGCAGGCGATCGTCGAGGTGGTCGATGCCTTCGGTACGGAGGAGCTGCCCGAGCTGGTCGCGTCCGTCGGCGATCGGGTCCGCAACGAACCGGCCGGCGACGCGCCGCCGACGCTGCGGCCGAAGATCCCCGTCGTCGCGGTCACCGGCACGAACGGCAAGACGACCACTTCGCGGATGATCGCGCACATCGGTCGCGCGGCCGGGCTGCACGTCGGCTGGTCGAGCACTGACGGCGTGTACTTCGACGGCGAGCTGGTCAAGTACGGCGACTTCTCCGGTCCGAGCGGGGCCGGTCAGGTGCTGTCGCAGCCGGGCGTCCAGCTGGCCGTCACCGAGACCGCGCGCGGCGGCATCCTGCGACGCGGTGTCGGCGTGGCGTACAACGACGTCTCCGTCGTCACCAACGTCACCGCCGACCATCTTGGCCTGGGCGGGATCGACACCGTCGACCAGCTCGCCGAGGTGAAGGCCGTGATCACCAAGATCACCCGGCCGCGTGGCTGGTGTGTGGTGAACGGCGACGACCCGCGGACGTTCGCGATGCGGCTCGACTCGCCGGCCAAATGCTGGGTGTTCTCGCGCGATCCCGACTCGCCGTCGATCCGCAGCGTGCTCGACGAGGGCGGCCGGGCGACGACGGTGCTCGACGGGTTCATCACCGTGCTGGACCAGTCCAGCGACGCCGAGCCGCTGCTGAAGGTCGTCGACGTACCGATGACGCTGTCCGGGCTGTCGCACTACAACGTCGAGAACGCGTTGGCTGCGGCCTCCGCGGCACTTGGTCTCGGGCTGCCCCGCGCCGCGGTGATCGAGGGCCTGAGCACCTTCTCGCCGGCCGAGAACAACCCGGGCCGGATGAACATGTACTCCGTCCGCGACTTCACCGTCGTGATCGACCTCGCCCACAACGAGGCCGGTCTCGAAGCGCTGCTGGAGATCATGAACGGCGTCCGTCAGCCGGGTGGGCGACTGCTGCTCGCGCTCGGCTCACCGGGCGACCGGGCCGACGACATGGTCAGCGCGATGGGCGCGATCGGCGCTCGTGGCGCGGATCGGGTGGTGATCGGGCACAAGGGCGACTACCTGCGTGGCCGACCGCCCGAGGAACTCGATGCGGTCTTCCGGGAAGGGGCCGGTTCGGTCGGTGTCGACGACGTACCGTCCTTCCCGACCGAGCTCGAGGCGGCGCAGGCACTCGTCCGGGAAGCAAAGGCCGGTGACGTGGTCGCGGTGATGTCTCTGCAGGATCGGGCGAGTCTTGACGCCTGGTTGCGGTCCGAGGGAGCTACCGTCGATAACCCGGAGACCTTGAAGGCGAAGGTCGAACGAGCACAGCACTGATCCCCGGGACTCCACCGCCCGGGGCGGATCGGGGTTTCTCCATGCGCTACTTGTGGTCGATACCGGCGGCGGTGGTCGCCTGGTTCGTCGCCGGCTTCGCACCGACGTACCTGAAGGGGCTGCCGGCCGGCTCGACCACGTTCGTCGATCCCCGGGTGGATCTGCTCGTGCTGGGCGGATTCACCGGGGGAGTGCTGGCCGGGCTGATCGTCGGGCGGGTGCGGATCGCGACGCCGTTGGTCCTGGTTGTTGCCGGGGGCGCCTGGTGGCTGAGCGGGTATGACCTGTCCGACAAGGGATTGCTGGCGCTGTTGCTGGTGGCAAGTGTCGCGGGTGCGTTCTTCGGTGCCCTGGGCATCCGGAGTACGGTGCTGGCGGCCTTTGCGTTGTCGGTGCCGGTCGCCTGGTACGCGTTGCGGCCGGCCGGTGAGCTGCAGGACTGGCGCTGGCTCTGGCAGCTCAACGGACTGCTGGTCGCGATGGGCCTGACGATCGTCTTGTACGTCGCGTGCTGGCGGCGCGGTTGGCGGTCGGCGGTGTACTGGGTGCCGCTGATCGCGTTCTACCTGGCGTCGTTCGCGATCGTCGCGGGGCTCCAGGCGGTCTCGGCGGCAAAGGGCAAGTCGACGGACGAGATCGCCAACGCCGGTACCGACGCGTTCTTCGACGCCTTCGAGCCTGTACTGCGGGAGTACTGGCCGTGGCTGACGCTGGCCGTGCTGCTCGCGATCCCGATGGTCGCCCTCAAGGTCCGGGCCCTGCCACCCCCGCCGCCTCCGCCGGTGGTGGACGACGGCCGCACCAACGACGCGGTCCTGTCCGACGACCTGGACTGGATCGACCGCGAGGAACCGAAGCGCCGCCTGCTCCCGGCACGCCGGTAGAAACCGCTTTGGTGAATCCTCAACTATAGGCTTTCCAGGGTCAGGGAAACCGCCTTCCCAACCCTGGAGGACTCCTCGTGAAACTTCGTCTCGCCCTCGGAGCCACCGCAACCGCGGCCGTCGTCGCGGTCGGTGTGGTGCCGGCTTCGGCGTACCAGGACCAGTCGACGTCGACCGCCTGCACGCCAGGCGTCGCCTGCTTCTACGAAACCACCAGCTTCACCGGCAACAGCGTCCTCTATCCGACCCCGAGCAACTCCTGCACGGTGCTGCCCTTCGTCCCCGGCGCCCTCTTCAACTGGAGCACCAAGGACATCTACCTCTACCGCACCACCAACTGCACGGGCCCGGCTTCCGTCGAGCCCGCGAACAACTTCCACAGCTACCCGAGCACCAAGTTCCTGAGCTTCCGCGCCAGCTGAGTCGCCGACCACCTTCGGTTGCTCCCCGCACCGGCCGAACCCCCCGGCTGCCCCCACCCACTGCGCCCGCCCCCACGCCCCATCTGAGGGGTTAACCCCTCAGATGGTGGGTTGCCCCCTCAGGATCAGGGGTGGCAACCCACAGCCTGAGGGGTTAACCCCTCAGATGGGGCCGGGAGGGGCTAGGGGTGCTGGGGTGGCTGAGGGTGCTGGGTGGCTGGGTGGCTGGGGGTGCTGGGGTGGCTGAGGGTGCTGGGGTGGAGCTCGGCGGTCGCTGTGGTTAGTTCAGGATGTCTCGGCCGAGCCAGCCGCCTTCGTGGAATCCCGGTGGGATTGCGAAGGCGGCTGAGCCGATGGTGGTGGTCCATTCGTTGAGGGCGTCTGCGGCGTCCAAGCGGGTCAGCAGGGGGATGAACTGGCTGACCAGGTTGGCTTGGTAGCTGAGGAAGATGAGGCCGGTCTCGCGGGTGGCGCCGGTGTCCTGGACGTAGTTGAGGCCTTTTTGCGGAAGATGCGGCGGCCGTCGTTCTCCGAGTGGTGGGAGAGCCGGGCGTGTGCGTTCTTGGCGATCACCAAGCGGTTGTCGCCGTCGCGGGCTTCGAGGTCGAGCTCGTCGTGTTCGGCGGTGCCGGTCAGGGGTGCGCCGTTCGAGAGTTTGCGGCCGACGGCTCGTTCCTGTTCGGAGCGGGTGAGTTCGTCCCAGGTTTCGAGGTTGAGTTTGATCCGGCGGACGACCAGGGTCGTGCTGCCGTCGTCGTTCCAGACGGTGCTGTTGAAGTCCGGCGTACCGGGTGCTGGGTTGCCGGTGCCGTCGACCTGGTTGAAGAGGTTGCGGCCGGTGATCGGCTTGCCGTCGGGGCCGGTGCTGTTCCAGAAGCCGGTCTGGCGCCAGAGCGGTTTGGCGAAGGGGGCTGCGTCCGCCACCAAGCGGCCGATGGCGTGCACGACTGAGACCGCGTCGTCCGCGCCGACCAGCACAAGTAGGTCGCCGCCCGTCCAGGTGGGTTGCAGGCGATCGTGGGACATCGGCGGTACGTCGATGAACCCGCGCGGGGCGCGGTCGGTCAGACCGGTCAGGGTGAAGACCCTGGGACCGAAGCCGACCGTCGCGGTGAGGGCCACGCCGGGGATGGCCAGCTCGGGTGCTGTGTCACCAGGAGCAGGTCGCCCGGCGGAGAGAGCGACGATGTCGCTGGTCCAGAGGCGCATCAACCGGCCGAGTGCGGCCTTGTCGGTGCCGCCGAGCAGCTTGAATGCGACCAGCTCCGCATGGCGAGGCGAGGTCGCCGCAATGGCCGGCTGATGATCGCCGTACGGGCCGACGTTGCCGCGGGTGCCGCCGTCAGCGGCGGAGTCCCCGGCGGTCGATGAGCGGGTGGCGGAGTCATTGCCTAGGGCAATGGCGCCACCTGTGACTGCTGCTCCTGCGGCGGCAGCGCCGGCGTACCCGAAGAGCTGCCGCCGGGACGGGCGTCCGGTCAAGGTGTCGTGCTGGGCGTCGTCGACGGGTGGTAGTGCTCTTCCTCCTCGGTGAACGCCTTCACCGGCACGGTCAGGTCGTGCGTCGTGCCATCGGAGAACTTCAAGGTGATCGGCACTTCGTCACCGGGCTTCAATGCCTGCTTGAGTCCCATCAACATCACGTGGTCCCCGCTCGGCGCGAGGTGCGCATGCGACCCGGCGGGCACCTTGATGCCACCGGCCTTCTCCTGCATCACCATCTTGCCGTCCTTCATCGCCATCTCGTGGATCTGCACCATCCCGGCGACCGGAGACGTTGCCGAGGTCAACGAGACGTCGGTCGTGCCTGGATTCGTCAGCGACATGAACGCCGCCGTCATCGAGGTGTCCTTCGACCCGACCGTCGCCCGCACCCACGCGTCCTCGACCAGTACGCCGGGAGTGGTCACCGCCGCCTTGGTCACCGGAGCATCCTTCGACGAGGACCCGCAGGAGGACAGCAGAAAGGGGAGGGCGACAGCCAGACCGGCCATCAGCAGCTTCGTCTTCACGGACAGGCCAACGATGCTTCCGGCAACCAAGTTCCCAGCAGAGCGGGGACACACCGTGTGTCCCCGCTCACGCTCTGGTCACTCCTCTGACTCGTCAGCTTCCGACTCGTCCGGCTTCACGAAGTCGGGGTCGCCGCCCTCGTCGCCGGAGCGAGCGCCGGCCTGCGCGAGGTGCGACACCGACTCGAGGTGCGACAGCACCTGCTGGTGCTGGTCGACGCAGAGCACGACCAGGTCGCCACGGTTCGACCGGGACAGTGCGTGCTGTACGGCGGTCAGCTCGTCGAGCACCGTCTCGACCTGGCGGCAGCGGGCGCCGTTCTCCATCGCCGTCCGCACGCCCTCGGTGACCAGCTCGGCCGTGCTGCCGGCCTGGCGACCGCGCAGCCGGACGTCCTCGCGAACGATCACCACATCGAAGTGCTGCGCGGCGACCTCGCCCAGCTCACGCATGTCGTCGTCGCGCCGGTCGCCGGCGGTCGCGATCACGCCGATCCGCGACGGCCGGCCGAGCTCGGACGAGGCGTTCAGGCTCTCGCCGAGCTTGTCGACGAAGTCGCCGAGCATCCGCATCGCGGGCGCGTTGTGGCAGTAGTCGACGATGACGGTCCGGCCGTCGACGTCGATCTCGTTCAGCCGCCCGGGCGACAGGTAGTACGAGGTGTTGAACGTGCGCAGGCCCTGCCGGATGTCGTGCAGGGGAGCGCCCGCGGCGAAGGCAGCGGCCGCAGCGGCCATCGCGTTCTGCACGTTCATCATCGCCCGGCCGCCGAACGTTGCCGGCAGCAAGTGGGTCCAGGCCAGCTGCATCGAACGCCGGCCGTGCTTCATGATGATCATGTCGCCGAGGTCCGAGCGCTCGAGCACGACCGCGCGGCCACCGCGCCGGCAGTGGCCCTCGATGTACTCGCGCACCTCGCTGCCCGACTCGGCGATGCTGAACCAGACGACCTCGCCCGAGCACTTCCGCCGCATCTTGCGGACCAGCGGGTCATCGGCGTTCAGTACTGCGAACCCGTTGCGCGGCACCGCCTCGACCAGCACGGCCTTCACGTCGGCCAGCTGCTCCAGCGTGTCCACCCCACGCATGCCGAGATGGTCCGGCTGGATGTTCAGCACCACGGCGACGTCGTTGCGCTGGTAGCCCAGCCCCTCGCGCAGGATCCCGCCGCGTGCGACCTCGAAGACGGCGAAGTCGACGCGCGGGTTCTGCAGCACCATCCGGGCGGACTTCGGCCCGGACGCGTCGGACCGGATCACCAGCCGCTCGTCGATCACGATGCCGTCGGTCGAGGTCATCCCGACCTTGCGGCCCATCCCCTTGAAGACATGGCTGATCATCCGCGAGGTGGTGGTCTTGCCGTTCGTACCGGTCACCGCGACGATCGGGATCCGGCTGGTCGCGCCCGGCGGGAACAGCATGTCGACGACCGGTTTCGCGATGTACTGCGGATCGCCGATCGTCGGGTTGGTGTGCATCCGGAACCCGGGCGCCGCGTTCACCTCGCAGATCGCGCCGCCGGTCTCGCGGACCGGCTGGGTGATGTCCGGGCAGATGAAGTCGATACCGGCGATGTCGAGCCCGATCATCCGGGCCGCTTCTTCGGCGATCTCGACGTTCTCCGGGTGCGCCTCGAAGGTCCGGTCGATGGAGATCCCGCCGGTCGACATGTTGCCGGTGAGCGTCAGCTTCACCATCGTCTCTTCGGGCGGTACGTCGTCCATCTCGAAGCCCTGCGACTTCACCAGCTCACGTGCGGCGGTGTTCACCGTGATCCGGGTCAGGATCTTCTCGTGCCCGACACCGCGACGCGGGTCGGCGTTGGTGATGTCGACCAGCTCGGCGACCGTGTGGACGCCATCGCCGACGACATGCGCGGGTACCCGCTCGGCGATGGCCTCCATCCGCCCGTTGATGATCAGGCAGCGGTAGTCCTTGCCGGTGACGAAGCTCTCGACGATCACCGAGCCGCGTCGCGACTGCTCGGCCGCGATCGGGAAGGCCTCCCGGACCGCGTCCGCGTCCTGCAGGTTCAGGCAGACGCCACGGCCGTGATTGCCGTCGAGCGGCTTGCAGACGACGGGGTAGCCGATCTTGTTCGCGGCCGAGACGGCGTCGTCCACGTCACGGACGGAGACGGAGCGCGGTACCGGCAGGCCGGCCGAGGCGAGCAGCTTGGTGGTGAGGTCCTTGTCGCTGGCCACGTCGACCGCGATCGAGCCGGTCTCGGACGTCATGGTTGCCCGGATGCGCTTCGCGTGCACGCCTTGACCGAGCTGCACGAGGCTGAACTTGTTGAGCCGGATCCACGGGATGTCGCGGGACACCGCCTCGTCCACGATCGCCTGCGTCGAGGGGCCGAACGCGCTGCGCTCGGCGATCCTGATGAACTTCTCCAGCTCGGTGGTGAAGTCGAAGTCCTCGGTCGGCTGCACGAGGTAGTTGACGAAGCGGACCGCGAGTTCGCCCGCGGCAAGTCCGACGCCCTCATCGGCGTACGAGTAGATGATGTTGTACCGGCCGGGCACGCCCTTGACCTGGCGGGTCTTGCCGCGCCGCATGTCGTGGCCGGCCTCCTGCTGCAGCTGCAGCGAGACGTGTTCGGCGATGTGGCCGAGCCAGGTGCCCTCGTGCAGCCGCTCGATGAAACCGCCGCGGCGGCCGCGCGAGCAGTGGTGCTGGTCCAGCCGGGGGAGGTACTCGAGCAGGCGCTCGGTGAAGCCGTCGATCGTGTTCGACGGGAAGTTCTCCAGCGAGCCCAGGTCGACGACGAGATGGATGGCCGGGTCGTAGCTCCAGATGTTCGGGCCGCGGTAGACCCGCGTCTCGATGATCTTCAGGTCCGGGCTCGGCGTCCCTTGGGTCTGGTCAGGGGCGGTGTCGGTCATGCTGTCCCACTGTCTGCTCGCGGGTCGGTGTCTGGTCGGCTGAGTTCGGCGCCCGCGCTCAGAGGCTCGGTCGCCTCCGGTCTGGACTGGGCCGCCGCCGACGACCGGGACTTCTTCGACGCCGCCGCCTTCTGGGAGACCGCTGTCTTCTTGGCGGCGTCTGCCTTCTCGCCGGGGGTGGCCCTCGCGGTACGCCGGCCCGCCCGGCGCTTGCGCTCGGCGTAGTACGCGGGGGAGACGCCCTCGGCGGCGATCTCCTTGGCGAGCTTGCGCAGATCGGCCTCGGCGGCCTCGATCGACGCGATCTCCTCGGCCGGCGGCTGCGGACCGAACGACAGCAGCACGCGCGCCTTGAGGTCGAAGGTCGAGGTCGCGGGCAGCACGTGCAGGACGACGCCCGACGCGAGGATCGCCTCGGACCGGCTCGCGTAGTGCGCGTTGGAGGTGATCCGGCTGCCGTCGAAGATCGTCACGGCACCTCGCCCGACTACCTCCAGGTGAGAGCCCCGTACTACGGCCGCCGTGTCCTCATCGACCCCGATGCCGAGCAGCCCGGGGGATTGCGCGACGAGCGAGAGCAGGCGGCCGTACCGGTTCCGTTGGGCGAAGTGCTGGTCGACGATGGCACCCTGGACGAGGCCCAGCCCGCCGGCCAGCTGGCTCATCCGCTGCCTCGGGGTGGCGCCTGAGCGGCCGAAAGCGATCATGTGCTCGGCGAGGATGCTGGCGCCGGCCGACGTGCCGCCGACTGCTGCTCCACGCGCGTGGGCCTCGGTGACGGCGCGGCCGAACGCGGTACCGGTGACGACACCGCTCAGCTTGAGCTGGTTGCCACCGGTCATGAAGATGCCGGTCGCCTGGTTGAGCGGCTCGATGAAGGCGGGGTCGTCGGCGTCCTCGCGGTTCTCCGGCCGGACGCCGACCACGCTGGCAGCACCGAGCGCGGCGAACAGGGCGGAGTACACGTCGATCACGTCCGGACCGAGGGCGGAGGCGGTCGGAACGACCACGATCCGCGCCTTCGGCCCACCGGCCGCCTCGACGAACTCCTGCAGGACCAACCGCTTCTTCAGCTTGTCCTCGGCCCCACCGATGGCGAACAAGGCCCCAGGCCCGCTCGTCGTCACCCCACCCTGCTGTTCAGACATAGCCGAAGAATAAGCGCTGCACCCCGATCAGCCCGCTTCGGTCGCGGCGCGCGCCGTCTGGGGTGGGAGACGGTGGTTGCAACTAGCTGCAGGTTGGGCACAGAGGGTAGTTGGTTGTGGCATCCTTCGTCGGTGAAGAGAATCCTGCTGCCGCTGGTTGTTGCCGCGGCAATGATGTCGACGGCCGCGTGCGGCGGTTCCGACGACCCGAAGCCGGCCGGCAAGGCCGACAAGCCTGCTGCGGCCCTGAGCCAGGCGGACTTCGCCACCAAGGTCCCCGCGGCCCTGCAGGAGAAGAGCACCTTCCATGCGGTCGCGACGACGACGGACGAGGACGGCCCGGTCGTCACGACGTCAGATCTGAAGGTGACCGCTGCCGGTACGGACCTCGCAGCCACCACCGACCAGGGCCTGACCGTCCTCAGGATCGGCGGCAAGTTCTACGGCAAGGGCGAAGGCTTGTCCGAGAACAACGCCAAGCCGTGGAAGGTCTGGGACCCGACCGCCGGCGCGAAAGACCCGATGGCCGCGCTCACCGGCGTACAACTCCAGATCCAGTCCGCCGCGGCCCTGACCCACCAGCTCCTGGCCGGCGCCGCCTACGCGACAAAATTCACCTCCACCGAGGCGCCGGCAGCCGACGGCGCCTCGATGACGGAGTACACGATCACCATCGACGCCCCCAAGGCAGCCGCAGCCAAAGCCCTGGGCGACTACCTCACCACAGCCGTGGTAGCCGCCCAGAAGATCAACGAAGTAACAGCAGTGGTCCTCGTCGACCAGAACGACCTCCCCCACAAACTCGACTTCACCTTCGGCACCGCCAAGGAATCAGTCCGGTTCACCGAGTTCGGCGACCCGGTCAGCATCACCGCCCCACCCGCTGCCCTGATCGACGCGTAGCAGTCCGATGAAGAAACTGCTGATACCGATGGTCGCCGTCGCGATGCTGTCGATGGCCGCCTGTGGTGGTTCTGACGAGCGTGCGAAGACGCCGGTCGCCGACCAACCCAAGACGGCCCTGACCCAGGTGGATCTCGCGCCGAGGGTGCAGGCCGCCTTGCTGAAGAGCGGGACCTTCCACTCGGTCACGAAGACGACGGACGACGAGGACGACCCAGCGACCTACACAGCCGACCTGAAGGTTGCGCCGGGCGGAGGGGAGGTGTCAGCTGACGGTAGTGACGGCAACTCCCTGCTTCGGGTCGACGGAGTCCTCTACGCCAAGGGGACCGACCTCACTGACGATCCGGCGAAGCCGTGGCTGAAGTGGGATCCGAAGGCCGCGTCCGATGAATCGTCGGACCCGGTGGTCGGTATGGAGCTGGAACTGCTCTCGGCGCAGGTGCTGACGCACGAGTACCTGGGGGCGGTGGCCTATGCGACGAAGTTCAGGTCGGCGCCGGGGGAGACCGTCGACGGCGCGCGGACGACGCAGTACACGATCACCATCGACCCGGCCAAGGCAGCGGCGGCGAAGGCCTTCGGTGAGTACCTGGATCCTGGGGCTGTCGTCGACGAGAAGCTCAAGGAGATCACCGCCGTCCTCCTGGTCGACCAGGACTCCTTGCCCCGCAAGCTCGAGTTCACCTTCGGCGGGTCGAAGATGTCGACCGTTTACACCGAGTTCGGCAAACAGGTCACCATCACCGCCCCACCCGCGGGGCAGATCGACGGGTAGTGAGGAGATGGTGCCGGGGTGGGACGGGCCCGGCACCATCTGGTTCTACTGCTGGACGGGGTTGCCGTCGGTGCCGCAGATGTAGCCGGCCTTGATGCAGTTGGTGATGCGGCGTTGGAGTTCGGCCGGGTCCCAGGCGTTCATGAAGTCGCCGTGGAAGGTGTAGCCGGGGGCGGTTGTGACGAGTTGGCCGTTGCGGGTTCCGGCTAGCGTGAGGCCACCGCCGTTGACGGGGTAGGTGATCAGGAACTCGAGGCGGGGGACCACGACCGGGTGGGTTGCCGGGCAGGTGGGGCCGGTGGGGAAGGCCATGTGGTCCTTGTGGTTGGGGGAGTCGAGGCGGACGCCGTCCCAGCAGGTGGGGAAGTCGAGGTAGTTCTCGAGCTTCGAGCCGGGTGGGCAGATCAGGAAGTCGCGGCTGGACTGGCTCTGGCCGACGCAGGACCAGCGGGCGGCCGGGTTCTGGTCGGGGCTGGTTGCGGCGGCGTTGCCGATCACGTACCGAAGGCCTTGTGGATAAGCGGTTGCGTGCGTCCGGTCGGTGATTCCCTGGTAGTAGATGGTCACCCGTTCGGGTGCGACCGGCACTCCGTTCTGATAGAGGGTGGGCGTCCAGTACGCCGACTTGTCGGCGACCGGATTGCAGTTGGTGCCGCCGAGCCGCAGCGACTGCAGTGTCGAGTCGGCGTTCGTCGACGTGTTGCCGAAGAACTCGTGGATGTGCGATGCGCCGGTCTGGCCGGGGAACACGATCGGGTCGTTGCCGGCCCGATGACTGCTCCTGCACTCGGCCCGGAACTCCGACCCCGGCACCGGTGCCAGCTGCAACTTCTCCATCGCAGCCGCCTCGGCAGCGGTCGGAGCTTCGCCATGATGCATCTTCGAGTGATCGACCGGCTGCGGAGTCGCCTGCGCCTGCTGATGAACCAGTACCGCGGCCGCTGCCGCGATCAGCACGACCCCACCGGCGAGAACCTTCGTCGCCCGCATCTCAGTGCCCGAAGGTGAACCAGTTGACGTTGACGAAGTCGGCCGGCTGGCCGCTCGTGAAGGTCAGATAGACGTTGTGTACGCCGGTGACCGCGCTGATGTTGGCCGGGACACTACGCCAACTCTGCCAGCCACCCGTGTTGGCCACCGCGAAGCTCCCGATCGGCGCATTGCTCCGGCTGTCGAGTCGAACCTCGACGAGCCCGCTCACTCCACCGGCGGCCCCCGACGCCACCCGCCCGACGAACTGACGAGCCGCGGAACTCCCGAAGTCGACGCTGGGGTAGAGCGCCCAGTCGCCGTTCCCGATCTGCATCAGGTTCTGCCCGCCACCGGAGTCCGTGGTCGTCTCGACGCCGACACCGCCTTGCTGGCTGAACGATTCGGCCTGGATGGTGCCGTACGCGCTACCGCCCCCACCAGGTGGGGTGGTCGGCGGCGTGGTCGGGGGAGTCGTCGGATCGCCACCGCCACCACGGGTGGACACGGCGACGTAGTCGATCACCATCGGCCGATCGGGGACGGTCTCGGCGCGAGGCGTCGGCGCGGCGAGCGCATCCGGGAAGGCGCCGCCGATGGCGACATTGAGCAGGATGAAGTACCCGGCATGTGAGGTCATGTTGGCCCAGGTGTCGGCCGGCAACTGCCCTTGGCTGACGGAGTGGAACTGCTGCCCGTCGACGTACCAGCGGAACTGGTTCGGCGAGATGCTGGTGTCCCACTCGAACCGGTACGTGTGGAAGCCGGCCTGGCAGGTGCTGCCGGGGCAGGCGCGGTTGCTGGCGATGCCGGTCGTCTCGTTGCAGGGGCCGCCGGGGTTCACGCCGCAGTGCAGCACGCCCCAGACCGAGTTGAGCCCGTTGACGTTCTCCATGATGTCGAACTCGCCGATGCCCGGCCAGTTCCAGTAGTTGCCCCGGTACGGCGAACCGAGCGCCCAGAACGCGGGCCAGTACCCGAGCGCCGCGTTGCCCGTGACGTTGGGCATCTGGATCCGCGCCTCCATCGCGACCACGCCACCCGACGGCGGCTTGAAATTGCTGCGCTGGGTCTCGATCCGGGCCGACGTCCAGTTGCCGGCGCCGTCGCGGCGAGGCGTGATCCGGAGGTTGCCGGCGCCGTCGAGGGAGAGGTTGTTCGTACTGTTCGTGTAGTTCTGGATCTCCCCGGTACCCCAGTTGCCCGGGCCGCCCGGATAGGCGTGACCGGTGTCGATGATCCAGTTGGCACTCGACGGCAAGCTGCCGCTGTTGCCGTTGAAGTCGTCACTCCACACCGTCGTCCACCCCGCGGGCGGCGGCGGAACACTGGCCTGCGCCGCGACCGTCAACGCGGTCACGACCAGGACGGGAGCGAGCAGAGCACTGAGGACGGCTCGGAGGCGGGTGGATGGTTTGCTGGGGCGGGAACGCATGGTTGACCTCCACGGTCAGGCGCCGTCACCAGGCGGCGCCAGGGCGGGTGCGTACGCATATGAGAGCGCTCTCATAGCACCGTGTCAACGCCTCGTCACCGCTATCGCGCGAGGGACCGTTCCCCGCGCTCAGAGCTTGCGGCTGAATACCGTCGTACTGTGCTGGACGGTCATCCCGAGCCGCTCGTACATGGCCAGCGCGCCGGTGCCCGAGTGGGTCCACAGCACCAGGTCGGGCCGGCCATGACGATAGAAGTCGAGGGAGGCCCGCGCGATCAGGGCTCGGGCGATGCCCTTGCCGCGCTGGTCGGCGCGGACGGCCAGGTGTTCGACGTATCCGGCCCCGGAATCGGGGAGCGCCAGGCAGATCGCGGCACCGACGAGTTCGTTGCCGGCGAAGGCGACGGGGGAGAGCCCGGGCGCGAAGGTCGTCCGCTCGATGGTCATCCGGGCCCACTCGTCGAAGCCCCAGCGACGCGATTGCCAGTCGTCGAAGGCGTCCTGGATCACCTGGTACGCCGCCTGCGCGTCCTCGCCGGAGAAGGGCCGGATGGTGATCCCGGCGGGCAGTTCCGGCTGCGGCGGCTCCTCGTCGACGGGCTTGGTGAGCTTCCAGTTGGTCGCGATCACGTCGTAGCCGCGCGCTCGCAAGAGCGTAGTACCGGCGTGGTCCTCGTCGTCGACCGTCTGGGCGACCCGGTCGGTACCCGACTCGACAGCCCGGCGCTCGACCCATTCGACCAGGCCGTTCCCCAGACCCAGCCCGCGATACTTCGCCCCGACGTCGACCTGAGACCGGCGACCCCGGACCCACGCCCAGGCTGCGACGTCGCCGGCCGGATCAAGAACCATCAGGCTGTCGACGGAGGCGTCGAGGCCGGGTCGCTCGAGCGACGCCTCCACCTCGTCGACCGCCACGCCGGACATCTCGGCGATCGGCGCGGCATCGGCTGTCGTGGCGGGGCGGCAGGTGAATCCGACTGGCATGACTGGGGGAGTAGGCACGAGAAACGATCCTCGACCCAGCTGCGCCGGGGCGGCAACTGGGTTTCAGGCGTCGGTATCGGCGTCCGCGTCGGCGGCTTCTACTTCTTCGCGGCTGATGCCGAGGAGGTAGAGGATCGTGTCGAGGTAAGGCACGCTCACGTGGGTGTCGGCGGCGGCCCGGACGACCGGCTTGGCGTTGAAGGCGATGCCCAGGCCGGCGGCGGCGAGCATGTCGAGATCGTTGGCGCCGTCGCCGATGGCGACTGTCTGGGACAGCGGGGTGCCGGAGGTTTCGGCGAAACGGCGCAGCGCGGTAGCCTTGCCGGCCCGGTCGACGATGTCGCCGATCACCTTGCCGGTGAGTTTGCCGTCGACGATCTCCAGCTCGTTGGCGCTGGCGAAGTCGATGCCGAGGTCGGCGGCGAGCTTGTCGGTGATCTGGCTGAAGCCGCCGCTGACGATCGCGAACTGGTACCCGAGCCGCTTCAGCGTCCGGACCAGCGTGCGCGCGCCCGGCGCCAGCACGATCGCTTCGTACACCTCGTCGAGCGCCGACGCCGGCAGCCCTTCGAGCGTCGCGACCCGGCTGCGCAGCGAGTCGGCGAAGTCCAGCTCACCGCGCATCGCCTGCTCGGTGACCGCCGCGACCTCTTCGAGCCGGCCGGCGTGCGAGGCGAGCATCTCGATCACCTCGCCCTGGATCAGGGTCGAGTCGACGTCCATCACGATCAGCCGCTTGGCCCGCCGGTACAGCCCACCAGGCTGTACTGCGACGTCCAGTCCCTGCCGTACACCTTCGAGGGCGAGCACCGTCCGCAGTGAGTCCGGATCGGCACCCGAGACGGCGATCTCCATCGCGGTCACCGGATAGCGCGCCATCCGGCTGATCCGGTCGATGTTGGCGCCGGTGTCGGCGATCCGGCCGGCGATCGCGGCGAAGCCCTGCGCGGTCAGCGGGCTGCCGATCACCGTGACCTGGGTCCGGCCCTTGCGCCGCGGCTCGTTGTCGCCGAAGCCCTTCTTCAGGCTGATGTCGACCTCGAGGTTCTCGGCGAGCGCCTTGAGCTCCTTCTTGAGTTCCTTGTGGTCGCGCGGCGCCGACAACAGCACACCGAGCACCAGCCGGCCCCGGAGTACCACCTGCTCGGCGTCGATCACGTCGAGCCCGCGCAACGCGAGCATCGACAGTACTGCGGAAGTCAGGCCCGGCCGGTCGGTACCGGTCAAAGTGACCAGCAGCGTGGGGCGGTCTGCTATCGACGTCTCGTGCTCAGCCTGTCCTGTCATCTCAAGGCCCCAGGCTACCGATGAATTGTTAACGGGAGGTTGGCGGTCCACATGCCGCAACAAGCGCCCGCCTGGCAGCGGCGGCCAGATCGGTGAGCGCACGGCGACGAGCATCCGCCTCCGCGCCGGTGATGGCCGCGCCGTCGTCCTCGAGAGCGGCGTCCGCGATGGCGAGACAGCGGCGAGCGGTGGCGGCTGTCTTGACCGCGCGAGCTTCGTAGCCGGGGGCAAGGTCGTCGCCCTTGCCCGACCCGATCCGCCGGATGTCGATCAGCGCGTCGGCGACTTCGGGCTTCCACTTGGCGACGTCGAGCTTGGCGAGCGACTCGGCCGCCTCGATCAGCGCGGCCCGCAACCCACGGTCGGCCTCACCGAAGTCGGCCGGCAGCGGACTGGTCGCCGGCAAGACGGTCCACTGCACCGCTGGGCCGACGTACGAAGGTACGAGCCCGATCTCTGCTCCAGTCAGTACTACGGCCTCGCCCGTCTCCAACGCAGCCTCGTTGAAGGTCGGCGGCCCGGCCAGTCCGATCGGGTCACCCGGGATGGGCAGCGCGAGGTGCGCCTGGGTCGCGCCGGCCGCGCGCAACAGGTTGAGGGCCACCGGCAACGTGGCCGGCTCGGGGTGCGCGGCGAGGCCGGACACGTGGTGCCCGACGTCCTCACCGAGGATCTGGTGCGCGGCGGTGTCCGGATCGCAGGCGCCGGTCAGCATGGCGTTGGTCCAGACGGTGAAACGCACCGAGGCGGCAGTGGTCAGCACACCTCCCATTGTCCCATCCGGGCGACCACGGTCTGACTCGGGCAGGCCCGTCGCGAGTCGCGCTGGCCCACCCCGTAAGTTTTGGTCCTATGACTGCAGTAGCGGAGCTGGCCGGTGTCTCGATCGTGCGCGGTGGCGCGGTTCTGTTGGACGCCGTCGACTGGTCCATCGAGGAGACCGATCGGTGGGTCGTGATCGGCCCGAACGGGGCCGGCAAGACGACGATGCTGCAGATCCTCGCGGCGCAGATGCACCCGACGACCGGTGTGGTCGGGCTGCTCGGCGAGGTGCTCGGCGCGGTCGACGTGTTCGAACTGCGGCCGCGGATCGGGCTGACCAGCGCCGCGCTCGCCGATCGGCTGCCGAAGTCGGAGCGGGTGTCCGACGTGGTGGTCTCGGCGTCGTACGCCGTACTCGGCCGCTGGCGTGAGGAGTACGACGAGCTGGACCACCAGCGGGCCAAGGAGTTGCTGACCGAGCTCGGCATCGGCCACCTGAGCGACCGCACCTTCGGGACGCTGTCCGAGGGGGAGCGCAAGCGGGTCCAGATCGCCCGCGCGCTGATGACCGATCCCGAGCTGATGCTGCTGGACGAGCCGGCGGCCGGGCTGGACCTTACGGGTCGTGAACAGTTGGTACGGTCCCTCAGCTCGATCGCGACCGCCGAAGGCGCTCCGGCGATGGTCCTCGTCACGCACCACGTCGAGGAGATCCCGCCGGGCTTCACGCATGCGTTGTTGCTGAAGCAAGGCCGGGTGATCTCGGCCGGACCGATCGACCAGGCCCTGACGGCCGAGACTTTGAGTGACACCTTCGACCTCGCCCTCAGCCTCGACCACCGCGACGGCCGGTACTTCGCCCGCGCACTCTGAATCCAGAAGCTGTTTCTCCGCGTCACACTGCAGATGGACCTGCCTGAGGTCCCGAACGCGGATAGAGTTGGCAGATGATGGATTGGCTGCGGGACAACGTCTGGGCGGCGTGGCTCGGGATCGCCGTCGTGCTCGGTCTGGCGGAGCTGGCTTCGCTCGACTTCACCTTGCTGATGCTCGCCGCGGGGGCGATCACCGCGGCCGGCGTAGGCGCCTTGTTCCCGCACCTGCTCTGGTTGCAGATCGTCGTCGGCCTGGTGACGGCCGCCGCGATGCTGGGCGCCATCCGCCCGCTCCTGGTCCGCAAGATGCACCACACCGGCGAGCTGAAGACCGGTTCGGCCCACGTGATCGGCCGCAGCGGTGTCGTCGTCAAGGAGATCCACCCCGACGGCGGCGGCTCGATCAAACTCAACGGCGAACTGTGGACCGCCCGCCCCTACGACGACGTCTCCACCATCCAGCCCGGCACCCGCGTCGAGGTGATGTCCATCGACGGCGCCACCGCCGTCGTCTACCCGATCGGCCAGCCCATCGACCACACCCTCCCAGAGCTCCGCGGCCCGGAGAAGACCGAACCCAAGGACTCCGAACCACCCCGCTGACCGGCAGCCACGCAGGGACGGCTGTGACGCAGCTACACGGATCCCGCGGAGGGGTATGAGGCAGAGGGTCACCTTGGCAAAGCCGGTCGGGTCGCGGGGTGACGACTGCAAGGCGGGGCGGGTCGCGGGTGATGATGGCAAAGTCGGCCGGTTCGCGTGGTGATGACGGGAGTTGCCGGGTAGGCGGTTGGGGAGGGAAATCCCTTTGGGATAAGGGGTTTAGGGAGGGTATTGCCCCCGAATCGGCGCAATTTCCTCCCCGGTCTCCAGAAAATCCTCCCCAACCCCCGGCCGGCTTGGCGAGACAGGCGCCTCGGCGGGGACGGTGCTGTTGCGCCGCGACGAACCGCCCAAATTCAGCCGAAATGGGCCCGTCCCGGCGTCGGCCGGCGGGTTGTTCGGCGGCTGGCGCGCTGTGGAGAGTCAGTCGCCGAAGAAACGGTGTTCGCCGGCGGGTTTTCGTGCGGCTGGCCTGATGCTTCACGTCAGCGGCCCGATAAGCTGCTAGGGCCAGGCGAATCGGGGCCCTTGCCCGGTAGCCGCCACATGCCGACCAATGCCGTGGTGTGGCGCGGTTGCGCGGCGCCGGGCTCGAAGTACTGTCGGTTTCATGGGCAGGTCCGATCGTGAGGGAACCGTTGCACACGGTGGCCCGTCGATAGGAAAGACTGTTCGTCCTGAGGGTTCTTCGAGTGGGAGGGTCACGTGACCGCGTTCCTCATAGTGCTGGCATTGGTCGCCTTACTGGTGGTCGTCACACTGATCAAATCTGTTCGGGTCGTGCAGCAGCAGACCGTGGGCATCGTGGAACGGTTCGGGAAGTTCAAGGTCGGCTTGCAGCCGGGCCTGAACCTGCTGACCCCGTTCGTCGACAAGGTCCGCTACACGATCGACATGCGTGAGCAGGTGGTCGCGTTCCCGCCGCAGGGCGTCATCACCGAGGACAACCTGATGGTGTCGATCGACTCCGTCATCTACTTCCAGGTCAACGACCCGGTCCGGGCGACCTACGAGATCTCCAACTACATCCAGGCCATCGAGCAGCTGACGATGACCACGCTGCGAAACATCATCGGTGGAATGGACCTCGAGCAGACGCTGACGTCGCGCGAGGAGATCAACGAGAAGCTCCGGTACGTCCTGGACGAGGCGACCGGCAAGTGGGGCATCCGGGTCAACCGGGTCGAGCTCCGCTCGATCGACCCGCCGCCGTCGATCCAGGACTCGATGGAGAAGCAGATGCGCGCGGACCGCGACAAGCGCGCCGCGATCCTGACCGCCGAAGGTATGCGCCAGTCGGCCGTCCTGTCGGCCGAGGGCCAGAAGCAGTCCGCGATCCTGACCGCGCAGGGCGACCGGGAGTCCCGGATCCTGCGCGCCCAGGCCGAGCGGGAGGCGCGGATCCTGAAGGCGCAGGGTGAGGCGCAGGCCATCACCACCGTCTTCAACGCGATCCACGCCGGCAAGCCCGACCAGGGCCTGCTCGCCTACCAGTACCTGCAGATGCTGCCGTCGATCGCGCAGGGCGACTCGAACAAGCTCTGGATCATCCCGAGTGAGATCGGCAAGGCGATGGAAGGCCTCGGCAGCGCCGTCGGCCAGATCGCCGGCATCACCCAGAAGGCCGAGGGTCCGTTCCCGGAGCCCGACCTGGGCGACTCGCAGGCGGTGTCCGTCGACAGCGGTCTCGGGTCGGCGGCCACGCCGGACGCAGCCGTCGTCGAGGCCGACAACGCGGTCCAGGAAGCTATCGCGGCCGCGCAGAACGCAGCCGTCGGCAACCGCGCTGCCCAGCAGGCACCCCCGGCAGTCACCTCGGCACCCGAGCAGACCTCCCCGGTCCAGGACGGTCCGCCGCTGGAGCGGTAGGACTCAGTACTACGCAACGTCACACGGCCCCGGCTCGCAGGATGAGCCGGGGCCGTGTGACGTTGGCGGCAAAAACCTGTTCAGCGAGCGGACTGATGATCGGAAATCGCTATCAGGTGCGTAGAGTCTTGCGACGATGACATGGTTCGAGGCGCTGTTCGTCCTGGTGGCGGGTATGGGCGCGGGCACGATCAACGCGGTGGTGGGGTCCGGCACGTTGCTGACCTTCCCCACGTTGCTTGCTGTCGGCATCCCACCGGTCCTGGCGAACGTCAGCAACAACATCGGCCTGTCACCCGGTACGGCGGCCGGCGCGATCGGCTACCGGCGTGAACTCGAAGGCCAGCGCGGCCGGCTCCTCCGCCTGATCCCCGCCTCGCTCCTCGGCGGCATCGTCGGCGCCGTCCTGCTGCTGAAACTCCCCGGCTCGGCCTTCAAAGCCGTCGTCCCCGGCCTGATCCTGCTCGGCTGCATCCTGGTCGCCCTGCAACCGTGGCTGTCCAAGCGGATCAGCCTCCCCACCCACACCCACCGCGGCGCCTGGTGGGTGATCCCGGCTGTCTTCCTCACCGGCATCTATGGCGGGTACTTCGGCGCGGCCCAGGGCGTCCTCCTGATGGCGATTCTCGGCATCGGCATGGACGCGAACCTGCAACG
The DNA here is from genome assembly GCF_039525325.1 of Kribbella koreensis. Lineage (NCBI taxonomy): Bacteria > Bacillati > Actinomycetota > Actinomycetes > Propionibacteriales > Kribbellaceae > Kribbella > Kribbella koreensis. The sequence continues at coordinate 417,319 of NZ_BAAAHK010000017.1, forward strand.
GATGAACGGCCTGAAGAACGTGCTCGCCACGGTCGTCAACGGCATCGCCGCGATCCTGTTCATCATCGTCGCGGATGTCGACTGGCTGGCCGCCGCGCTGATCGCGGTCGGCTCCACCATCGGCGGTTTCGTCGGCGCCCGCTACGGCCGCAAGCTGCCGCCGACCGGCCTGCGCGTGCTCATCGTCGTGATCGGCATCGTCGCCATCGTCACGATGGTCTTCTGACCTGAGCGTCCTGAGCCGGAAGTTCGCGCACATCTCCGGCGCCCAGGCACGCACCTCGCGGCACTGGCGAAGCATCCACGATGCTCCGCATCGAGGACGCTCCTCCAGCACCGCGATGCACGCACCTGACCACCGGAGCTGTATGCGCGAACTTCCGGCTCAGGACGCTAGCCCGGCCAGCAACAGATCCAGCCCGTAGTCGAACTGCTCGTCGCCACCCGACGTCCGGGCGAGCTCCGGCGCGAGCTCGACGACGGTGGGGAACTCGTGGGCCGACAGCGACTCCATCGACGTCCGCAACCGGCGCCACGCATCCGGGTCGAGGCGCTCGGAGGCCATCTGGATCTCCCAGGTCGTTGCGCCGAGCACATAGGTGAACAGGGTCGTGTGCGTCCGGGCGGCGGCTTCGGGCTCGAGGCCGGCCGCGCGGAGTACGCCGAGCAGGCCTTCGGCCACCCGGGCGGTCTCCTTGCCGCTCAACGGGCGGCTCGCGAGTAGTTGCGCAAGGCAAGGGTGCTGCAGCATCAGGGCGCGCAGGCCGCGGCAGACGAAGCGGACCTGGTCGAGCCAGGGGAGGTCCTGCGGCACATCGGGCACCAGGGCCATCAGGTGGTCGCGGATCGCGTCGTACAGGTCGTCCTTGTTACGGAAGTAGGTGTAGAGCGCCATCGGGCCGACACCCAACTCACCGGCCACGCCGCGCAAGCTGAAGGCGTGAAGACCCTTGGCCTCCATCAGGTCGAGCGCGGTCCGCACGATCAGCTCGGGGCTGAGCGTGTTCCGCGGCGTCCTGGCTCTGCTGCTGGCTGGCATCTGGCTGTCTCCCGGATCACAGTGCGGCTCTATAACGTACGGTGTATAGTACAGCGTAGAGGAAGCAACCGGAAGGAGCGCTACAGTGCGAGCGGTACAGATCAGCGAGTTCGGTGGACCAGAGGTTCTCGAGGTGGTGGACATCGCGGAGCCGGTGCCGGGTGACGGTCAGATCCTGATCACCGTGGACCGCGCGGGCGTGAACTACGCCGACACCCACCAGGTGGAGAACAGCTACCTGTCCAAGGCGAAGCTGCCGCTGACGCCGGGTGGCGAGGTCGTCGGTCACACCGAGGACGGCCGCCGGGTCGTCGCGCTGGTCGGCTCCGGCGGTTATGCGGAGAAGGCGGTCGGTTACGCGCAGGCCGCGTTCGACGTACCGGAAGGCGTCAGTGACGCCGATGCACTGGCGCTGATCGTGCAGGGCACGAGCGCGTGGCACCTGTTGAAGACTTCGACCCACATGCAGCCAGGGGAGTCCGTACTGATCCACGCCGGCGCTGGTGGAGTCGGCTCGCTGGCCATCCAGCTCGCCAAGCTGTGGGGCGCCGGACGCGTCATCGCAACCGCCTCCACCGAGGAGAAGCGCAAGCAGATCCTCGAGCTCGGTGCGGACGCCGCGATCGACGGCGAGCCCGAGGGCCTGAAGGACCGGATCATCGAGGCGAACGACGGCAAGCCCGTCGACATCGTGCTGGAGATGGTCGGCGGACCGACCCTGAACGAGTCCTTCGACGCGCTGGCGACCTTCGGCCGGCTCGTCACCTTTGGTGCGGCGTCGCGTCAGATGGCCGAGCCGATCGCGCCGGCCCGCTTGATGAAGGGCTCGAAGACCATCGCCGGCTTCTGGCTGGCCGACTGCTTCAAGACCCCGGCGCTGCTGGGCGACCCGCTCACCGAGCTGTTCGGGCTGGTCCAGGACGGCAAGCTGCGCTCGATCCTCGGCGGCGACTACGCCCTGTCCGAGATCGTCACCGCCCACGAAGACATGCGGGCCCGCCGGACCGTCGGCAAGCTCGTGCTCGACCCCACTCGCTGAAACACCCGCTAGGAGACATCGAAGATGACCATCGCAGTAGAGAAGGTTCTGTACACCGCCCGCGCCACCGCGGAGGGCGGCCGCCAGGGTCACACCGCGAGCGACGACGGCAAGCTGGACGTCACCCTCGCGCCGCCGAAGGAGATGGGCGGCAGCGGCGACGGCACCAACCCGGAGCAGCTCTTCGCGGCCGGTTACGCGTCCTGCTTCCACAGCGCGATGAAGACGGTCGCCCGTAAGACCAAGCAGAACGTCGACGACTCGACCGTCACCGCGGCCGTCGGTATCGGCCCGATCAACGGCGGCGCCGGCTACGGCCTCGAGGTCGAGCTCGTCGTCTCCCTGCCGAACCTGGAGCGCGCCGAGGCCGAGGCACTCGTCGCCCAGGCCCACCAGGTCTGCCCGTACTCCAACGCGACCCGCGGCAACATCAAGGTCGACCTCAGCGTCGCCTGAACCACCAACCAGTCACCGGCCGGTGCCGCCCAGGTTCAGCTCATCCGCTCGAGGGCTTCCGCGAGCAGGGCAGGGGTGGCACTGACCGGCGCCGCCGCGATCGTGAGTGCCTCCATGATCGCGGCGTACTCGTCCAGGTCCTCGAGCTTGTCGAGGTAGAGCGCGCTGGCCGCGTGCTCGATGTAGACGACGTCCGGCAGATCGCCCTCGGGGAACCGCAGGATGCTGAACGCGCCACCGGCGTCGGGATAGCCGACGCTGCTGAACGGCATGATCTGCAGGGTGATGTTCGGCTTCTGCGAGGCCTCGATCAGGTACTGGATCTGCTCGCGCATCGTGTCCCGCCCACCGACCGGCCGGTGCAGCGCCGCCTCGTCGAGCACGACCCACAAGCGGACCGGATCGGGCCGGGTGAGGATCTGCTGCCGGGTCACCCGCAGCGCCACCCGCTGGTTGATCTCCTCGGACGGCAGGTACGCCTTGCCGAGCTGGACGACGGCCCGGGCGTAGTCCTCGGTCTGCAGCAGCCCAGGTACGAAGAGCAGCTCGTACGTCCGGATCAGCTTGGCCGCGACCTCGAGCCCGACGTAGTTGCCGAACCAGCTCGGCATCACGTCGCCGTACCGCGACCACCAGCCGGGGTTGTTCGCGGCGCGGGCCAGCTCCATCAGCCGCTCGCGTTCCTGCGCGTCCTTCATCTCGTACAGGTCGAGCAGGTCGTTCACGTCGCGTTCTTTGAACCCGACCCGGCCGAGTTCCATCCGGCTGACCTTGGACTCCGAGGCGCGGATCTGCCAGCCCGCATCGGCGCGGCTGATCCCCGCGGCCTCGCGCATCCGGCGCAGATGACCGCCGAGCATGATGCGGAGCGCGGTCGGCCCACCTTCACCACCCGCCACCGTCACCCCAGCATGCTAGCCGGAGTTCAGGCGGGAGTCGCGAGTTCGAGCACCGTGGCGCTCGGGAGCTTGGCCAGGTCCGCGCCGTCGACGAGCAGCTTCGAGCCACGGATCCCGCTGCCGATCACGACCAGCCCGGCCTGAGCCACTGCCTCGTCAACGAGTACCGGCCAAGCAGCCGGTACGCCGATCGGCGTGATGCCGCCGTACTCCATCCCGGTCGAGCCGACCGCGTCGTCCTGCGCCGCGAAGGAGATCTTCCGGACGCCGAGGTGCTTGCGCACGATGCCGTTGACATCGGCCCGGTGGGTGGCCAGCACCATCACCGCGGCATAGGTCGACTCGCCGGCCCGCTTGCCGTGCACGATCACGCAGTTCGCCGACGCGGCCATCGGTACGTCGTACTCCGCGCAGAACGCGGCCGTGTCGGCCAGCGTCGGGTCGATCGCCACCGCCCACGCGGGCAGGTCACCGAGAGCAGCCCGCACGGGCTCGGCCAGCAACTCCGGTACTTCGGAGGCCGCCCGCCACTCCAGCTTGCCGAGCACGGGCGCACTCACTCGGCGTCCACGAGGTCGGCGTACTCGGTGTGCTTCTTCAGGAAGTCCTGGTAGTACGGGCATGCCGGGCGGACCCGCAGCCCCGCGGCGCGGGCGTCGTCGAGCGACTTGGTCGCGATCTTGCCGGCTACTCCACGGCCCTGGTACTCGGGCAGCGTTTCCGCATGCCGGAAGGCGATCACCGAGCCGAACCGCTTGTAGTCGACGAACCCCATCAGGTTGCCGTCGGCATCGCGCGCCTCGTACCGGCTCGCGTCGGTGGCGTCCGTGATCGCGATCTCGTTCTCCATGCCAGCCACTGTATCCAGCCTCCCGAAGCTTGTGCCGTGCTGGTGGGTTTGGAGGGTGTGACTGCGGGGGTACGGGCTCTGACGGACTGTTCTGTGACGCCGGCCGGGAGGAGTGCGAATGAGCAGCGAGCATGCCTTGGACGAGGGCAAGGCGATACCGAGTCTGGTACCCGCCCGGATGGACCGATTGCCGTGGACCCGGTTCCACTGGATGATCGTCGTCGGTCTCGGCGTCTCCTGGATTCTGGACGGCCTGGAGATCCAGCTGGTCTCCCTGGTCGGCAACACCCTGAAAGAAGGCGCGACCCTCGGGCTGAGCACCAAAGAGGTCGGTCTGCTGGCGTCCATCTACCTCGCTGGTGAAGTGGTAGGCGCGCTGTTCTTCGGGCGGATGACCGACAAGTTCGGTCGCAAGAGCCTGTTCATCATCACCCTGGTGGTCTATCTGGTCGCCTCCGGCGCCGCGGGTCTGACCTGGGACTTCTGGTCGCTCGCGCTGTGCCGGTTCGTGGCCGGGATGGGCATCGGCGGTGAGTACGCCGCGATCAACTCGGCGATCGACGAGCTGATCCCGTCGAAGTACCGGGGCCGCGTCGACATCGGCGTCAACGGGACGTACTGGGCGGGTGCGCTGATCGGCTCCGCGGTCGGCCTGGTCTTCCTGGACAAGGACATCATCCCGGTCGAGTGGGGCTGGCGGCTGTGCTTCCTGGTCGGTCCGGTGATGGGGCTGATGATCATCTACCTGCGACGGCACATTCCGGAGAGCCCGCGCTGGCTGATGACGCACGGCCGGGTCGAGGAGGCCGAGCGGACCGTCGACTCGATCGAGGAGACGGTACGGCGGCAAGGCGGCGAGCTGCGCGCGGTGACCGACGACGAGGCGATCAACGTCGTCGACTACCCGCCGGTGACGTATCGCGAGATCGCCCGGATCATGTTGCGGGACTACCGGAGCAGATCGTTCCTCGGCTTCTCGATGATGGTCACCCAGGCCTTCCTCTACAACGCGATCTTCTTCACCTACGCACTGGTGCTGAAGTCGTACTTCGGGTTGTCCGACTCCGGCGTCGCCCTGTACTTCTTCCCGTTCGCGATCGGGAACCTGGCGGGTCCGTTGCTGCTCGGCCACTGGTTCGACACCATCGGCCGCCGCAAGATGATCCTGGCGACGTACTCGATCTCGGCCATCGTGCTGTTCGTCACCGCGCTGCTGTTCAACGCGGGTTCGCTGAACGCGGCCGGGCTGACGGCGCTGTGGTGCGTGGTGTTCTTCTTCGCCTCGGCGGGCGCGTCGTCGGCGTACCTGACGGTGAGCGAGATCTTCCCGATCGAGCTGCGCGGGCAGGCGATCTCGTTCTTCTTCGCGATCTCGCAGCTGACCGGTGGTGTGATCGCGCCGTTCCTGTTCGCCTCGCTCATCGGTGAGGGCGACAACCCGCCGCGCGGGCCGCTGACGGTGGGCTACATCATCGGCGCGGCCGTCATGCTGATCGGTGGCCTGATCGCGTGGTTCTTCGGGGTCAACGCGGAAGGGCAGTCGCTGGAGAACATCGCCAAGCCACTGTCGGCCCGTGAGGCCGCGGGCGCGACGCGGTTCCAGGGGACGGCGCCGCGGTTGCCCAGTACGGATGCGCAGGGGCGGCGGATCACTCCGGTGGTACCGGAGTCCCAGCAACCGCCACCGCCTGACGACGTACAGGATCGTTAGTCGCGCAGTGCCGGCTACTAGGATCGACCCTCGTGGGTTCCCTCCTAGTAGCCGGTACTACGTCCGACGCGGGCAAGACGACCGTGGTGACCGGGCTCTGCCGTTGGTTGGCGCGCCAGGGGGTCCGTGTTGCGCCGTACAAGGCTCAGAACATGTCCAACAACTCCATGGTCTGCGCGGACGGTGCCGAGATCGGCCGTGCCCAGTGGATCCAGGCAGTGGCTGCCGGTGCGGAGCCCGAAGCGGCCATGAACCCAGTGCTGCTCAAGCCCGGCAGTGATCGGCGCAGCCACGTAGTACTGATGGGGGAGCCATGGGGCGAGTTGACCGCTCGTGGGTTCCTCACGGAGCGGGCTGAGCTGGCAAAGGCAGCATTCGCGGCGTATGACGACCTCGCCTCGCGCTACGACGTAGTGATCAGTGAGGGTGCCGGCAGCCCCACCGAGATCAACCTGCGCCAATCCGACTACGTCAACATGGGCCTCGCGCAACACACGAAGGCACCGGTAGTGGTTGTCGGCGACATCGACCGGGGCGGGGTGTTCGCATCGATGTTCGGCACCGTCGCGTTGCTCGACGCGGCCGACCAGCGACTGATCAGCGGCTTCGTGGTCAACAAGTTCCGCGGTGACGTGAGTCTGCTCCAGCCCGGGATCGACATGCTGAGCTCGGTGACCGGTCGGCCGACGTACGGCGTACTGCCCTGGCTCCCCGGTCTTTGGCTCGACTCCGAGGACGCGCTCGACGTTCCGGCCAGGCGGCTCTCCCAGGACTCGTCCGTGCTGACCATCGCCGTGGTGCGGTTCCCGCGGATCAGCAACTTCACCGACCTCGACGCACTCGCTGTCGAACCGACCACGAGCGTCTTCTTCACCGCAAGCCCTGCGGAGGTCCGCGACGCCGACCTGGTCGTACTGCCCGGCTCGCGCGCAACCACCTCGGACCTGGCCTGGCTCCGCGAGACCGGCCTGGCCGACGCCGTCGCCTCGCGGGTGGCCGACGGCCGCCCGGTGCTGGGGATCTGCGGCGGCTACCAACTCCTCGGCGGCGAGATCTCGGATCCCCAGGGCGTCGAAGGTGGCGGCAACCACACCGGCCTCGGGTTGTTGCCAGTAGCAACCACCTTCGCCGTCGAGAAGGTGCTCGCCCGTCCCGCGCCCACGGCCTACGAGATCCACCACGGCGTCGTCACCGTGACGGGCTCGGCGTCGGAGTTCCCCGGGGGCTGCCGCTCGGGAGTCGTCTGGGGGACCATCTGGCACGGCCTGCTCGACGACGACACCGCCCGCCACGCCTTCCTGGCCGAGATCGCCGCACTGACCGGCAAGCCCGCTCCCGACGGCTCCGTCTCGTTCGCCGCCCAGCGCGAAGCCCGCCTCGATCTGCTGGCCGACGCCATCGACGAGCACCTCGACACCGCAGCCCTGCTGGCCCTGATCGAATCCGGCACTCCCGCGGACCTCGAGTTCGTACCGCCGGGTGCTCCAAAACTGTCGGCGCCCTGATCTAGCGTCCTTCTCGTGGACCTCAAAAACGAGCTGCATCAGAAACTCCAGACCACCCGCGCCGTCCTGCTGGCCAAGCTGGAAGGCATCGGTGAGTACGACCGGCGCCGCCCGCTCGTCCCGTCCGGCACGAACCTGCTCGGCCTGGTGAAACACCTGGCCGGCCTGGAGTACACGTACCTGGGCGAAGCCCTCGGCCGCACCCCACCGGAGAAGCTGGCCTGGGTGGAGGACGGCACGATCTGGGACGGCGCCGACATGTGGGCGCTCCCGTCGGAGTCCAGCGACGATCTGATCGGCCTGTACCAACGCGCCTGCGCCTTCGCCGACGAGACGATCACCTCGCTCGACCTCGACGCACCCGCCTCCGTCGCCCACTGGCCCGAGGGTGGCCGCGAGACCACCCTCGGCGTGCTGCTGATCCGGATGGTCGACGAGACCGCCCACCACGCGGGCCACGCCGACATCATCCGCGAACTCATCGACGGCACCGGCGGCCCCGACGCCGACATGCTCGACGAGGCCGGCTGGTCCGCCTACTTCGCCGAACTTCAACAGGCAGCCGAGACCTTCAAGTAGCGGGGATCTACCAGGGGACGGTCTCGCCTTGGTAGTCGAGGAACTGCAGGCCGGGCTTCCCGGACTGCGCGTTGATAGTGGCCGCGACGCCGGGGATGCTCTCCTCGATGGTGAGGAGGGCGCCGGGTCCGCCGAGGTCGGTCTTGACCCAGCCGGGGTTCATGAGCAGCAGGGTGTGGGCGGCATCGGCGTACCGGGCGGCGTAGCAGCGCATCAGCTGGTTGAGCGCCGATTTGCTGGCCCGGTAGGCGTCCTGGCCGCCGTTCGTGTTCGAGGTGATGCTGCCTTGGCGCGATGACATGACGCCGATGGTTCCGGTTGGGGCGACGAGTGAGCGCAGGGACTCGATCACGCGCAACGGGCTGAGGGCATTGGTCACCAGGACCTCGGTGAACATCTCCATCGGTACGTCGGCGATCGGGAGGTTGCCTCGGGTGACGCCGGCGTTGACGAAGAGGAGGTCGAGTTCACGATCCGCGAGCCGGTCGCGTAGGGCAGCGGTCTGCTCGGGTGAGGTGATGTCGAGCGACTCGACGACGAGCCGGCCGTCGGAGGAGTCGGCCAATTCGTGCAGCTTGGTTCGTTCGGCGCCGCGGACGGTACCGATCACGTCCCAGCCCAGGCGCAGGTATTCGGCCGCCAGTGCGAGCCCGAGGGTGCGGGACGCGCCGATGATGAGGGCGGTTCTACTCACAGGTTCTCCAGAAGATCAGGCGTTGACGGCAGGCTTGAGCACGTGCTCGCACCACTGCCGGAAGGTGGTCGGCGTCGAGTTCTCCACGGTGCGAGCGACGCCGTCGTCCAGGCCGTTCTCCTTGGCGCGCATCATGTCGACCATGCCGCCGACGAAGGCGTCGCCGAGGCCGAAGCCGGTCAGCCGGGCGCCCAGGGTCTCGAGGGTCTCGCGCTCGTACCGGATCGGCCGGCCGAGTACGTCGGACATGATCCGGGCCATGTCGGCCGCGGAGATGTCCTCGGGCCCGAGCACCGGCACGCTGTCCACGCCGGTCCACGACCGGTCGAGCAGGAGGCGGGCCGCGACGGCAGCGATGTCCCCGGTGGAGGCGGACGGAGCCAGCCGGTCCGGAGCGACGGTGTCGGTGAAGACGCCGTGGTCCCGGATCGAGCTGACCTGGCGCAACAGGTTGTCCATGAAGGAGGGGTTGGCGAGTGCGCGGTACGCGACGCCGGTACCGCCGATGAGGTCGTCCATGGCCAGCGATGCCGTGACGAGTCCCGCGCTGCCGGCGACCGGCGTACCGCGACCGAGGGCGGAGACGCCGACGACGTGAGTGACGCCGGAGCTGGTGAACGCGTCCGCCGCGGCCCGGGTGAATCCGGAGAACGCCGCCTCCAGGCTGACCGCCTGACTGTCCGGCGGGACGATCCAGAAGACCGCGTCGGTGTCGGCGAAGGCCTTGCCGACGACCTCGGGATCGCCGTGCGATCCGGTCACGATGTCGACGCGGCCGCGGACCGCGTCGGGGAGTTTGGCGGGGTCGCGCACGATGACGCGCAGTTCCTCGTCGTGGCTGAGCAGGGT
>NZ_BAAAHK010000017.1:426989-682277 GCF_039525325.1 Kribbella koreensis
GGAACAACTCTGCGTGACCGTGAGCGAGGGGTCCAATACCTCTCCGTGACTATTGATACGGTTGAGGTATGGATCTGGACCTCCGCAAACTCCGGTACTTCGCGGCTGTCGCCGAGCATCAGCACTTCGGCCGGGCGGCCGAGGAGCTGTACATCGCCCAGCCCGTGCTCAGCCGGCAGATCCGCTCGCTGGAACGCGAACTCGGCTGCGACCTGTTCGTCCGGACGACCCGCAGCGTGCAGCTGACGCCTGCGGGGGAGGCGTTGCGGCAAGAGGCGCGCGGGGTGTTCGCGACCGTCGACTCCGCGGTGCGGCGGGTGCACGAGATCGATCGCGGGGTGCAGCGGATCGTGGTCGGCTTCGCGTCCGGACTGCATGTGTCCGAGGTGGTGCTCGCGTTTACAGCGAAGTACCCGGAGATCGAGGTCGACGTGCTCGGCCTGAACTGGTGGGAGCAGGACGCGCCACTTCGGGACGGCCGAGCCGATGTCGGCTACCTGCGCGGTTCGTTCGACCGGACCGGGATGCATGTCGTCCCGATCGGCTTCGAGCACAGGGTCGCCTGTCTGCCGATCACGCATCGGCTGGCGGAGCGGGAGTCGCTGGTGCTGGCCGATCTCGACGGTGAGTCGGTGATGAACGCGCTGCCGCGCCGGATGGCGTCGCTGGAGGAGAAGTTCGAGGCGATCGCGTCCGGTCAGGGCATCGCGCTGGTGCCGGACACCGTGGCCAGGCTGTATCCGCGCTCCGACCTGGTCTACCTGCCGATCCTGGACAACGAGCCGGACGAGACCTGCCTGGTCGTCGCGACGAGTCGCCGTACCGACCGGGTGCTCGACTTCCTCGACCTGGCGACCACGGCTCTGCGGGCCTGAGGCCGCCTGCGAAGATGATCGGGTGGAGCAGCTGGAGGTCTTTCAGGAGCATCGCGGGCGGATGTTCGGGATCGCCTACCGGATGCTCGGCTCGGCGACCGAGGCCGACGAGGTCCTGCAGGACGCCTGGCTGCGCTGGCAGTCGGTCGACCACGAGACCGTCAAGGAGCCGGCCGCTTTCCTCGCGAAGACCGTCACGAACCTCTGCCTCAACCAGCTCACCTCGGCGCGGGCGCGGCGCGAGACGTACGTCGGCGAGTGGCTGCCCGAGCCCGTCCTGACCGGTGCCAGGCTCGATGACCTCGGCCCGCTCGACGAGGTCGCTCAGCGCGAGTCCGTTTCCTTTGCGCTGCTGACCGTGCTGGAGAAGCTCACTCCCGCGGAGCGGGCGGCGTACGTGCTCCGCGAAGCCTTCGCCTACTCCCATCGCGAGGTCGCCGACCTGATCGGTACGACGGAAGCCAACGCCCGCCAACTGCATTCACGAGCGCGCAAGCGGGTCGCTGCCGACCAGGAACCGCAGGAGGTCGACACGGGCAAGTGGCGGGTGTTCGTCGAGCGCTTCCTCGCGGCCGCCCAGCTCGGCGACATCGCCGGGCTCGAATCGCTGCTCGCCGCTGACGTGGTGTCGCGGGCCGACAGCGGCGGCAAGGCCAGGGCGGCTCGCCAGCCGGTCGTCGGTCGCTCGAACGTCGCGCGGTACCTGACCGGCGTACTGGAGAAGTTCGGGGCCGGGTTCACCACGCACTTCGCGCAGGCGAACGGAGAACCGGTGTTGCTCGTCGCCGACTCCGGAGCCGTCGCCGCGATCGTCTTCCTGACGATCGAGAACGGCGAACTGGCGAACCTCGACTTCGTGATGAATCCGGACAAGCTCGGCCATGTCGGGGAGCAGTTGTCACGAATCGGCGGGGTGCCCGGTCTGGGCTGATGACCGAAAGGACATCACCCATGCGAACCATCCTCGTCACCGGTGGCACCGGCACCCTGGGCCGCCCGGCGACCGCGAAGCTGCGCGCGGCCGGCCACGACGTCCGCGTCCTGAGCCGCCGGCGCGGTCCGGGCCTGACCACCGGCGATCTCACCAGAGGCGCCGGACTCCAAGAGGCGCTCAACGGCGTCGACACCGTGCTCCACCTCGCCACCAGCCAAGGACGCGCTGACGTCGCGCAGGCGCAGAACCTGGTCGAGGCGCTGCGCCCGTCCGGCGTCGAGCACCTGATCGTCATCTCGATCGTCGGCGTCGACCGGATCCCGCTGCCGTACTACCGGTACAAGCTGGAGATGGAGCGCCTGGTCGAGCAGTCGGCGATCCCGTACTCGCTGCTGCGAGCCACCCAGTTCCACGACCTCGTCGACAGGGTGTTCAGCGCTCAGCGGTTCCTTCCGTTCCTGCTCGCACCGTCGATGCGACTCCAGCCGATCGCGGTCGAGGACGTCGCCACCCGCCTCGCCGAGCTGGCCGCCGCCCAACCGGCCGGTCGAGTCGCTGACATTGGGGGCCCGGAGCAACATTCCGTCCGCGACCTGGCGGCCTTCTGGAAGCAAGCAGCCGGGTCCCGTCGGCCGATAGTCCCGATCCGCCTGCCGGGCAAGGCGTTCCGGGCCTTCGCTGACGGCTTGGCGATGACCGGCGATACGAGGTACGGGCAGAAGACGTTCGCCGACTATCTCACCGACCGGTTCAAGGCCGGGGCGAAGGGATGAGCCGCGTGCTGCGGGCCGGGCTGGTCGTCCTTGCGCTGATTCAACTGGTGGTCGGGGGCTGGACCTTGTTCTTCCCGGCGAGCTTCTACAACGACGTGCCGACGGTCGACTGGACGCCGCCGTACAGTGAGCACCTCTTCCGCGACTTCGGCAGCACTACCATCGGGATCGGCATCGTGGTCGCGGCCGCCGCGATCTGGCTCGAGCGCCGGCTGGTACTCGTCGCGTTGCTCGCCTATCTCTCGTACTCCGTCACGCACCTGGCCTTCCATGCCGACCACCTGAACGCGGACTCGCCGGGGTGGTCGGCGGTACTGCTCGCCTTCACGATCTTGTCGGTCCTGCTCCCGCTCGCGTTGGTCCCGGCCGCGCTGAGGAGGCCGCGCGTCGCAGGATGACTTGACGACTGTGACAGTACTACTGTCACAATGACTCGCATGGGTCCACTGAGCGGGGTGAAGGTCGTCGAGTTGGCCGGGATCGGGCCGGCGCCGTTCGCCTGCATGATGTTGGCCGAGCTCGGGGCGGAGGTGCTGCGGATCGAGCGACCGGGCGGCGGGCTCGCGATGGGGCCGCCCGAGTTCGAGTTGCTCAACCGTGGTCGGCGGAATGTCGCGCTCGACCTGAAGAACCCGGCGGCGATCGAGACGGTGCTGCAGTTGGTTGCGCGTGCCGACGTACTGGTCGAAGGCTTCCGGCCCGGTGTGGCGGAGCGTCTTGGGCTAGGCCCGGACGCGTGCCACGAGGTCAACCCCAAGCTGGTCTACGGCCGGATGACCGGCTGGGGTCAGGACGGTCCGCTGGCTCAGTCGGCCGGGCACGACATCGACTATCTCGCTCTGTCCGGCGCGCTGTCCCTCATCGGCCGGGCGGGCGGCCCGCCGCAGGTCCCGGTGAACCTGCTCGGCGACTTCGCCGGCGGCTCGCTGTACCTCGTCATCGGCATCCTCGCTGCGGTGGTCGAGGCGTGGGGAAGCGGTCGCGGTCAGGTCGTCGACGCGGCGATCCTCGACGGCGCTGCACACCTCACCACGATCGTGCACGGCGCCTTGGCTGCCGGCAATTGGCAGTTGCAGCGCGGGACGAACCTGCTCGACACCGGAGCGCCGTTCTACGACGTGTACGAGACATCGGACGGCGAGTTCATGGCGGTCGGCGCGATCGAGCCGCAGTTCTACGACGAGCTGGTCCGCCTGCTCGGGGTACAAGCCCCAGATCGGTACGACCAGGCGAACTGGCCGGAGCTCCACAAACTCTTCACCGAGACCTTCGCCCAGCGCACCCAGGCCGAGTGGACCGAGCTGTTCGACGGTACCGACGCCTGCGTCTCGCCGGTACTACGGCCGGCCGCCGACCACCCCCACCTACTTGCCCGAGGCACCTTCGTCGACAACGAGGGCGTCCGGCAGCCCGCCCCCGCGCCACGCTTCTCCCGCACCCCGACCCAACTCGGCCGGCCTCCCGCGTGCCCTGGCCAGCACACCCGCGAGGCGTTGGCCGACTGGGGAGTGACCGACGTCGACTCCCTGCTCGGCTCCGGCGCTGCCGTCCAAGCCGACTGACAACAGCAGCCGGTGCCCGTAGTACCGGATCACCTACAGGAGACCGCCCGTGGAACGTCACCTCTTCGATGCCGATCACGATGCCTTCCGCGAGACCGCGCGGGCGTTCTGCGAGAAGGAGATCACCCCGCACCACGACGGCTGGGAAGAGGCCGGCATCGTCCCGCGCGAGCTCTGGACGGCGGCCGGCGACGCGGGCCTGTTCGGCTTCATGATGCCCGAGGAGTACGGCGGCGGTGGAGCACGCGACTTCCGCTTCAACACCGTGGTGATCGAAGAGGTGACCAAGGCGCGGGCGAGCGGCCCCGGCTTCACCATCCACGCCGACCTCGTCTCGTCGTACCTGCTTGACTACGCGACCGAGGAGCAGAAGGCGCGCTGGCTGCCCAAGTTCTGCTCCGGCGAGCTGATCACGGCGATCGCGATGACCGAGCCGGGCGCCGGGAGCGACCTGCAAGGCATCACCACGACCGCCAAGCGTGATGGCGACGACTACATCCTCAACGGCCAGAAGACCTTCATCTCCAACGGCATCCTCGCCGACCTCGTCCTGGTCGTGGCCAAGACCGATCCGGAGGCCGGCTACCAAGGGATCTCGCTGCTCGTCGTCGAGCGGGGCATGCCCGGCTTCGAGCGCGGCCGCAACCTGGAGAAGATCGGCCTGAAGGCCCAGGACACCGCCGAACTCTTCTTCGACAACGTCCGCGTCCCGGCCACCAACCTGCTCGGCGAGGAGGGCAAGGGTTTCATCTACCTGATGGAGAAGCTGCCCCAGGAGCGCCTCACCATCGCCGTGGTCGCGGCCGCCGCCTGCGAGAGCATCCTCGAAACGACCCTCGCCTACGTGAAGGACCGCAAGGCCTTCGGGCGCCCGATCGGCTCCTTCCAGAACTCCCGTTTCGTGCTGGCCGAGCTGGCCACCGAAACCCAGATCGCCAGGGTCTTCGTCGACCGCTGCATCGAAGAGCTCAACGCCGGCACCCTGACGGTCTCCGACGCCGCGATGGCCAAGTGGTGGACGACCGAACTCCAGAAGAAGGTCGTCGACAAGTGCCTGCAACTCCACGGCGGCTACGGCTTCATGACCGAGTACCCCATCGCCAAGGCCTACCTCGACACCCGCATCCAGACCATCTACGGCGGCACCACCGAAATCATGAAGGAAATCATCGGCCGCACCATGGGCATCTGACGTTCGCGTGGGTTGGGGCGGGTTTTATCCCTCACCAGGGGTATTTGGCTCCCCGGCCTCCAGAAAGATCCTCCCCAACTCCAGCCGAGGCGACGGCCGGCCCCGGATTTGGTTGCTGGGGGCAACGGATGGACCGCCATGCCTACCCAACCCACCAGGGCAACCGCTTACCCCGGCGCGTCGGGGCGGTCCGCGGGAGTTGTGCGTGCGTGGCGATCCGCGCGGTGACGGACCGGCGAAACTGGGCTCGTCCGGGCTGATCGGAGTCGGCTGGCGGGTTCTTGTGCCGCTGGCGTGATGCTTGACGTCGGTGGCCCGAAAAGCTGCCAGCAGCCAGGCCGACGGGCTGCCCGGCCAGGCCGACGAGGGGCCGGTCCGGTGGTGGCCCACCCAACGGGGCTGGCCCCGGGCCTCAACACGGGTCGGTCGGGCGTTGGCGGTGAACCTGACGATTGTTGCCGTACTCCGGGACTCGGGGGGTGATTCGTGATTGACTGCCCGGAGTGGTTTCAGCTTGAAGGAGGTCACCGATGAGCACTGTGTCGCCGGGCTTCACCGGCCGACGGCGGGGTGGCAACGATCTGCCGCCGGGGCAGTACCTGACGCATGAGTTTCCGGTGCTGTCGGCGGGGCCGACGCCGCACATCCAGCCGGAGCACTGGGAGTTCACCGTCGCCAACGAGGCGGGTGAGCTGACCAAGTGGGACTGGAAGTCGTTCACCTCGCTGCCGAGCGAGACGATCACCAAGGATCTGCACTGCGTGACCAGGTGGTCCAAGCTGGGCACCGAGTGGCGGGGCGTCTCGCTCGACCTGCTTCTGGCCGACGTGGAGACCGCCGCTGACTTCGTGATGGTGCACAGCTACGGCGGGTACACGACCAACCTGCCGCTCGAGGACCTGCTCGACGGCCAGGCCTGGGTCGCCTACGAGTACGACGGTGAGCCGCTGCACCCCGAGCACGGCGGCCCGGCCCGGTTGCTGGTGCCGCACCTGTACCTGTGGAAGAGCGCCAAATGGGTGCGCGGCCTGATCCTGTCCGACACCGAGGATCTGGGCTTCTGGGAGACCGCCGGTTATCACGAGTACGGAGACCCATGGAAAGAACAGCGATACGCCGGCGACTGACCTGGCAGGTCGGCATCGTTACCGAGGTCCGGGAAGAGACGGCGACGGCCCGCACCATCGTGGTGGACGTACCGGACTGGCCGGGGCATCTGGCCGGGCAGCACCTGGACGTCCGGCTCACCGCGGAGGATGGCTACCGCGCCTCCCGGTCGTACTCGATCGCCTCGGCGTGGACCGGTACGACGATCGAGCTGACCGTCGAGCAGGTGCCCGACGGTGAGGTCTCGCCGTACCTGGTCGACGTGCTCAAGGTCGGCGACCCACTCGAGGTCCGCGGCCCGGTCGGTGGCTGGTTCGTCTGGAAGCCCGAGCAAGAGGGCCCGATCCAGCTCATCGGCGGCGGCTCGGGCGTAGTACCGCTGATGGCGATGCTGCGCGCCCACGCGGCCGAAGAGAGCACCCGACCAGCGAGACTCCTGTACTCCGTACGCCGGCCCGCGTCGGTCATCTACGTGCACGATCTGAAGGAGGTGGCGATGTCCGAGGACGTCGACATCACCTTCGCCTACACCCGCGAAGCGCCGCCGGGGGAGACCCGCCCGCCGGCCCGCGTCGACGCGGAACTGCTCAAGTCGGTCGCCTTCCCACCCGAAGAGCAACCGACCGTCTATGTCTGCGGTCCCACCCCGTTCGTCGAGGCGGTGGCCGACCTGCTCGTCGAGGCCGGCCACGACCCGGCCCGGGTGAGAACCGAACGCTTCGGACCGACAGGAGGACCGCGATGACCGCGGATGTTCCGACCTACCTCGATGGCAACGCCGCAGCAGGAACGCTGCGCGAACTCTTCGCCGTCGACATCACCGCCGCCATCGGCCAGTGCGCCGGCTGCGGCCGTACCGGCGTCTTCGCCGAGACCCACGTCTTCATGGACGCCCCCGGCCTGGTCGCCCGCTGCTCCGGGTGCGACGACGTCCTACTCCGGGTAGTCACCACCCCCACCGACACGTACCTCGACCTCCGAGGCCTCACCTACCTCCGCTTCTCGAACCAGACCTGACCCCGGACCGGCCGCAGGGCCGGATTGCAGCAAGTGACATTGCACGCAGACCGAATCGGCGCGGTTGTGGGCTTTTTTGCTTCTAGCATCCGGCGCATGGAGATTCCTGGGCTTGGGCCGGTCGTGGAAGATGAGGCCTTCGAGGGGTACCGGAGCAAAGCCGTTCCGGTCGCGGTGCTCGGTGGGGTGGGGTGCGAGTTCCTCGTGCAGGGGTACGAGGAGCCGGACGACCATGAGGATTTCCAGCTCGCGATCGGCAGATTCCTCGCCCTCGGGCCGGAGGCGCTCACCGACGCGCGGCAGGCGATCTACGGGTACTACCTCAAGGTGCGCGGCGAGCTCGGCGACGAGTTGGAGGTCCGGATCGACGGGCCGGAGGACGTGCTCCAGTACGTCGAGCTGGGGAACGAGCCCGAGGTGTTCCGCAACGACGACGGGGACGGGCGGGTCTACGTGTCGCTGGAGTGCGAGTGCGACTGGGAGCCCGAGCACGGCCTGCAACTCGTCTTCCGCGACGGCGCCGTCCTCACCAAAGCGGGCCGGTACGACGGTGAGGTCGACTGAAACAGCACCGACCGGTCCGGTCCACCCGGGCATGGGCGGACCGGACCGGCGGCGTATCACGGGAGGTCTACGTGGACGTCGATCGTCGAGAAGGCCCCCAAGGGTTTGATGCTTCCGTTGAGGATTGAGTTGCTGCGGGTGTCACCCAAGAGATAGCGACGGAAGAAGGCGGACAGGTACGTCGTCGACACCAGCCGCTGCTGCGTCTCGGTCAACTGCTTGTCGGAGCGCTGGTGGTCGTCATCGGCCAGGCAGTGACCCGGCGACGGCCGGGGCGGATCCAGTTCGGCGTCGTCGTACGCGCCGACCTGACCACTCGAAGGCGACCACTGGGTGTTGTAGAAGTCGTGGTTCGCGCCGTGCACGTAGTACTCGTAGTACGGCGCCTTGTTGTGCGCGCCGAGATAGGCGAGATGCCCGTCGACGGCACGGTCGCAGCTCCCGACGAACGACGCGACGGGGATGTCGGTGATCCGGTAGTTGTCGTACTCCGCGTTGTCCGGGTTGTCGTCCGGCGCATACGGCTCGGCGGCAGCGAGCGGTACGACCGCCTTGATCCGCACGCCGGCCGGCCAGTTCTTCTGGTTCACGTCAGCCGCCTCGAGCAAGGTCCCGCGCCCACCCCGGGAGTGACCCATCAGCCCGACGTCGGCCAGGTCGGCATGCCCGCGGAAGTCGATCGCCTTGCCGTGATCCTTGAGCTTGCCGGCCAGCGGACCTGTCCCACGAGCGGACAGCTGCTGCCACATCGCCAGGTGCTGGTTGATCAGCGACGCGCGGGCCGCGTCCTGCTCCTCGCCCATCAGATCGATCGTGCTGTTCGCGTCGATCGAGATCACGATCATGCCCTGCGTCGCGAGCGCCTGGCCGAGGTAGTCGTAGCCGCTGTAGCTGGGGATCTCCGGAGTACCGGCCGGGCAAGGCCAGGCGGACAGCTTCTCGTAGTCCTGGTCCTCCCACGCCTGCTTGTCCGCGCAGGTGATCCAGAGACCGTGCGACATCAGCACGACCGGGTACTTGTGACCGTCGAGGTCCTTCGGATAGTGCACGACGGCGGTCAGATCACGGCCGGCGCTGTACGTGGCCGAGCCGACCGGGTGGAGTGTGGAAGCTTGGGCGGTGGTTGCCGTCGGCACCAATGTCGCGCCCGACAGGGCGAGCGTGGCGACGACGGTCAGCAGTTTCCTCATACAGGTCGCACGCGCATCCCTGACAACCGGTTGTCAGCCGGAATGTCAGGGTCTTGTCAGCGTCGCGGAGGCTTGGCCCGGGAGCGGCGGATCGTGTCGCGCTGCGTCTCGCCGACGGCCCGCTCGTACGCGATCACCAGGCCCTGGATGGTGACCGGCTTGAACCGCTCGACCAGCTGCTGGATGTGCTCCGGCGGGCCGCCCGAGTCGCGGTAGTGCGGCCAGACCTTGGTCCGGAACACCTCGGTCAGCTCCTCGGCCAGCGCCCGCCCGTGCTCGCTGAAGATCCGCCCGACATCGAGCACCGCATCGACCGGCAGGTCCAGTTCGAGCAGCTCCACGCCGAGGCTGAGGTGCGCCGTCGCGACCTGGAAGACGTCCTCGTCCGGGGTCGGTTCGACCACGCCGAGCGCGATCAGCATCTCGATCTCGTCGTCGGTCAGTTCACGACCGGTACGCCGTACCAGCGCCGCCCGGTCGAGCGTCTCGGGCAGGTCCCGCATCCACGGGGTGAGCAGCGTCCGGTGCAGCGCGATGTCCTGCGGGGTCGCGTCGGCCGGGATCCGATCCAGGTAGCCCTCGATCGCCGACAGGTTGAACCCGTGCGCCTGCAGCTCGCGGACCAGGTCGAGCCGGGCGATGTGCTCGGGACCGTAGTACCCGACGCGTCCCCGGCGTACCGGCGGTGGAATCAGGCCGCGGCCCGCGTAGAAGCGCAACGTGCGCACGGTCATCCCGACCCGGGCGGACAGCTCGTCGACCGTGAGGGTCGCATCGTCCGCGGTTGCTTGTGGCCTCGCATCTGGCATGGCCGAGATCATAACGACCCCCTCTTGACGACCATGACACCAGAACTGTCACAATCAGCGGGACGACTCGACCGACGGGATCCCCATGAGCACTGAAGCGTTTCTCTACGATGCGATCCGGACACCGCGCGGCAAGGGCAAGGCGGCCGGCGCGCTGCACGAGGTGAAGCCGATCCAGCTGATCACCGGCCTGCTCGAGGAGCTGCGGGTCCGGCACCCCGGGTTCGACGAGGAGGCGATCGACGACGTCGTGCTCGGTGTCGTCACCCCGATCGGCGACCAGGGCATGGACATCGCCCGTACTGCGGTCCTCGCGGCGGGCTACCCGGAGACGACCGGCGGCGTGCAGCTCAACCGCTTCTGCGCCTCCGGCCTCGAAGCCGTCAACCAGGCCGCGCAGCGGATCCGCTCCGGCTGGGAGGACTTCATCCTGGCCGGTGGCGTCGAGTCGATGTCGCGGGTGCCGATGGCCTCCGACGGCGGCGCCTGGGCGATGGACCCGGAGACCGCGATGCAGACGAACTTCATCCCGCAGGGCATCAGCGCCGACCTGATCGCCACGATGGACGGCTTCTCCCGCACCGACGTCGACGCGTACGCAGCGGAGTCGCACGCCCGGGCCGCCAAGGCCTGGGCCAACGGCTACTTCGCCCGCTCGATCGTTGCGGTGACGGATCGCAACGGCCTGCAGATCCTCGACCACGACCAGTTGGTACGACCTGGTACGACGGTCGAGACGCTGGCCGGTCTGCCGGTGTCCTTCGCGGCCATCGGCGAGCACGGTGGCTTCGACTCGGTCGCGCTGGAGAAGTACGTGACCGTCGAGCGGATCGAGCACGTGCACCACGCCGGCAACTCGTCCGGCATCGTCGACGGCGCCGCCCTGGTTGCCATCGGCAACGAGAAGGCCGGTGAGGCGCTCGGTCAGGCACCCCGCGGCCGGGTGGTCGCGGCGGCAGTGAGCGGCACCGACCCGACGATCATGCTGACCGGCCCCGCGCCCGCCGCCCGCAAGGCGCTGGCGAAGGCCGGGCTCGAGGTCTCCGACATCGACCTGTTCGAGATGAACGAGGCCTTCGCGGCGGCCGTCCTGCACTTCATGAACGACCTCGGCGTCCCGCACGAGAAGGTGAACGTCAACGGCGGCGCGATCGCGCTCGGCCACCCGCTCGGCGCCACCGGCGCGATGCAGATCGGCACCCTGCTGGACGAGCTGGAGCGGCGCGAGCTCCGCTACGGTCTGGCCACCCTGTGTGTCGGCGGCGGCATGGGCGTCGCCACCATCATCGAGAGGCTGGCGGCATGATCGACTGGAAGAACACCGACGGCGTCGTCACCTTGACGATGGACGACCCGGCCGCCTCGGCGAACACGATGAACGAGACCTACCTCGCCGCGATGGCCTCGACGGTCGAGCGCCTGCAGGCCGAGAAGGACACGCTGAAGGGCGTGGTGATCACCAGCGCCAAGTCCACCTTCTTCGCCGGTGGCAACCTGCAGATGCTGTCCCAGATCCAGCCCGAGAACGCGGCCGAGGTCTTCGCGACGCTCGAGGAGGTCAAGCGTCAGCTGCGGGTGCTGGAGACGCTCGGCGTACCGGTCGTCGCCGCGATCAACGGCGCGGCGCTCGGCGGCGGGCTGGAGATCGCGCTCGCCTGCCACCACCGGATCGTTGCCGACGACAACCGGATCGAGATCGGCGTCCCCGAGGTGACGCTCGGCCTGCTGCCCGGCGGTGGTGGCGTCACCCGCACGGTCCGGATGCTCGGCCTGCAGGACGCGCTGATGAAGGTCCTTCTTCAGGGCCAGCGGATGAAGCCCGCGCACGCCAAGTCGGTCGGCATCGTCGACGAGGTCGTCCCCGCCGACGAGTTGCTGGCCGCGGCGTACCGGTTCATCGATTCCTATGACGGCGACGCGAAACAGCCGTGGGATCGCGACGGCTACAAGATCCCGGGCGGTACGCCGTCCTCGCCCAAGCTGGCCGCGTTCCTCCCGGCCTTCCCGGCCAATCTGCGCAAGCAGCTCAAAGGCGCCCCGTACCCGGCTCCGCGGGCCATCATGAGCGCGGCCGTCGAGGGCAGCCAGGTCGACTTCGCGACGGCCAGCAGGATCGAGTCGCGGTACTTCGTCTCGCTGGCGACGGGCCAGATCGCGAAGAACATGATCAACGCGTTCTTCTTCGAGCTCCAGGCGATCAACGCCGGGGCGTCGCGGCCGGACGGCGTACCGGCGTACAAGGCCCGCAAGGTCGGGGTGCTCGGCGCGGGCATGATGGGCGCGGGCATCGCGTACGTGTGCGCCAAGGTGGGCATGGAGGTCGTGCTCAAGGACGTCTCGCTCGAGGCGGCCGAGAAGGGCAAGCAGTACTCCGAGAAACTGCTCGCCAAGCAGGTGCAGAAGGGGCGGAGTACGCCGCAGAAGGCGGAGGCGTTCCTGAGCCTGATCACGCCGACCGCCGACCCGAACGACCTGGCCGGGTGCGACCTGGTGATCGAGGCGGTGTTCGAGAGCGAGGAGCTGAAGCAGAAGGTCTTCGCCGAGATCGCCGGCGTTGTCGAGCCGGACGCGCTGCTGTGCTCGAACACCTCGACGCTGCCGATCACCTCGCTGGCCGAGGGCATCGACCGGCCGGACGACTTCGTCGGCATGCACTTCTTCTCGCCGGTCGACCGGATGCCGCTGGTCGAGCTGATCGTGGGGGAGAAGACCTCGGATCGCACACTCGCCAAGGCGTACGACGTGGTCCGGCAGATCAAGAAGACGCCGATCGTGGTCAACGACAGCCGCGGCTTCTTCACCTCGCGGGTCTTCGGCACGCTGGTGATGGAGGGTGCCGCGATGGTTGCCGAGGGCGTGAATCCGGTGACGATCGAGCGGGCGGCGACCCAGATGGGCTTCCCGGCACCGCCGCTGGCGATGATCGACGAGGTGACGCTGACGCTTCCGATGAAGATCCGCGACGCGGCCCGGGCGGCCGGTGGCAGCGCGGGTGCCTTCGACGATCACCCGGGCATGGCGGTCGCCGAGCGGCTGGTGACGGAGTTCGATCGCAAGGGCAAGGCGGCGGGGGCCGGCTTCTACGACTACCCGGCGGACGGGCCGAAGCACCTGTGGCCCGGGCTGTGGGAGCACTTCGTCCGCGAGGACGTCGCCGTACCGCTGATCGATCTGCAGGAGCGGATGGCCTTCGCGATGTCGCTCGAGACGGTGAAGTGCGTCGAGGAAGGCGTCCTCCGGTCGACGGCCGACGCCAACATCGGCTCGATCTTCGGCATCGGCTTCCCGCCGCTGCACGGTGGGGCGCTGCAGTACATCAACGCGTACGCCGGCGGTCTGGCCGGCTTCGTCGCCCGCTCGCAGGAGCTCGCGCAGAGTTACGGCGCGCGGTTCGAGCCGCCCGCGTTACTGGTGAAGAAGGCCGAATTGGGAGAGAAATTCGACTGAATTCAACTAATTCGATCACGGAGCGCGGTACCGGCATTGTCCGGTACCGCGCTCTTTTGTGTGATGGTGTGTGATCGGCTGGGCGCAGACTGTTGACAATCGTGTCCGGATTGCAGGATCTTTTACAACGATTAACCTCAGCGTTACATCGAAGACACTCGGAGTCGTGCCCGAACTGTCACCGGCCAGGGCTGTTGCGATGTTTGACTTAGTTGTAACGTGTGCGAAACCAGAGATGCTTTACGTAGTTAAGTAACTCTGATCCGCTAGCCCCTGGAGGTGGACACGTATGCCTGCTCGTATCCCGAACGCTGGTCTGTCCCGGCGCGACCTGCTCAAGCGGACCGGTGGCCTCGCGGCCCTCGCCGCCTTCACCGCCGCTTGTGGAGGCAACACCGGTAGACCGTCCAGCAGTGGGGGAGGCGGCGGCAGCAAGGTCACGCTGTCGCAGTGGTACCACCAGTACGGCGAGGCCGGTACGAAGGAAGCCGCGCTGAAGTACGCGAAGGCCTACACCGACTCCAACGTCGCGGTGACCTGGGTGCCCGGCGACTACGGCGCCAAGCTCGCTTCGGGCCTGCTGTCCAGCAACGGTCCGGACGTCTTCGAGAGCCAACTGAACGTCGCGATGGTGAAGAGCGGCCAGGTGGTGCCACTGGACGACATCCTCGGCGACGCCAAGGCCGACTTCAACCCGAACGACCTGAAGACGAACACGGTCGACGGCAAGCTCTACGGCATCAAGATGATCGACGACCCGCAGGTCTTCTACTACCGCAAGTCGATGTTCTCCAAGGCCGGGATCAAGCCGCCGGAGACGATCGACGACCTGATCGCGGCGGCCAAGACGCTCACCACCGACAAGGTGAAGGGCATCTTCATCGGCAACGACGGCGGCAACATCTGCGGCGGCCCGGCGTTGTGGTCGTCCGGCGGCCAGTACCTGACCGACGACAACAAGCCGGACTTCAACAATGCCCGGGCGGCGCAGGCGTTCAGCAAGCTGCACCAGTTCTTCGCCGACAAGTCCGTGCTGCTCGGGGCCCCGGCCGACTGGTGGGACCCGGGTGCGTTCGTGCAGGGCCTGGCCGCGATCCAGTGGACCGGCCTGTGGGCGATGCCGGCCATCCAGAAGGCGCTCGGCGACGACTTCGGCGTCTTCGCCTACCCCAAGCTCGATGCCCAGGGCAAGCAGGCGCTGCCGTCCGGCGGCTGGACCCAGTTCGTCTCCGCGAAGAGCGCCAACATCGACGCGGCCAAGAAGTTCGTGAAGTGGCTGTGGGTGGACAACGCCGAGGACCAGGAGGACTGGAACCTCAACTACGGCTTCCACATCCCGCCGCGCAAGAGCCTGGCCGCCAAGGCGACCAAGCTGCAGACCGGCGCGGCCGCCGAGGTGGTCAAGCTCAACCAGGACTTCGGCGTCGTCGACCGCCCGGCCTGGACGCCGAAGATGGCCACCGGCTTCACCGACCTGCTGAACAACGTGATCCGCAAGGGCGCCGACCCGACGGGTGAGCTGGCCAAGCTGGACAAGACCGTGAACACCGAGCTGGCGAGGCTCTTCGGGTGAGCAGAGGGGCGGCCACCCGCAACAACACGCTGTGGTTCTGGATCTTCACCGGTCCGTTCGTGATCGGCCTGCTGATCTTCAGCTATCTGCCGATCCTGTGGAGCCTGGTGCTGAGCTTCTTCTCGGCGCAGAACACGGTCACCCCGACCGACTTCGTCGGGCTGCAGAACTACGTCGACATGCTGACCGACCGCAACTTCATCAGCGCACTCGGCACGTTCACGATCTTCGCGATCTTCATCGTGCCGCTGACCTTCGTGCTGTCGCTCGCGCTGGCCCTGCTGGTCAACCAGGTCAAGGTGGCCAAGGCGTTCTTCCGTTCGGTCTTCTTCCTGCCGACGGCCTGTTCGTACGTGGTGGCCTCGCTGATCTGGAAGCTGTCGATCTTCAACGGCGTCCGGTTCGGCCTGGCCAACACGGTGCTGGGCTGGTTCGGCCTCGACCAGATCGCCTGGCTGTCGACGGTCGACCCGCCCTGGTACTGGCTGCCGATCGTGACCGTGCGGCTGTGGCTGCAGCTCGGCTTCTACATGATCCTGTTCATCGCCGGCCTGCAGCGGATCAACCCGGCGCTGTACGAAGCGGCGTACGTCGACGGCGCGAAGCCCGGCTGGCAGGTGTTCCGCTTCATCACCTGGCCGCAGCTGCGGGCGACCTCGGTCGCGGTGCTGCTGCTGAACCTGATCGCGGCCTACCAGGCCTTCGACGAGTTCTACAACCTGATCGGCGCCGACGCGAACTTCGCCCGGCCGCCGCTGGTCTACCTCTACAAGGTCTCGCTCGGCAACATCCAGGACCTCGGCCACGGCAGCGCCGGCGCCCTCATCCTGGCGGTGGTGATCATGTTGCTCACCCTGCTGCAGAGCAAGATCTTCGGCTTCGGAAAGGCGAACGACTGATGGCGGCGATCGAGCGGACCACCGGTACGCCGCAACCGATCGGCTACACCCGCAGCCCGCTGGGCGTGGTCGGGTCGGTAATGCGCTGGGTCGCGCTCATCCTCGCGACCTTGCTCTTCCTGATCCCGTTCTACCTGGTACTACGGAACGCCCTGTCCACCGAGGCCGACATCACCGGCGTCGACTGGAAGTTCTTCCCCACCGATCTCCAGTGGGGCAACATCAAGGAACTGTTCGACGACGAGAACGTCCCGATGGCCCGGGCGCTCTACAACTCCGCGGTGATCGGCATCCTGGGCACCGGCGGACAGTTGCTGCTGGCATCGATGGCGGGGTACGGGCTGGCCCGGATCCCGTACAAGCACGCCGACAAGGTGTTCTACGCGGTGATGGCGACGCTGATGATCCCGGCCGCGGTGAGCTTCATCCCGAGCTTCATCGTGGTGTCCTCATTGGGCTGGGTCAGCACGCTGCGCGGCATGATCATCCCGACGCTGTTCAGCGGGTTCGCCGCCTTCCTGTTCCGGCAGTACTTCCTCGGCTTCCCCAAGGAACTCGAGGAGGCGGCACGGGTCGACGGAGCGGGGTACTTCACCACGTTCTGGCGGATCGTGGTGCCCAACTCGCTGCCGTTCTTCGCGGCGATCGCGGCGATCACGTTCATCGGCAACTGGAACTCGTTCATCTGGCCGCTGGTGATCGGCCAGGACGAGAAGTCCTGGACCGTCCAGGTGGCGATGTCGACCTTCATCACCGCGCAGACGGTCAACATCCACCAGCTCTTCATGGCGGCCGCGGTGTCGATCGTGCCGCTGGTGCTGATCTTCGCGTTCCTGCAGCGCTACCTGATCCAGGGCGTCACCCAGTCCGGCATCAAGGACTGACCAAACAGCCTCCGCTCCGGCGGCGGTGGTGACGTCCACCCGGTAGACGTCGGTGGTCGTGGTGGCGGGAGTCCCTGACCGGCTCCCGCCACAGCACCCTCCGACTCCCCGGCCCGAACCGTCCTATTCCACCCGACTGGGGAGGGGAATGCCCCCGGATCGGGCGGTTACCCTCCCCAGCAACCGGCAGAATCCTCCCCAAGTCCCGATTGTCGCGGCGGTTCGACGCCGGCTGCAACGCTCGGTGGTGGTGCCCGGCGGCGACTGGATGATGGCCGACTTGCCCTCAAGCCTGCCGGACGAACCCGAGGGCGAGGTGGGCGGTGCTGAGCCGCTGGCGCCGGGGCGGTCCGCCACGCACGCACAACTCCCGCCAGGCGGCCGACACGCCGGCGGGAAGCGTTTGCTCACCGTCTTGGGTATGCACGCGGATCCGCTCGTTGCCTCCAGCAACCACACCGGCAGACACCCCGGGCCGGCCAGTACGCCGGTTCCGCCTGCGGATGGGGCCCGGAGGCAAAGGCGCCCGCCGGAGGATCGCGCCTCGAGCCAACGCACCCACCGACGGATCGTCCCATGAGGCAACGCGGCTCGGTGGCGCTAACTTGTGGAGATAGGAGGCCAGGGGTCGCCCCACTCGGTGTCTCTTGCCGAGCGGTAGAGCGGGCCCTGGCGTTTCGAGACGATGGTGTCCTCCAAGCTGCCTTCGTTGGTGCAGAGCCGGAGCGACACCAATCCCTTGCGCTGCTGTGGATGCCGGAGCACGCGGTTCTCGGCCGGCTCGGGGATCGCCGGGGTGCTGATGACGTACGCGAACTTCTCGTCCTCGAAGCTCAGCTCGGCACCCTTGGTCTGCCGGTGCGCCGCGCTGCGGTTGACCCGGCTGGCGAAGTGGCACCAGTCGCGGCCGCGGGGGATCGGACAGTCGAGGCTGTGCGGGCACGGCGCGACAATGCTGTGCCCAGCCGCGATCAGCTGGTCCCGGGCCGTCACGATCCGCTCGTAGCCGGTGGGTGTGCCCGGCTCGATGATGGCGACGAGACCGCGCTGTGCGGCCAACTGGCCGACCAGCTTCTCCTGCTGCGTGGCCGACAGTTCGCTGAGGACGTACGAGACCGTGACCACGTCGGCCGCGGCGAGCGTGCCGAGATCGTCGATCCGGCCCGCCTGCCAGGCCGCGTCACGGATCGCCGCGGACTCGGCGCCCTTGGCGAGCTGTTTGCCGAGCGCGATCGCCTCGGTGACCTGCTCGACCACGGTCACGGTCTTCAGCGACGGCCAGACGGCGGACGCGGCCCAGATCGCAGCACCGGTACCACCGCCCAGGTCCAGCTGGCTGGACGGCTCGAACCCAGGCCGGGACGTCGCGGCCTGCTCGAGCGCCGCCCGGACCGCTCCGAACGTCGCGGGCATCCGGTACGCCGAATACGTGACGACATCTGTGGATGACGTGAGGATCGGAGCGGTGGCGGCCACTTCTTCGCGGTACCGGGTGCTGAGCCGCTTGAACGAAGTACTCAGTGCCGCACCGGACGCGCCGCTAGCCGCCGCGTCCAGTGCGTCGCGAAGATCGCGGGGGAGGTCAGCCACCTGAAATCTGGTACGTCGGCGTGATGATGGCGCGGGCCAGGGTGTGGAAGACCAGGTTGAAAGCGACGAAGGCCGGGCTCGCGTCACCGTCGATGTCGAGTCCTTCGACGTCGAGCGCGTGCACCACGAAGTAGTACCGGTGGGCGGGGTCACCAGGCGGCGGGGCCGCGCCACCGAAGTCCTTCGAGCCGAAGTCGTTGCGGACGTGGAACGCGCCGTTCTCCAGCCGCTCCGTGGTGCCGGCGCCGGCCGGGAGCTCCGTCACGTCGGCGGGCAGGCCGGCCAGGACCCAGTGCCAGAAGCCGGACGGGGTCGGCGCGTCGGGGTCGAAGCAGCTGACCACGAAGCCCCTGGTCTCGGCGGGGAAGCCCTCCCAGCTGAGCTGAGGCGACTTGTTGCCCCCGGCGTAGGCCTGGTCGTCGCCCATCGGCTCGCCGTCGGTGACGTCGGTGCTGGTGACCGTGAACGATCCGACCTCGGGAAGCAGCTTGTACGGGTCCGGTGCGACGGGTCGATCGAGCGACATCTGGTGATCCTCCTGGGATCTCGCGAAATGTGGTGAATCCGACATTACTGGCTCAACTTATGCTCACTCCCACCCCACCACCCCGCTCGGGTCAGCCGCCCTGGCAGGGGCCGGGGTTCAGAGATGCGAAGATCGGAACTGGTCGCGTCCGGGCGGCCGTCGCGAGTGGAGGGATCAGCGGTGGAGGAGTACCTGGCCAGGATCGGTCCGGCCGACGAGGCCGCGATGCGGGCGGCGACGGAGCGTCAGCTGAGGCTGACGAAACCGGCCGGTTCCCTTGGCGTGCTGGAGGAGCTGTCGGTCCGGGTCGCCGGGATGACCGGTGTGTGCCCGCCCGCGGTGCCGACGGCCGCCGTCGTGACGGTTTTCGCCGCTGACCACGGCGTTCATGCGCAGGGAGTCTCGCCTTGGCCGCAGGAGGTCACCGCGGCGATGCTGGCGAACTTCGCGGGTGGTGGTGCCGCGGTGAACGCGTTCGCGGCCAACAACCGGGTCGACGTGCGGGTGGTGGACGTCGGGGTTGCCTCTGATGTCGACGAGCTGGACATCGTGCACGCGAAGGTGCGGGCCGGGACGCGGGACCTCTCGGTCGGGAAGGCGCTCACGGCGGACGAGGTGCAGGCCGCGGTGGCGGTCGGCTTCGAGTTGGCTTGTCAGCTGGTGCTGGACGGGTATCAATGCCTGCTGACCGGCGACATGGGGATCGCGAACACGACGGCGTCGGCCGCGTTGATCGCGACCTTCAGCGGTGGGACGGCGGATGAGGTGACGGGCCGCGGGACGGGGATCGACGACGCGACGCTGGCGCACAAGACCGAGATTGTCAGGGCTGCGCTGGCGCTTCACGAAGTACCGGCTTCGGAGCCGCTCGGTGCGCTGGCGGCGTACGGCGGGCTGGAGCACGCTGCGCTGGCCGGGTACATCCTCGGGGCGGCCGCGAACAAGGTGCCGGTGATTCTGGATGGGGTGATCGCGGGGGCTGCGGCGCTGGTTGCTCAGGCGCTTGAGCCGGCGGTGATCGATTACTGCATCGCTGGGCATCGGTCGGCCGAGCCGGGGCACGCGGTGGCGTTGAAGACGCTGGGGCTGCAGCCGCTGGTGGATCTGGATCTGCGGCTGGGGGAGGGGACGGGCGCGGTGCTGGCCTATCCGATCGTCACGTGTGCAGTGCGGGCGCTCGCGGAGATGGCGACCTTCGAGGATGCGGGGATCGAGGCGTGACGGCGCCGTACCTGTCCGGGCTGGTGCTCACCGGCCGCCGGGTGGTGGTCGTGGGCGGCGGTGGTGTCGCGCAGAGGCGGCTGCCGCGGTTGCTCGAGACGGGTGCGCAGATCGACGTCATCTCGCCGGTGATCACGCCGACGATCGAGGGGTTGCTGACGAATCCGGATCTCCGGTGGGTCGAGCGCGGGTACGCTTCCGGGGATCTCGAGGGCGCTTGGTACGTCGTGGTTGCGACGGATGATGCCGCGGTCAACGATCAGGTGTCGGCGGAGGCGGAGGCGCGGCGGATCTTCTGCGTGCGGTCGGACGATCGGTCGCGGGCGACTGCTTGGACGCCGGCTTCCGGGCAGCACGATCAGGTGACCATCGGCGTACTGGGTGGTGGCGATCACCGGCGGTCGGCGGCGGTACGGGACGCGATTCTGGAGTCCTTGCGGGTCGGCGCGTTGGGCGCGCGGGACTCGCTGGCCAAGAAGCCTGGCGTGTATCTCGTCGGTGGGGGTCCTGGGGATCCTGACCTGATCACTGTGCGCGGACGGCGGTTGCTGGCCGAGGCGGATGTGGTCGTCGCGGACCGGCTGGCGCCGCAGCCGTTGCTGGAGGAGCTGCATCCTGACGTGGAGCTGATCGACGCGGCCAAGCTGCCGCGCGGGCGCTCGGCGGCACAGGAGGAGATCAACCGCCTGCTGGTCGACCGGGGCTTGCAGGGCAAGGTCGTCGTACGGCTCAAGGGCGGCGATCCTTATGTCTTCGGCCGCGGCTTCGAGGAAGCACTGGCCTGCGCCGAGGCAGGCGTGCCATGGACAGTCGTACCAGGCATCACCAGCTCAATCGCGGTCCCGGCCGCGGCGGGGATCCCGGTCACGCACCGCGGGGTGACCCACGAGTTCACAGTCGTCTCCGGGCACATCCCACCCGGCCACCCAGACTCCCTGATCAACTGGGAAGCCCTCGCGTCGTTGAACGGCACGCTCGTGCTGCTGATGGCCGTGGAGAACCTCCCGGTGATCGCGTCAACGCTCATCGCCAATGGCAAGGACCCGGCAACGCCGGCCGCGGCGATCGCCGACGGAACGCTGCCCGGCCAGCTGCAGGTCAAGTCAGACCTAGCTGGTATTGCCGAAGCAATGTCTGCTGGTGGCGTAGGAGCGCCCGCCATCGTCATCATCGGTCAGGTCGTGGAGATCGCGGGTTCATGAGTCCGCTGGTTTCGGTCAAGGAGGCTGGGGACGCGCGGCTGGGGGATTATGTCCAGCTGCGGGAAGTGAATCTGCGGCGGATGCTCGAGGAAGAGCATGGGCTGTTCATTGCCGAGGGCGACAAAGTGATTCGCCGGGCGGCCGACGCCGGTTATGAGCCACGCTCTTTCCTGCTCGCCCCGCGGTGGTTGGACTCGCTGGCAGACGTACTGGAGAAGTGGCCTGAGGCACCCGTCTACGTGGTGACCGAGGAGCTGGCTGAGCAGGTCACCGGCTTTCATGTCCACCGTGGGGCGCTGGCGTCGTACCGGCGTCAGCCTGCGCCCGAGTTGGACACCCTGCTCACCGGCCGCCGGATCGCGATCTTCGACGACATCGTCGATCACACCAACGTCGGCGCCGGTTTCCGCGCCGCCGCCGCGATGGGCGTCGACGCGGTCCTGATCACCCCCACCTGCGCGGACCCGCTGTACCGCCGTTCGATCAAGGTCTCGATGGGGACCGTCTTCCAGATCCCGTGGACCCGCCTGACCAGCTGGCCGGACCCGCTCGACCTTCTGAAGGACCACGGATTCGTCAGCGCCGCGCTGGCCCTGACCGACGACTCGATCACCCTCGACGAGCTGACCGCCCGCCAGGACGAAAAGCTCGCCCTGATCTTCGGCACCGAAGGCCACGGCCTCAAGCCGCACGTGCTCGAACGGGCAGACCTGACGGTGAAGATCCCGATGGCAGGCGGCGTCGACTCCCTCAACGTGGCATCCTCGGCAGCAGTGGCCTTCTACGCCACCAGACCCTGACCAGCGGGAGGCCGGAGTGCTCACCACGGAACGCCTGCTCCTGCGCCCCTTTCGCGACGAGGATCTGCCGGCCTGGGCTGAGTTGAACACTGACCCCGAGGTGATGCGGTACCTCGGTGGTAAGCCGTTGAGCCGGGCCGAGACCGACGAGATCGCTCGTGCGGTCAACGCACGGTACGAGGCTGAAGGTACCGGCTTTCTCGCCATCGAGCGGCGGTCGGACGGGGCGTTCCTCGGGGCGGGTGGGTTGACGCGCGAGGCGTGGCATCCGGACGATCTGGAGCTCGGGTGGCGGCTGGCGCGGGAGTACTGGGGACATGGGTATGCCACTGAGGCGGCTGCGGCATGGCTTGCCTACGCCTTCACCGAGCTTGATCTGCCGCGGGTGCTGGCCTCCACCGAAACCGCCAACACCAAGAGCATTTCCGTGATGGAACGCATCGGCATGCGCTTCGATCACGAAGCCCGGCTGGAGGAGGACGGCGAGACGTTCGACGCCGTGATCTACTCCATCACTCGGCAGGCTTGGCGGGCAGCTCGACCGTGACGCGGAGGCCGCCGTCGGGGCGGGGCGTGAGGGTGAGGGTTCCGTCGTGGGCTTCGGTGATGCTTTTGACGATCGCCAGGCCCAGGCCGACGCCGGAGTGGTCGGTGCGGACGCGTTCGCTGCCGCGCTGAAACGGCTCGGTCAGCGTGGCGGCCTGCTGCGGAGTGAGCTTCTCGCCGGTGTTCTCGACGACGAGTTGCACGCTCTGGGGGCGGACTCTGGTGGTGATCCACACAGTGCCCCGGGCAGGCAGGTTGTGGACGATCGCGTTGTGCAGGAGGTTCGTGACCAGCTGGACGAGCAGGGTGCGTGAGCCCAGCGTCGGTGCGATGTCGCCGGCGGTCTCGATCGTCAGGCCGCGTTCTTCGGCGAGGGGGAGCAGGGTCTCCGCGGCCTCCTCGGCCGCCAGCGAGAGATCGACGGGCTCACGGGTGAACGACCGCTGGTTGGCGCGGCTCAGCACGAGCAGTGCCTCGGTGAGGTCGATCGCCCGGGTGTTGATGGAGTGCAGGTGCTCGACGAGTTTGCCGTTGTCGCGGTCCGGGTCGTTGCGGGCCACGTCGAGCAGTGTCTGGGTGATCGCCAGCGGAGTGCGCAGTTCGTGCGAGGCGTTGGCCGCGAATCTCTGCTGCTCGGCGTCGTGGGCCTCCAGCCGGGCGAGCATGGTGTCGAAGGAATCGGCGAGTTCGCGGAACTCGTCGCCGCGGCCTTCCAGCCGGATCCGGTGGGAGAGCGACCCCGTCGTGGCCAGCCGGGTGGCCTGAGTGATCCGGGTCAGCGGCGCCAGCATGCTGCCGGCCAGGATCCAACCTCCTAGCAGGCCGAAGGCCAGCAGGAACACCAACATGAGCGCTACCTTCGGCGCGAAGGCCGCCAGCAGGTCGGAGCGGTCCGGGATGACCATCGGGCCAGGCGGGGAGGGTGTCCCGCGTACGTGAGGTGTGCCGGTTGTCGTCGGCAACGGGTTGGCGATCACATCGGGCACATAGCGGAGCAGGAACACCCAGACGACCGCGAGCAGCAGCGCACCGGCGATCATCAGGAATCCCGCGTAGCTGAGGGTGAGCTTGAGCCGGACACTCCACCCGGGCTCCCTAGCCACGGCTCTGTCCCGTACCGGACGGTTCTTCGATGCGGTAGCCGGCGCCGGGGACGGTCGCGATGATCCACGGTTCGCCGAGCCGCTTACGAAGTACGGAGACTGTGATGCGAGCGGCGTTGGTGAAGGGGTCCGCGTTCTCGTCCCAGGCCTTGGCCAGCAGCTCCTCGGCGCTGACGATGCCACCCTCGGCGGCGACCAGTACTTCAAGCACGGCGAACTGCTTGCGGGTGAGCGCGACGTACTTGCCGTCGCGGTAGACCTCGCGCCGGAACGGATCGAGCCGCAGACCGGCGATCTCGCGCACCGGCGGCCGGTTGTGGGCGCGTCGGCGGTCGAGGGCCCTGAGGCGGAGGACGAGCTCGCGCAGGTCGAACGGCTTGGTCAGGTAGTCGTCGGCGCCCAGCTCGAACCCGGAGGCCTTGTCGTCGAGCCGGTCGGCGGCGGTGAGCATCAGGATCGGCATACCGCTGCCAGAGGCAACGATCTGCCTGGCGATCTCGTCACCGGACGGGCCGGGAATGTCGCGGTCCAGCACGGCGATGTCGTACTCGTTGATGCTCAGCAGTTCCAGCGCGGTGTCGCCGTCACCGGCGATGTCGGCCGCGATCGCCTCCAGGCGCAGGCCGTCGCGGATGGCTTCGGCCATCACGGGTTCGTCCTCGACGATCAGCACACGCACACCCTCGATGCTACGACCCGGCAGTTATCGCCGGCATATCGAAATCCCCAAACCGGTCGGCAACACGCGATTGCCTTGGCTGGTGCTATGTCTGCCATCAAACCGGCGCCCACAGCGGGCCGCCGTACCAAACTGACCGTCCGGGTGGCGTTCGTGCTCGCCAACGCGGCGCTTGCCGTCGTGTTCATCCAGCAGGCGGTGGCGCCGTCTTTGTTGTCGAGCGCATCGTCCAGTGACGCCCGCCATCGCGCGCTCGGCGAGGAGAACGGGTACGTCCCCGAGGGGGTGACGATCTTCGACGCGGGGGTTCCTGCCGTCGCGAACCTCGACCCGGCTCTACTCAATGCCTTGCGGAAGGCTGGGACGGCGGCTCGGGACGACGGGGTCGAGTTCGTGGTCAACAGTGGGTGGCGCTCGGCGGCGTACCAGGAAGAACTGCTCAGCGAGGCGGTCGCCGAGTACGGATCGAAGGAGGAGGCTGCTCGCTGGGTCGCTACGCCTGACAAGTCGCCGCATGTGTCGGGGCATGCGATCGACCTCGGGCGCGACGCGGCTGGGTGGTTGTCCAAGCACGGCGGCGCCTTTGGGTTGTGCCAGATCTATGCCAATGAGGCCTGGCATTACGAACTCCGCCCGGACGCCGTCGATCACGGTTGCCCGGTGCCGTACGCCGACCCGACCCACGATCCGCGGGGTCAGCTATGACCATCGGAATCACTGTTTACGGCTGTGAGCCGGACGAGGAGTTGCTGTACCGGGAACTGTCCCCACATTTCGGCGTACTGCCGACCATCACCGCGGCGGCGGTCTCCGAAGCGAATTCCGATCTGGCCATCGGCAATCGCTGTATCAGCGTCGGCCACAAGAGCCGGATCACGAACGCCACGCTGCTCGACCTCAGCCGGGCCGGTGTCGAGTACATCTCGACCAGGAGTATCGGCTACAACCATCTCGACCTGGAATTCGCGGCGCGGCTCGGGATCTCCGTCGAGAACGTCAGCTATTCGCCGGACAGCGTGGCCGACTACACGCTGCTGCTGATGCTCATGTCACTGCGCAATGCGCGGGCCATGATTCGGCGTACCGAAGCGCAGGACTAC
Organism: Kribbella koreensis; assembly: GCF_039525325.1. Taxonomy (NCBI): domain Bacteria; kingdom Bacillati; phylum Actinomycetota; class Actinomycetes; order Propionibacteriales; family Kribbellaceae; genus Kribbella; species Kribbella koreensis. Next base: position 452,583 of record NZ_BAAAHK010000017.1, read on the forward strand.
CGATTGGGCGAGGTCCGCGGGCGGGAACTGCATGACCTGGTGATCGGGGTCGTCGGTACCGGCCGCATCGGCGCAGCCGTCGTGAACAGGCTGCGCGGCTTCGGGTGCCGGATCCTGGCGCACGACAGCCGGCCGGGGACGTCCGCCGATTATGTCTCGCTGGACGAATTGCTGCGGCTGAGCGACATCGTCACTCTTCATACCCCGCTCACCGCGCAGACGCACCATCTGCTGAATCGGCAACGGTTGAAGAAGTTGCGACCGAGTGCCCTCATCGTCAATACCGGGCGCGGTGCGCTCATCGACACCGAGGCTCTGATCGAGGCGCTCGAGAGCGGCCGGCTCGGTGGAGCGGCGCTGGATGTCGTCGAGGGCGAAGAGGGAATCTTCTACGCCGATCACCGGGGCAAGGAGATCTCAGCCGGACCTTTGCGACGGTTGCAGAAGCTGCCGAACGTGCTGATCAGCCCGCATACCGCCTATTACACGGATCGCGCCCTGCGCGACACGGTCGAAAACTCGCTCGCCAATTGTCTCAAGTTCGAAAGCAGGAGTCAGTATGCCTAGGTTGAAGGTCGGCGTCGTCTTCGGTGGGGTCTCCGAGGAACGCCACATCTCGGTCAAGTCCGCGCAGGAGATCGCGAAACACCTCGATCCCTCGAAGTACGAACCCTCTTTCGTCGGCATCACCCAGAGCGGCGCGTGGATGCTGTGCGACGGGCCTGGTCCGGACTGGGAGGCGGGCCGGTGTCAGCCGGCCGTCCTGGCTCCGGACAGCACCGTGCGTGGGTTGCTGGTGCTGGACGAAGGGAAGTACGACACGGTCGAACTGGATCTGGTGCTGCCCGTTCTGCACGGCAGGTTCGGCGAGGACGGCGCGATCCAGGGGTTGCTGGAGCTGTCCGGGATTCCCTATGTGGGGTGCGACATCCAGAGCTCGGCGCTGTGCCTGGACAAGTCTCTGGCCTACACCGTCGCCGGGGACGCGGGTATCGCCACCCCGAACTTCTGGACGGTGACGGGGGAGCAGGTCATCGATGCCGGCCGGCTCAGCTATCCGGTCTTCGTGAAGCCGGCCCGGTCGGGGTCGTCGTTCGGGGTCAGCAAGGTCTCTGACGCCTCGGAGCTGGCCGACGCTGTGGCGGTCGCCCGGGAGTACGACTCGAAGGTGCTGATCGAGGAGGCTGTCGCCGGGCACGAGGTCGGCTGCGCGATCCTGGGGACCGATCCGGATCTGGTGGTGGGGGAGGTGGACCGGATCGCGTTGTCCCACGGCTTCTTCCGGATCCATCAGGAGAGCACGCCGGAGCTGGGTTCGGACAACTCGACGCCGATCGTTCCCGCTGACATCTCGGCGGAGTCGCGTTCGCTGGTACGCGAGACCGCGAAGGCCGTCTATCGGGCGCTCGGCTGCAGCGGGCTGGCACGGGTCGACCTGTTCTTGAAGGCCGACGGGCAGGTGGTGCTGAACGAGGTCAACACGTTCCCGGGCATGACGTCGTACAGCCGCTATCCGCGGATGATGGCGGCCGCGGGGCTGCCGATGGCCGAGGTGATCGACCGGCTGGTGACCTCGGCGTTGGAGGGGGCGCGGTGAAGGCCGATTTCGTCTTCGTGGACGAGTTTGCGTCCGGGATCCGCTGGGACGCCAAGTACGCCACCTGGGACAACTTCACCGGCAGACCGGTCGACGGCTATCTGGCCAACAGGATCGTCGGTACCAGGGCCTTGTGCGCGGCCTTGACCGAGGCCCGAGAGAAGGCCGAGCCCCGCGGCTTCGGCCTCCTGCTCTGGGACGGCTACCGCCCACAACGCGCCGTCGACCGCTTCCTGCAGTGGTCGAAACAGCCCGAGGACGGTCGTACGAAGCCACGCCACTACCCGAACATCAGCCGAGCCGACATGTTCGCCAAGGGCTATGTCTCCACCAAGTCGGGCCACAGCCGAGGCAGCACCGTCGACCTGACCCTCTACCACCTGGCCACCGGCGAACTGGCTGCGATGGGCGGCGGCCACGACCTGATGGACTCGATCTCCCATCACGACGCCGACGGCATCACCCCCACCGAGGCAAGCAATCGCCAGGCGCTGCGCTCGATCATGACCGCCTGTGGCTTCACGCCGTATGCCTCCGAGTGGTGGCACTACACGCTCGAAGACGAGCCGTTTCCGAACACGTACTTCGACTTTCCGATCGCCTGACCAAGACCTCAGGGCTCGAGATCGGTCACGCCCCGGCCGCTCCGGATGTCGAACGGGACCGATGCCTGGTCGTGCACGACCAGCCATCGGCCGTCGACCTTGCGGAAACAGAAGGTGGCCCGGACCCACATGCCGTCCGTCGCCGTACCGTCGGGCAGCGTCCCGCTCACCCGGCCGAAGCAGTGTCCGAAGGCGATCTCGGTGTCGACGGCGAGCCGCAGGTCGCGCACCTCGTAGGCCGGATCGGCGAGGAAGGTGAAGACCTTCGCCCAGTTCGCGAGTTTCGCCTCCACCCCGACGTGCTGAAGCGGCGGCTCCACGTCGAACGACACCACGTCCGTCGCGTACACCTGCTGCAGTACGTCGAGGTCCCTGGCCCGGATACCATCGACGATCTGTTCGATCTGTCGCCGGATGGCACTCTCGTCCAGTTCCCGCTGCGCTGACATTTCTTCGATGCTGTTCATACCGCTCCGACGAAGCAGCTCGGTGGATCGTGAGGTCGCTAACCTCGTCCCCGTGAAGCTGATCGCGAGCGCCGGCGCCGAACTCCTCCGGATCGTCTCCGCTGTGCCGTCCGGCGCGTGGAGCAACAACACTCCGGCTGACCTCACGGTCCGCGAAGTCGCCGATCACGTGGCCGCAGGCAACATCTTCGCCACCCGCCTGCTCGCCGGCGCCTCAGCAGCCGACTCCGTCGCCGGTCTGGACTCGGACCAGCTGGGCGACGACCCGATCGCAGCCCTCACCACCTCCTGCGAGGCCCAGCAGCACGCCTTCGCCACCGCGGACCAGACGATCCCACTCCACCACCCCAGCGGCGACATCACCTACGACACCTTCGTCCGCTTCCGCGCCGGCGACCTGGTCGTCCATGCCTGGGACATCGCGATCGGCGCCGGTGTCGACCCGACGCTGGACTCGGCCGTCGTCACGGCCCTCTGGACGATCGTCGAACCCCACGTCGAGTCCATGCGCGCCATGGGCGCCTACGGCCCCGGCGCCAGCGGGACCCTCCCGCCCGACGCCTCCGCGCAGTCCCTCCTCCTCGACGCCTTCGGCCGCCGCCCCTGAGTAGCTGCCCGCGCCGACCCGACGGTTGCGGGCGGTAGTCGTACAGACTCTTGACCCGGAGCTGGGAATGCGCAATCCTGCGGGAAAGCGCATTCCTGAGTGGGTTGAGTGGAGGTACGCCGATGAGGTCGGTTCCTGCGAGTGGGTTGCGGGATTATGAGGCGCAGGTGTGGATCGACGGGTGGTGTGAGCCGCCGGCGTCGGACTGGGTGCCGGTGCTCGACAAGGCGGCGGGCAAGCCGTTCGCGCGGTACGGGAGTGCGTCGGCCGAGCAGGTGGACCGGGCGGTCCGGAGCGCCCGGCGGGCACAGGCCGAGTGGGCCGAGGTGGACGCGAACACCAAGAGCGAGATTCTGCGGGCGTTCGCGCGGGAGCTGGAGAACCGGCACGGCGAGCTGATCACACTGATCGTCCGGGAGACCGGCGGTACGACGGAGAAGGCGGAGGAGGAGCTCGGGCAGTCGATCAACCAGCTGCTCAACTCCGCCACCCAGCTGACCGAGAACGCCGGTGCCATCCTGCCGCCGTACAAGAGCGGCAAGATCTCGCTCTCGCGGGCGGTGCCGCTGGGCGTGATCGGGCTGATCGTGCCCTGGAACTACCCGATGAGCCTGGCGATGCGCGCGCTCGCGCCGGGGCTCGCCTACGGCAACGCAGTCGTGCTCAAGCCCGCCGAGCTCACCCCGATCGCAGGCGGCCAGATCCTCGCGGAGGCGGCCAAAGCGGCCGGCGTACCGGCAGGTGTCTTCAATGTCGTACCAGGCGACGGTCCAACAACTGGGAAGACGTTGTCTGAGCACCCCGACCTCGATCTGATCCACTTCACCGGCTCGTTCGAGGTCGGCCAGCAGATCTCGAGCTTCGCCGGCAGGAACTTCCGTGCCGCCGCGACCGAGCTGGGCGGCGACAACGCGTTCGTCGTACTGGACGACGCCGACCTCGACCAAGCCGTCAGCTGCGCGCTCTGGTCCTCGCTCTGGTACCAGGGGCAGACCTGTATCACCGCCGGCCGGCACATCGTGATGCGCTCGGTCGCCGACGAGTTCACCGAGGCCGTCGTCGACCGCGTCAGCAAGCTCCGGGTCGGCGACCCGCTGCGCGACGACGTCGACCTCGGCCCGATCATCACCGGGACGCAGCTCAAGCGCTTCCACGAAGGACTCGTCCAGCCGTCGCTCACAGCAGGCGCCAAGCTGGCGACCGGCGGCACGTACGACGGGTTGTTCTACCAGCCCGCCGTACTGACCGGGGTGACCCCGCAGATGCCGGTGTTCACCGAGGAGATCTTCGGCCCGGTGATGCCGATCACCGTCGTCGACAGCGAGGCCGAGGCGCTCGACCTCGTCAACCGTCATCGCACGCTGATGAACTCGGTCTTCACCAAGGACCCGATGCGCGGGCTCGCGTTCGCGGAGAAGGTCAAGAGCAACGAAGTACACGTGAACGACGGGTATGCCCGGCACGGCGGCGAAGGCCAGCTGGCCGGCTACACCCACCGCCAGTGGATCGGCATCCAGACCACCCCCACCGAATACCCCGGCTGGGCGTCGAAATGAGGAAACCCCTGATGAACCTCCGTAGAAGCGCCGCCCTCGGTGCGGTCCTCGTGCTGGCGCTGGCCGCCTGCTCGGGCAACGACGACAAGGCAAGTCCAAGTGGTGCGGGCAGCAGTGCCGCCAAGGGCGAGAAGGTGACGCTCACCTACGTCAACTGGGACGGCGGCATGGACAAGGTCGTCGACGAGTGGAACAAGCTCAACCCGGACATCCAGGTCAAGCTGAGCAAGCCCTCGGGCACCGGTTACACCTTGTACAACAAGCTCATCACCAACAACAAGGCCGGTACCAACCCCGACATCACCGAGGTCGAGTACCAGGCGTTGCCAGCCCTGATCGCGAACCAGGTGGTCGTCCCGATCGACGACTACGTGAAGGGGCTGGACGCGAAGTACGACAAGGCGTCGCTGTCCCAGGTGCAGTTCGAGGGCAAGACGTACGGCGTACCGCAGAACGTCTGCCCGATGGTGTTCTTCTACCGCAAGGACGTGTTCGACAAGCTCGGCCTGAAGGCGCCGGCCACGTGGGCGGAGTACGCGACCGTCGCCGCGGCGATCCACAAGGCGGATCCGAAGAAGTTCATCGGCAACTTCACCGCCGCCGACCCGGGCTGGTTCGCCGGGCTCGCACAGCAGGCCGGGGCCAACTGGTGGAAGGCCGACGGCGACACGTGGAGCGTGGCGATCAACGATGCCGCGAGCAAGAAGGTCGCGGACTACTGGGACGACCTGATCAAGAAGGGCCTGGTGAGCCCGCAGCCGAACTGGTCGGCGCAGTGGAACACCGACATGAACAACGGCACCATCGTCGGCTGGGTCGGCGCGCAGTGGGGACCGAACCAGCTGCCGTCGATCGCGAAGGACACCGCCGGCAAGTGGGCCGCGGCGCCGCTGCCGGCCTGGACCGCCGGTGACACCGCGGTCGGCATCTGGGGCGGCGAGACCGAAGCCGTGACGGCGAACTCCAAGCACCCGGCCGAGGCCGCGAAGTTCGTCGAGTGGATGAACTCGTCCGACGCCGGTATGGACTCGCTGATCAAGAACGTGCAGGCCTTCCCGGCCTCGCCGCAGGGCCAGCAGCTGCCCGCGCTGAAGACGCCGCCGCCGTTCATGTCGACGCAGCCGGACTACAACACGCTGATGGCGACCGCGGCCAAGGGCGTGCGCACGTTCGACATCTGGGGCCCGAACGCGAACGTCACGTTCGACTCGTACTCCAACGCGTTCGGCGCCGCGCTGCAGAAGAAGACCTCGCTGTCCGCGGCACTCGACACGATGCAAGAGGCAACGGTCAGCGACATGAAGAAGCTCGGCTTCCAGGTAGCCGGCTGAGATGAGCGGTCCTCGTACCGCCACGGCCGCGAGCAAGCCTCGCGGCCGTGGCGGGCTGCTGCCCGTCGCGCTGGTCACGCCGGCGGTCGTGCTCCTGCTGCTGTTCACGATCGCCCCGGCGGTCTACGCGATCTTCCTCAGCTTCCGCCGGATGAAGGTGGGCAAGGGCCTGCTCGGCGGTGGCAAGCCGACGGAGGTGTGGACGGGTCTGTCCAACTACACCGCGACGCTGAGCGACAGCGAGTTCTGGGCGAGCCTCGGCCGGATGCTGCTGATCGCGGCGTTCGGCGTACCGCTGACGGTGATCCTGTCGACGCTGTTCGCCTTGTGCCTCGACGCGAAGCGGGCCAGGCTGGTCGGGTTCGCGCGGTTGGCGATCTTCCTTCCGTACGCCGTACCGGGTGTGGTCGCGTCGCTGTTGTGGGGCTTCATGTACCTGCCCGCGACCTCGCCGATCGGTGGTGACGTGGTCGACTACTTCGGCACCAAGGGGATCTTCTTCAGCGTGGCCAATGTGGCCGTCTGGGGTGTGGTCGGCTTCAACATGGTGATCCTCTACACCGCCGTACGGAGTCTGCCGAAGGAGCTGTTCGAGGCGGCCGAGCTGGACGGCGCGACGGAGTTCCAGATCGCCGTCCGGGTGAAGCTGCCGATGATCGCGCCGGCCGTGGCGATGGTCGCGCTGTTCTCGGTGATCGGCTCGCTGCAGCTGTTCAACGAGCCGACGACGCTGAAGCCGCTGGCCAACGCGATCTCGTCGACCTGGGTCCCGCTGATGCGCGTCTACACCGATGCCTTCGTCAACAACAGCATCTACGAAGGCGCCGCCACGTCGTTCGTGCTGATCGCCATGACGGTCGCCGCGACCGTCCTCGTCTCGGCGGTCGGCCGCCGGATCGCCCGGAGGTCCACCAGATGACCCGGCAACGTACCCGCTGGATCCCGACCCTGATCCTGCTGATCGGCGCCCTGTACTGCGTCTTGCCGGTGCTGTGGATCGTCATCGCGTCGACCAAGACCAACGACGAGCTGTTCTCGACGGCACCGTTCCTGCCCGCCTTCAACGGTGGGTTCTGGAGCAACCTGGACGCGCTGTTCAGCTACAACCACGGCATCTTCGGGCGCTGGGTGCTGAACTCGGTGATCTACGCGATCGGCGGCGGACTGTTGTCGACGGCAATCGCCGGGGCGGCTGGTTATGCCTTGGGCAAGTACCGCTTCGCCGGGAGCACCGTCTTGTTCAGGGCGATCGTCGCGGCGGTTCTGCTGCCGCAGATCCTGCTGGCCGTTCCGCAGTTCCTGCTGCTGGCCAAGGTCGGGATGACCAACAACTACGCGTCGGTGCTGCTGCCGCAGTTGGTCAGCCCCTTCGCCATCTACCTCTGCAAGATCTACTCGGAGGCCTCGGTTCCCGACGAGATCATGGAGGCCGCCCGCATCGACGGCGGCAGCGAATGGCGCATCTTCCGGTCGGTGGGGGCGCCGTTGATGATGCCGGCCCTGGTGACCGTCTTCCTGCTGCAGTTCATCGGCATCTGGAACAACTTCCTGCTGCCGTTCGTGATGATCAACAACGATCACCTGTACCCGCTGACGCTCGGGCTCTACGGGCTGATGATCATCACGGGTGGCCAGGCGGCGCAGTACTCGATCGTCATCGCCGGCGTGCTGGTGTCGATCATCCCGCTGGGCGTCCTGTTCCTCAGCCTCCAGCGGTACTGGAAGATCGACCTGATCAGCGGGGGAGTGAAGCTGTGAAGTAGGCGGCGGTCTCGTCGTCGGCCGGGTAGTAGGACTCGACGGCGAGTTCGTCGAGGGTGAGATCGAGTGGGGTGCCGAAGGTCGTGATCGTGGAGAACATCCGCAGCTCGACGCCGTCGATGCGGATGATCATCGGGATCAGGACCTCGGCCTCCACCGGTTCGCCGGTCTCGCCTGGCGCCAGGAGTTCTTGGTAGAGGGCGGTGAGTTTGGGGTCGGGGGCGGCGGCGAGTTGGCGTCGTACTCGGGAGCGGAAGACGATTCGTACGTCGTCGCGGTTGACGACCAGGGCGGCCAGGCCGCGGGGATCGAGTCCGAGGCGGAGCAGATTCATCGGAGGCTCGCGCAGTTCTGGTGCCACGCCGGTGAGGAACGGATCGACAGCCCGGTTGGTCATCACGATGTCCCAGTGCCGGTCGAAGGCCAGAGCTGGGTAGGGCTCATGGGCTTGCAGGACGCGCTCGACGGCTGCGCGCGCCGCTGACAGCGCAGTTGAGTCGAGGGGGCTTTCGGCGTACCGGGGTGCGAACCCGGCCGCGAGCAGCAGCACGTTCCGCTCCCGCAGCGGTACGTCGAGCTGCTCGGCGAGCCGCAGCACCATCTCGGCGCTGGGTTGCGACTTCCCCGTCTCCACCAGGCTGACGTGCCGCGCCGACACGTCAGCCGCGATCGCCAGATCCAGCTGACTCAACAACCGCCGACGCCGCCACCCCCGCAAAAGCTCCCCAACCGTTGCCATGGTCACCGACCCTACCCATGAAATGGGAGTTCATCGACAACCGGTACCGGCCCCGCAACACTGCTGAACATGACTACACAGAACAAGCAACTGGTCCAGCGTGCCTTGGCCGAACTCATCGGCGAAGGTGGTGTCGCCGCCGTAGAACCCTTGCTCAGCGACGATTTCCGTCACCACCGTCCCGACGGTCTGATCCGCGACAAGACAGAGTGGCTCAACGACGTAGGCAACGCCCTGGACCCTTTGAAGGACATGAAAGTCGACATCCTCCACATCCTCTCCGACGCCGACCACGTAATCCTCCACACCCACCGTCACCTCCCCGACGACGGCCCGTCCATCGCAGTCGTCGACATCATCCACTTGGCTGACAACCTAATCACCGAAGCCTGGGAACTGCTCGAGCCTCTGGCCGAAGCCGACGCCCACCTCACCTGGTGGGACCGGTGACGACGTCTGGCTATGCACATCCTCCGCCGGCGCGGGCATTTGTACACTTCGCCGCGCGACAGCACCGTCGCTAGGGTGCCTGTCTCACCGCGACGGAGCGCGCCGCCCGGACCGCCGCGCACGCACAACCCTCGTGGAACGCCCCGACGCGCCGGGGGAAGCGGTTGCCGGGGGAGTTGTGCGTGCATGGCGGGCCGGCCGTTGCTGCCGGCAACCAATTTCGGGGTCGCCGGCCAGGCCGATGGGGGTTGGGGAGGATTTTCCCGGAGAACGGGGAGGCAAACGAGCCGGTTCGGGGGTACAAGCCTCCCCAGTTCCCCTCGGTTGTGCGCCGACGGGACCGGGCGGAGGTCCAGCAGGGAGGGTCAGATGGGCGGGGTGCTGGCGCGGATGACGGGGTAGGCGGGGACTGTGCGGCGGGTCAGGTCGGGGTCGGTGGTGGTGGCTCGGTAGACGGCCTCCTGCGCGACCGCGTTCAGGGCTACGTGGACGGTGGTCAGTTTGGGGACTACGTCGCGGAGGGTGGTGATGTCGTCGAAGCCGGCTACGCCGATGTCTTCGGGGATGCGGAGGCCACGTTCGCGGAGGCCGGCCAAGGCGCCCAGGGCCATGTCGTCGGTGACGGCGAAGACGAGTTGGAGGTCGCGGACTTCGGCGTCGGTGAGGCTGAGGACGAAGTCTCGGGCGCCGGCCCAGCTGAAGCCGGGGTGGTGCACGCGGGTGGCCGCGTCGGCGACGCCTGACTCGACCAGGCCGGTGACGAAACCCTCGACGCGGCGGCGCATGGACAGCAGGGGAGTCCCACTGCCGAGGACCAGGCAGCGTTGGTAGCCGAGGCCTGCCAGTTCGCGGGCCAGCTGCCGGGAGCCTTCGTGGTTGTCGAAGTCGACGGTCTCGAAGGGGAGGTCCGAGCGGCTGATGAGTACGACGCGGCCGCCGGTCTCCTCGTAGCGGTGCAGCTCGTCGACGAGTTGCTGCTCCGACGGCGGGTCGACGTACCCGGTGCCGGCCAGGATGATGGCGCGCGGTTGCTGGCCGCGTAGCTCGCGGACGAGGTCGAGCTCGCGGTCGGCTTGCCGCTCCGTGACGGCGATCGACACGTGCAGCCCGATCGCCTCGGCCTGCTTCATGATCTCGGCCGCCATCGCGGAGAAGTACGGGTCGGAGATCAGGCTGATCACCAGCGCGATCGTCCGCGACGTACCGCGCGCCATCGCCTGCGCCGGCAGATTGGGCGTGTAGCCGAGCTCGCGCGCCGCCTCCAGCACCCGCTCGCGATAGCTCTCGGCGACCTTGCGCGAACTCCCGTTCAGCACCCGGGAAGCAGTCGGCTGGGAGACCCCGGCGGCCCGCGCGACATCGTCGAGCGTGACGGGGCGCCTGACCCCCGAGTCACCCAGCATCCCGTTCATCCCGGCAGTTTATCGGCGAAGCCTCAGCCCGGTGGTGAAATCGGCGTCATCAGCCGCGCCGCGACGGACAACGCGAGGTCGTCCCGCCCCGGTGGCGCGACGACCTGAGCCCCGACCGGCAGTCCGTCGACGAGCCCGACCGGCACACTCACCGCCGGATGCCCGGTCACGTTGAACCCCCAGCAGAGGTCGCCGACGACGATGTTCTGCTCATGCTGGTCATACCCATGGGCGACAGTCGGAGTCGTGGGGGTGATGAGGACGTCGACCTCGGTGAAGAGGTCCGCGAGGGCTGTGGTGTTGTGAGTTCGCACCCGTACGGCGTCCCGCACAGCAGCCGGTTCGACGGGCAGGCCTGCGTCGAGGTCGCGGAGGGTGAGCCAGGCCGAGTCGACGGGGAGCCAGTCGAGGCGAGCGTCTCGGACGACGATCCCCGGTACGCCGAGACTGCCACGGACCAGCGCATCGACCGACGGATCGCAAACGAGCGGACTCAGCGCCGATCGATAGGCGACTCGGAAAGGGCCGGCCTCGAGCGCAGGCGTCGGCCAATGCGGCAGTGCCCACGGATCCAGCCGATCGGGCCCGCTCACCAAGCTGGTGGCCAGTGCAACGTCCTCCACCGAAGTCGCCATGAACCCGCCGATGGTCAAACCACCCAGCGCCCGCCCGTCCGCCCGGGGCACCCGACCGGCTGACCCCTTGAACCCCACCACGCCACAAAACGAGGCTGGGATTCGTAGCGAGCCCGCGCTGTCTCCGCCGGTCGCCAGGGGGACGACGCCAGCGGCCACCGCTGCCGCGGCACCTGCGGACGATCCGCCCGGCGAGCGTGAAAGATCCCAAGGGTTCCGCGTGTACTCCGACCCGTTCCATCCGAACGTCTGTGACACCGCATCCGCCCGGGCCCGTGTCGACGTACCAAGCGGGATCGCCCCGGCCGCGATCAGCCGCGTGACGATCGGCGACCCAGCCGGCGTACGGGCCTTGATCAGAACCGGTACGCCGGCCAATGGCAACCCAAGGTCCACCCGCTCGGCCAGCGACAAAGCACCGTCAGCATCGAGCGAGTCGATGAAGTGCAGCACCGGATCCCACCGCGCAACCCCGTCCAGCGCCACCGCGACCACCTCGACGGCAGTACGCCGCCCAGAACGCAGCGAGGCGACGAGCTCCGCGATCAGGCGTTGAGCCCCTCGTCGCTGTGGTCGTGCTCGTCCTGGTTGAGCATCGGCGATACGGGCCAGTCGTCCGGGTAGTCCGCCGCGAACTCCTCGGCCTCGGCGAACAACCGCTTCTTGTACTTCCGCGACAGCCGATCCCCGAACACCATGCCCTGCGTGTGGTCGGTCTCGTGCTGCAGGCACCGCGCCAGCAGGCCGTCACCCTCGTAGCTGACCGGCTCGCCGTTCTCGTCCACACCGGTCACCCGGGCGAAGTCCGGCCGGGCGCACTTGGTGAAAGCACCGGGCAGCGACAGGCATCCTTCGTCGCCCTCGTCGAGCTGCCGGTCCTTGCCCTCGGGCAGCTCGAGCACCGGGTTGCAGACGACGCCCGACTGGTAGACGCCGTTCTTGTCCGGGCAGTTGAAGACGAACACCTGCAGGTCTACGCCCACCTGGTTCGCGGCCAGCCCGACACCCTCGGCGGCGTTCATCGTCGCGACCATGTCCGCGACGAGCGTGTGCAGTTCCTCGCCGAACTCGGTGACCGGCTGGTTCACGTGGTGCATGACGTCCGTGCCCCAGCGGGTCATGGGGCGCACGGAGCCGTCAGTAGGCAGCGTAGACATGCCTGAAATCCTAGCGAATCCGCGCGCCACGCCGACGCGCGCGTCCGCAGTACCAGGCTCCGGTACTACGGACGCGCACCGACGACTCAGGCCTGGTTGACCTCGTCGCGCCACGCGACCCAGTCGCGGAGCAGACCCAGGTCGTACTTGGGCCCGGACGTGCTGACCGTGAACAACCGGGTGCCCACGTCGAGCATCGCCTTGCCGAGCTCCTCGGGCGACTTGTCGCCGACCGCCGTCGAGCGCTCGATCTCGCCCGGGTCGCGGCCGATCGCGGCGCAGTGCGCGTCGAGCACCTCGTGCTTGTGCGCGATCGTCTCGGCGTCGCCGAAGCCGTGCCAGATGGTCGCGTGCTTGGCGACCAGCTTGAGCGTCTTCTTCTCGCCACCGCCACCGATCAGGACCGGGATGTCCCGGGTCGGCGCCGGGTTGAGCTTGGCCCAGCGCTGCTCGATCCGCGGCAGCGACTCGGCCAGCGCGTCCAGCCGGCCGCCCGCCGTACCGAACTCGTAGCCGTACTCGTCGTAGTCGCGCTCGAACCAGCCCGAGCCGATACCGAGGATCAGCCGGCCGTTGCTGATGTGGTCGACGGTGCGGGCCATGTCGGCGAGCAGGTCGGCGTTGCGGTAGGTGTTGCAGGTGACCAGGCAGCCGATCTCGATCCGCTCGGTCGCCTCGGCCCAGGCGCCGAGCATCGTCCACGCCTCGAAGTGCAGGCCGTCCGGCTCACCGGACAGCGGGTAGAAGTGGTCCCAGTTGAAGGCGATGTCGACGCCGATCTCCTCGGCGGCCGCGACGGTCCGCCGGATGTCGGCGTACTCCGCGTGCTGAGGCTGAACCTGGACGCCGATCCGGACCGGATACTTGCTGTAAGGATGGGGGGCTTCAGTACTCATGCCGGCCAGCCTACGCCGTATCGGAGGATCCTCCGGATGAAGCCCGCCATCTGAGCCGGTGCTACTGCGGCCAGCCGCCGACGGTGTTGCTGGGCTTGGGAGTCGCCACGATCTTGCGGCAGGCCGCCTCGGACTGCTCCTGGAGCCAGGTCGGCGGCAGCTCGCCCTTGGCCATGATCACCCGGGCGTTCTTCTGGATCTTCCGGAGCGCGTCGTACTTGTCCGCGGTCAGCCCCATGTGCTGGTAGTCGCCCTCCTGCCCGGGCGCGCCGCGCAGGTTCTCGGTACCCCAGTAGACGAGCTGGTCGACGCAACTGCTCAGCGGGTCCTTGGCCGGCTTCACCGTGGGAGCCGCTTTGGGTTTCTCGTCCCCACAGGCAGCAGATCCGGCGAGCACGGCGACAGCCAGTACTACGGTCACACCCAGTCGGCGGCTCATCCCGCCAGTCTGGAACATCGTCGAGTCATCCGGCATCAGTCGTCAGGTGGATTGTCCCCGGGAGGCGATAGGTTGCCGGACATGGACCTCAACGGCAGACCTGACCCGCCGACGGAGGCCGGTGAGAAGGAGACCCTCGTCGGCTTCCTCGATTTCCAGCGGGCCACCCTGCGCTGGAAATGCGAGGGCCTCACGCCCGAGCAACTCGGTACGCCGTCCATCGACCCGTCCTCGATGACCCTGCACGGCCTGATCCGCCACCTCACCGAGAACGAGCTCGGCTGGTTCGTCGGCACCTTCACCGACGAGCCCGTCGTCTACCCGTACGCGACCCCCGAGCGCCCCGAGGGTGACTGGATCGGCCTGGACCCGAGGCACTACGCCGCCGACCTCTACCGCTACGACCAAGCCGTCGAGCGAGCCAGAGCCGTCATCGCGGACCTCGACCCGGACGCCGTCGGCGAGGACGAAGGCCGCCGCTTCTCCCTGCGCTGGGTCCTGGTCCACATGATCGAGGAATACGCCCGCCACAACGGCCACGCCGACCTCCTCCGAGAACGCCTCGACGGCTCCACCGGCGAATGACCAGTCGGTGCCGGCCTCGGCCGGCACCGCTCATCCCTGAATCAGCAGATCGCCGCGTTGACCCGGTTCCCGCAGTACAGGTTGCCGCTGCTCGCGTGGCACGTCGCCGCAACAGCGGTGGAGGTCGTCGGAACGGCTGAGGCCGACATAGCGGCGCCTGCTGACATGACCGCCACAGCGCCGAAGGCTGCCAGCACGCTCGTCTTTCGGAATGCCACAGTTCTCTCCCCTCATCCAGCGCCGGGGTCTCCAGCGCCGCGGCCAGTATGGGCAGCCGGGAGGGGCGCAACGGGGACAGTTAGAGGAGCCTCGAAGGGGTTGACGGGCTAAGGTCTTCGCCATGAGTCCCAAGTCGAGCATCGCCCCGGTTCGGTGGACGCCGCCTGCTGTGCCGCCGGCGAGGGAGCCGCGGCGGATCGAAGTACGGGCAGTGGCGGTGCCGGGGGAAGGTCCTGAAGACGCGTTGATCGATGCCGAGGGCAACGTGTTGACGGGGCTGCTCGACGGGCGGATCCTGCGGGTGAGTCCGGACGGCGCGACGATCGAGGTGCTGGCGGACACCGGCGGGCGGCCGCTCGGGCTGGAGTGGCTGCCGAACGGCAAGGTGCTCGTCTGCGACGCGAATCGTGGGCTGCTGACGCTCGACCAGGACGGCCGGATCGAGACGCTGCTCGCAGACATCGACGGCCGGCCGATGAAGTTCTGCAACAACGCGGACGTACTGCCCGACGGCACCATCTACTTCACCGACTCGTCGACGCGGTTCGGTGTCGACGAGTGGATGGCCGACCTGCTCGAGCACTCCAGTACGGGCAGCCTCTACCGGCTCACCCCCGACGGTGAGCTGACCCGGCTGGCCACGGACCGCCCGTTCCCCAACGGCGTCGCGCTCAGCGGTGACCGCCGGACGCTGTTCTTCGTCGAGACCGCCAGCTACGGACTCTTCAAGGTCGACCTCACCACCGAGGGTGCCGAGCCCGAGCTGGTCGCGATGATCCCCGGCCTGCCCGACAACATCTCGCGCGGCTCGGACGGCCTGATCTGGGTCGCGATCGGCTCACCCCGCAACGCGTTGCTGGACCTGCTGCTCCCCAAACAACCGGTACTCCGCAAAGTGGTCTGGGCCCTGCCCGACGCGCTCAAACCGAAGGCCGCCGACATCATCGAGATCCAGGCCTACGACGATGACGGCAACCTGGTCCACGACCTGCGTGGCAAGCACTCCGACTTCCGGATGCCGACCGGCGTCCGCGAGCGCGACGGGCAGGTGTGGCTGAGCAGCATCGGCACCACCCACCTCGCCACCTTCCCGACCCCTACACGACCGGGCCAATTGCTGCGGTCAGCCGATCTGCCAGGACCGCTTGGACAGCCCGTACCAGAACCCGTCCACCACGGTCTCCGCAGTACCGAGTGAATCCTCGGACGCACCGAGCGAAACGAACAACGGCGCGAAGTGCTCCGTCCGAGGATGCGCGATCCCAGCAGCCGGCGCCTTGTGCAGAAAGTCGATCAACGAGTCGACGTCCTGCTTCGCCAACGCCCGCTTGGCCCAGTCGTCGAACTCGACCGACCAGCTCGGCGCAACGCCGTCCGGCGCTCCGCTGAGGTTGATCGCGCTCAGGTTGTGGGTGGTGAACCCGCTGCCGACGATCAGCACGCCCTGGTCGCGCAACGGCGCCAGCTTGCGGCCGATGTCGAACAGCTGCTTCGGATCGAGCGTCGGCATCGACACCTGCAGGACGGGGATGTCGGCGTCCGGATACATCTCCTTCAACGGCACGTAGGCGCCATGGTCGAGCCCACGATTGGGGTCGTCGTAGACAGGAGTGGCAGGGGAGTGCAGGAGCTTCCGCACCTGATTGGCCAGCTCAGGCGCGCCGGGAGCGGCGTACTGCACCTGGTAGTACCGCTCCGGAAAGCCCCAGAAGTCGTAGAGCAGCGGCACGGTCTCGGTCGCCGCCAGCGTGAGCGGGGCGGCCTCCCAGTGCGCCGACACGATCAGGATCGCGGTCGGCTTGGCGAGGCCGGCAGAGACGGCGGCGAGTTCCGCCGTCCACTGCCGGTCGTCCGCCAGCGGGGGAGCGCCGTGGCTGAGGTAGAGCACCGGCTGCTGAGTGTCACTCATCGGAGAGTCCTTCCTGAGGGTCGTACCTCCTCCAATGTAGTTGAACACTCAATCTATTCCCAGAGGGTGGCTACTCCTTCTTGTCCGAGTCGCCGGTGACGACCAGGGAGAAGTCGTCGCCGTGGGCGGAGACCCCCTCGATCACCGCGGCCTCGACCGCCTCGGTGCCGATCGCCTTGCGCAGCATCAGCGGGTCGGTGCGGAGATCCTTCGCGAGGGCGATCGCGAGCCCGACCATCACCAGGGCGAAGGGGAGGGCTGCGACGATCGTGAGGTTCTGCAGGCCCTGGAGTGCCTTCGCGCCGCCGCCTCCGACGAGCAGCATCACCGCCGCGACCGCGCCGGTGAGGACGCCCCAGAAGACGACCACCGACTTGCGTGGTTCGATCGCGCCACGCTGGGACAGCGTGCCCATCACGATCGACGCCGCGTCCGCGCCGGAGACGAAGAAGATCGCCACCAGCACGACGACCAGGATCGTCGTCACCGACGCCAGCGGATAGTGGTCGAGCAGTCCGAAGAGCTGCCCCTCGGTCGTCGACTGGCCGGCGATGTCCACGCCGTGCCGCTGGGTGTCGATCGCTGCGCCACCGAAGATGCAGAACCAGACCAGGCTGACCAGCGACGGAACCAGCAGTACGCCGGTGACGAACTGCCGGATCGTCCGGCCGCGGCTGATCCGCGCGATGAACATCCCGACGAACGGGGTCCACGAGATCCACCAGGCCCAGTAGAAGACCGTCCAGCTGGACAACCAGGTCGCCATCGAGTCGCCGCCGCTGGCCTCGGTACGGGCCGCCATGTCGGCCAGATCGCGCAGGTAGTCGCCGATCGCGGTCGGCACCAGGTTGAGGATCAGCACGGTCGGCCCGACGACGAAGACGAACGCGGCCAGTACGACGGCCAGCACCATGTTGATGTTCGACAGCCATTGGATGCCCTTGGCAACACCCGACACCGCCGACGCCACGAAGGCCGCGGTCAGCACGGCGATCACGCCGACCAGTACCGCGTTCCCGGTCTTGTCGAGCCAGCCGAGGATCCGTACGCCCGATCCGATCTGGAGCGCGCCGAGCCCGAGCGACGCCGCCGAGCCGAACAGCGTCGCGAAGATCGCCAGGCCGTCGATCACCTTGCCGATCGGCCCCTCGGTCCGCTTGCCGAGCAGCGGCGCGAACGCCGAGCTGATCAGCTGCGAACGGCCGCGCCGAAAGGTGCCATAGGCAATCGCCAGCCCGACGACCGCGTAGATCGCCCACGGATGCAGGGTCCAGTGGAACAGTGTCGTCGCCATCGCCGTCTGCAGGGCCGCGTCACTGCCGCCTTCGACCGTGCCCGGCGGCGGCGCCATGAAGTGCGACAACGGCTCGCTCACGCCGTAGAACATCAGCCCGATGCCCATCCCGGCGCTGAACATCATCGCGACCCAGGACACCGTCTTGAACTCGGGCTGCTCGTCGTCGGTGCCGAGCGGGATGTTTCCGTACCGGCCGGCCGCTATCCACAAGACGAAGACGACGAAACCGGAGGCCAGCAAGACGAACAGCCAGCCGGTGTTGGTCTCCACCCAGGTCAGCGCCGAGGTGGACGCCGTACCGAGGCTGGACGCGCTGACGAAACCCCAGGCCACGAAGGCCAGGGCGATCACGGCGGTGACGCCGAACACGATCCGGTCGAGCCCGGAGCCGGTACTTCGGCTGCCGGGCGGGGGTGGCGCCGCAAGAGCAGGGTGCTCGCTCGCGTGGTTCTGGTCTGCTTTCCGGCTGTCGATATCGATCGCCACAGCTGAATCACGCCTCGCTTCGGCGCGCCTCCGTTTCCGGTTTGCTAGGGGGACTGCCTTTCGACCATTCCGAAGATTGTGGCGAAACGCAACTATCGTGGCCTCGGCCACACCGGCGGGTCCTGCTCAGCAGGCGCCGCGGGAGGCAGGAGTTAGGGTGCGGATCATGCGATTCGGAATCACCATCCTGCCGGAGTACCGCTGGTCCGTGGCCGGGCCGAAATGGCGCCGGGCCGAGGAGCTGGGCTTCGACCACGCCTGGACCTACGACCACCTGACCTGGGGCGGTCTGCAGGACTCGCCCTGGTACGGCACGACCCCGACGCTGACCGCCGCGGCGCTGGCGACCTCGACGATCAAGCTCGGTACCTTCGTCACCTCGCCGAACTTCCGCCACCCGCTGGCGCTGACCCGCGAGCTGCTCGCCCTGGACGACATCTCGAACGGTCGCTTCCTCTGCGGCATCGGCTCGGGCGGCGGGATCGACTCGACCATCCTCGGGGGCGACGAGCTGACCCCGCGGCAGAAGGTGGACCGGCTGGCCGAGTTCGTCGAACTGCTCGACAAGCTGCTCACCACCGACAAGGTCGACTTCGTGGGCGAGTACTTCGAGACGCGCAACGGCCGCACGTTGCCCGGCTGTATCCAGCAACCCCGGATCCCGTTCGTGATGGCCGCGAACGGCCCGCGCTCACTGCGCCTCGCCGCCCAGTACGGCGCCGGCTGGGTGACCACCGGCGGCAAGGCCGACGATTACGAGAGCTGGTTCGGCACGGTCCGCGATCTCAGCCACCGGCTGGACGATGTACTGGAGGGCCGGCCCTTCGACCGTTACCTCTCCCTCGACTCCAAGCGCTACGCCCTGTCCAGCCCGGCCGCCTTCGAAGACGCCACCGCCCGCGCCGCCGCCCTCGGCTTCACCGACGTCATCACCCACTGGCCCCGAGCCGAGGGCATCTACGCCGGTAGCGAGGACGTCCTGGAGCAAATTGCGGCCGAGGTCATTCCTCGCCTGCGCTAGCGCGGCGGACCCAGGCCGGCAGGACGTACCAGAAGGCGAGGAACCAGGCGACGACGACGGCCACGATGATGATGGCTGTCGTCCGGTTGAGGACGACGTCGAGGACGAGTAGCAGGCCGCCGCTGATCGCGACGATCAGGATGACCAGGCCCGTGGTGGTCATCCGGCCGGCGATCGGGATCATCTTGTCGCGGATCCCGCGCCGGAAGACGATCCGGGCGAACGAGACGGGCGCGAGGAAGAGCCCGGTCGCGAGCGCCGAGGCGATCAGGGTCACCGCGTAGACGTCGTGGGTGAACGCGTCGGCGTCCTGGAAGACCGGCGTGAACGCGATGCCGAGCAGGAACGCGAAGAGGATCTGCGTGCCCGTCTGGGCCAGCCGGAGCTCCTGGAGCAGCTCTATCCACTGCCGGTCCAGGCGTTCGCCCGCGTCCTCCTCCAGCCGCTGGTAGCGGGCGGTGTGAGGCTGCGGTTCGTCGGTCATGCGGTAGATGGTGCCGCAGACTGAAGAGAGCCGCACACCGGGTGGTGTACGGCTCTCTCGTTACTCAGTTCTTAGAAGGACTGATCCGGGGATCAGATCGGGCGGATGTTCTCCGCCTGCAGGCCCTTCTGGCCCTGGGTGATCTCGAACTCGACGCGCTGGTTCTCGTCCAGCGAGCGGAAGCCCGAGGTCTGGATGGCCGAGTAGTGCGCGAACACGTCCGCGCCACCGTCATCCGGGGTGATGAAGCCGAAGCCCTTGTCAGCGTTGAACCACTTGACAGTACCGACAGCCATTGTTGTCTATCTCCTTGATGGCTTGTAACAAGACGCGATCCACACCTCATGAACCGCGTGTCGCCGAAAGGCCCCAGACGACGAAACCGGCCGTACAGCACAGCAAAAGTCAGTGGGAGTCCAAAACTGCAACGCGATAACTGTAGCCGATCCAGAGGCTCGTGTGGGGGGTGATCGGGAACACGTGTCGCGGAAAGTTGCCGCCCGCCACGGAGCGTGAAACACCTCACCCGGTGCTCCGGCCCCGCCGGAGCCCGGCGTGAAGACAACGAAACCCCCGCCGACCTGCTGATTCACGCCTGACCGGCCACTCCAGAGCGGGTCTTGCGCCAGACAAGGTTGGACAAAGCAGCCTGTACGCCCGGTGATCGGTGCCCATGCGTGTTGGTTACGCCCGGCGTGTCGTACGGCTCTGGACATCCGACACCAGGCGAGAAATGGTGGGCGGGTGATCCTCAAAGTGGTACGCAGCGGTGGGTTCGCCGGCCTCACGGCGAGCGGTGAGCTGGATACCTCGGCCCAACCGGACAGCGAGCGTCTGGAGCAGGTCGCACGCGGCCTGGACGGGGCACAGCTCGGCTCTGGCCGCCCGCAGCCCGACAGGTACGTCTACCGCCTGCAGGTCCACACCACTGCCGACGCAGAGCCCACAGAGCTCCTGGTGGCCGAGCAGGACCTGGACGCAGACACCGCCTGGCTCCTGGACCGTGTGCTGCAGTCCTAGGGGCCAGGCGGTGCGTGGTTGATGACTAGCGCCAGTTGATCTCAGGCGCGCGGTAGAAGTTGACGCTCAGCGCGTCCCACCGCGACGCCTGGCCGCCCAGACGGTCCTTGTACGCCGTCCAGTCGAGCGCCGAAGCCTGCGACCAGCCCAGCTCGGCGATGCCCGGCAGACGCGGGAAGGCCATGTACTCGAGCTTGTCGACGTCATCCAGCGTCTCGGTCCACAGCGGGGCCTCGACACCGGCTACGGCGTTCTCGGGCAGGTTCGGGACCAGCGTGGACGGGTTCCAGTCGTAGGCCGTCTTCACGTCGACCAGACCGGCCCAGTCCTGCCCGTACGGCGTGCTGTCGTCGTACTTCATGTCCAGGTAAGCCCGGTTGGCCGGGGACATGACGACCTTGGCGCCCTGAGCCGCAGCCTTGCGAGCCAGCTCCTGCGAGCCGGCGTCGTCGGTACCCCAGTACTGCGCGATGCTGCCGGCAGGCAGGACCGTGTCGCCGATCTCCTGCCAGCCCATCACCCGCTTGTGCTGCTTGGTGACGGCGGCCGCCGCCTTCGGTACGAACGTCTGGTAGTCCGAGTGCGGCGTCGAGTGGGCCTCGTCGCCACCCAGGTGGATGATGTCGCCCGGCGTCTGCTGTGCCACCTCACGGAACACATCACCGAGGAAGTCGTAGGTGAGCTGCTTGGCGACGCATAGGGAACTGAAGCCGACATCGGTGCCCGTGTAGAGCGGCGGAGCGATGCCGTCGCAGTTCAGCTGCGCGTAGGACGCCAGTGCCGCGTTGGTGTGACCAGGGGTGTCGATCTCGGGGATGACCTGCAGGTAGTGGTCGGAGGCATACCGGACGATCTCTGCGAAGTCGGCCTTGCTGTACGACCCACCCGGCGTCCCGTTGACCTCCAGGCTGCCGCCGTACGTCGTGAGCCGCGGCCAGGAGTCGACCTGGATCCGCCAGCCCTGGTCGTCCGCGAGGTGCAGGTGGAGCTTGTTGAGCTTGTAGAGCGAGGCGAGGTCGATGTAGCGCTTGACCTCGGCCACTGAGAAGAAGTGCCGCGAAACGTCGAGCATGGCGCCGCGGTACCCGTAGCGGGGGGAGTCGGCGATCGCAGTACCGGCCAGGTTCCAGGGACCTGCTTGGCGGGTCCTGGCGTCGGCCTTGGCGGGCAGTAGCTGCCGGAGGGTGGTGACACCTCGGTACAGGCCCTCAGGGGTCGCAGCGGTGATGCTGACGCCCTTGCGGTCGACGCGGAGCTGGTACCCCTCGGCTCCGAGGCTGGACGGGCCGTTGGTGGAGAGCCTGATGTCGGTGACGCCGGCGACGACCGGTACGACGGGCAGCGGGTAGCCCGTAGTACGCCGGAGCTGTGAGGTGAGCTGCTCAGCGACCTTCTGGGCCGCACGGCGCTCCTTGGAGCTGGTGGCGACACCGACGACGCTCCACGGCTTCAGGGAGTAGTCCTGGCCGGCCAGCGCCTGCTGCGAAGTCGGCTTGGGGATCAGCGCGGGCGCGGGGGCTGCCGCCGGCTGAGCGGTGGCAGGCGTGGTGATGGCGATCAGGGGAGTCGCTAGCAGAGCGGCCGAGACGAGGCCGACCAGCGAGACCCGACGACGAGGGCGGGCGAGTCGTGTCATGACCGGAAGTGTTCGTCTGCTCACAGCCGGAGTCAAGATCTTTCAGCAAACTCCCTCCATTACTCACCCGTACCGCGCTGCGACACCCACCGCCCGTCCGACATACGACCCGCCAAACAACACCACATGCACCAGCAGCGGGTGAAGCTGGTGAAGCCCGACCCGGCCCTCCCAGCCGTCCGCGAGTGGCAGCACCTCGTCGTACGCGGCCAGCACCCGGTCCAGGTGGGGCAGGCCGAACAGGCTGAGCATGGCAAGGTCGGTCTCCCGGTGGCCGCCATGCGCCGCCGGGTCGATCAGGTGGGCGCCGTCAACGGTCCAGAGCACGTTGCCCGACCAGAGGTCGCCATGGAGCCTGCTGGGCGGCTCCGGTGCGTCATCCGCGAGCCTGCCGCACACCCGGTCGAACACTTGCCGGGCGCTGTCGTCAAAGACGCCGGCGTCATAGGCCTCCCGCACATACGGCTCAAGCCGGTACTTCGCGTAGAACGCGGCCCAGGACTCGATCGGCTGCCGCGGGTGGGGGAGCCGGGCGTTGCCGATGTAGCCGTCGTCCGTCCACCCCGCCGGCGGCTGCCCGAAGTACTCGGCCCCCGCGGCATGCGTGATCGCCAGCCGGCGCCCGAACTGCTCCGCTGCCTCCGGTGTCGGGCGAGCGAGAGTCAGGCGTGGCAGGACGATTCGGGTCGGGGAGACGTCCAGTGGCTGGACGGCCGGTACGCCGCCTGGGACGGCGAGCCAGCGCAGGCCGGCCGCTTCGACCTCGAAGAAGCCGGCCGGGGCGTCCTGGCGTTCCTTGACGAATTGCACGAAACGCACTCTTTCAGGCGCGGGAATTCATGACTGCTCAACAAGGCGTGTCGAAAGATGCGAAATGTCGGTCCGACCTGTCATTGTTTGCGGCCGGGCCTTCTTCGAGCAGGAGCGGGCCTGGCCTTAAGAGGACTTTCCTGATCAGGAAGCTGGAGGACAGATGACTCAGGTGGCAGAGCAGCCGGGCACCAGTGCCGGGCGGCTCGGCTCGGTGGTGCTGGACTGCCCGGACCCGCTCGAGCTTGCCCGGTTCTACTCGACGCTCTTCGGTCTGGAGATCGACGAGCACGGCGACGACGACTGGCGGAGCCTGACCGGCCCCGGGTCGACGCTCGGCTTCCGGCGCTCGGAGGACTACGTACCGGCCACCTGGCCGGGCACGGATGCACAGCAACTTCACCTCGACCTGGTCGTCGAGGACCTGGCCAGCGGCCACGCCACGGTCGTCGCCCTCGGCGCCGAACCACTCGACCCGGTCGACGCACCCCCGGCGGAGAACCACCGCGGCTGGCGCATCTACGCCGACCCGGCCGGTCACCCGTTCCGGATCTGCCTGGACAGCGTCTAGCAGACAGCTCGTTGGGTATCGGGGTGAGATGTTCGAAGGATTCGACAACTTCGAGATCAACACCTCCGGTACTACGATCCGCGGCCGCACCGGTGGCACTGGGCCACCGGTGTTGCTGCTGCACGGAATCCCCGAAACACACCTGATGTGGCACCGGGTCGCCCCCGCGCTGGCCCGGCACTTCACCGTCGTGGCGACCGATCTGCGTGGATTCGGCGACAGCGGCAAGCCATCGAGCGACGCCGACCATACGCCGTACAGCATGCGGTCGCTGGCCTGGGATCAAGTCGAGGTGATGGCCGCGCTCGGACACGAGTCCTTCGCCGTGGTCGGCCATGACCGTGGGGCGAGGTGTGCCTACCGGATCGCGCTCGATCATCCGCGGGTGGTGGACAAGCTCGCCGTGCTCGATGTCGTGCCCACGGGTGACGCGTTCGACCGGGCCGACAAGCGGTTCAGCCTCGGCTACTGGTTCTGGTCGTTCCTGGCTGCCCCCGCCCCGGTGCCCGAGACGCTGATCGCGGCAGCGCCCGACGTACTGGTGAACCACATGCTCGACGAGTGGTCACGGGCGTCGGCCGCGTTCCCGCCGGAGGTGCGAGCGGAGTACATCGCGAAGTTCCGTGATCCGGCGACGGTGCACGCGATCTGCGAGGAGTACCGGGCGGCGGCGACGCTCGACCACGAGCACGATGCGGCCGACCGACGGCAGGGGAGCCGGATCGGGTGTCCGGTACTGGCGTTGTGGGATCCGAACGGCGCGGTCGGCACGTGGTACGAGCCGCTCGAGCTCTGGCGCGAATGGGCTGATGACGTGAGCGGCGGGCCGGTGGATGCCGGGCACTTCATGGCCGAGGAGGCGCCGGAGGAGGTCGCGGACCGGTTACTGGGGTTCCTCAACCATTGACAACACCTTGTCAAAATGACAAGATGTTGTCATGTCTACGAATGAGAAGCTCACTGTGCATCTGGCCGTCTACGACACCCTCGCCGACTGGGAGGTCGGGTTCGTCACTGCCCACATCAACAACGGCCTGTGGCACCAGGTGCCCGGTCGCTTCACGATGCAGACGGTCAGCGCTGGCCTCGAGCCGATCACCACGATGGGTGGGATGCGAGTGCTGCCGGACTCGGCCATCGCAGACCTCAAGCCGGAGGACAGTGCGATGCTGATCCTGCCGGGCAACGACATCTGGCCGACCGAGGCGTACGCGCCGTACGTCGAGAAGGCGCGCGAGTTCCTCGACGCGGGTGTCCCGGTGGCGGCGATCTGCGGAGCGACAGGTGCTCTCGCGATGGCGGGTCTGCTGGATGATCGCGAGCATACGAGCAACGCGGCTGCCTTCCTGGACAGCCTTGGCTACAAGGGCGGCGAGCTCTACAAGGAGGAGGCGGCCGTGATCGATCGCGACCTGATCACCGCGGGAGCCAACGCGCCGGTCGAGTTCGCGCGGGCGATCTTCGCGCGGCTGGAGGTCTACAAGCAGCCGGTGCTCGACTCCTTGTACAAGCTGTACGGCGACCAGGACCCGGCCGGCTTCTACGAGCTGATGTCCGCCTGATGACGAGCCAGCAGCGCCAGCAGGAACTGCTCAGCGCGGCCGCGTTGACGACGTTCAAGCTGAATGGTCAGTTTCTCGAGCTGGCCGAGCACCTCGCTCGGCCGGCCGGGCTGACCGCGACGTACTGGCAGGTGCTCGGGGCCGTGATCGGAGAGCCGCTGACGGTGTCCGCGATCGCCCGCGAGATGGGCATCACCCGCCAGGCCGTCCAGCGGACCGCGGATCTGCTGGCTGAACGCGGGCTGGTCAACTACCAGGACAACCCCGCCCATCGCCGGGCCAAGCTGGTGGCCATCACTCCAGAGGGCCTGGCGGCGAACCAGTCGATCGGTCCGCATCATGCGCACCACGCGAAGGAGTTGTCGGACGTTGCCGGCGCCGATCAGCTGGCCGACGCGGTCGCGGCGCTGAGGAAGCTGTCGGAGGCGCTGGACGCGCTCGATCTGTCCGATCGATAAGTTCCGGAACCAGTCTGGGGGAACGTTCCCTTGACAGTCGTACCCGCACGCCCCAATCTCTGAGAGAGCGCTCTCTCCGCCCCTGTCCGCCTCTCTCGATTGGTGCCTCCATGCACAGTTCCAGACCGGCCGGAGCGCGCTCTCCGGCCCTGCTCCGGCGTTGGCTGATCCTGGTTTCAGCCGCGTTCCTGATCACCACGGCCCTTGTGATCGCTCCGGGCGGCAGAGCTCAGGCTGCCGCCACGCTGCTGTCCCAAGGCAAACCGGTCACCAGCTCCAGTACAGAGAACGGCGGTACGCCGGCAGCGGCGGCCGTCGACGGCAACACCGCCACCCGCTGGTCCAGCGCGGCGTCCGACCCGCAATGGATCCAGGTGGACCTCGGGTCGACCTCGGCCATCAGCCAGGTCGTCCTCAACTGGGAGGCGGCGTACGGGAAGTCCTTCCAGGTCCAGGTGTCCGACAACGCGGGCGGACCGTGGAACTCGATCTACACGACGACCACCGGCACCGGTGGCGTGCAGACCCTCAACGTGACCGGCAGCGGCCGGTACGTCCGGATGAACGGCACCCAGCGCGGTACCGGCTATGGCTACTCGCTCTGGGAGTTCCAGGTGTACGGCGGTACCGACGGCGGCCCAACCGCTTGCGGCACGGCCAATGCCGCCCAGGGCAAGACCGCTACCGCCTCGAGCGTCGAGAACGGCGGTACTCCGGCCTCGGCCGCCGTCGACGGCAACCCGGGCACCCGCTGGTCCAGCGCGGCATCCGACCCCCAGTGGATCCAGGTGGACCTGGGCTCGACCCAGTCGGTCTGCCAGGTGGGCCTGAGCTGGGAAGCGGCGTACGGGAAGTCCTTCCAGGTCCAGGTGTCCGACAACGCCGGCGGTCCCTGGAACTCGATCTACACGACGACCACCGGCACCGGTGGCAACCAGACCCTCGACGTGACCGGCAGCGGCCGGTACCTGCGGGTCAACGGCACTCAGCGCGGTACCGGCTACGGCTACTCGCTCTGGGAGCTCGTCGTCCACACCACCGATGGAGGCACCGGCCCGGTGATCCCGCCGACCGACCCGACCAACCCCGACTTCGGCCCGAACGTCGACGTCTTCACCCCGTCGACCCCGCAGGCGCAGCTGCAGGCGCGGCTCGACCAGGTGGCGGCGCAGCAGCACACCAACCAGTTCGGCGATCAGCGCAACGCGCTGCTGTTCAAGCCGGGTACCTACACCGCGGACGTCAACCTCGGCTTCAACACCCAGGTGGCCGGTCTCGGCCTCTCGCCGGACGACGTCAACCTCAACGGCCACGTCCGGGTCGAGGCCGACTGGCTGCAGCAGGGCGACAACCCGAACAACAAGCAGAACGCCACCCAGAACTTCTGGCGCTCCGCGGAGAACCTGGCCGTCACCCCGCCGGCCGGTCAGATCGAGCGCTGGGCGGTCGCGCAGGCGGCGCCGTACCGGCGGATGCACCTGAAGGGCGCGCCGGAGATCCAGCTCTGGAGCGGTGGCGACGGCTGGGCCAGCGGTGGCCTGTTCGCCGACACCAAGATCGACAACCGGGTCGTCTCCGGCTCGCAGCAGCAGTGGGTGTCGCGGAACTCGGAGTTCGGCAGCTGGGCCGGCTCGGTCTGGAACATGGTGTTCGTCGGTACCACCGGCGCACCGCCGCAGAACTTCCCGAACCCGTCCCACACGGTCGTCGGCACCACGCCGGTGATCCGCGAAAAGCCCTTCCTGTACGTCGACAACGCCGGCAGCTACAGCGTCTTCGTACCGGCGCTGCGGCAGAACTCGTCCGGCACCAGCTGGTCGCACGGCCCGGCCGCGGGCTCGTCGATCTCGCTGAGCCAGTTCCTGGTCGCCAAGCCGTCGACTCCGATCGCGACCATCAACGCGGCCCTCGACCAGGGCAAGCACCTGCTGTTCACGCCCGGCATCTACCACCTGACCGACACCATCCGGGTGACCAAGCCGAACACCGTCGTCCTCGGCATCGGGATGGCGACCCTCACGCCCGACAACGGCAAGGCCGCGATCACCGTCGCGGACGTCGACGGCGTCAAGCTCGGCGGCCTGCTGATCGACGCCGGACCGGTGAACTCGCCGGTCCTGGTCGAGATCGGCCCGGCCGGCTCCAACGCCGACCACTCGGCGAACCCGACCTCCTTGCACGACGTGTTCGTCCGCATCGGCGGCGGCGCGCACCTCGGCAAGGCGACGGTCAGCCTGCAGGTCAACAGCAACAACGTGATCGGTGACCACATGTGGTTGTGGCGTGCCGACCACGGCGATCAGGTCGGCTGGAACGTCAACACGGCGGCCAACGGACTGGTTGTCAACGGCGCCAACGTGACGATGTACGGGCTGTTCGTCGAGCACTACCAGCAGTACGAGGTGCTCTGGAACGGGAACGGTGGCAAGACGTACTTCTTCCAGAACGAGTTCCCGTACGACCCGCCGGACCAGGCGTCGTGGACCAGCGGTGGCGGGACCCGGGGCTGGGCGGCGTACAAGGTCGCCAACAACGTGACCAGCCGTGAGGCCTGGGGAGTCGGCAGCTACTCCTTCTTCCAGGTCAACCCGGCGCTCGTCGTCGATCGTTCCTTCGAAGTACCCGACACTCCAGGCGTGAAGTTCCACGACCTGGTCTCGGTCTCGCTCGGCGGCGTCGGCACGATCGCCAACGTCATCAACAACACCGGCGGGACCGCTAATGCGGCGACCCAGCAACGATATGTGGTGAGCTACCCGTAGCAACACGTTGCGTCCGGAGAGCGCTGGCGGGCTCTCCGGACGCGACGCACCAACTGCTCAGGCGGTGGTCAGCGCCTTGCGGATTCGCTTGTCGGAGACCGGGTACGGCGTACCGAGGGTCTGGGCGAAGAGGCTGATCCGGAGTTCTTCGAGCATCCAGCGGACCTCGAGGAGTTCCGGGCTCGGGTACTTTCCGGTCGGGATCGCCTTGAGCCGTTTCTGGTACTCGTCGGTGAGGCTCTGTACTACGGCCATCCCGGACCGGTCGCGCATCGCGTTGGCGCCGATCTTGTCGAGCCGCTGCTCGATCCCGCGCAGGTAGCGGGCCAGGTCGGGCAGCCGTTTGGCGCCGGCCTCGGTGATGAAGCCGCGATGGATCAGGCCTTCGAGCTGACCTCGTACGTCGGACAGCGCCGCCAGCAGGGCCGGTGACGACGAGCGGGAGATCTGCTTGTCGACCGTCCGGGCGTGGCCGAGCACCTGCTCGACCTGCTGCAGGATCGTCAGCACGGTGTCGGCCAGATCCGAGCGGACCGCGTCGCGGAGGAACGAGAACGCCGTCAGATTCCAGACCGGACCACCGGCCGCCGCCATCAGCTGATCGACGGCCGCCGAGATCGCGTCGTCGAGCAGCTCGCCGACGTTGCGGTGCGGACCGGCCATCAGCGTCATCTTCTGCTGGTTGGTCAGGTTCCGCTGGACCACGTCGATCACCGACGGCATCGTGAGCAGCAGCAACCGGCGGGTGCCGTTCCACATCGCGGCAGCCTGGTCGCGCTCGGTCTCCTGCAACCGGATGGCGACGCTCTTGCCTTCGTCAACCAGTGCGGGATAGCCGGCCACGGTCAGCCCGTTGCGGTGCTCGGAGAAGCTGCGCGGCAGATCGCCGAAGGTCCAGTCGGTCAGCCCCGACTTCTCCAGCCCGCTGACGGCCTTGGACGCCACCTGCGAGATCGCCGCCTTGGTCTTCGGCTTCAGCCGTTCCTTCAGCGCCGCGAGATCCTTGCCCTCGGCCACTGTCTTGCCGTTGTCGTCGACCACCCGGAACGTCATCCGCAGGTGCTCCGGCACCCGCGACCAGTCCCAGTCCTCGGTGTCGATCTGTACGTCGCGCAGCGACCGCAGTTCGCGCGCCATCGCGTCGACCAGTGGGCCTGACGCGGGGTCGAGCATCGGAAGGATCTGGCGGGCGTGATCCGGCGCCGGCACGATGTTGCGCCGGATTGCCTTGGGCAACGACTTGATCAGGGTGGTGACGAGTTCCTCGCGGAAGCCCGGCACACTCCATTCGAAGCCGTCGGCGGTGACCTGGTTGAGCACGAGGAGCGGGATGTGCACCGTGACGCCGTCGGCGTCCGTACCGGGCTCGAAGGCGTAGGTGAGGTCGAAGGTCATCCCGTTCTGCGTCCAGGTGAGCGGGAACTCCTCCTCCTTGACCTCTGCCCCTTCGCGCACCACCAGCGACCGCTCGAAGTCGAGCAGGTCGTGATCGCGCTGCCGCGCCGTCTTCCACCAGGTGTCGAAGTGCCGCCCGGTGACGACGTCCGCGCCGATTCGCTCGTCGTAGAAGGCGAACAGCGTCTCGTCGTCGACCAGCAGGTCGCGCCGCCGGGTGCGCTCCTCCAGCTCCTCGACTTCCTCGATCAGCTTGCGGTTCTCGTGGAAGAACTTGTGGTGGGTGTCCCAGTCGCCCTCGACCAGCGCATGCCGGATGAACAGCTCCCGCGACACCTCCCGGTCGACCGCGCCGTAGTTGATCTTGCGGTGGGCAACGATCGGTACGCCGTACAGGGTGACCTTCTCGAACGCCATCACCGCGCCGGCTTTGCGTTCCCAGTGCGGTTCGGAGTACGAGCGTTTGACCAGGTGCTGGGCGAGGTCCTCGGCCCACTCGGGCTCGATCTTCGCGTTCACCCGGGCCCAGAGCCGAGACGTCTCGACCAGCTCGGCGGCCATCACGAACTGCGGTGGCTTCTTGAACAGGCCAGAGCCCGGGAAGATCGCGAACTTGGCGCCGCGGGCACCGATGTACTGGTGCTGGTTGGCCGGATCCTTGAGGCCGAGATGGGAGAGCAGGCCGGACATCAACGAGATGTGCACGGCCTGGGGGTCGGCGGCCTCGCCGGAGTTGAGGGTGACGCCGATCTGCGCGGCGACCTGACGGAGCTGGGCGAAGATGTCCTGCCACTCACGGACCCGCAGATAGTTGAGGTACTCGCTGCGGCACATCCGGCGGAACTGGTTGCCGGACAGGTCCTTCTGCTGCTTCTTGAGGTAGTTCCAGAGGTTCAGGAAGCCGAGGAAGTCGGACGTGGGGTCACGGAAGCGCGCGTGGGACTGGGTCGCCTGTGCTTCGGCGTCGGTCGGACGCTCGCGCGGGTCCTGGATCGAGAGCGCGGAGGCGATGACCATCACCTCGCGGACGCAGCCGTGCTTGTCGGCCTCGACGATCATCCGGGCCAGCCGCGGGTCGAGCGGGATCTGCGCCAGTTGCCGGCCGACCGGGGTCAGCCTGCGGGTGCGGTCGGACGCCTTGGCCGAGTCGATCGCACCGAGTTCGGTGAGGAGTTGGAGGCCGTCGGTGATGCTGCGCTTGTCCGGCTCGTCGATGAAGGGGAAGGCGGCGATGTCGCCGAGGCCGATCGAGGTCATCTGGAGGATGACGGAGGCGAGGTTGGTGCGGAGGATCTCGGGGTCGGTGAATTCGGGACGAGCCTCGAAGTGCTCCTCGGAGTACAGGCGGATGCAGATGCCGTCGCTGGTCCGGCCGCAGCGGCCCTTGCGCTGGTTGGCGCTGGCCTGCGATACGGGCTCGATGGGAAGGTGTTGGACCTTCGTACGGTGTGAATAGCGGCTGATCCGGGCGGTACCGGGGTCGATCACGTACTTGATGCCGGGGACGGTCAGCGACGTCTCGGCGACGTTGGTGGCGAGTACGATCCGGCGGCTCGAGCCGTGCGACGAGAAGACGCGGTGCTGCTCGGCGTTGGAGAGGCGGGCGTAGAGGGGGAGGACCTCGACTCCACCGCCGGGCCGGCCGCGCTGGGCGGCGTACTTCTCGTTCAGCGCGTCGGCAGTGTCGCGGATCTCCCGCTCGCCGCTGAGGAAGACCAGGATGTCGCCAGAGGCCTCGTGTTCGAGTTCGTCGACCGCGTCCAGGATCGCCTGGGTCTGGTCCCGGTCGATCGTGGTGGGGTCGTCGGGGTCGTTGATCGGGCGGTACCGGGTCTCGACCGGGTAGGTCCGGCCGGAGACCTCGACGATCGGCGCGGCCTGGCCGTTGGCGTCGGCGAAGTGCTCGGCGAAGCGTTCGGGGTCGATCGTGGCCGAGGTGATGATCACCTTGAGGTCGGGGCGGCGGGGGAGGAGCTGCCGGAGGTACCCGAGGATGAAGTCGATGTTCAGGCTGCGCTCGTGCGCCTCGTCGATGATGAGCGTGTCGTACCGGCTCAGGTCGCGGTCGCGTTGCAGCTCGGCGAGCAGGATGCCGTCGGTCATCAGCTTGACCAGGGAGCGGTCACTGACCTTGTCGGTGAACCGGACGGCGTACCCGATGGTGTCGCCGAGCTCGGTGTCGAGCTCCTCGGCGATCCGCTCGGCGACCGTGCGGGCGGCCAGCCGGCGGGGTTGGGTGTGCCCGATCATCCCGCGGATGCCACGGCCGAGCTCGAGACAGATCTTCGGGATCTGGGTCGTCTTGCCCGACCCGGTCTCACCCGCGATCACCACCACCTGGTGGTCCTTGATGGCCGTCGCGATCTCGTCCTTGAGCTGACTGACCGGCAGCTCTTCGGGATAACTGATCTCCGGTACTGCGAGCCGCCGCTGCTCGATGCGTTGCTCAGCCTGCTCGATCCGGGCCGTGATGTCGGAGAGCGCGTTCTCCCGCTTGCCCTCCTCCCGCACCCCCCGCAACCGCTCGAGCCGCCGCCCCAGCTGCTCCCGATCGGAAACGCTCAGCCCCTCGAGCCGCCCCGCCAACTCCGCAATCCCGCTGCTCGCCCCACCACCGCCGGCCGCCCCACGACCGGTCGGCCCACCGGTCGCGCCACCACCGGTCGTGCCGCCACCGGTCGCGCCATCTACGGTCGCGTCGCCACCCGGGCGTGCGCTTCCCGTAGTACCCGCTGGCTTCTTACGCCGACGGCGGGGACGGGGACGTCGACCGGGATCCTGGACGGGACCGGTAGCTGGGGTAGGACTCTGCGATTCGGTCCGGGCATCAGGCATGTCACCAACCAGTTTAGGCGCCCGGACCTAGCTGCTCACGTGGTTTACCCCGGAGACCGCTTTCTCAGTCGTCGCGGGAGGTGGGGACCTTTACTGCCAGGACGGGGACGGGGGATTCGAGGAGGACTCGTTGGGCGGTGCTGCCGAGGATGAGTTTGCCGACGGGGCTGCGGCGGCGGAGGCCCAGGACGATGAGGGTGACGTCGTTCTGCTCGGCGGCGCGGATGAGCTCGTGGGCGACGTCGCCGGTGCCGACCGCTTGCTGGATCGTCACCTCGACGCCGCGCTCCCGCAGGCGGGCCTCGGCCGCGTCCAGCTCGGCCTGGTTCGCGTAGCGGGAGTCGACGTAGGCGTCGCCGCGGCTCGTGTTGAGCAGCAGGACGGCGGCTCCGCGCAGCTCGGCTTCGGCGGCGGCGGCCTCGAGCGCGGCCTCGCCTTCGGGCGTCGGTACGTAGCCCACCAGAATCTTCACGAGGCCCACTCTCTCATCACCACTGGTTGCTCCCGACATCAGTCGTCCTCGCCGAAGAGCGTTCCGCAACCTGTACCGGCGCGCCACCGCGTACATTGCCTTCAGGTTCACCGAATCAGGACCATCACTGAGAGACAATGACCAGATGCCGGACGACGAGACCATCACCGAACAGCGGGTGCGCAACCGCTGGGGCGAGGGCGACCGGCTCCGGATCGAGATCCTCGAAGGCGCCGGCCGGCTGCTGTCCGAGCTGGGTGGCGAGGACGGCCTGACCATCCGCGGGGTTGCGCGGGCCGTCGGGATCGCACCGGCCAGCATCTATCAGCACTTCGCCGATCGGGCCGCGCTGATCGACGGTCTGGTGGACTACGAGTTCGACCTGTTGATCAAGGCGATGGCCGCGGCCGACGAGAGTCTCGACCCCGCGGACGTGATGGGCCGGGTCCGCGCCCAGGTGCACGCCCACCGCGACTTCGCCGACGAGAAGCCGGGGCACTACCGGCTGCTGTTCGGCAAGGCAGCGCGCAGTGCGGTCAGTGGTGAGCGCCCGGTCAGCGTCCCGCTGACCAAGGTTTTCACCAGCTTCATCACGGCCTTCGACCGCTGCGCCGAGGCCGGTCACCCGCTCCGGGTCCCGAGCAGCCGGGCCGCGTCGCTGGTCTTCGTCAGCGTCTACGGCCGGGCGGCGCTGCTGGACGGCGTACAGCTCAATCACCCGGCCGAGGACTTCCTCGACGACCTGGTCTCGCTCATCTTCGTCTGACCAGCAGCTACCGCTCACGAATTGTGATCTGACTCTCACTGTCTGGTGTCGTCGCGTCGAGTTACCTAACGTTTGTTCAGTAAGAAAACAATCGTTCGGTAACTCTGGGGAGTCGACGATGACCGAGATCGTGGAAGACGTACCGACCTATCCGATGGCGCGCGGCAAGTGCCCGTTCGATCCGCCGCCGGAGCTGGATCGGCTGCAGGCTGAGGAACCGCTGTCTCGGGTGAAGCTGTGGGACGGCAGTACGCCGTGGATGGTGACCCGGTACGACCACAGCCGGCAGGTGCTGGCCGATCCGCGGATCAGCTCCGACCCGCGCAACGACGGGTTCCCGTTCAGCACCGAGGCGCAGGCGGTGAACCGGGGTCAGTTCAACGCGTTCATCGTCCGCGACGACCCCGAGCACGCCGCCAAGCGCCGGCTGGTGACGGCGGACTTCATGATCAAGCGGGTGGAGGCGATGCGGCCGCGGATCCAGGCGATCACCGACGGCCTGATCGACGACATCCTGGCCGGGCCGAAGCCGGTCGACCTGGTCGAGACGCTGGCCTTGCCGCTGCCGTCGCTGGTGATCTGCGAGTTGCTCGGCGTCCCGTACGAGGATCGCGGGCTCTTCCACCGGCTCGGCAAGACGCTGCTCCGGCGGGAGAACACCGCTGCCGAATCGAAGGCGGCGAGCGACGAACTGCGGGCGTACCTCCGGGATCTGGTGAACCGGAAGAACGAGGGGCCTGCCGACGATCTCTTGAGCCGGCTGATCGTCGAGCAGATGCGACCGGGTGACATGAGCGTCGAGGACATCGTCGACATGGGCCTGCTGCTCCTGATCGCCGGGCACGAGACGACCGCGAACATGATCGCCCTCGGTACGGTCGCGCTGCTCGAGAACCCCGACCAGCTCACCGACCTCCGCGACACCGACGACCCGAAGCTGGTCGCCAACGCCGTCGAGGAGTTGCTGCGCTACCTGACCATCGTCCACAACGGCCGCCGGCGCGTGGCGCTGGAGGACCTCGAGGTCGGCGGCCAGTTGATCCGCAAGGGTGAAGGCGTCATCGTCGCGACCGAGATCGCGAACCGCGACGAGGAGGCCTTCCCCGATCCCGGCAAGCTCGACATCCACCGCTCGGCCCGGCATCACGTTGCCTTCGGGTACGGGATACATCAATGCCTTGGGCAACCACTTGCGCGGGTCGAGCTGCAGGTCGTCTACAGCACGCTCTACAAGCGGATTCCGACGCTGGCACTGGCCGTTCCGGTCGACGAGTTGCCGTTCAAGCACGACATGGCCATCTACGGCGTCCACGCGCTTCCGGTCACCTGGTGAGAGGGGTACTGCGATGAAGGTTGTTCTCGATCAAGACAAGTGCATCGGCTCGGGGCAGTGCGTGCTGTCGTCGCCGGACGTGTTCGACCAGCGCGATGACGACGGCATCGCCGTACTGCTGGAGGAGCGGCCGGCCGCCGACGCCGAGGAAGGTACGCGGGAGGCTGCGCGGATCTGCCCGGCGCTCGCGATCACGGTGGCGGAGTAGCCGCGCGTGCTCTCACAGATAGTCGTCGTCGGTGCATCCGCCGCGGGTCTGACCGCGGCGGAGGCGCTGCGGCGCGAGGGCTATGCGGGTGAGCTGACCATCGTGGGGGAGGAGGCGCGATCGCCGTACGACCGGCCGCCGCTGTCGAAGCAGATCCTGCGCGGCGTCTGGGACGAGGAGCGGATCGTACTGCGTTCCGACGACCTGCTCGCCGACCTCGACGCCACCTGGATCCTCGGTACTGCGGCTGTCGCGCTCGACCCGTCGGCGCGCAAACTCACCCTCGCCGACGGACGGATCCTCGGCTACGACGGCCTGGTCATCGCCACCGGCGCGACGCCCCGGCGACTCCCGTTCGGCCACGACCTGGCCGGCGTCCACCTCCTCCGCACCCTCGACGACACCCTCGCCCTCCGCGACGGTCTTCGAGCCGCACGGTCGGTGGCGATAGTCGGCGCCGGCTTCCTCGGTGCTGAGGTGGCAGCGATTGCCCGGGAGCTGGGGTTGTCGGTGACGATGATCGATCCGTTGCCGGCTCCGATGATCAGGCAGTTCGGTCCCGAGATGGGGGGCTTGCTGGCGCAGTTGCATGAATCGCAGGGAGTGGATGTTCGCTGTGGTGCGGGCGTCACCGCACTGGCCGGTGAGGACGATCGAGTTGCAGGCGTCGAGCTGTCCGATGGCTCGACGGTTGGTGCTGATCTGGTGCTTGTGGCGGTCGGCGCGACGCCCGCGACGGAGTGGCTCGTGGGTAGCGGGCTGGTCGTCGGTGACGGGATCGAATGTGATCAGTACTGCTTTGCGGCGCCGGGTGTGGTTGCGGCTGGGGATGTTGCGTCTTGGGAGCATCCGGGGATCGGCCGGCGGCGGCTGGAGCATCGGATGAATGCGACCGAGCAGGCCACCGCGGCCGCGAAGAACCTGCTGGGGCAGGGGATCGCGTTCGAACCGGTTCCGTACTTCTGGACCGACCAGTACGACGTGAAGATCCAGGTGTACGGCCGCTCGGGTGAGGACCTCGACTTCCGGATCGTCGCCGGTGATCCGGTGGAGGGCCGGTTCGCCGCTGTGTATGGCGACGGCGACCGAGTGGTGGGAGCGCTTGCCTGGAATCTCCCGCGCCAGGCGCGCCTGCTGCGTCAGCACGTCGTCGAAGGAACAGACTGGAGTTCCGCAACATCATAGATCCGATAGGATCTAGTATTTTCATAATTTATTGTCTACGCTCCCGTTCGTCATCGCCCCGACGAACGGCAGGAGATCGCTGTGTCCACAGCAGGTCGAACCCGTAGGCGCCGGATCCTCACCGGCATCCTGATCACCGCACTGGCCTCCGCGGCCCTCACCGTCCCCACCACCACGCAGGCCTCGGCGATCGTCGCCGGGGACGATCTCGCGCTGGGCCGAACGGCGACCCAGAGTTCGGAGTACGAGATCGGCGCGCCCGCCGCCCGCGCCGTCGACGGCAACACCGACGGCGGATTCTGGAACGGATCGTTGTCGCACACCGCCGAGCAGGACCAGCCCTGGTGGCAGGTCGATCTGGAGAGCAAGCAGAAGCTCGGCAGTGTCACGATCTACAACCGCACGGACTGTTGCCTCGCCCGTCTCGCCGACTTCTACGTGCTCGTCTCGAACCAGCCGTTCACCTCCGATTCGCTGGCCGACGTGCGCAACCAGGCCGGCGTCTCGGCGTACCACGTCGATCGCGTCGCCGGTAAGGTCGAGCTGCCGATCGGTCGCGACGGCCGGTACGTCCGCATCCAGCTCAACGGCCACAACGCACTCGCCCTGGCCGAGGTCGAGGTCCGCAAGGCCGCGCCGGCCCCCGTTTCGCCGTACCGGAACGTCGCATTGGCAGCCAGTACTACGCAGTCGAGCGTCCTCGACGGTGGCGTGCCGACCCGTGCCCAGGACGGCAGCACCGATGGGAACTGGAGCAGCAAGTCGCTCAGCCATACGGCCTCGGAGCTCAATCCCTGGTGGCAGGCCGATCTCGGAGCGAGCAAGAAGCTGACGTCGGTCGTCGTCTGGAACCGGACCGACTGCTGCCAGGACCGGCTGGAGGACTTCTACGTCATCACCTCGGACAAGCCGTTCACCTCGACGGACCTGAAGAAGACGCTCAAGCAGCCGGGCGTCCACTCGTACCGGGTGAGGGACATCGGGCGCTCGGCGTCGATCGGCAACGGGAACACCGCTCGTTACGTCCGGGTGCAGTCGGCGCTGACCGGCTATCTCACGCTGGCCGAGGTGCAGATCTTCAGCAACGAGCTGCTGGTCCCTGCGGATGTCGCCAAGCACGTTCGCGAGAACCAGTTCGGCATGTTCATCCACTACGGGCTCGGAACGTACACGAACGAGCAGTGGGCGACGCCGAACACCTCGCCGAGCGTCTTCAACCCGACGACGGTCGACACCGATCAGTGGGCCGCGGCTGCCAAGAGCGCCGGGATGAAGTACGGCGTACTCACGACGAAGCACCATGACGGGTTCGCGCTGTGGGACACCGCGTCGAACAGCTATGACGTTGCCTCAAGCCCCTATCGGGACGATGTCGTGCGCAAGTACGCCGACTCGTTCCGCAAGGCCGGGTTGAATGTGGGGCTGTACTACTCGATCTGGGATCGGAGCAATGGGGAGACCACGGAGCTGGTGATCAACCAGTTGCGCGAGCTGCTCACGCAGTACGGGTTCGTCAATCAGCTGTGGTTCGACGCGTGGACCTTCGCGCCGGGGTACGGGAAGATTCCGTACGAGCAGGTGGCCGCGTTCGTGCACAACGTCTCGCCCGGCACGGTGATCGTGAACAACGACAAGAATGACACGGTCGCGACGTCGGACCTGCTGGAGTACGAGGACGGGCGGCCGCCGGCCGGGCTGACCGATCCGGTGCAGATGTCGGACATGATCAGCACCAGCAACTGGGACTGGTTCCACACCGATCAGTCGGTCGAGCCGCGGTCGACGGCGGACATCGTGGCCGAGGAGACGTACGAGCGCGACCACGGCTACCAGTACCTGCTGAACGTCGGGCCGAGCCAGGACGGGCGGATGGACAAGGTCTACACGGACCGGCTCGCTGAGGTCGGCGCTGCTCTGGGTGTCAGCTCTCGCTGAGCTTGTCGCGGAGGATCTTCCCCGTCGCGTTGCGGGGGAGGTCCTCCACCAGCACGATCCTGCGAGGCGTCTTGTAGCGGGCGAGGTTGGCGCGGACGTGCTGGATCAGGTCGTCCTCGGTGACCTCACCGGCCGGTACTACGTACGCCACCAGGCGCTGCCCGAACTCGTCGTCCGGTACGCCGACCACCACCGCCTCGACGACACCGGGGTGACTCATCAGGCAGTCCTCGACCTCGACCGGGTACACGTTCTCGCCGCCCGACACGATCATGTCGTCCTCGCGGCCGTCGACGAACAACCGTCCGGCGCTGTCGAGGTGACCGAGATCGCCGGTACTCATCCGGCCGTCGACGACCGTCTTGCTGCTGCCGTCCTCGTACCCGCCGAACACGAGCCCGCCGCCCGCGAAGATGCGCCCGGTGACGCCAGTCTTCGTTGGCTGATCGTGGTCGTCGAGAATCCTGACGGAGCTGCCGAGGCAGGGCCGCCCGACTGTGCCGGGTGCTGCCAGGAGGTCGGCCGAGGTGGCGATGGTCGCGATCCCGATCTCGCTGGACCCGTAGGCGTCGCAGAGGATCGGCCCGAACTGCGCGATGAACCGCTCGGCCAGCGCCGGACCCAACGCGGCGGCGCCCGAGATGACGGCTCTGAGTGACCGAAGATCATGCTCGGCGATCGCGGCCGGACCGACGTCGAGCATCCGTTGCAGCATCACCGGCACTGCGACGATGCTGCCGGCCCGGTGCTTGTCGACGGACGCGAGCACCGCGGCAGCCTCGTACCGGCGAGCGAGGATGAGCGGCGATCCGAGGAACAGCGCGAGCATGGAGTTGAGCAACCCCAGCCCGTGGAACAACGGCGGACAGATCACCATCGGCTCACCCGCCCGCAACCCGATCCGATTGAGCGCACTAGCAGTCAGGCCGGCCAGGCCCAAAGCAGTAGGCGCGCGCGGCGCCGCCTTCGGAGCCCCTGTAGTCCCCGACGTGAGGATGGTGATGTGCCCAGGGGTGCTCGGTGCCGGCGCCTCCGGCGCTTCGCTCAAGGCAAGGTCATCGAGCGTCGCAGATGACGGGCGTGGGCTCTCCGCTGCAGCCGGCCGGCCGGTGGCATCCGCCTGCCAGGCGATGACTGTGGGGAGGTCTCCGGCGGCTGCTGTGAATTCCTCGTCGTGGATGAGGAGGTCGGGGTGGTGGTATGCGAGGACGGACTTGAGTTGTGGGGGTGCGAATTCGGTGTTGACGAAGAGGACGTCGGCGCCGAGGCGGGAGGCGGCGAGGGTTGCTTCGAGGAAGCCGCGGTGGTTGCGGCAGAGCACGGCGACCCTGCTGCCGGCAACAATTCCGTACTGCGCTCGCAGCGCGGCCGCCTGTCGTGAGCAGCGTCGATCGAGCTCGCGGTAGGTGATCGTGCCGCGCTCGTCGATCACCGCCGGCTGGTCGGGGAAGCGGATGGCGGCGATCGCACCCAGCGCCGCCATCGACTGACCCCACTGCCGCAGTGCGCGCTCGATCGCCACAAGCTGCGCCGGCCGCGCCGACCGCCAGACTCCGGACCGCACCAGCGCGACGGACACCCCGCTGAGCTCACCAGCAGCACGCACCAGCCAGTCCGGCGGCCGCATCGGCCCGATCGGCCGCGGCCTCAGCCGCCGCGGCGTCATCGGTCTTCTTTGCGGGGGCGGTTGGAGAGGCGGTAGTACTGCTCGAACAAGCGGTCGGTCGGCACCCGGAAGAGATTGCCCAAGGCATCGGCCGGGCGGACCAGCGGTGGGGTGATGTTGTGGGGCTTGTCGGCGACTGCCGCGCAGACTTGATCGGCGGCCTGCTCCGGGCTCAACCCGGGCAGACTGTTCAGCAACGGTGTCGGCGAACTCATCCGGGTGTGCACCAACCCCATATAGACAGTCGACGTCGTCACCCCATCGTCGCGCACCTCCTGCGACACACACCGCAACCACATGTCGAACGCGCTCTTCGACGCGAGGTACGCCGACCACCGCGCCATCGGCGGAGTCCGCACCCCCGCAGTCGACACGTTGACGATGTGCCCGGAGCCGCGCTCGCGCATCGACGGCAGCAGCTCGAGGACGAGCTTGGCCGGCCCGAGGTAGTTGACCGCGTTCGTCCGCTCGATGTCGTGGAACCGCTGGTACGAATCCGCGACCGACCGCCGGATCGACTTGCCCGCGTTGCTCACCAGCACGTCGACATGCCCGTGCTCGGCCAGTACCTTCGCGACGACCTCTTCGACCGCCGCCGGGTCGGCCAGGTTCGCCGGGTAGACGAAGGCCTTACCCCCGTCAGCCCGGATCTCCTCGGCCACGACCTCGAGCTGCGCCGCCGTCCGCGCCAGCAACAGCACGGTCGCCCCAGCGCGCGCCAGCCGTTTGGCCGTCGCCTCACCGATCCCGTACGACGAACCCGTCACCAGCGCGACCTTGCCGCGCACCGCAAAGGCCAAGCGGTCGTCGGTGATCCGCTTCCGCCCGTTGGTCAACGCGACAAGCAGAGGCCACCCGAACGGACGCTTCGCAGTCTCCATACCCCGACATTACCCACTAGTAGCCTCTGTGGCGATCCTCTCCAGCCAGTCGTTGACGAATACCCCGAGCAGCGCGGGTTGCTCGATCTGCAGATTGTGACCGGCGCGATCGAGTACGGCGTACGAGGCGCGAGGGTAATGGTCGAGCAGCGGGTACTGGTCCGCATAGCCGGTGATGGAGTCCTGCCGGCCGCAGAGGATCAGCGACGGCCGCGTGTAGATCGGCCCGCTCTCCGGGGCGGTCGTCAGCGCCCAGTTGCGCCGGATCCGCGCCATCGCCCGGAGGTCGGCCGCGTCCAGCCCAGGCTCGACGTCCGCTTGGTATTGCCGCAGGACGTCGGCCGTCTGGAGTACGGAGATCTCGGTGAAGTCCTCGAGTTGCGCCGGGGTCAGTGTCGCGAGCACTGCCGGATCCGACTCCAGTACGACGTGCTCGGGCACGATCCGCTCAGCATGCTCCAGCGCGATCCCGATCGGGCAGATCAGGCCGAGTCCGAGGATCTGGTCGGGCCGCTCGGCGACCAGCCCGCGCGCCAGATAGCCGCCGTACGACTCGCCGATCAGCACGAAGGGCTCGGCGCCGATCTCGGTGTCGATGAACTCCCGGAGCGCCGCCATGATGCCGTCCGAGCTGTCGACTCCATCGCCGGAGCTCTTGCCCATCCCTGGCAGGTCCGGATAGAGCCGGCGGTAGCCGGGCCGCTCCGCGAAGATCGGCTCGAGACAACCGGTCATCAGCCGGTGGTCAGGAGTCCAGCCGTGCAGCGCGAGCACCGGAGTGCCCTCGCCGTGGGAGACGTGGTGCAGAGCCATCGCCGTGCCTTTCGGAAGTACTGTCGGACGCATGTCTCGCAGATCTTCGCACTCGCCTCAGACAGATTCCGCAGTACTTCTTTCGCGGCTGGAGCGCGCGAGGGAGGCGGCCGCCGGTACCGGGCTGCTGATCGCGCCGGGCTCCGACCTGCGCTACCTCCTCGGCCGCGAAGGCGGCTCGCTCGAACGCCTCACCACGCTGGTCATCCCCGCCGACGGGCGGCCGGCTCTCGTAGTACCGAAGCTGGAAGCACCCGGGTACGACGATGTACCGACTGCCGAGCTCGGCATCGACATCGTCACCTGGGTCGACGGCGACGACCCGTACGCCGCTGCCGTCGACCGGCTCGGCAAGCCCGATCGGGTGGCGGTCAGCGACTTCACTCCGGCGTTGCATGTGCTCGCGATGCGGGCCGCGCTACCCGGCGTCGAGCAGGTGCTGGCCGGACCGATCGTGCGCGAGCTGCGGATGCGCAAGGACGCGGCGGAGGTCGAGGCACTGCGCAAGGCGGGAGCGGCGATCGACCGGGTGCACGCGCGCGTCGGGGAGTGGTTGCGGGCCGGTCGTACCGAGGCGGAGGTCGGCGCGGACATCGCGGCGGCCATCGTCGAGGAAGGGCACGTCGCGGCCGACTTCGTGATCGTGGCGAGCGGTCCTAATGGGGCCAGCCCGCATCACTCGCTGTCGGATCGGGTGATCGAGCCGGGCGACGTTGTGGTGGTGGATATCGGTGGGCCGATTCCGGAGGGGTATTGCTCGGACTCCACCCGGACGTATTCGGTGGGGGAGCCGCGTGAGGCTGATGTCGTTGCGACGTACGAGGTGTTGCGGCTGGCGCAGCAGGCTGCGGTCGACGCGGTGCGGCCGGGGGTGAGTGCGGAGTCGATCGACGCGGCTGCGCGGGAGGTGATCGCGGCGGCGGGGCTCGGTGAGTTCTTTATCCACAGGACGGGACATGGGATCGGGCTCGACGTGCATGAAGAGCCGTACATTGTCAGTGGGAACGAGCTGATTCTCGAACCAGGGATGGCGTTCAGCATCGAGCCGGGCATCTACCAGCCGGGTCGCTGGGGTGCGCGGATCGAGGACATCGTGGTCGTGACGGAGGACGGGGTCGAGTCCGTCAATCAACGTCCGCACCAACTGATGGTTGTCTGATTCAGCTCGCGCGGAAGGTTTTGCGGTAGGCGAGGGGTGGGATACCGACTTCGTTGCGGAGGTGGTGACGCAGGGAGGCAGCCGTGCCCAGGCCGGCGGCTTCGGCGACGCGTTCGACCGGAAGACCTGTCGTCTCCAGGAGATGGCAGGCGTGCCGGACGCGTTGCTGGAGTAGCCAGTTGCCGGGGGATTGGCCGGTCTCGGCCTTGAAGCGGCGGCTGAAGGTGCGGACGCTCATCCGGGCGTGATCGGCCATCGCGCCGAGGGTGATCTCGTCGGCGAGTCGCTCGAGCACCCACGCGCGCGTGGGCGCAGTACCGTCGGTGCCTTCGTCCGGTACGACGCGGTCGATGAACTGTGATTGGCCGCCGTCTCGCCAGGGGGCGACAACGCAGTGCCTGGCCGCCCGGTTGGCGACCTCGCTGCCGAAGTCGCGACGGATCAGATGCAGGCAGAGATCGACACCGGCCGCGAGCCCGGCCGAGGTGATGATGTCGCCGTCGTCGATGAAGAGCAGGTCCTCGTCGAGCAGCACCTTCGGGTAGAGGTTGCGGAACAAGTCGGCGCGCTGCCAGTGCGTCGTCGCGGGCCTGCCGTCGAGCAGACCGGCTGCCGCGAGTACGAAGGCGCCGGTGCAGATGGAGGCGATCCTCGCGTCGGGCCGGACAGTGGCCAGTGCCGCGGCCAGGTCGTCGGGCAGGGTCCCTTCGTTGCGCGGCTGCGGGATGTACGTGCCGGCGACGATCACGGTGTCGGCCTCGGCGAGGATCTCGGCGCCGAAGTCGGGAAGGATGGTGAACCCGAGGGCTGCCCGGACCGGCTTGCCCGCTTCCAGCCCGCAGATCTTCACGTCGTACAGCCGGGTGCCGTCGGCGGTGGTCGCCTCACCGAGCACGGTCGGCGGAATGGTGAGGTCGAAGCCGACGACCGGCTCCAGGGCCAGTACCGCGACCCGGTGTGGCGTGAGCTGAGTAGCCATGGCCACATCTTGACACAT
Organism: Kribbella koreensis; assembly: GCF_039525325.1. Classification (NCBI taxonomy): domain Bacteria; kingdom Bacillati; phylum Actinomycetota; class Actinomycetes; order Propionibacteriales; family Kribbellaceae; genus Kribbella; species Kribbella koreensis. Next base: position 496,700 of record NZ_BAAAHK010000017.1, read on the forward strand.
GGTGGCGGTCTGGCCACTGGTTCGCGGCGAATTCCTGCCTCAGACTCGCCTGGTGACAGAGATTCTAGAGAAGAAGGCGGTCCGTCGGCGCTTGCACCGCGCCTGGCCCGTCGCTGCGGTCGGCTTCATCACCCTGATCGGCGCGGCCGGTTTCCGGTCCGTGCCGAGCGTGCTGCTGGACCCGTTGCACGAGGAGTTCGGCTGGTCGCACGCGACCATCTCGGCGGCCGTGTCGATCAATCTGCTGCTGTACGGCCTGATCTCGCCGTTCGCCGCGGCGCTGATGGATCGGCTCGGGCTGCGCAAGGTCGTGAGCGGCGCGCTGGTGCTGATCGCGCTGGGCAGCGGGTTGACCATCTTCATGAACTCGTCGTGGCAGCTGCTGCTCTGCTGGGGGCTGCTGGTCGGGGTCGGTACCGGGTCGATGTCCATGACCTTCGTCGCGACGATCACCGGGCGCTGGTTCGTCGAGCGCCGTGGACTGGTGACCGGCATCCTGACGGCGGCCGGTGCGACTGGGCAGTTGGTCTTTCTTCCCTTGATCGCTCACCTCGCCGGTGCCTACGGGTGGCGGGTGCCCGCGTTGGTCGCGGCCGGGGCGGCGCTTGCCGTAGTACCGCTGGTGTTGCTGTTCCTGCGGGACTACCCGAGTGATGTCGGGCTGCGGGCGTACGGCGCTCCGGAGGGGAGTGCTGCGGGGCAGCGGGTCGAGACGACCGGCAACAGCGGCGTACGGGCGTTGACTGCGCTCTGGAAGGCTATGCATCGGCCTGCGTTCTGGTTGCTGGCTGGTGGGTTCGCCATCTGTGGTGCGTCGACCAATGGTCTGGTTGGTACGCATTTCGTGACTGCTGCGCATGACCATGGGATGCCTGCGACCACTGCCGCATCGCTGCTCGCCCTGGTCGGGATCTTCGATGTGGGCGGCACCATCGTGTCTGGCTGGCTGACTGACCGGTGGGACCCGCGGTACCTGCTGATCGCGTACTACTCGCTGCGTGGGCTATCGCTGTTGGTACTGCCGTCCCTGCTCGGGCCGACGGCGCAGCCGAGTGTCTGGGTGTTCATCATCTTCTACGGGCTGGACTGGGTGGCGACTGTGCCGCCGACGGTCGCGCTGTGCCGGGAGTGGTTCGGGGCGGACGGGCCGATCGTGTTCGGCTGGGTCTTCGCCTCGCACCAGATCGGTGCTGCGATCGCGGCTACCGGTGCGGGCGCGATCCGGGATGCGCAGGGGAGCTACAACCTGGCCTGGTACCTGGCCGGTGGACTGTGTGCGGCGGCGGCGTTGATGTCGGCGAGTATCGGACGCCGGATCGCCGTGGCCTGAGTCGCTCGGTTAGCCTCGACATTAGTTGAGGTTGACCGGGGGAGGCGACGCGGTGGAGATCGAACCGGGCGAGATGACGGTCGGGCAGTTGGCGGAGCGCAGCGGGGTGGCGATCTCCGCGCTGCATTTCTACGAACGGCAGAACCTGATCATCAGCCGGCGGACGACGGGGAACCAGCGCCGGTACAAGCGCGACACCCTGCGCCGGGTGGCGATGATCCGGATCGCGCAACGGGTCGGCATTCCGCTCGCCGAGGTGGCCGCGATCCTCGCGCTGCTGCCGGACAACCGGACGCCGACCCGGCAGGACTGGGGACGCATCTCCGAGTGCTGGCAGGCCGAGCTCGACCGCCGGATCGTTCACCTGGAACAACTCCGCGACGACTTCAAGGACTGCGTCGGCTGCGGCTGCCTCTCCCTCGACCGCTGCGCGCTAGCCAACCCGTACGACACCCTGGCAACCAAAGGCCCCGGCCCCCAACGCCTCATAGACCCAGCCGGAGCCCCCAGCCACCCAGCCACCTGTCACTAACCCACCCCACCCGCCCCACCCGCCCCACCGCCCCACCCCGCCCGACATCGACGCCGCTCTACCCACCCCCCGACGCTTTCATCTCAGGGGTTATCCCCTCAGTTGGTGGGTTGCCGCCCTTGATTCCGAGGTGGCAACCCACCAACTGAGGGGATAACCCCTGAGATGAGGCGTGGGGGAGAGGGCGGCGGCTTGGGTGGGTTGTCCACAGGTTGTGAGTGCGGCCGAGCGGGCTGGGGGTGGTGGCGTCTAGGGTCGTCGGCATGGGTGACATCAAGCTGTCGGATGATCGGGCGGCGACCGCTGCGGGACTGATCCGCGCGATCGCCGGAGACGGCGCGAGTCTTCGGGCTGACCAGGAGACCGCGGTCGCGGCGTTGTGCGAGCCGAATGCGCGGGTGCTCGTCGTCCAAGCGACAGGCTGGGGCAAGTCGGCTGTCTACTGGGCAGCGACGGCGATCCGCCGGTCGGAGGGCGCCGGGCCGACCTTGGTCGTCTCACCCTTGCTGTCGTTGATGCGCGATCAGGTGGGCGCGGCCGGCCGGGCGGGCTTACGGGCGGCGACGCTGAACTCGTCGAACGTGGACGACTGGTCGGGGATCGAGAGCGACCTGCGTTCGGGTGCGATCGATGTACTCCTGGTATCGCCGGAGCGGCTGGCCAATCCGGGCTTCGGCAGGCGCGTGCTCGACGCGTTGGCTGGGCAGATCGGCCTGCTGGTGATCGACGAGGCGCATGCGGTTTCGGACTGGGGACATGACTTCCGGCCCGACTATCGGCGCGTCTCCGACGTGCTGCAGAAGCTGAACCCGACCACGCCGGTGCTGGCGACGACGGCGACGGCGAACGCCCGGGTGACCGATGACGTGGCGCACCAGCTAGGTGCATCGACACTGGTACTCCGTGGTCCGCTGGCTCGGTCGAGCCTTCAGCTGTCCGTCTTGGACGCGTTGTCGCCACTGGACCGGTTCGCCTGGGTGGTCGACCATCTGCCGAAGCTGCCCGGGTCGGGCATCGTCTACACGTTGACGGTCGCGGACGCGCAGCGGTTGGCGGCGGCCATCCAGGAGATCCATGGAGCGGCTGTTCCCGTTGCGGCGTACACGGGGCAGCTCGAAGCGGGGGAGCGGGAGCGGCTCGAGGATGCCTTGCGGGGCAACGAGTTGAAGGCGTTGGTCGCGACGTCGGCCCTCGGGATGGGCTACGACAAGCCTGACCTCGGCTTCGTGGTGCATGTGGGGTCGCCGCCGTCACCGGTTTCTTACTACCAGCAGGTCGGACGCGCTGGGCGTGGCATCGACCACGCAGTCGTCGCCTTGCTGCCGTCCGACGCAGATGCAGGCGTGTGGGACTACTTCGCGACCGCGACGATCCCTGTACCGGAGCAGGTCAACCGGTTGCTGCGCGGGCTGGAGGCGTACGGACCGGACCAACCGGCGACGGTGCCTTCGCTCGAGGCGGAGACCGGGCTGCGGCGCGGGCGCGTCGAGTTGATGCTGAAGCAGCTGGCGGTCGACGGCGCGGTCGAGCGGGTGGAGCGTGGCTGGGTGCGGACCTCCACCGACTGGACCTTCGACGCCGCCCACTACGACGGCATCGTCTCGGTACGCCGCCGCGAGGCCGACATCATGCGCGCCTACACCCGCGGCGAACGTTGCCTCATGCAACTACTGCAGGAGTCGCTGGACGACCCGTCCGCCGAGCGCTGCGGACGCTGCTCCGTCTGCCTCGGTCTGTTGCCCGACCCGTTGAGCGCAGCGCCCGAGCCGGAGACCGTCGAGGCGATCACCCGGATGTTGCGGGGTGAGACCCATGTACTGGAGCCCCGCAAGATGTGGCCGGGCGGCGCGTTCGGCGCGAAGGGCAAGATCCCACCCGCACTATCGGCCGAGCCCGGCCGAAGCATCGTCTACGCCGACGCGCCGGAGTGGCGTGAGGTCATCCGCTCGGTCTTCAGCTCTACACCGGACAGAGCTTCGCTGGACGCCCTCAAGGCAGGCTGCGTCGCGGCCCTCTCCCGCTGGCGCGACGCGTGGTCCCGCCGGCCAGAGGTCGTCGTCACGCTCCCTGCGGCAGGTCATCGCCAACTGGTCACCGACGTCGCCGACCACCTCGCCGAGATCGGTCGCCTCGAGCGCGCCGAACTCACCGTCGACAACTCCGCCTACACCGACGACCTCTCCTCCGCCGAAGAAGCCAAGGTCTGGCGAGACGGCCTCTCGGTAGACGCCACTACGGCCCAGTCGATCACCGACCGCTCGGTGTTGCTGGTGGTCGACGCCTCATCCTCCCAATGGCCGATCACCGTCGCCGCCGCCAAACTCCGCGAGGCCGGCGCCGCGGCGGTCCTTCCCCTCCTCATCCACCGGAGGCCGTAGAGGAGAGGACCACCGAGCGCGCAGCCCGTAGAGCAGAGGGCCAGCTTCCCGTGGCCAGGCGAGGGCGAGCGGCCCGTGGACCAGGGGAGGGCGGGCGCCCCGTAGGTCAGGCGAGGGCGAGCGGCCCGCGGACCAGGGGAGGGCGGGCGCCCCGTAGGCCAGGGGAGGCGAGCGGCCCGTAGGCCAGGGGGCGGGCGGCTCGTGAGCCTAGAGGAATGCGGGGGGAGTGCCTTGGAGTCCTCGGCTGGTGGTGTCTGGGTCGGCGGTGAAGGTGGGGCCTTGGGATTCGGTCGTGTAGTAGCGGTGGAAGACGGGGGTTTGGGAGCCGGAGAGGGGTGGGACTATCCAGGTCCAGTCGGCGGGGCAGTTGCGGCCGGCTCGTTCTTCGCGTTCCAGGTGGAGGAGGAATCTGCGGGACTCGGTGTGGTGGTCGGTGATGCTGACTCCCTTCGCGCTGAAGGAGTGCAGGACGGCGCGGTTGAGCTCGATCAGGGCGCGGTCTCGCCAGAGCGTTGTCTCGGACGAGGTGTCCAGGCCCATCCGCTCGGCGACCTCGGGGACCAGGGCATAGCGATCGTTGTCGCCCAGGTTGCGGGCGCCGATCTCGGTGCCCATGTACCAGCCGTTGAAGGGGGCAGCGGGGTAGGAGACGCCGCCGATGTCGAGGCGGTTGTTGCTGATCACCGGAACCGCGTGCCAGCGCAGACCGAGGTCGGCGAACCAGGGGAGCTCGGGGTGTTCGAGGTGGACCTCGTTGATCGCCTCGTCGGGGAGCTGGAACAATCGCGGGCCCTCCTCGAAGGTCTCCACCACGAGGGGCAGCACGTCGAAGGCACCGGGGATGGCGGGTGGCTGCCACCCGCGGCGGATGAGTTCGCTGGTGAAGGCTCGGTAGCGGGGGTCGCCGAGGGACTGACCGTCCGGCTGTTCGTAGCCGGCGTACCGGATGAGTTGCTCGTTCCAGATCCTGGGGGCGGATCTGGTCGGCGTCTCGGGAGCGAACACGCTGATCATCGGCCGGATCTTGCCGCCGTTGTGTGCCTCGCGCAGATGGTCGAAGCAGTGCTCGGCGACCTCACCGGCGCCGGAGACGGTCCGCAGATCGCGCACCTGCAGGCTGTGCCAGTACAGCCGGCCGATGCAGCGCGCGTTGTTGCGCCACGCGACGCGCGCGCCGAAGGTCAGCTCCTCGGTGGTGTGCCAGTACGTCCCGGTGCGATCGATCTCGCGTCCCACCGCCGCCATCCGCGGTCCGATCGAGCCGGCCTGCGGATTCTCGGCGTAGAACAGCGTGAGGAATTCCTCGGCCGCGGCCCGGACCAGCTCGGCCTCGGCATGGCCGATACGACGTTCGTGCACGGGCCCACCGCCCACCATGCGGTCGACCCGTGCCCGAACCCGCCCGGGCCCTGGTGACGCACGCCGGCCAGTCGGGGAGGTCCTGCGCCACGCGGTCATATCAGGCCGGTCCCAGACCGCTACCGAACTCGGGCGGCCAGCCCTTGGTGCGGTCAGCCAATGTCTGGCCTGGTTCCGCCGGTGGCACCGGGCGGATCTGGTCCACCTCGGTGGCGAAGGAGTCCACGATCTCCTGCATGTGCGCGTGCGCCGTCCGGGCGTACGAACGGACCTGCTCGCCGGCCGTGTCCATCGCCGCCGCGACGATCTTGCGTTCCTCGGCGCGCGCCTGGCCGATCCGCTCGCGGGCGTCCCGGCTGACGTCCTGCACCATCTCCTCGACCACCAGCTGTGCCTGGCTGAACATCTGGATGACCTGTTCGTTCACCTTGTCGCCGGCCTGCTCGTGCTGCTCCAGCTCGGCCTTCATCCGCTGCAACTCCGCTTTCCCGCGCTGCAGCTCGGCCTGGAGGCGTTCGTTCTTGGCCTTGGCCTCGCGCAGCTCGAGTTCGGTGGCCTGCACCTGGTCAGCGAGCAGGTCGAGGTAGCCGTAGACCTTGCCCGCGTCGAGGCCGCGCATCCGCCGCTGGAACGTCTCTTCCCGGATGGAGCGCGGTGTCTGATGTGGAGAGCGGTGTCGGCGGTTGGTGATCGTCACTTGCTGTCTCCTGACCTGAGAGCGCCGGGCCGGCGGCTTGTTCGCCCGCGGCTGCGTAGTAGAAGTGCTCGTACTTGATGTGCTCGGGACGCATACCGGCCGCGGCCAGCTGCTCCAGGGTGTGCGCGACCATCTGCGGTCCGCCGCACACCATCGCCGTACGACCGGTCAGCGACTGCCTGGCCGCGACCGTGCCGACCTTCCCGCGCGTTCCGGGGTAGGACGGGTCGTCGGAGACGACCTCCGTGTACTCGAACCACGGTCGTTTCTCGGCCAGCTCCCTCAGCCGCGGCCGGTCGTAGAGATGCCAGGGCATCCGTACGCCGTGCAGCAGATGGACAGTTGGTCCAATATGAAATCGTTGCCACTCCAGGTCGATCTGCTCCAGGACTGCCAGCAAAGGAGCCAACCCGGTTCCTCCGGCCGCGAGCAGCAAGTCCCTCGGGTCGCCTTCTCGCCGGGTCAGCCGCTCACCGACCGGCGCGCCCAGCTTCACGACATCGCCGACCTTCAGGGACCGGACGACCGTCGGACTCACCTGGCCGCCGTCGATCTGCTGTACCTGCAGGTCGATCGAGCCGTCCTGACGCGGAGCGTTGGCCGGGCTGAAGTATCGCCACTGCCGTGGGCGCTGCGGGATCTCCATCGACAGCGATTGGCCGGGCAAGAACGGGAAAGCACGCCTGGGACGGACCGTCAGCAGGGTCAGGTCCATCGTCCGCCGCTCGGCGGAGATCACGTCGGCGTCCCACCAGTCGGGCGTGGTCTCCGAGGAGGTCTCGGCCGCCTCGACCATGATCCGCGCGACCAGCTGGTAGGCCGCCGTCCAGTGCGCGGCGAGCTCCTCGTCCCACTCGGACCCCAGGAAATGCATCAGAGTGGCGCACAACGAGGCGCCGACGGCGTTGTAGTGCTCCGCGACGACGGCGTACTTGCGGTGGTCCCGGCCCAGATGTTGCAGGAAGGGCGCGTCCTTCTCCAGCTGGTCGGCGTGGCTGACGATCCGGCCGAGGGCGCCGACGAACTTGTCCCGTTGATTCGCCATCGAGAGCGGGAACATCGACCGGACCTCGGGGTGGGCCACGAAAAGGTGCGAGTAGAAGTACAGCGGAACCTGTTCGCCGTGTTCGGTGACGAGGTCCCAGCTGCGCTGCAGGGCGTAGGCATCCATAGGGATTCGTTATCCGGCTCGGAAAGGCAGCTCCTCGACAGATCCGGACCACCCATCGCTGGGCATTCTGTACAACCGTTCGTCGTCGGTGGCGCATGCCGACTGTGCTGACAAGGGTTCCCTCCCAATCCAGTCCCCGAGTCCTGCGAATCTTCAGACCTCTCTCGACTACCCCCGCCTCAACCCACTGAAACTGGCCAAACGGACCTATTCGTCTCGAAATCTTCCAGCAATCGCTTACCTGTCTGGACCACAGCCCTTAAAGTTGCCAGAGGCAATCAATTTGGTTCGCGATTCGCCTGCCCACCTCTTGATCTCGTAGCGCAGAAGTAGTAGGCCGGGCCGGCCGCGAGGAGAACGGCCAGTACCGCGTAGCCGTAGGTGAGACTGGCCGCGGTGGCTACTCCGGCGACCAGCAACGGTCCGCCCGCGTCGCCGAGTTCGCGGCCGAGCTCGGCCGTTCCCATGGTCTGGCCCAGGCGTGCCGGAGAGGTGGATGACGCCAGCGCGGAGAAGCCGAGCGGCGTGATGAGGCCGGTGCCGGCGCCTATCAGTACTGCCGCAAGCAGTACGCCGAGAAGGCCGGGCAGCGTCGCGCATCCCATCCCTGCGGCAGCGACCAGCAATCCGATCCCGAGTCCGCCCCGCGCGGTGATGCGCCCAGCATCCAGGGCCCGACCCGCACGTGGCTGAACCAGCGCAGCAGTCGCCGCCAGGACCGACACTGCCGCACCGGTGGCGACCGTACCGAGCCCAGCCGCCGCGCCGGTAACCGGTAGGAACCCGACCCCGACGGACAAGGCCGCAGTCGCGCCGGCCAGGGCAGCGGTCGGGCGGAGGAACACTGGATCAGTCAGGCGCCGAGCCAGATCGAGCACCGTCTGCCGAGTCCGGGGCAGCGGCGGCGTCATCGGGACGGCCAGCAACGCCCACAGGGCCACCGATATCGCGAGCACGGTCATCACCACGAACAGCAAGCGGAACCCACCCAGCCACACCAACGCGCCGCCGACCAGCGGCCCGAGGGTGTAGCCGATGCTCTTGTAGAAGCCGTAGCTGCCGAACGCTCGGCCGTGCTTGGCCGCCGGGTTGAGCCGGGCCACCAACGAAGAGGCAGCCGGCGAGAAGGCCGACGCGGCCGCACCTTGCCCGAGCCGCGCGACCCAGAGCCAGCCGGGGCTGTCGGCGACCGCGTACAGCCCGGACGCGATCGCGAAGCTGACCAAACCGCCCAGCAGTACCGGGCGGGCGCCGATCCGGTCGGCGATGGTGCCGAAGACCGGCTTGAGTACCACTTCCGCGCCGTCGTACAAGGCCAGCAGGACCCCGAGCGTCAGCAGCGACTTCACGGCATCCGCAGAGAACCCACCCAGGTTCGCCGCCACAGCATGCGCACCGAAAGCGGTCGTGAAGCCGGCGGCGTACAAGGGCCACATCCGCCGGTCGGTCGCCACGCCGTCAAAGCTAGCAGGACAGCGGATTCCGCCCCGTCTGGTCAGGTGACTCGCTGCGCGACGACCACCGAGTTGCTGAGGTAGACCTTGCCGTTCCAGTCTTCGCAGGTGACCAGGACCAGGCGGCCCGGAACGGTCTGGTCGAAGATGTGCGCCGCGTTCTTCGCGAGGGTTTGTTTCCGGTACGTCGTGACGGTGGTGACTCGGTAGCCGAGCTGTCCTCGGGAGGTGGCCACTGCGACGTCGTCGCCTGGCCGGAGTAGGGCCAGGTTGTCGAACGCGCCGCCGCCGGTGTGCACGGTGTGGCCGGTGATGATGGCTGACCCGACGCGGGCTCCGGGTTGAGCTCCGCCGGTCCACCAACCGAGCTTCTGTGGGTTGGAGGGCGGGATCAGTGCGCCTTGCTCGGTAGAGATGCCGACGACTGGCGCTGTGACCTGCAACCGGGGGATGGACAGCTCCAGGGGTCTGCCTGGCCTTGCCGCCGGTATGCGGGGCGGCGCTGTCGTCTTGGTCCGGCCCGGCGGCGCTGCAGTGTGCGGGGTGGATCGGTGCGGAATTGCTGACGCCGGTCGGTGGGGAATGGCTGGTGTCGCTACGTCGGGCGGGACAGCGCCTGCTCGGTCGTCGACTTGCAGGTAGGCGCCGGTCAGGGCCAGGGCGATCCCGGCGAGAGCGAGCGACCCACCCCACCGAAGTGGGGCGGGTCGTCCGCGTCGCCGGGCGTTGGTCACGTCAGCTACTGTGCCTGCCCCGGCGCCGGAGCACGAGTGCGGCGCCTATTGCCAGCATCAGACCACCGGCCGCGAGCAGCCCTCCGCCGAGTGCGTTGAGTGGTCTGCCGTCTGAGCTGTTGTCGCCTGTACTACCGGCGAGACCCGCGTCGACCGCTGTCGGCACACCGGTCGTCGGCGCCGTGGTGGTCGGTGCGACCGGCGCGCTGGTCGTGGACGTCGCCGGAGAGCTCGGTACGTCGGTGGGCAGCGTGACCGGCGGTGTCGTCGGAGGTGTGGTGGGCGGCGTCGTCGGTGGCGTCGTGGGAGGTGTGGTGGGCGGACTGGTCGGAGGAGTGGTCGGCGGGGTTGTAGGAGGCGTAGTGGGTGGAGTGGTCGGGGGCGTGGTGGGCGGTGTCGTCGGGGGAGTAGTGGGTGGAGTGGTCGGCGGGGTGGTGGGAGGTGTGGTGGGCGGCGTACAACCCTCGACCCAGAAGACCTTGTGCTTGGTGTCCGCACCGATCGAACCCTGGGCGTGCACGGTGATCTTCACGTGGTAGCCCTGCTGCGGATGCGGTGGGCCGCTGAACGAGAGGGTGTAGGTCTCCTTCGCGTCCAGATCGTTGCCGCCGCCGGCCGGGTCGCCGCCGATGAAGGGCGTCAGGTCACCGGACTCCACCTGCAGGCCACCGTTCGCGGTCGGTGCCTGGTCCTGGAAGAGCACGGTCGCGCTCAGGTTCCCCTGGTCGTAGTTGTAGAACTCGACCACGAAGGTGCAGCCCTGGTGCGGGTTGTTGTCCGGCGGCCCGCTCTGGATGTCGGTGCCCTCGATCTTGATCGTGCCGTTGTTCCCGGGCGGATCGGCCTGCGGGGCCGCGGCAACGGCTCCCGAGTCGACGGGGGCGATCGCAGGTGCGGCCAGCGCGGTCGCACCTGACAACAGCGACAACGCTCCGGCCGTGGCGATGATCGTGCCCATGCGGGAGTGACTACCTGTCTGTGCCATCACGGCCTCGATTCAGGAAGGGATCTCCACTGCAGTATGCGCTTTTCGTTGCCTTGGTCAACTAGCAACGCATGTGGAAAGTCCTTGCCAAATACAACAGCCGCCCCGGTACGGACCGGGGCGGCTGTTGTGGGCCGGACTGTCAGGCGCGGTACGCCGTCCACATGCTGCTGATCCGGGAGCTCTGCCCCGGGGTGAACTGGTTGTAGCAGGAGTCGTAGGAGTAGTCCATGTAGTTGTGGATCGGGTCGAGACCCGGCAGCGAGCAGGAGTCGCGGCCTTCCGGGCAGCCGTTGGTGGAACTGCTCTGCGCGGGCGTGTCGGAGACCTCGTCGTTCGTGCTCGTACAACCGCCCTGGAAGGTGTGGTAGAGCCCGAACCAGTGGCCGGCCTCGTGGGTCGCGGTCTCGCCGAGGTTGTAGTTGGTCGCCGAACCGCCGGGCAGTGACGTGTACTGCACGCGGATGCCGTCGATGCCGGGGTTCTGCGCGTAGTCCCACGGGAAGGTCGCGATGCCGAGGTAGGAGAAGTCGACCAGCCAGATGTTGAGCGCGTTCTTGCCGCCCTTGCGGGTCTGCTTGCGGTAGGTCGAGCTCTGCTTGTCCTTGTGCCAGTTGTTGTTGTTGTAGCGGAACGTACCGGCCAGGGTGAAGGTGAAGCCGGTGTTGGCCGCCGCCGACGACTCCTGACCACCGAACGTCTTGTTGAGCACGGCGATCTGCTGGGAGATCTGCGTGTCGGTGACGTCACCGTTGCCGGCGGCATCCCGCATCACGTTGATGTAGACCGGAACGGTCGCAGCAGCCAGCGCACCCTTCGGTACGCCGAGGCCGCGGGCGGCCTTGGCCTTCAGCAACTGAGCCGTCCGGGCCTCGATCGCCTTCTGCTCGGCGACGGTCATGTCGCGGGTGTCAGCGCCCCGGCCGCCCTTGGCGGCCGCACCGGCCGGCGGGACGAAACAGTCGGCTTTCTGCTCTGCCGGGGCCTTGGCGGTCGCCTGGCCGCCGACCGGGCTGAAGACGAGCGCGGCGCCGGCCAGGCTGACGGCGAGCGCGCGGAGACGGGGAGTGAAAGATCGCATCGGGAGCGCCTCTCCGGATCGGGCCGCTTGGGCGGGCGGCCGGTTGCCGGAATGATGCGGGCCTTCTTCCTGATTCGGAAGCGATAACGTGGAAAAATCGGGAAACTCAGGGAAATCCTTCGGTGGACGGAGCCGTGGGCGGGACGCCGAGGCTGCCGTACCGCTCCATCCGTTGCCAGCGCAGCCGGGAGCCGGCAAGAGCGGTGAAGACCGACTGGATGACGACCAGGTACATGAGCTGGCGGTAAACGAACTGCTGCAGCGGAAGGCTCCACAGCGGCCCGGCCTTCTCGCCGTCGAGCCGGAAGGCGTACAGGCCCATGCCGAGCTGCAGAGCCAGGAAACCGGCCCAGACCAGACCGACTCGCAACGGGTTCAGGAAAACCAGGCCATAGATCGCGAACACGTCCACGGCTGGCGCGAGCAGCGGTAGCAGAACCTGGAAGAGCATCAGGTAGGTCAGCCCGCGCCGGCCGAGTTTGCCGGCCTGACCGCGCTGGATCCAGGCGCCGCGATGCTTCCACATCGCCTGGAGCGTGCCGTAGCACCAGCGGTAGCGCTGCCGCCAGAGCGCGCCGAGGCTGGCCGGCGCCTCGGTCCACGCGCGGGCGCGCTCCTCGTACACGACCCGCCAGCCGTCCCGGCACAGCGCCATCGTCAGGTCGGTGTCCTCCGCGAGCGTGACGTCGCTCAGACCACCGATCCGCTCGAGCGCGCCACGCCTGAACCCGCCGACGGCACCGGGCACGGTCGGCATGCACTCGGCCAGATCGAACAGCCTGCGGTCCAGGTTGAAGCCGACGACGTACTCGATGTGCTGCCAGCGCCCCAGCAACCCACCACGGTTGCCGACCTTCGCGTTGCCGGACACGGCTCCGACCGCCGGGTCGGCGAACGGCTGCACCAGCATGCGGACCGCATCGGGCTCGAAGACGGTGTCCCCGTCGACCATCACGACCAACTCGTGCGACGACGCCTGCAGCCCGGTGTTGAGGGCAGCCGGCTTGCCCGCGTTCGCCTGCCGGATCACCCGTACGCCGGGAATCGCCAGCGACTCGACCAGGTCGGCGGTGCCATCGGTCGAACCGTCGTCGACGACGATCACCTCGACCGGATGGTCCGAGGCGACCAGCGACCTGACCGATGCCTCGATCCCCGCGGACTCGTTGTACGCCGGCACGATGACCGAGACGGGTTCGGTGACCGGGTCGCCCCACGACCAGTACCGCTCGCGGGCATGGCGCCGGGCCGCGACCACGGTGGCCACGGCGCGCAACACGCTCAGCGCGCCGGCGGCGTACAGGAGCCAGGTGAGTACGGTCAGGATGCCGTCGCTCAGCCGCATCGCACCGATCAGGGCCATGCCGCGGCCGTGCTCGATCGCGCTCGCGGGGTGGACCGGCTGCGCCATGCCGACGGCGTCGCTGACGGTGGCGAACCGGTAGCCGCGGGCCTTCAGGACCGGGATCAGCTTCTGCAGCGCGGCCACCGTCTGGCTCCGGTCACCACCTGCGTCGTGCATCAGCAGAATCTGGCCGCTGGTGCCCTTGGGCATCGAGTTCGCGATGACCTGGGTCGTGCCGGGGCGGCGCCAGTCCTCACTGTCCTGAGTGGTCAGGACGGTCAGATAGCCCGCGTCCCGGGCGCGCTTGATCGACGCCCAGTCGGCATCGGTCAGCGCGTCGGGTTCGGACGAGTACGGCGGTCGCAGCAGCGGCGTACTGACGCCGGTCGCGCCGGCCAGGATCAGCTGGCTCTGGCGGAGCTCGAGCCCCTGCCGCCAGGCCGGCGCCGAGCTCAGATTCGTGTGGGTGAAGGTGTGGATGCCGATTTGGTGGCCTTCGGCAACTATTCGGCGGGTGAGTTCGGGGTGGGCGGCGACCTCGGTGCCGACGACGAAGAAGGTGGCCTTGACCTTCTGGGCCCGGAGCAGGTCGAGCACCTGGGGTGTCCAGGCCGGATCGGGTCCGTCGTCGAAGGTGATCGCGATCGTCCGCGCCTTCGGCCGGACGGCCCGGGGAGCACCCGTGCCGGCGTCGATGACCGGACCGCCGTCGGCGATCGCGGCCGGCACGCCATCGTGTGGGCCGGTCGCTGTCACCGATCCGTCGGGCGCGCTGCCGAACAGGTGGTGGGTGTAGCCGTTCAGCAGCAGTGCGCCGGACAGGCCGACCAGCAGGACGGTCAGCATCACCCAATGGGTCCGGAGCGGTACCTGGCGAGCGCGACGAGCCCGGGTCACGGCTTGCCGGGTGTCTTCGTTCGCCCGGGTGGAACGCTCGGCTTACCGTGGCCGGGGTTCTTGCCGGGGGTAGTCGTCGGAGTGCTGCTCGGTACGACGGTTGGCGTGGACGTCGTCGGTGTGGATGTCGGCGCGGAGGGGGTCGACGCCGGAGGGGTTGGTGTCGGAGGAGTCGATGTCGGAGTGCCCGACCCCTGGGAGCTGGGCGCCGACGTCTCCGCGACCACCGGGCGGAGGGAGCTGTCCGGAGTACGGACCGACTCGCTGGGCTCCGGGGTCTCCGCCGCCCGCTCCGGCGTCTTCGTGACCCGCGGAGCCGGCTGGTGCTTGACGGCCTCGGGCAGGGGGATCAACGGCGTGTCCACCTGTGGCCCACCGAGCATGCTGCTCACCAGCAGCAAGACATAGCCGCCTGCCGGGACGGCAAGGATCGCCCCGAGTCGGCGGACGGTGCGATGACGCTGCCCGGACGAATCGACGAAAACCGGCTTCCGGGCGGGGAAAGACTTCACAAGCGCGGGATCCTACTCGCCCGCCGCCCCCCTTGGCACCGCCAGGAAATCCATGTCTGCCTGGGTTACCGCCTCGCTACTCTGCGTCGGCCAATGGCCGTTGGCCCGGGCCTCGTCCACCTGCGATCGGGAAATCCGCGGAAAGGTGACAGCCCGGCAGGTTGGTGGCGTTCTGCACCGGAGCGTCCTGGCCGTCGATGGCTGGCGCGTCGTAGTATCGCGGCGGTGGACGTGCCGCTGACCTGCCGGTCGCTTCCGGGATGCCTGGAGCAGGACTTTCCCGCGTATCAGGCGGCGATCTGGGCCGTACGAGTCCGGAACCATCCCGTTGTGGTGACCGCGGACATGGTGGTTGCCGAGGTGTTCGTGGACGAGATCTTCCTGACCGGTGTGAGCACGGGAGACCGGGAGATGCTCGGTCGGTGGTTCGGAGTCGTCGAGCGGGCGCTCGGCGGTCCGGACGAGATGCTGCAGAAATTCTTCGTCGACCATGTCGTGCCAGTGGTGCTGAACACCGATCGGCGGGCGCGGTGGACGCAAGAGTTGGCGGGGACGTTGTTGCGAGCTCGGCTGGATGCGGTGGTCGGTGTGCCGTGGCGGCGGCAGGTTGGTGGCTTCGGCCCGGAGTACGAAGAGACGTTGGGGGTGCCGCTCATTGTGAGCGGATATGTCTACCGCGACGAGATTCTGCTGCACTCGGCCCGGCAGCGGCGGGATCGGACCGCGGTTCCGATGACTCGGCCTTTTGCCAGGTTGCCTGCCCGCAGCGATGCGTATCGGGTCGGGGCCACGGTGGCGGAGATGCTGACAATCTTGCCGCGGACGCTGGACGAGGATCCTCAGCATGCAGTGGACGAGTTCTTGTCGTACGCCGGGATCGCCGAATGGGCGCCGTTCTACGCGGAGTCGCTGACGGTGAATCTGCAGGGCGGCGCGGATACGTACGCGCTGTCGATCTGGCCGATGCACAAAGACCGGGGTCGCACACACCAGGGTGAATCGTCGTCCGTTCCGGACTGGCGTGACGCGGCCGACCTCGGAACAGCAGTCCTGACGGCCTTCCGGACCGCGACCGTGAACGGCCGGACGCTTAGCCTGCGCTGACGTCAGCAGATCGCCGTCTGTTCTGATCGAGTGGTTCCCGGCAGCAGAGGAGCAGGTTCGCACGCTGAGGCGTCGCGTAGAGCGCTGGGACGGATTCCGGTCGCGGGAGCGATAGGAACGCTGGGTATGGTCGTCACCAGTGTGATTTGTCGCTGCCTGGCTCGAATCGGATGTGGTCCAACGGATCAACCTCGTCGTCTTGGCCGGGGAAACCGGCGGTGTCGAGGTGGCCGCGGAGCCAGGCGAGCAGTGTGTCGACGAGAGTGTGCTGCAACGGTGGGCCTTGTTCGGCGTGGCGTGGATAGACGATCAGCGGCCACTCGTCGGGCGATCCTTGGGTGAGCCAGCCCAGTACGTCGCCCTCAACCGAGTTGGCGAACGGCAGGAATCCGCCGGGCTCCGGCCAGACCGCAAGTAGCTGGAATTCCGGATACTCCGCCCGCAGATCGGCGTACCCGCCAAGTATCTCTTCGGCGTGGTGCGCGAACCCACGACCGTTGGTGCGCAGCGGCGTGACGAAGGTGAGCCACTCCGACCAGCAGCCGGCCCCGTAGGTGTCCATCAGTTCGATGTAGTCGGTGGGGAGCCGGGTGCCTAGCTCCTCGAAGAGCTGGTCCCAGCTGCCGTCTCCCAGGTACGGCTTGGCCGGTGGTGGAACGAGTAGCTGGAGCGCGGCCAGGCCAGTGCCATGCTTGAGCGCGGTGAGCCAGGTCTTCTTCGGGACGGCCGTACGACGCGCCGGTGGCGGCGGGGTCCAGGGGCCGGCATCGACTAGATACGAAGTGCGCTGCGCTGTGGGTGGTAGCGGGCCGAGTTGCTGGTTGCTGGGCAGGGGGACGCCGGTGCTTACTACGGCGGCGATCAGTTCTGAGAGTGGCATGTGGTAGTTGTGCCAGGGGTTGAGGCCGTTGTTGACGGCGTCGCTGTCCATGACGACCACCGGCCATTGGTCGGGGTCGGTGGATGCTGCTGTGTCCCAGAGCAGGTAGCTGGCCGAACGGGTCATTCCCCAGGCGAGTAGTCCACCTCGTTTCGGGTGGAACGGCGGCGGTGTGTGTGGCGGAGCGTCCTTCGACCGTGCCCGGCACAGCTTGTGGGTTTCCTTCAGCCAGTCTCCGTAGTCGAAGCGGCCAGGCTTGGCACAGGGCGTCTGAAGCCAAAGCCATTCACCGATGAGCAGCGGCCCGTACTCGGTAGCCAGGGCCTTGTAGTCAGCGGGCAGGCGAAGACCCAGCCAGGACTCCACCGCACCCCAGTCAATCGGTATCGGTAGGGTCGCAGGATCCGACTGCACGAACGGCGCGTCCATGAGATCGCATGATTCCACGGAAGGCTCTACTTCGCCCGGCGGCAGGTCTCAGCACAAGTAGGCGACGGATCCGGCGCCGAAGCTCTTGGCTACACCCCATACGTCACATGACATCGTCGATCAACTTGCCTCTTGACTGTGTACGGTGACATGAATGGCTGGCTTGATGAGAGTGGGCGGCGGGGGCTGGTCGGCGTCGTCTTGGTTGTTTCGGTGGGTGCTGACCAGGCTCGCGGACGACGCCGGACTGGACCGGCGACTCGAGTCGGCGCTGAGGGAGATCGTCGACGAGAATCTCGGGTGGTTCTCGCTGGAGGAACTGGGTCCGGTCGATCGCTCGATGGTCCGATCCTGGCTTGCGGATCGCTTGGTTTCGGACGCGGTTGACCGTCTCCCGGTCGAACTGGCCGAGCGCGAGGCGGTTCTCGACCATCTCGCGGAACTGGCTGAACTGGCGGGGGATCTTCGCGGAGGCGGGAGGGACGTCGTGCAAGGCGTTCGTCTCGGCGCTGAGGTGAGGAATGGGACGAATCCTCGCTGGCGATCCGGGCTGGCTGGGTGTGATTCATGAACCTGGATGGGTTCTTTGCGTCGTACCGGCCTTGGCTGCAAGGGGTCGTGCCCAGCTTGGCTGGTGCGTTGCGGGGGCCGGCGGCTGATGCGGAGCTTGGACGATACGAAGAAGCTGTTGGGGTGGAGTTGCCTGGTGAGTTGAGGGAGCTCTGGAGGGTTCATGATGGCGAATCCGGTGCAGAGCCCAGTGGAGGGACGATCGGTGGGCTGCTGTTCCTTGGTGTGGAGAGGTCGTTGAAGGAGTGGATGATGTGGTCGTCACTCCGAGCGGAGACGGGCGACGCGGAGATGCGGGAGTTGAGTTCTTGCTCCGAATCGTTTCCGCCGGGGGCTGTTCAGTTGGAGTATTCGGTCGCTGGGTGGCTGCCGGTTCTGAAGGTGAGCATGGACGCGAACTACATCGGGCTGGACCTGGCGCCGGGACCGGGTGGTGTCCGGGGGCAGGTGATCAACTTCGGGCGGGACGAGGATCGGAAGGTGGTGATCGCGCGGTCGATGACCGACCTGCTGGGAGTCATCGCGTCGGAGGCGGACAGGGGCGAGTTCGTGGTCTCGTCGGTCCAGCCTGGCGGTCAGCCGATCCTGGCCCACCGGCGCGGCCACCTCATCTCCGTCCTCTGCGAACTCGCCGAGTCCAGCGGCCCACTGGGGTGAACGCATGAGCATTTCTCGGCGCGACGGTCCGAGTGGGGCGCGGCCGACATGACCATCGAGGTTGACGGGACAGACGTCCCCTCGGCCAGGCGATCAGGACGGTGCTGTGGCGATAGAGATCGAGGCGTTCTCTCGATGAATGATGATGAGTTGGTCGCGCTGCTGAGAGCCTCTGGCCGGGATACCTCGCCGAGTGGGCTCGCGGAGATCCTGGCGGATCGCTTGGACGGGGGTCTGACGCAGAGTGCTGTGGTGTTCTACTTCAAGCGTGCGTTCCCCGGTACGCCGTTGCGGGTGCTGCTGGAGGCGGGGGCGTGGCGCAGGCTGTCGGATGGGGAGCTGTCGACGGAGGAGTTCGACGGGATGCTCGCACGGTGGTTTCGGTGAGACTTTGGTCGATAGGCCATGGCGAGCTCCTCGCCGACGGCGGTAGCTAGCCGTGCGGGAGTTCCGGCAGGATGATGGGCGGCTGCCCACAGGCGGGGTGTTGAGTGACGTCGCTGTCGTGGGAGCCGTGGCTGCGCTTGTGCTCGGATTCCTCTTGCCGTTGGAGAAGTACTCCGGGATGGAGTCTCCTGAGCTCGCGCGGGTCGTCGATCCGGACGCGTTGCTGGTTGCGACGTTGCTATCGGTGGCCGCCATGGTTCTGGCGGCTGTAGCGATCCGGCTGTCACCAAGGGGCCGTCTTTTTCCTGGCGTGGTGCTTATTCTGTCTTTGCTGCTGTGCGGGCGGTTGTCCTCTGTCTATCTCCTCACCCCGGAGTTGATTTGGAATCAATGAGTGCGGAGGATCTGCCGGGTTATCTGGTGGAGGTACTCCGGAGACGGCCGAGGCTGTTGAGGGGGTTCGGCTGGAGTATCGGGATGAGCCGGCGGTTCGGGTGTACGGGTATGTGTCGTTGGGGTTTTGGTGGCCGGTGTTCGAGCCTGCGTTGCGGGATGGGGTGGATCTGGAGTTGGTGGGGCGGTGTTTCGGGGTGGTGGAGGCGATGCTGTCCTGTCCGGATCGCGAGGTGAGGGATCCGGCGGTCATTCGGGTTGTTCCGTATTTGCTGGAGCCGGCGTGGAGGTCGATGGTTGGCCGGTATGCCGGTCCGGTCACGCTGGGGGAGTTGCGGGAGCAGGGGTTCGGGTTCGTCGCGCCGGTGTTGGGTGGGTATGGCGAGTATCTGGCCGGGCGGTTTCCGGCGTGGCGGGAAGCGATCGGCAAGGTGGTCGGGGCGCGGGTGGTGGATCGATATGTCGCCGACGCGTTGACGCGGGTCGTGCTGGTCGGCGTACTGCGGAGCGCGGTCGAGGCGGCCGACGATGAGTTGCTTGACCGTTGGTACGAGGCGGTCGACGAGGTGCTGGCAAGTCCGGATGACGAGCTGACGGACGCGGTGTTGCGGGAGGTGCCGCGGGCTGTCTGGGAGACGGCGGGCCGGGCGCGGGCGGCGCACTGCGGGCCGTTGCTGGTCAGTGCGATTGATGATCGCTATGGCACCGGGATGTGGCGGGCCAAGGGTGACTGGGCGGATGAGGTCGAGCCCAGGACGAAGGTGTCGGTGGAGATTTATCAGTACGGGGGCGACCTGTTGATGCACGGTCGTCGGTACTGCCGCCTCGAGGAAACCTGGCCGGCGGTCAGGCCGTTCGTGCGGACTCCGGTGGCCAGTACGCCGGATGAGATCGGGGCGGTCGTTGCGGGCATGCTGACCGAGCTGGCCGAGGCCGACGACTCGTCCGAACCGGTACATCATCTGCTGGACGAGTTTCTGGAGTTCGTCGGCGGGGTCGACTGGCCGACGCTGTACAGCCAGTCGGTGCTGGCGACGGTAGAACACCTGCCGCCTGACGGTGGGCTTCAGTTCTGGTCCCACGAAGGCACGTGGCAAGCGGGCGTCTTCGTCAGGCACCCGACCGATTCGTCGACGACGGCATATCCGGAGTCGCAGGCCGACCTCGGGACTTCGGTACTCGCCGCGCTGGACCGCTCGTCGACGACCGGCTGGGGCGGGTCAGTCGGGGAGTAGTGGGCGGCATGGGCGAGGTTCCCGAAAGGGCAGAGGGGTGGACGGGGCGGTGCTTATCAAGCGTGCGGTTCGGGTGAACGGTTGTTGAAGTTCGGCTGAGGTATTGCGTGGTTACTGTGGGTGGCTTACTTTTCGAGGCAGTGACCGGGGGGTCGCCCATCGCGCGACCGTGGGGGGAGCGCGGGCCCTGGGTCGCGGGGGTGGACTCTGATGGGTCTGTTGCGTCTTGCGTCGTCGAAGCTGATCTCAGTTGCCGTGGCCATCAGTTTGCTGGTCGCGATGCTGGTCTACACCGCTCAACCGGCCCGAGCGGCCGACGACGGTGTCGATGACCTGCTGAAGATGCTGGGGGTCGGTGGGTCGCCGGACAGTCTGGCGGCGTGGACTTCCGGTCTCGGCGCTGTCGACAAGCTGAAGGAACCGCTACCGCTGGTCGGTGCGAGCCCCGGCGGTTTGCTGGGACTCAACGACCTGTTCGGCAAGGCGATCACGGACGAGTTGCAGTCGGCAACGGACTTCGGCGATCTGTCGGTGGACAAGGACATCACCATCGACGGCGGCCGGACCGGCCACCTCAAAACCGGCGTGAGCGACCTCGGCAACGGCAAGAAGCTGGACATCGTCGCCACCGTCGACAAGACCGCCACCGGTCAGGACCTGCGACTCAGCAGCGCCTCGCCGAAGGTCGAGCTCGCGGTCTCCGACGGGGTGACGGTGGCCCTGAAGTCGCGGCTCGCGCTTAGCCTGGTGTGGACCGGCACGGGCGACGACAAAGTCTATCTGGTCAGGTCCACCGCCACGCCGCGGCTCGACGTCGATGCCCACGCCGGGATCGAGAACGCCACGGCCAAGGCCGCGATCGGTATCCTCGGCGTCTCCCTGACCGGCTCCTCACTCGATGTCGACGCACACTTCGTCGGCACGGTCAGCGACCCGGACAACGACGGCAAACTGTTCTTCAGCGGCAACGGCGAGCTGGCCCAGGCCGGGTCGCTCGACGGCCTGGTCACGGTCGGCCTCGACCCCGAGGGATCGCAGCCGATCGACGCCACCGACGCCGGCTCGCGCGGATCGGTGCACGCGACCTTCCAGCTCGGCGCGGCCGCGGCCGGCATCCCGGCGGCGCTACCCAGCGACATCAGCGCGACTGTCCAGGTCGACTGGAACGACATCGGCACCGGTACGCCGGTAGTCACGGCCCCCGACTTGGCGAGCACCGTCGGCCGCTTCCAGAACATGAGCCTGCAGGACCTGGCCGAGGGGCTGGCCCAAGTCGTCGCCACCCTCACCGCGATCCAGAAGGCGAAGTTCGACCCGGACCAGGGTGGGCCACTGCCCAGCACCGGCGACCTCGACCTGCCCTTCATGAAAGGCACGCTCGCCGACGCGATCCAGATCAACGCCGTGCTGAAGGACTTCCTCGCCAAGAACACCGTGCCCGGCCCGACCGACCCGAACTACGCGGGCGAGGATCCGGCCCAGGCGGGCAAGCCGACCTTCACCTCGCTGCAGGACTTGCTGAAGAAGCTCGACGACGCATCCGACATCTCACTGAGCAATCTGGTCTGGGACGCCACCACCAGCAAGCTCGCCCTGACCGTCGGGATGACCAAGACCGCCCCGGTCAGCCCGGTCGAGCTCGACCCGGTGAGCATCGAGGCCTCCGGCAAGACCGCGGCGTACGGTGCGAAGACGCTGACCGTGGCGGGGGCCGGCTGGCAACCGAACCAGTGGCTCGGCCGTCGGGTCGTGGCCGGTACGAGCGCCGGCGAGGTGGCGAGCAACGACGCGAGCACCATCACCCTGAAGGCGGACTGGGCCGGCGGCCAGCCGCCCGTCAACTCGCCGTACGTCATCGCGGGCGCGGAGCCGCACGTCGGCGCGGTGACGTTGGCCAACCGGATCGACTCCGGTGGGCACGGCATCGTCAACGCCAACGCGGACCAGACGTTCGCCAAGGTGACGCCGTCGTTCACCGCCTCGGTCACCTTGGTGCTCGACCTGCAGGATCCCAAGACCGGTGCCGCGTGCAACGGATTCCTCGGCTCCACCCAGGCGTGCCCGTTCACGCAGCACAACGGCCCGCTCGACATCGTCGTACCGGCCCTGCCGCTGAACACCGACCGGGTGATGATCCGGACCGGCGGCTCGCTGTTCTCCGCCGACTTCCCGATCGACACCGCCGTCGACCTGACCGCAAACGCAGGCTTCTTCAAGGTCCACCTCACCGGCCAGCTGAAGGTCTGCAACTCCTCTCTGGGCGACACCTGCCCAGCCGGTACGCCGTCCGGCCACATGCTGTCCGTCGCGTTGAAGCAACAGGGCGACGCCCAGCACGACCTGCGCCTGTCCGAGTTGTTCAAGCAACTCGTGGACAGCCCGCAGAACCTGCTCGACATCGACGCGAACGTCCGCGCGTACGGCGATCTGACGGTGGCCGTCCCGGACGCCGAACAGTTCCTCCCGGCCGGTGCGACCACGAAGCTCACCGCGAAGTGGGGCGACCTCACCGACCCCACCTCGGTCGACCTCGACACCTCCGACCTGGCTGAGATCTTCCAGCTGGACTTCGACGCCGACGACCCGAAGGCGCTGTTCACCGCGCTGATCAAGACCCTGCAGACGCTGTCGAAGCAGCTCGCCGACTCCAACCCATCGGCCGGTGGTGGTGTCTTCGACAAGGACATCCCGGGCCTCGGCAAGTCGTTGCGCGACCTGCTCGTGAGCGACGAGTCGAACGCGGGCACCGGCGTCAGCTACGGCACGAACACCGTCGTCGACAACACCCGGGCCGGTGGCAACCTGTTCACCAGCACGCTGGTCGGCCGGTCGATCGTGGTCGGTACCCAGGTCGGGATCATCCAGGCCGTTTCGCCGGACGGGAAGACGCTGACCCTGACCAAGGCGTGGGAGTCGGCACCAGCCGCCGGTACGCCGTACATGATGCGCTCGGCCCTCGACGACGTCACCGATCAGTTGCTCGCGAACACCCCGGACAACATCCAGGACGCCGTCGCCCTGCTGAACAAGGGTCTCGGCACCGACAGCGTGAAGTTCCGCTACCTGGACAAGGACGGCAAGCCCAACCTGGTGCTCGACGTCGACTGGAAGCGTGGCTACCGTGCTGCCTCTCCGATCAAGCTTGCCCTGGGCAACCTCAACGGCGGTGACCAGACCTTCGCCGGTGCGCAGGCGACCGGCCTGGCCCAGGTCCAGGTCGACGGCCGGGTCAAGGTCGGCCTGGTCATCCCGCTCGCGCCCGGTGCGGGTCCGGCGGACGGTACGGCGCTCAAAGTGCTGGAGGACTCCTCGATCAGCGTCGGCGCCAAGGCCGAGCTGACGAACGGTACCGTGCAAGGCGTCGTCGGTCCGCTGTCGATCTCCCTGGGCAACCCGACCGCAGGCGCGCCGGCGAGCGAGAAGGCGCAGGCCAAGGCGGACCTGAGCATCGCGCTGGCCAAGTCCGGCGCGACCGCCGACACCCCGGTGTCGTTCAGCGACTTCATCGGCGCGGTCGGAGTGAACTTCAACGCCACCAACGGCACCGTCAGTTGTGGCGAGACGCTGGACACACCGCTGATGGTCTGCGGCAGCCTGCCGATCTTCCTCAACAACTCCGGCGCGGACAACGGCTGGGTACCGATCGGCCAGATCGCGCTGCGCGTCCCCGACTCGACGAACCCGGCCGACCTGGTCTATCTCGACGACGACCTGCCGGCTCCTGACGGGGCCAAGAAGGAACTCGAGCTGCCGGCCGATCTCGGCCAGCGGCTGGCCGACGCCCTGCTGGACTTCAAGAACTTCGGCGACGGCCTGGAGGGCTATCTCGCCGCCGTCGAGCAGGCGTTCCGGACGGCGAGTTTCCAGGGCAAGCTGCCGCTGGTCGGCGAGGACCTGCAACAGGGCGCCGATTTCATCGGGGACCTGCGGACGAAGCTGCGCAGTTCGATCTGGAACGAGCTGCCCGGTGGTGGCCGGCCGGCGAACTCCAAGGAGTTCAAGGACTTCATCAACACCAAGCTCGCGGCGGCGCTGGCCGAGGTACAGATCGCCGCGACCGAGGTGAGCGTCGACTTCGACTGCACGGCGACGCTGGCGAAGGCGGCCGCTCCGACCGTCGCGGAGAACCCGGCGAACACGGGTACGGCGACGTACGAGTACAAGGTGGTCGCGTACCAAGGCTCTGGCGACGGTACTGCGGGCGACACCGTCCCCAGTGATCCGGGCCAGACGGCCAAGGGCGCTGCCACTCTCGACGCCACCCACTACAACCACGTCACCTGGGCGTCGGTGGCGAACGCGACGGGGTACAAGATCCTGCGCAAGGCACCGGGCGACAGCGCGTTCAAGCTGGTCAAGAAGGTCGGCAACGCGCTGACCTACGACGACAAGGGTGCGGACACGACAGCCGACTACACCGCGGCGACCACCGAACCCGACCTCGAGATCTGCGGCATCAACGACATCGGTGGCGTCTTCCTCGAGTTCACCGCCCAGCGCGGCAAGATCAGCTCGGCCAAGGGCTGCGAGAGCGCCGGCGCCCCGAAGCCGTGCTTCCACACCTCGCTGCCGCTCGACATCGGCATCCCGGGTCTGGCGCTGCGGCAGGGCAAGGATGGCACCGATGGCATTACCGTCGACGCCGGCTTCGCGCTCCACTTCAAGCTCGGGCTGACCAAGGCCGACGGGTTCTTCATCAATACTCACGACGGCTGGGGTCCGGACAACAAGGCGCTGCCGGAGTTGCAGGTCGGCCTCGCCTTCGATCTGCCGGACACGATGGTGGCCGAGCTGGCCTTCATCAAGATCAACGTGGACAAGGCGACCGGCGGGGACCACGACCCGACCAAGTCCCTGTTCGCCGGCGCGTTCCAGATCGACCTGAAGGCACCGGGCGAGGCCAGCTGCTTCAAGGGCGACGAGGCCGCCTGTACGCCGGACGAGGACGCGAAGATCAAGTTCACCGATCTGGGCAAGGGCGGCGAGCTGTTCGGCGTCTCGCTCGCTGGTGGCTTCACGATCGACTGGATCGTCGAGGCGCAGGTGGACTCCGCCTTCCCGGGCGTCCGGGCGAACTTCCAGCTGACCTGGGCCTTCGACAACAAGGCGCCACAGGACTCCGGTGCGCCGTACATCGCCTTCAAGGACGTCGGTATCAGCGCCGGCAGCTTCTTCGAGGGGCTGCTCGGCGACGTGGTCAAGGAGATGAAGCGGGTCACCGGTCCGCTGCAGCCGGTGATGGACACGCTCTACGCGCCGATCCCGGTACTGTCCGACCTGAGCCGGATGGCCGGTGGCGGCGACGTCACCTTGATGACACTGGCCAAGTCGTTCAGCACGATCGCCGGCGGGCCGAAACTCGACTTCGTCGACACGATCAAGTCGGTGATCGAGTTCATCAACCGGCTGCCCAGTTGCAGTCCGACCGTGGACAACGACTGTTACGTCCCACTCGGCGACTTCGAGATCGCCGGTGACAAGGCGCTCGACACCAGTAACTCGCCGACCACCGCGCGGACAAGATGTACAAGAAGGTGACCGCGAAGTCCGGTACCGAGGTGAAGGACAACCTCAACACCAAGAACCAGAACCCGGCCGCGGGTGACAACAAGATCTTCGGCGGCACCGGCCTGGCGCCGGCCAAGGGCGACGCGGAGAAGTCGGGCTTCAAGTTCCCGATCCTCGAGCAGCCGGCCAAGGCGTTCAACCTGCTGATGGGCGGCGACGTCACCCTGGTCGAGTTCGACTCCGGCCCGCTGACCCTCGGCTTCAGCTGGCGGCAGGCCTTCGGGCCGGTGTACGCGCCGCCGCCGGTCTTCGTGACGCTCGCCGGCTCGGCCAGCGTCAGCCTGCGGATCGTGGCTGGCCTGGACACGTACGGGATCCGCAAGGCGGTCGAGGCGGCGCAGAACGGCGCACCGATCGATGCCGTCGACGTGATGGACGGGCTGTTCTTCAAGACCGTCGACGATGCCGGTACGCCGATCCCGGTGGTCCAGTTGACCGGTGAGATCGCGGCCGGCGCCGCGGTCAGCGCGGTGATCATCACGGTCGGCATCGAGGGCGGCCTGCGGCTGACCATCGGCTTCTACTGGAACGACCCGAACGACGACGGCAAGTTCCGGGTCAGCGAGTTCCTGCATGCGGCGCTGAACAACCCGCTGTGCCTGTTCACGGTGAGCGGCCGGCTGTCGCTGTTCCTGCGGGTCTACATCACCATCGGGGTGAGCATCTTCTCGGTCTCGTTCAGCTTCACGCTGGCCGATGTGACGCTGCTCGACTTCTCCGTGAAACCCGACTGCGAACCGCCACCGCCGAAACTCGGCGGCACGGTCGGCGACACCGTCGTGGTGTACGCCGGGCAGTTCGGCAAGAACGCCCAGCGCGGCGCGCCCTGGGGAAACGAGGCCGCGGCGGTGGAGAAGGACACCGTCAAGGTGATCTCGCTGCACTACGCCCAGAAGCCCACCGACGCGACCGGCGCCAACGGCGACTTCGACGGCTTCGCGGTGGAGATGCTCGGCGAACGGCGCGAGTACCTCGATCCGAACCTCAAGCGGGTCGTCGTCGACGGCGAGGGCTACGCCAAGCCGATGAACATCACCTTCATCGGCGACGGCAAGAAGACCACCGACGACAACGCCGGCAAGACCCCGGCCGTGTACGACAAGGACGCCGTGGTGATCGGCGGCAACGCTGATGACGTGATCACCACCGGCCGCGGACTCTCGTACGTCGATGGCCGCGGCGGCAACGACGTCATCGTCACCGGTGACACCGGCGGCGCGACGTCCAAGGCGACGGTCGCGGGCGGATCCGGGAACGACACCATCACGGTCGGCAACGGTGACGACGTGGTCGGCGGCGACTCCTCGCTGGGGACCGCGCGCAAGAACCGTCAGGTGACCCACAACGCCCAGGACGGCGGCGGTACGTCGGACCTGAGCTCGGTCTTCGACTGGGAGTCGATCGCCGACCCGGCGACGCAGCCCGAGGTCGCGCCGGCGGGCGACGACACGATCGGGCTCGGACTCGGTACCAACAAGGCTGTGGGCAACGGCGGGAACGACAAGATCGGGGTCGCGGCCGACCAGCCCGACGGCTCCAAGAAGGCCGGCGTCAACACGATCGTGGGTGGCCAGGGCAACGACCGGATCACCGGCGGCTCGAACGGCGACCACATCTTCACGGCCACCGAGACCGAGTTCGGGGTCGACGAGGACGGCCCGGTCGACCTGACGGGCGCCGACCCGGCGACGAACACGGTCGACACCGGCACCGGTAGCGACAAGGTCTGGGGCAGCCAGGGCTTCGACAACATCACCAGCCACTCGCAGGGTGACCAGACCGCCAAGCTGATCGGCGGCGGCCGGCGCGACATCCTGCTGGGCGGCTTCGGTACGGACGAGGTGTACGGCGGTCCCGGTGACGACTACGTCATCGCCGAGCCGGCCGAGGTCAGTGGGACGGACGGACCGAACGACGGGTACGGACTCACCAGATCGGTGACCAAGCTGCCGCTGCCCGCGGGCGTGCCGTCGAACGCCAAGACCCTGGTCGGTGGCCTCGGCAACGACCACCTGATCGGCGGCGACGGACCGGCGAAGATGTTCGGCGACAAGCGCATCGACGCCGAGCTCTGCAAGCCCGGTACGCCGGTGACCTCCGACCCGGTGGACGAAAGCACCAGCGCGGGCACCGGTGACGGCAACGACCGCATCCTCGGCGGCGCCGGCATCGACACCGTCTCCGCGGGTGGTGCCGATGACTTGGCCGAACTTGCCGGGGGCAACGACTTTGCCTGCGGTCAACAGGGCAAGGACACCCTGCGTGGTGGCGGCGACGCCGACCAGCTCTGGGGTGGTACCGAGACGGACGTCCTGTACGGCGACGCCGGGCTGGATCAGGCCTTCGGCAACGCCGGTGACGATGTCGCGTACGGCGGTACGGACGCCGACGTGATCGAGGGCAACAACGGCAAGGACTGGGCGACCGGTGGAGCCGGCGACGACCTCGTCTACGGCGGTACCCGGGCCGCGGGCCGGACGGACAACGGTGACGACGACCTGTACGGCGACACCGGCAACGACCGGCTGATCGGCGACAACGGCACCGTCGACGACCCGGCCAACCCGGCCGATCCGCCGGCCGTTCCGGTCGACCTCGACGGGGCGACTCCGGCGGCCGGAACCGGCGACCGGATCTTCGGCGGCGACGGCGACGACACGGCGTACGGCGGTCTTGGTTCTGACCAGGTGAACGGCAACGGCGACAACGACCATCTGGAAGGCAACAACGCCGCGGACGTTGTCCATGGCAACGATGGTGAGGACGCGATCGCCGGTGGCTCGTTCGAGCAGGCTACTGCTGGTGTGGGCCGGCCGGACACTGGTGACGTGCTGTTCGGCGACGCCGGTCCGGACTTGATCGCCGGTGACAACGCGGTCCTCGGGCTGACGACGGATCCGGCGGCGACCACGCCGGTGACGAGGCAGCGCGGATTCGAATCCGGTTATACGGTCTCGCTGCTCGACCTCGGGCTGACGCCGGTCGCGAACACGTCCGGCAACGACCAGATGTCCGGTGGCGACGGGCAGGACGTGCTCTACGGCCAGGGCGGTGAGGACCGGGCCAAGGGCGACGGTGACGACGACTATGTCGAGGGTGGTCAGGCGAGCGACTGGGTCGAGGGCGATGCCGCGGACGACGACCTCGTCGGTGGTAGCTCGACCCAGCTGACGGCGGGCGTGGGTCAGCTGGACACTGCCGACGCGATCTTCGGCGGGCCTGGCGACGACGTTGTCACCGGTGACAATGGTCAGGTCCGGCGGCCAGGAGCTGGGCAGACACCGACCCGGGCGACGGTTCGGCAGGGCACGAAGGTCGCCGGTACGCCGATGGCCGCCCGGATCGTCGACCTGTACGACCTGGGCGCCGACAAGCTCGTCCCCGGACCGGCTGACCGGTTCGGCGCCGACCGGCTCTCCGGCGGCGAAGGGGTCGACACGATCTGGGGTCAGGACGGTGGCGACTTCATCTCCGGTGGCGCCCACGCCGACTACGTCGAGGGCAACGGCGGTGCAGACGTGGTGCGCGGCGATCTCTCGCTCGCGGGTGATTCGCCCTTCACAACCGTTGCCCCGTTGGCCGATCCCGGTTGGCCGGGGACGCCCAGCGCGGCCGCTCTGCTCGAGGGCGCGAGTGCTCCCGACGGACAGGACGACCTGATCGGCGGTACTTCGGCGAAGGGCTTCCGCGATACGGGCGACACGATCGAGGCCGACGGCGCCGATGACGTCGTGCTGGGTGACAACGGGTCGTTGATGCGGACGATCACCGGCCAGACCGAGCGGGTCTACGCCGATCGCTACCCGAACGGGACTCCGCCTGCCGGGGCCACGGTGGCCCGGACCCACGACCCGGATCTCGGTGACCCGAGCACGCGGTTCTGTACGGAGGTACAGGCAACGTGTGAGGCGGCCGGTGCCTTCGGCAACGACACCCTGTACGGCGAGGCCGGCAACGATGGGATCTGGGGCCAGGACGGGAACGACACCATCCTCGGCGGTACGGACGACGACGATCTCTACGGTGAACTCGGCGACGACACCGTGAACGGTGAGGCCGGCGAGGATGCGATCCTGGGTGACCGTGGTGGTGTGGTGAACCAGTACCTGGACACCGGCGACCTGCCGGCACAGTTCAGCATCTCCACGAACTCGCCACCGGCCGAGACCTACGTCGGCTTCCGGCGCGGCCTGTACGACCGGCGGGCTGATTTGGAGCACGACGTCGATGGTGACCAGTGGATCGGTGCCGCGACAGCTGCCGAGATGCCGCACGACGGCATCACCGAGGGCGGCCGGGATCGGCTGCTGGGTGGACCGGGCGCCGACAACATCCATGCGGGCTTCGGCGACGACCTGGCCAATGGTCAGAGCGGCGGCGACCAGGTCTTCGGCGACGACGGCGAGGACGTGCTGTGGGGCGGCAAGGGCTGTGACCCGGTCCTCGACGCGGCCACGCCGGACTGTCTGGTCGGTGGGGTCTTCAAGGCGGAGTCGCGGGGGACGAACGACCGGTTCGTCGACCACACCTTCGGAGGCGTGGGCGAGTCGGATCCGGCCAAGCAGGATGTGCTCGGGTCGGACATCCTCGACTTCAACCCGCGCGGTACGTACCCGGGCAACTGCGCGCCGGGTGCCTGGCCGGTCACCACGGCCGGCGTCACCGTCGACCCGTGCGAGTGGTTCCAGCTGACCGGCAAGGCCGACGACACGGCCGCGCCCGAGACGCTGACCAACAACCAGCACCACCAGGGCACGGACTGGATCTACGGCGGCTGGGACCGTGACGTCATGCAGGCCGACCGGGCGGAGAACGGGCCCAACCCGGGCGACCGGCTGATCGACTGGAACGGTGCATACAACCTGTTCAGCCATTGCAACGCGGCGTACGGAGGGTTCAACGACGTCCGGCAGCACTCACCGGCGATGCAGAACTTCCTCCAGTCGCTCGCCTGGGGATCGGGCGCCGGTCGGGCCGCCACGGACGCGACCACCTCCGGTACCTCGGCGTACCGGGAACTGGCCCTGACCTACAACCAGGACCACGGCCACGGCACCGGCAGCGCCTACCCGGGCACCCCCGGCCACTTCGACGACCCGGTGGCCTGCAACGACTAGCCGGGATGGGTGATGTCACAGGCCGGGCAGTGGTTCGGTCTTAGGAGGTATGAGCCAGGTACAGATTCGGCCGGGGCCCAGACGCGCTACTCGCGATGGGCTCCGGCAGTTTGTCGAGACGTTCGCGGCGGACCATCCGCCGTTGTCGCCCGGGGCGGCGGATCTGACGATCCTCGATCCTGAGCGGGTTCGCCGGAAGTACGGCGGGGTCTTCAACTACCTGACGAGGGTCGAGCTCGAGGTCGAGCGGAACGTGCTGGAGTTGCGGGCGCTGATGCCCGATGCGACGGAGACGGATCGGTTCTTCTACGAGGACGTGTGGTCGCCGCAGGAGTTGCAGCACGGCGTGCTGCTCGATGCGGTCCAGCAGGGTTTCGGGATGACGCCGGCCCCGGCCGACCTCACGAACCTACGACCGGGGATCCGGGTGATCGGGGTGCTCTCGCATCTGCCCGGCATGCTCGGGGTCATCAGACTTCTGTACTACCTGACAGGCGCGGCCACCGAACGCTCGGCGGTCATCGCGTACTCCCGCCTGCTCGACGGACTCGGCGCCATGGGGGAGCGCGCGATCGCCGAGACCGTCATCGCACCGATCAGACGCCAAGAACCCGGCCACTTCGCCTTCTACCGCATGTCGGCCGAGACTCTCGTGGGCGAGGAGGGCCTCAGCCCCTGGCAACTCCACCTCACCCGGATCCTCCGCCGGCACTCCTTCGACCTGGTCGGCGTCAACAACCGCCACCAACGCGCGGCCTTCGGCGACGTCGCCCGAGCGCTCGGGTTCGACCGCGACCTGGACGGGATCGCGCGCCAGGTGAGCCTGGGTGGAACGCGAACTCCTCTGGGCCCGGCACCAGGGAATGCAAGTCCCTGCCTACATCCTCAGCGCCCTCGAAGAAGCCATCGCCCTCAGCATCGCCCGGCACTGAAAACGGAGATGCTGCGACAACATCCCACGGTCTTGACTGGAGGGCATGCTGATCCGAGAGGCGCGCACCTGCGATGCCGCCACCGTCAACGACCTGCTCCACCAGCTCGGCTACCCGCAGGAGGGCACTGAGGAAACGGCGGCCCGAATCCGGAGCTGGGCTGATGATCCCGCGAGTGCGGCCTACGTCGCTGAAGACGACGGCGAGGTGGCCGGCCTGATCGCGGTTCACGTCTGCCCGTTCTTCGAGCGCACCGGATCGTGGGCGCGCATCGTGGCCCTTGTCGTCTCCGAGCGGGTTCGTGGTTGTGGCGTCGGCGGTGAGTTGGTCGGCGCGGCGGAGGCGTTTGCCGTGGGGCATGGGTGTGTGCGGGTGGAGGTCACAAGTTCGGATCGCAGGGAAGACGCCCATGTGTTCTACCGGAGTCGCGGGTACGTCGACCAGGCCGGGCGGTCGTCGCGGTTCCTGCGGGGTTTGGAGTAGGTGTCACAAGGTGGGGTGGTTCGCGGTCTTAGGAGTGAGTCGGCCGGGAGGTGGCCGGCTTCGGCTCCTGGTTGGTGGAGTCGTCCTTCGCACGGAATAGGACAGATGATGACCAGTCCCCTCGAACAGGTAACCGGGCGGGTCCGGCGGCGGATCTCGACCGCGGCGGTGCTGGTTGCCGCGCTTGCGTTGGCGAGTTTGACTCCGTCGTTGAGTGCAGATGCCCAGGGCAGTCGTGCGCCGAAGCCGACGATCGTGCTGGTACACGGAGCGTGGGCGGATGCGTCGAGCTGGCAGCGTGTCATCGAGCAGCTGCTCGACGACGGATACCCGGTCCGCGCCATCCCGAACCCGTTGCGCTCGCTCGCGGGCGACGCCGCGTCGGTGCGGGCCTTCGTACAGACGATCCCGGGTCCCGTTGTCCTCGTCGGGCACTCCTACGGCGGCGCCGTGGTGACGAACGCGGCCACCGGACTGCCGAACGTCAAGGCGCTCGTCTACGTCAACGCGTTCGCCCTGGACGAAGGCGAGACCGCGCTGCAGATGGCCGGGCCGGACTCCGCGCTCTCGGTGGCCGATCCGACGACAGTGTTCGACTTCGTACCGGCCGGTCCGCCCACGCCGACCACTGACCTGTTCCTCAAGAGGTCGACCGTCTTCACGTCGTTCGCCACCGGCCTGGACAACGACGAGAAGGCCATGGTCTACGCGACCCAGCGACCGGGAGCGTTCGGCGGCCTGGCCGATCAGTCCGCCACCCCGGCCTGGCGCAGCATCCCGTCCTGGTACCTGATCGGCACCGGCGACAAGATCATCCCGCCGACGGTCCAGCGCACGATGGCCAAGCGGGCCGGCTCCGACGTCACCGAGTTCGACGAGGGTCACCTCGGCCTGATCTCCGACGCCAAGACCACCACCCGGGTGATCGAGAAGGCGGCCCGGTCCGTCCACTAGGCAGGCGTCGAGAGGGTACTGCGAAGCTGCCGCCGCGAACTGATGCCGAGCTTCGAGAACACCTTGCGCAGATGCCAGTCGACCGTATGCGGGCTGACGAACAACCGGGCACCGATCTCGGCGTTCGTCAGCCCGTCGCCGGCCAGCCTGGCGATCTGCTCCTCCTGCGGGGTGAGCGACTCGTACGAGGTCTGTGTCCGTCGACGGACGGTCGCACCCGTCGCCAGCAGTTCCCGGCGAGCGCGTTCGGCGAAACCCGCCGCGCCGAACCCGCTCAACAGCTCGTGGGCGGCACCCAGTTCTGCCCGGGCGTCCGTCCGCCGGTTCTCCCGCCGCAGCCATTCGCCGTAACACAACCGGGCTCGCGCGAAGTCCATCCGCATCTCCGTGCGACCGAGCCGCTCGATCGCCTCGCGGTACAGATCGTCGGCCTGTTCGCTGACCAGCGCCCGCACATAAGCCGCCGTACCGAGCGCCCAGTCGGTCCCCGTCGCCTCGGCCATCTCGCCGAGCTTCCGTACGGCGTCGAGCGCATCGCCCGGCCGTCCGAGTCGTGCCGACGCCTCGACGAACTCCGGTACCGCCTTGACGGACAGGCCGAGGCCGTCCGGGTCCGCGCTCGCGCGTCTGGCCGCCGGTTGCGCTTCGTCGTACCGGCCGAGGCCGTTGTAGAGCACCGCCGCCGCCCACAGGGTGTCCTGCTCGACCTTCGGCTGCCCGCGGGTGCGGACTGTCTGGTTGAGCGTGTCCATCGCACGCTGTGTGGCTGCCTCCCGTCCCCTGAACGGTTCGACGAACAGTGAACCGTATGGCCCCAGGAACCCCGCGCCGGTCGCCTCCCCAACGGCCACCACCTGTGCGGCAAGGGACTCGGCGGCGT
The DNA here is from genome assembly GCF_039525325.1 of Kribbella koreensis. NCBI lineage: Bacteria > Bacillati > Actinomycetota > Actinomycetes > Propionibacteriales > Kribbellaceae > Kribbella > Kribbella koreensis. Next base: position 530,764 of record NZ_BAAAHK010000017.1, read on the forward strand.
CGAGCTCGCCCGCGAAGGCCCGGTTGGGCACCTGGAGCAGGAGTGCGAGCGGTAGTACGGACAGCGCCCCGGTTTCGCGGGCCAGCTCGGCGAGTGAAGTGGTCAGCACGGTCCAGCCGGTCGAGTCCCAGGTGTCTCCCGCCATCCGGGCGGCCAGCGGTAGCCAGCCGAGGGCTTCCTCAGCCGGGACTTCACCGGCGCGGAAAGCAGCAAGCGCCTCCTGCAGCATCGGTACGCCGGCCGAATACCCCTGCGTCGCCGCCGTCGCCACACCATCCAGGAGAAGCTCCCCGGGCGCCGGCACGGCAGGTCTCGGCGCGGCCAGCACTGCCGTGGCGACCGCGACGGTGTCACTGCCAGTCAGCCCGTCGGCGTTGATGCCCGCGTGCAGCGCATCGCGATAGGTCGCACGGGCAAGTCCCGCGTCGAGCTGCTCAAGCCGTTTGGCTGCGTCGAGTAGCAACGGAAGACCCGCGCTGCTACTCGTGGAGATGGACCTGATCTCCCCGCGCAGGAGCGTCACCTTCGCCGCGCCGAGCTCGTCAAGCGGCCCCAACTCCGCCGCATCCGCCAACTCGAGCGCCGCGCTGAACGCACCTGCCTGGTACTTCGCAAGTGCCGCCGCCAGCGTCCTGGCTGCCCGGCGTACGGGTTCTGGAGTCAGCCCTGCGGCCCTCTCCAGGAATGCGGCCGCAGCCGCGACTCCGCCGCGAGCCCGTGCCCGGTCCGCCGACTGCTCCAGCTCAGCCGCCACCGACTCGTCAGGCCCCGACGCCGCCCGCGCCAGATGCCACGCCCGGCGATCCGGATCGACCCGCGCGTCCGTCGCGTCGGCCAGCGCCTGGTGGACCTCGCGCCGATCTTCCGTCTCCGCGGCGCGATACGCCGCCGAACGCACCAACGGATGCCGGAAGCGCAGCCGGCCGTCGAGGGCGATCAAGCCCGAGGCCTCGGCCTGCGATACGGCGGCGTCCACGGAGATCCCGAGGCGCTCGGCCGCACGCCGTACCAGCGGGAGGTCACCGAACGGCTCGGCGGCCGCGGTGAAGAGTAGGCGTTGCGTCTCCGCCGGAAGCGCTTGCACCCGGCGGAGGAAGCCGTGCTCGAGCTGGCTCGACAAGGGCCGCGCATCGGGAAGTACGAAGCCACCCGCCAGCTCCGCGTTGCTCAGCTCATGGGGCAACTCCAGTAGCGCCAGCGGGTTGCCGCGGGTCTCAGCCACGATGCGGTCCCGCACGCGCTCGTCGAGAGGGCCGGCGACGGCCGACTCCAGCAACGCCCGGGAATCGCTCTCGGTGAGCCCTGTGAGGTGGAGCTCGGGCAGGCCATCGAAGGTCTCGTCCGGACTGGGCTCCCGGACGGCGAAGACGAGCAGGATCGATTCGGCGAGCAACCGCCGAGCGACGAAGCCGAGGGTCTGCGCCGACACCTGGTCGAGCCACTGCGCGTCGTCGACCACGCAGACCACCGGCTGATTGCCGGCGGCGTTCGCCAGCAGGCTGAGAGCGGCCAGCCCGACGAGGAAGCGATCGGGTGCTTCGCCGCCACGCAGCCCGAACGCCGCGGAGAGCGCACCGCGTTGCGGTCCGGGGAGGCGATCGAGACCGCCGAGCAGGGGAGCGCAGAGTTGGTGCAGTCCGGCGTACGAGAGCTCGATCTCGGCCTGCACTCCGGTGACTCTGACGGTGCGGCACCCGGTCGATCGCCCCACCAGGTATTTCAGTAGTTCGGTCTTGCCGATCCCGGCCTCTCCACGCAGCACCAGGACCGCGCTGCGCCCGCCGCGGGCGTCCGCCAGGAGATCGTCGAGAGTCTGGCGCTCGGCCAGCCGCCCGAACAGTTCCTCACGCATGGTGGCTCATCCGGCGGTCACCGGACTGATGGCGTCGATCAAGGCCGGGTCGAGCTGCTTGCGTGAGGTGACGGCGAGCTTGCTGAACACCTTGCGGAGATGCCAGTCCACGGTGTGCGGGCTGAGGAACAGCCGGCCGCCGATCTCGTGATTGGTGAGACCGTCCGCGGCGAGCCGGGCGATCTGCGCTTCCTTCGCGGTGAGCAACTCGCCGGTGTGGGCAACCTGTCGCCTGGTCGTCTCGCCGGTGGCAGCCAGTTCCTGGCGGGCCCGATCGGCGAAGGCCCTGGCACCCATCCGGCTCAGGCTGTCGTGCGCGAGCCGAAGCTGGATCCGTGCATCGTGTCGCCGGTTCTCGCGCCGCAGCCATTCGCCGTACAGCAGCTGCGCCCGGGCGAGGTGGACGACCATTCTGGTGCGTCCGAGACGCTCGATCGCCTCGCGGTGCAGGGCGTCGGCATCATTGCCCTCGGCAACAAGTGCGGCAGAGCGTGCCCAGATGCCCAGGCCCCAGTCCGTACCGGCCGCGCGGGCACGTTCCTCGAGCTGACTCAGGGCGTCCGACGCGCCGGTGTCGCTCCGTGCGGCGGCCTCGACGGCTTCGGCGAGCGACCAGGCGAAGAAGCCCAGGTCCTCCTGCTCACAGGCTTTGCGGGCCGCATCGAGGGCCGCCTCGTAGCGACCGAGGCCGTTGTAGAGCACGGCGGCCGCGTGCCGGGCGAGCCCGAGAGCGCGGCCCTCACCCCGCGCCACCGCGTCCTGCACGGCGGCATCGATCAGCCTGGCGGCCGCGCGTTCCTCGCCGCGCCACGCGGCGAGCATCAGGCGGCCGTCCCGCAACGGCGTGGTGCCGGTCGCCGAAGCGAGGGCGTCCGATTCGGTGAGCAGCATGGCCGCGGCGCCGAACTCGCCCGCATGCAGATGGACGACGGCGCGATAGGTCAGCGCGCCGGGAAGCACGCCGAGCGCGCCTTGGCCGCGGGCCAGTTCGACGCCGCGGTCGGTCAGCTCGTGCCAGGCCTCGTCGTCCCAGAGTTCCGGAGCGACCGGGCAACCTCGCCACAGCCACTGCACGACCTTGTCCTCGCCGCGCTCGGCGGCCTGTCGGAACGCCTGGAGTGCCCTCCTCAGCGAAGGTACGGCGACCGTGTAGCCGTCCGTGAACCGGGACGCGACCCCGTCCAGGAGCAGATCCATGGCCCCGGCCGGCCGGGGCGTGGGGTGAGCCGCCCGAGCGGCCTCGGCAGCCTTCTGGACGTTGCGGTGGCTCCCGAGCCGGCCCGCGAAGACCGCGGCGCCGAGCGCTTCGAGGTACGCCTCACGCGCCATCGGATCGTGGAGGGCATCGAGCCGGTTCGCCGCGTCGAGCAGCAATGCACCGGCCTCCCTGCCGCGTCGGTGGGCGAAGCTGATCTGGGCCCGCAGCCGGGCGAGGCGTGCGCGGTGGAGGTCGTCGACCGGGCCGATCTCCGCGGCGGAGAGGAGGTCGTACGCCGCGTCCGGCTCACCGGCCTCGAACTTGGCGCCGGCGGCAGCCAGTGCCCGCTCGGCCCGGCGTCCCGGATCGGGTGTCAGCTCCGTGGCTCGCTGGAGGAAGGCCGCCGCGGTCCCGACGCCGCCACGGGCCTGGGCCCGAGCCGCCGCGCTCTCCAGTTCGGCGGCCACCTCCTCGTCGAGGCCCACGGTCGCGTAGGCCCGATGCCAGGCCCGGCGATCCGGATCGAGACTCGCGTCGGTGGCACCGGCGAGGGCGCTGTGCACGGCGCGCAGATCCGCCGCCGAGCCCGCCCGGTACACGGCCGAACGGATGAGGGGATGCCGGAACCGGACCCGGGAGCCGATGTCGATCAAGCCGGCCGTCTGGGCATCGGCGGCAGCCTCGGCGCCGATCCCGAGCCGCTCGGCGGCACGCCACAGGAGGGCAGGATCGCCGACCGGCTCGGCGGCGGCGATCAACAGCAGCAGGCCGGCGTCGGCGGGCAGCGCGTCGAAGCGCAGCAGGAAGCCCTGCTCGAGCTTGCCGGCCAGTCCGTCAGGTCCGGTCCGGCCGAAACCGGATGTCAGCCGGCCGGCCGGCAGGCTGCGGGGGAGCTCGATCAAGGCCAGCGGGTTGCCGCGCGTCTCGGCGACGAACCGGTCCCTGACGCGTTCGTCCAGGACCCTTGTGACAGTGGTGTCCAGTAGCGCGCGGGCATCGTCATAGCCGAGTCCGGTCACGAGGAGTTCGGGCAGACCGGTCAGCTCGTTCGCGTCACCGTGCTCGCGGATCGCGAAGACGAGGGCGACCCGCTCGGCGAGCAGGCGGCGGGCGACGAAGGCGAGGGTCTGCGCGGACATCCGGTCGAGCCATTGGGCGTCGTCGATCAGGCAGATCAGCGGCGCGTCCTCGGCGACGTCGGCCAGCAGGTTCAGCATCGCCAGCCCGACCTGGAACCGATCCGGTGGTGTCCCGGTGGACAGACCGAACGCCGTGCTCAGGGCCTCGTGCCGGGGATCGGACAGTCGGTCCGGCAGCCGCGTACAGAGTTGATGCAGGCCTCCGAAGGCAAGCTCCATCTCGGACTCGACGCCCGCTGCTCGCGCTACCCGGCAGGATGGCGCGTTCGCCTCGAGGTAGTCCAGCAGGGCGGTCTTGCCGATGCCGGCTTCGCCGCGGAGTACCAGGGCAGAGCTGTGCCCGGCCCCCAGATCGGCTACCAGCCGATCGAGAGCCTCACACTCACGCCGCCGGCCTTCCAGCTGAAGGCTCTGGTCCCGGATCCTCATCGCCACCGTCCAACCCAAGAGCCTAATCATGGTCCGCGCCCGCGGCAACGAAATGGCTCAAGCAGCGAGATCGGCGGCCAGCAACTCTTCGAGGTCGTCGAGGTCGCCGGCCCGGGCCGCGTTGAGAAACCCCTGCAGGAAGCGCTCCTGGGCGGCGGTGCTCACGGTCGTACGCCGGCCCGCGCCGATCCGCTGACGGGACCGGCAGACCAGTTGCCTGGTGTTGGCCGCACCGAGGTGGAGGAACTCCGAGAGCTCCGGGTAGGGGTAGTCGAACGCCTCCCGCAGGACGAAGGCTGCGCGCTCCCGTGGGGTCAGGCACTCCAGGATGATCAGCACGGCTTGCCCGAGCGCGTCGCGATGTTCGGCGCTCGTCGCGGGGTCATTGCCGGGGTCGGCCTGCTCGGAGGCGAGGGAGGGCCTCGGGGACTCACGGCGGCGCCGGGCGGACTGGGTGACGTTGATGGCGAGCCGGGTGGTCATCGTCGCCAGCAGCGCCTGCGGGTCGAGGACCGCCGTACGGTCCGTGTGCTGCCAGCGGAGCCAGGTCTCCTGGACGATGTCCTCGGCCTCGTTCGTACCGGGGAGATAGCGGTGCGCGATCGCCAGCAGCCGGGGCCGGACCCGGACGAAGATCGCGACGGCCTCGTCGTCCCAGCTCTGTTCCGCCCTGTCGAGGTTCATGGTCCCGGCCTCCCGGTCGCTTCGGCTGCTCCTGCTTTCACAGTGCGATGCCGACCGCGTGGACCGCGTCCCGGGAAGCACGTGGTGAACGCGTGGTTGCGGTCCACCACGTACCGCCCGGACTACGTGGTCGGGACGGCTCAGTCGGTGCCGAGCGCCTTGCGGAGTACGTGGATCGCCTGCTCGACCGCACCTGTGGTGGCGGCCGTGTCACGGAGCGGGTTGACCATCATGAAGTCGTGGAGGATGCCGTTGTAGCGCAGCGAGGTGGTGCGTACGCCGGCCTCGGTCAGCCGGCGCGCGTAGGCTTCGCCCTCGTCCCGGAGTACGTCGTTCTCGTCGACGATCACGAATGCCTCGGGCAGGCCGGCGAGCTGGTCGAGGCCGGCCCGCAGCGGCGAGGCGGTGATCTCGGTGCGCTTGGTGACGTCGGGTAGGTAGCAGTCCCAGAACCACGCCATCCCCTTCGCGGTCAGGAACGGTCCGTCGGCGAACTCGCGGTAACTGTCGGTGTCCTGACCGGCATCGGTCACCGGGTAGTACATCGATTGGTGGACGAACGTGACGTCCCCACGATCCTTGGCGAGCAACGTCAAGGCGGCCGTCATGTTGCCACCGACCGAATCACCGGCCACCGCCAGCCGGGTTGCGTCGAGGCCCTCGTCCGAACCGTTCTTGGTGATCCACTGCGCCGTCGCGTAGCCCTGCTCGATGGCAACCGGGTACTGCGCCTCCGGCGACCGGTCGTACTCCACGAACACGACCGCCGCCCGCGCCCCGACCGCCAGCTCCCGCACGAGCCGGTCATGCGTGCCCGCGTTGCCCAGCACCCAGCCGCCGCCGTGCATGTACAGCACGGTCGGCAGCATCCCGGCCGCATCGACCGGCTTCACGATCCGGACCTTTACGTCGCCGGCCTCCGCCGGGACGGTGATCCACTTCTCGGCGACGTCGAGCTTGGCGATCGGCGCCGCCTGGACATCGTCGAGAACCTTGCGCGCGCCGTCCGGCCCGAGCTCGTACAGGAACGGCGGCTTCGCCGTCGCATCCGCGAACTCCTGCGCCGCGGCCTCGAGAAAGTGCTTCTTCATGGTGGTTTCCGTCCTTTCGGTGTCACTCGACCAACTTGCCGTCGCTGGAGACGTGGCGCATGAGCGCGCTGAACTCGTCGGGGATCGGGGGGATGTCTTCGGGCTCGACCTTGCCGGGGCCGGACCAGACGAGGTTGACCCGGAGGGACTCGTCGAGGCCGGGGTAGTCCGAGCGGTTGTGGCAGCCGCGGGTTTCGCGGCGCACCAGGGCCGCGTCGAGGGTTGCCCGGGCGGCGAGGGCGGAGGCTTTGAGGTCGAAGGCGTGGGCGAGGTCCTGGAAGCCGGCGATGTCGGGGTGGACGCCCAGGTGGGTCATCCGCTCCTCGATCTCGGTCAGCTCGGCCAGTCCCGCCTGGAGGCCGGCCTCGTCTCGTACTACGCCCGCTCGCGACGTCATGGTGTCGCGCAGCGCTCGTTGGAGGGCGCGGACGTTCTCCTGGCCGGTGTCTGCCAGCAGCGCATCGACTTCTGCCCGTGCCTCGGCGACGGCCTCCGCGGAGCGTTGCTGGGACTGCCGGCCGATCGAGTACTTCGCTGCCTCCTCGCCGACGATCCGGCCGAACACCAGTAACTCGATCAGGGAGTTGCCGCCGAGCCGGTTCGCGCCGTGCAAGCCGCTGGCCGCTTCGCCGATCGCATAGAGGCCGTCGACGCCGGTGCCGTGGTCCTCGGGCCGGACCCACACGCCGCCCATCGAGTAGTGCGCGGTCGGGGCGATCTCGATCGGCTGCTTGGTGACGTCGAGCATCTGGAGTTCGAGCAGTGTCTGGTAGACGCGGGGGAGCCGGCGCATGATCGTCTCGCGGGGGAGATGCGACACGTCGAGCCAGACGCCGCCGTTCGGCGTACCGCGACCTTCCTTGATCTCCGTGTACGCCGCCAGCGCGACCCGGTCCCGCGTCGACAGCTCCATCCGCTCGGGGTCGTAGCGCGTCATGAACCGTTCACCGAGCGCGTTCCGCAGCTGCCCGCCCTCGCCGCGGGCGGCCTCGGAGACGAGCGTGCCGGCCGCGTTCTCGGGCTCGATCAGCCCGGACGGGTGGAACTGGACCAGCTCGGGGTCACGGATCCGGCCGCCGGCCAGCAGGGCGAGGCGGAACGAGTCGCCGGTGTTCTCGTCGCGGCGCGACGACGTACGGCGCCAGATCCGGGTATGACCGCCGGCCGCCAGAATCACCGCGTCGGCGTGGATGACATAGCGGCGACCGGTCGTCAGGTCGAATCCGTAAGCCCCGAAGACGGTGTTGTCGCGGACCAGGATGCGGGTCACGTACACGGTGTCGAGGATCGGTACGCCGAGCTGGACGGCCCGGTTGATCAGCGTCCGCTGGATCTCCAGGCCGGTGTAGTCGCCGGCGAACGCGGTCCGCCGGTACGTGTGCGCGCCGAAGAACCGCTGCGAGATCCGCCCGTCGGCCTCGCGGGCGAACGGCATGCCGTAGCTCTCCAGATCGGCGATCCCGCGGGCCGCGTTCTCGGCGACGATCCGGACCGTGACCGGGTTCGCCAGCAGGTAGCTCTCCTGCAGGGTGTCGGCAGCGTGCTGTTGCCAGGTGTCGTCCGGGTCCATCGTGGCCAGCGCCGCGTTGATCCCACCGGCCGCGAGCGAGGTGTGCGCGTCGGACCGTGGACGCTTGCCCAGGGCAAGTACTTCGACACCTTGTTCGGCCAGCTCGATCGCCGCCCGCAGTCCGCCGCCGCCGGTGCCGATCACCAGGACGGAGGTGGCGATCTGCTGTTCGTCGGTGCTCATCGATTCTCCTGTTCGGTTACTTCGGTGTCGTAGTCGCAGTACGTGAGGTCTTGGTGCCGTACGCGGTACAGCTCGAGTCGCCGGTGGTGGTAGTCGTCGGTCTCGCCGAGCCACTCCATCCCGATCCGCTGGGCCGTCGCCGCGGCGCGGGTGTTGTCCGGTCCGATCAGCGCGAAGACCTCGTCGACACCGCCGCGGTGCATCGCCCACCGGGTCAGCGCGTTGCCGGCCTCGGTGGCGTAGCCGTGTCCCCAGCTCCGGCGGCCGAGGTGCCACGCGATCTCGAGGTCCTTCCACGGCGCCAGGTGGACGAGGGCCGCGCCGCCGACGATCTGCCCGGTGTCGCGCCTTTCGACGGCCCAGTGACTGGCCGGTACGACGTCCTCGGTCTGCCAGCGGCGCAGGACGTCCCGCATCGTCTGAACATCCGGAACCCAGGCCATCGCGGGGGTGAGCCAACGAGTCACCTCCTCGTCGCCGTAGATGCCCAGCGCATCGTCAGCGTCGGTGTCACGCCAAGGCCTGAGCAGTAGTCGTTCGGTCTCGAGGGTCGGGTTCATCTCACGCTCCGCGGCTGAGGACCGGCAGATCACGGTCGGCACCGGCTATGACCGGGTACGCCGCCGCGCTGTGACACGACATCCCGCAAGGGCTGACGTCGACCGGGTGATCCCGGGACTTTGGTCCCTTCCGCCGGGCCGGAGGCCGCGTTGTGCTGGAAGTGGAGAACAGGTAGGAGCTGATCGACGTGACAGACAAAATCATCGTCGGAGTCGACGCTGCCTGGCGTCGCTCCGGAGCACTGGACTGGGCGGTTCACGAGGCTGTGCGGCGTCGTGTGCCGCTTCGGGCGGTACACGTGGCGGACGAGCGGACGCGGCACGCCTATGCGGCGCCGGTCAGGATCGAGGGGCAGGTCATCATTCCGGCCGTGATCCCCGAGGCCGACAACCGGCTGGCCGACGAGGTCGAGGAGTACCTCGTGGCCGCCGACCGGTCACTGGACCTGGCCGCAGACGTCGTGGTCGGTGCGCCGGACAAGCGGCTGGCCGAGCTCAGCACGGACGCTGGACTGACCGTGGTGGGCCGTCGAGGGGTCGGCGGATTCGCCCGGCTGCTGATCGGTTCGACCTCGGAGTACGTCGCCAACCACGGTGACGGACCGATTGTCGTCGTACCGGAGGGCTGGAAGCGCGTGCAGCACGTCCATGCCCCGGTCATCGTGGGTCTGGACGGCTACGAGGACGACGGCGTGGCGCTGGAGTTCGCCTGCGAGATGGCGGTTCGCGATGCCGCGCCGCTGTGGATGGTGCTCGCGTGGGACGTTCCCACCCCGTACAGCTGGAACGCCGCGACGGCCGGAGCGGTGCGGGAGGACTGGAAGCGGCTCGCGCGCGAGCGGTTGGACACGGTCGCGGAGCAGTGGCAGCACAAGTACCCCGACCTGAAGGTGGTACGCAGACTCGTGCAGGCGCACGCCGCGGCGGCGCTGCTCGAGACCGCGGAGTCGGCCGGCGCCCAGTTGATCGTGATCGGCGGCCGCCGTCACCGGCTGCCCGGGCTGATGCTCGGCTCGGTGGCACGCGGCGTTCTGCACCACGCAACGGTCCCGGTCGCGGTCGTCCACGACAGCAGGCCGGAGAGCTGACCCACCGCCGGACGGACAGGTCCACGACATCATCGTGGACCTGTCCGTCCGGTTCAGCGCCGCGGGCGGGAGGTGATCGGTCCCCTCACCGGACCTAGCAGCCGCAGCGAACCGTCGGCCTGCTAGGTGCCCGGGTGCGGAGAGCTCACAGTTCGGGGATCGCCAGTAGGGGTTCGGCGATGGCGTAGTCGACGACCGGGCCGTCGCGGCAGACGAGCAGCGGGCCGAGCTGACAGTGTCCGCACAAGGCGATGCCGCATTTCATCGAGCGTTCGAGTGAGACGTGGATCCGCTCGGCCGGAATCTGCGCGTGGAGCAGGATGCGAGCGCTGAACCGCATCATCGGCTCCGGGCCGCAGAGGTAGGCGACCGTCCGGTCCGCGGTCAGCCGGAGCCGGGACAGCGGCTCGGTGACGAACCCGACGGCGCCGTGCCAACCGCTGGACGGGCTGTCCACGGTGAGCTCGACTTCAAGGTCCTCGCGTGCCGTCCAACGATCCAGCTCGGAGCGGTACAGGAACTCTTGCGGTGTACGCGCGCCGGCCACCAGCACGACCTTTCGGTACGCCGACCGCCGGGCCAGCGCGGCCAGCAGCAGCGGACGCAGTGGGGCCAGGCCGATGCCACCGGCCACCAGGACGAGGTCGTCCCCCTCGGCGCCGGCGAGCGTCCAGGTCGTACCGAACGGACCGCGGACTCCGAGTACGGTTCCCGGCCGGGCATCGAACAAGGCCCGGCTGACCGCACCGACGGATCGGATGGTGTGGACCAAAGTGCCGTCTTCACCGATACCGCTGACAGAGATCGGTACCTCCCCGATGCCGAAGGCGTAGAGCATGGCGAACTGGCCCGGCGCGAACCGCGGCAGGGGCTGCTCCATCGGCTCCAGCCGGACAGTGGCCGAGTCGCGGGTCTCGATGGTCCGGTCGATCACCCGGTACCGGACCGGCAGCATCGGTTCAGTCACGAGCGCCATTGCCGTAAAGATCCAGTAGCCGTGCCCGGGTGGACTGTAGCCGGTCGAGCGCGATCGCCAGCAGCTGCTTGGTGAGCGCATAGCCGAGCCGGGGATCCTGTTCGGCCAGCGCTCTCATTCGTTCCGCGTCGAACGAGGTGGCCTCGACAGTGCCGACCGCCAATGCGCCGAAGTGCCAGCGGTACGGCGGTACAAGCCACGACCAGCCGAGGAGATCGCCAGGACCCAGAGTCTGGATGACCACCAGGCCGCGGCCGGGCACTGCCGTGTCGAGTGCGACCCGGCCATGCCGGATCAGCCAGCAGTGCCCGGCCTCCCCACCCTCATCGAAAAGTCTGTCGCCGTCCTCGTACGAGACGTCGTCGGCGATGCTGAGCAATGCCTCCAGTTCGCTGGCGTCCAGCTCGCCGAACACCTCCGGATCAGCCATGGGCGGCTTCACCAGCGAGCCTGCCCACCTCTTCGGTGAGGTCGATTCCGACCGGGCACCAAGCGATGCAGCGACCACAGCCGACGCAGCCGGAGGCGCCGAACTGGTCGTGCCAGGTGCCCAGCTTGTGAGTGAGCCAGTGCCGGTAGCGGCTCTCGCCCGAGCTGCGGACGCTGCCGCCATGGACGGACGAGAAGTCGAGCTCGAAACATGATGACCAGCGCTGCCAGCGTTCGGCATGATCACCGGTGAGATCGGTGACATCCTCGGTGGTCGTGCAGAAACAGGTAGGACAGACCATGGTGCAGTTGCCGCACGTCAGGCAGCGATCCGCGACATCCTCCCAGTGCTGGGACTCGCGGCTGCCGGCCAGCAGGGCGCGCAGGTCCACCTCCGGCATCGCACGGCCCATCCGATCCGCCGCGGCCTCGACCGCCGCGTAGGCGCCGCCGGCCTCGTCCTCGGTGGCGTCACGATGACCGAGCCGCCCGAGCATGCTGCGACCGGCTTCGGTGCCGGCATCGGCCAGGAACCGGTGGCCGTCGGTGGGAGTCAGCTCGGTCAGTGTCAGATCCGCTCCCGGCCCGGCCGCCGGTCCGGTGCCCATCGAGGCACAGAAGCAGACCTCGCCGGGTTCGGTGCAGTTCACCGCGACGACGAACAACGATTGGTGCCGGGCCGCGAAGTTCCCGTCCGGGTGGCTGCCGCCGGTGAGGACGTCGCGAAGCTTCGTGATGGCCGCCAGGTCGCACCCGCGTACTCCGAGGAACGCATAGCGCGGACGCTCCTCGTCAGCAGCCTCGTACGAGCCGTCCGCGGTGGCCGACCACAGCTTGCGGCGCGCGGGGTGCAGGAACGTCTTCCAGGACTGGGGCCCGGCTGAATGACCGAACATGGCGTCGTCGTCGCGCCGCCGCAACCGGTAGTGGCCCGGACCGGTCTCGACGCCCCAGCCGGCCGGCAGCTGGGCGGCGCCGGTCAGCTCGGCGAGCACGATGGCGCTGCCGGACACCGTCGGTCCGATGACCTGGTATCCGTCACTGATCAGTAGGCCGACCAATTCGTCGAGGCCGTCGATGATCGCCTGGCTCATGAGCGCGATGATGCCAACGTCCGCCCGGGCGGCCCCAGGGCCGAAGGTCCTGGCGGCAGTGGACCCCGGTCCCTGGCGGCACCCCGCTCCGGGCTGGTGTCCTCGCTCATGATGGACACTCCGACGCTCGCGATCTTCAAGCTCGCCTCGTGTGACGGTTGCCAGCTCACCGTGCTGGACTGCGAGGACGAGCTGCTCACGCTGGCCGGACAGGTGCGGATCGCCCACTTCCTGGAGGCGTCGAGCACCGTGCTCCCCGGACCGTACGACGTGGCGCTGGTCGAGGGCTCGATCACCACCGCGGCCGACGCGGAGCGGATCCGCCGGATCCGTGCCGAGTCGAAGGTGCTGGTCGCGATCGGGGCCTGTGCCACCGCCGGCGGGATCCAGGCGTTGCGGAACTTCGGGGACGTCGCCGAGTTCGCCTCGGTCGTCTACGCGCGGCCGGACTACATCGAGACGCTGGCGACCTCGACGCCGGTCGCGGACCATGTGCGGGTCGACTTCGAACTCCGCGGCTGCCCGATCGATCGCCGGCAGTTGCTGGAGGTACTGACCGCCTTCCTGGCCGGGCGCAAGCCGGATCTGCCGGACACGTCGGTCTGCACCGAGTGCAAGCGGCGAGGCCTGACCTGCGTCATGGTCGCGGACGGTACGCCGTGCCTCGGGCCGGTCACCCATGCCGGCTGCGGGGCGCTGTGCCCGGCGTACCGGCGCGGCTGCTTCGGGTGTTTCGGGCCGATGACCAAGCCGAACGTGGCGGCCCTGGTCCCGCGTCTGCGGGAGACCGGGATGACCGAAGCCGATGTCGACCGGGTGTTCCTCACGTTCAACGCGGCGAGCGGCGGCTGGTCGTCATGAGTCACCGGGCTCGGCAGTTGCAGGTCAGTTCGCTGGCCCGCGTGGAGGGGGAGGGAGCGCTCCACATCAAGGTGCGCGACGGGGAGGTCGAGCGGGCGGAGCTGCGGATCTACGAGCCGCCGCGGTTCTTCGAGGCGCTGCTGCGCGGGCGGCGCTACACCGAGCCACCCGACATCACGGCGCGGATCTGCGGCATCTGCCCGGTCGCGTATCAGACCAGCGCTTGCACGGCGATCGAGGACGCCTGCGGAGTACGTATCGGCGGCCCGATCGGCGACCTGCGCCGCTTGCTGTACTGCGGTGAATGGATCTCCAGCCACACGCTGCACATCTACCTGCTGCACGCGCCGGACTTCCTCGGGTATCCGGACGCGGTCGCCCTGGCGACCGCCCACCGCGACCTCGTCGAGCGCGGGCTGGCGTTGAAGAAGGCGGGCAACGCCATCCTGGAACTGGTCGGCGGCCGGGCGATCCATCCGGTCAACGTCCGCGTCGGCGGCTTCTACTCGGCCCCGGGCCGCGATCAGCTCGACCGGCTCGCCGCCCAGCTCCGACCTGCTCTCGACGCGGCGATCGCCACCGTGCGCTGGGTGGCCGGATTCGACTTCCCGCAGCTCGAGCTGGACCACGAGTTCCTGGCCGTCCACCACCCGGCCCGGTACGCGATCGAGGGTGGTACGACGCTGCGCCGCAGCGCGGGCCCCGCGTTCAGCGTCGATGCCTTCGGCAACCATGTGGTTGAGGAGCAGGTCAAGCACTCGACCGCGCTGCACGCCCGGCTCGACGGGCGTCCGTACCTCACCGGACCACTGGCCCGCTACACCTTGAACCACGAACACCTGTCGCCGTTGGCCCGCGAGCTGGCTGCCGAGGCGGGCCTCGGCGACGAGTGCCGGAATCCCTTCCGGAGCATCGTCGTCCGCGCTGTCGAGACCGTCTACGCGGTCGAGGAGGCGCTGCGGCTGATCGACGAGTACGAGCCGCCGGAACCGCCACACGAGGTCGTACCGGCGAGGGACGGCGTCGGGCACGGTGTCAGCGAAGCGCCGCGGGGGTTGCTCTATCACCGGTACGGCATCGGTGCCGACGGCCTGGTGCGGTCGGCGACGATCGTCCCGCCGACCTCGCAGAACCAGGCCGCGATCGAGGACGACCTCCGGCGGCTGGTCGCGGCCAACCTCGACCTCGCGGACGAGCCGCTGACCGGCTTGTGCGAGCGGGCGATCCGCAACTACGACCCCTGCATCTCCTGCTCGACACACTTCCTGGAACTGACGATGGAGCGGCAGTGACGAGGGCGGTGGTGATCGGTGTCGGAAACGAGTACCGCCGCGATGACGGTATCGGGCCAGCCCTGATCGCTGCGCTCGAGGACCGCTGGCTGCCCGGTGTGTCGCTGATCAGGTCCGACGGCGAACCGGTCAGGCTGATCGAGGATTGGGCCGGCGCATCGCTCGCGGTGGTCGTCGACGCCGTACTGTGCGAACCGTCGTCACCTGGCGAGATCCACCAGACCGAGGTCTGCCTCCAGCAACCCGATGGCACCAAGGCACTCGGCACCCACTCGCACTCCGCAGGCTCCCACAGCCTCGGCATCCCCGACGCCTTACGCCTCGCAAGAGCGCTGGACCGACTGCCCCACCGCCTGATCGTCTACGCGGTCGAAGCAGCCGACACCTCACTCGGCACCGAGTTGTCCGCCCCGGTCGCCGCCGCACTCCCCACACTCACCGAGGCGGTGGTGCAGATCCTGCGCAAGTAGGAGCGCTGGACCACGAGGTCTCCCTCCGCGATCGCATGCAGCTCGCTCCACCGCTGGTCGGGTTGCATGCGCAGCAGATCTCGTCGAACACGTCGGGGTTGCCGGCCAGGCCCTCTTCCATGAAACGACGGACCAGGGCCTTGTTCTCTTCGATGCTCATCGACCGGTGCTCCCCGCGTGCTGGACTCTGTTCGGCCCATCGTGCCCACTACACGTTTCACGAGCATTGCACGGCGATCAGTCGGCGGTGGCCTCGGCGACCGACCTAGGCGACGGTACGTCGCTGAAGTGGAGGTTGCCGGCGGGCATCATCCAGGTCATCACCTCGACGGCGAGGCGGCCGGCCTGGACGGCGGGATCGGCTTCGGCGTGCCGGCGGGCGGTCTCCTGGTCGACGGACCAGATGGAGAAGCCGCGGTAGCGCTCGTCGTCCTGATCGGTCAGCGGACCGCGAGCGAGCACCAGGCCACGGTCGCGGAGGCCGGCGCCGTGGGCCAGGTGCCGGTTCTGGAGGTCGGCGGCTTCCTCGTCCGTCATCACAGGTGCGTCGGCGCGCAGCGTCAACAGGATGACGGTGTAGCGGTCGAACTGCATGGATTGACGGTACCGCCGACGGGACACCAACCGGTGGACAGGCGCTGGTCAGCAGGGCCGAAAGTCTGGTCCTTCCTGGTCCGTTGGGCGACCTCGAAGTGGCTTTGGGCCGTGCCCTGCCAGAGCGCGGGCCAGGATCCTCGGAGCATGAACCGTATTCGCCGCAGCATGGATCGGCTCCTGAGCCGTCGAGGGCGCCTGGTCGCTGCCGCCGTACTGGTGGTTGCGCTGGTCGCTGCGATCGGCGCCTCCACCTGGTGGGGTGACGACGAGTCAGGATCACCGTCCTCGTCCCCGGCACCGACACCGTCAGCACCGGCCGGGGACGGTCCGGTCGGTATGGCCGGCCGTGCGCCACTCACCGGCGTCCTGACCGCGGAGGCGCTGAACCGGCCGGCGGTCACGGTGAAGATCTCCAACACGCCCGATGCGCACCCGCAGCGTGGACTGGGCGACGCCGATCTGGTCTTCGTCGAACCGATCACCGGCGGCACCACCCGGCTCGCCGCGATCTTCCATTCCAGGCTGCCGGCTCAGGCCGGGCCGGTGCGGTCACTGCGGCCGATGGACGCGGCGCTGATCGGCCCGACTCACGGCATCATCGCGGACACGATGGCCGACCGCTGGGTCCTCGACTACGTCGATCGCGCCGCGGACCTGGACGACCTGGGCACCCTGCGAGTGCCGGCCGGCACCTATCGGCTCGACGACACGAGACGTGCGCCCAACCACGTGTTCGCCCGTCCCGCGAAGTTGCTGCAACTGAGCGACCGCAAGACGGCGCCCGCGCCGTACTTCAGCTACGCGGCCGCCCCGGACCGGTCGACCGCGCAGCGCAGCGGCAAGCAGGTGTCCTCGGTGACGGTCGGGTACGGCGGGTCCGCGACCGCCACCTGGACCTACAACCGAGCGTCGGGCCGGTGGGTCCGGGCGGAGAGCTGGTCGCCGCATCTGATCGAGAACGGCGGCCAGGTGGCGGCGGACAACGTCGTAGTACTGACCGCCGAGCGGGACACCGGGTTCGCGAGGGCCAAGCCCACGATGACGATTCTCGATGTCTTCGACTCCGCCGGGACGCTGAAGGTCTTCACCGGCGACAAGGTGGTGGCCGGACGTTGGCGCAAGGGTGCCGTGAACGAGCCGTTCCAGTTCACCACCACCGACGGGAAGCCGCTGCTGCTGACGCCGGGCTCGACGTGGATCGAATGTGCCCTCACGACCATGCCTGTCCGGACCCGCTGAGATCGCACCTGGTCAGTAGATGTCGCGGACGTACCGCTTGCTGGTGGCCAGGGTTTTCACGTAGGTGTCGGCCTCGTCGGGGGTGAGGTGGCCGTGGTGGGTGATGATGTCGCGGAGGCTCTGGTCGACGTCCTTGGCCATCCGGGTCGCGTCGCCGCAGACATAGACGTGGGCACCGTCCTGCAGCCACGACCAGAGCTTGGCGCCGTGTTCGCGCATCCGGTCCTGGACGTAGATCTTGTTGCGCTGGTCCCGCGAGAACGCGACATCGATCGACGTCAGTACGCCGTCGCGCTGCAACGCGGTCAACTCGTCCAGGTAGTAGAAGTCGGTCGCCTCATGCTGCTCGCCGAAGAACAGCCAGTTGGGCGCACGGTCGCCCCGAGCCCGCCGCTCGTCCAGGAACCCGAGGAACGGCGCGACGCCGGTACCGGGCCCGATCATCACCATCGGTACGCCGGGATCCGCCGGCGGCTGGAAATGCGGTGCCGGCTGGACGGTCACCGCGACGGGATGATCGAGCGGAGCGTCGGCGAGATAGGTGGAGCACACGCCCTTGCGACCGACGCCCAGCGGACCGGCGTACCGGATGACGGACACGGTCAGGCTGATCCGATCCGGGCTGGTCAACGGGCTCGAGGAGATGGAGTACTGCCGGGGCTTGAGCTTCGGCAACAGGTCGGCCAATCCCTGCGCGGTGACCGTGAGGTTGTACGAGGCAACGAGATCGGCCGCCTGCCGGCCCCACAGCCACTTGGCGAGCTCGCCCTTGTTGTCCGCCCGGAGCAGCGTCTTGAGCTCGACGTCGCCGGTCTGCTCGGCGACGAAACGCAGCAGGTCCGGCGTGATCCGGGTGATGTCGAGATGATCGCGCAGCGCCGTGGCAACCGGTACTGCGGTACCGCTGAGCTCCACCTCCGTCGCGGGGTCGATCCCGGTGGTCGTCAGCCATTCCTTGACCAGGTCGAGGCAGTTGCGCGGCATCACGCTGAGCGAATCGCCGACCTGGTACGTCAGCCCGGTCCCCGTCGTGTCGAAGGTGAACTGGCGGACCTCCTTGCCGGCGCCCGGCCGACTGAGCAGCCGGTTCCCCACGAGGCGAGCGAGTTGGGCGGGCTTGCGACGCGACGCGGTCGCCGCGACCGGGGCCGGCTTCAGCTCGTCGACGAGCTGTTCGAGCCAGGCGCTGCCGGAGTCGTCGCCCTCGCAATCGACTCTCGGCAAGAGCTGTACTGCGCCCAGCTCAGCGAGACGCGTGTCGAGGCGTCGACCATGGCCGCAGAAGTTGTCGTAGCTGGAGTCGCCGAACGCGAGTACGGCGTACCGGATGCCGGCGAGCGCGCCCGGGGGAGCGCTCTCCAACGAGTCCCAGAACGTGGTGCCGTTGTCCGGCGCGTCGCCGTCGCCGAAGGTGCTCGTGATGAGGACGAGGTCGGCCTCGCGGGGGAGCGCGTCGAGAGAGAGGTCAGCCATGCAATGCGCTGTGGGCGCTAGCCCGGCGGCGACGAGTCTCGGGGTGGTGGTGTCGACGGCGAACTCTTCTGCGGTACCGGTCTGCGAGGCCCACAGGACGTACAACGGCCGACCGGTCGGGACAGGGGCGGGAGAGGCGGGGAGACGTGAGAACATCCCAGCGAGTACGCCGTTGACCCACAGCGCGCGATCGGCGGCGAACGGTGCGCCGGCGGGCAACACCGGGATCGCCCCGTCGAGTGGCCGCGCTCCGACACCTTGCAGAAACCCTGCCAGATAACGCTTCTCGTCGTCGGTCAGCTCGGGTCGCGTGGCCGGCAGCCCGAAGACGTCGGAGGGTTCCGGCTGCTTGCTCACCACGGTCACCGTGACTGCGCAGACCTTGAACTCGGGCTGGAACGACAGCGGGTCGACCGCATCGTTGGTGACCGCGTTGATCGCCAGATACTCCCCGTACAGATCGTTCCAGTGAAACGGAGCGAAGAGATCGCCTTCCCGGACCCGGTCCGTGATCGCCGCCGGCATCACCGCCCGCCCGCGCCGGGACGCGATCTCCAATTCGTCGCCCTCGGCAACCATCAACCGGGCGGCGTCCGCCGGATGGATCTCGACGAAGGGCCCCGGTGCGAGTTTGTTGAGCTTGGCAACGGTTCCGGTCTTGGTGAGCGTGTGCCACTGATGCTGGACCCGGCCGGTGTTCAGGAGGAACGGATAGTCGTCATCCGGCATCTCCGCTGCCGGCACATGCGGCCGCGGATAGAAGATCGCCCGCCCGCTGGCGGTAGCAAACCGAAGCCGGGCACCAGCGACGTAGCGGATCGGGTTGCGTGAAGGTCCGTCCGGAGCCGCCGGCCACTGCACTGGATCGGTTCGGAGCCGCGAGTAGGTGACACCGCGCAGGTCGTACCCGGTCTGCGGGTTCCAGCACTGCCGGATCTCCTCGAACACCTCCTCCGCATCGGCATAGGTGAAGGCGTCCGAGTACCCCATCGCACAAGCGATCCGCGCGATCAGCTCCCAGTCCGGGAGAGCCTCGCCCGGCGGCGGCACGGCGGCCGGTACGAGCGTGAGGTTCCGCTCGGAGTTGATCATGATGCCTTCGGACTCCGCCCACATCGTCGCGGGCAGCACCACATCGGCGTACGCGTTCGTCTCGGTGTCGGTGAAGACGTCCTGGGTGATGACGAGCTCGGCCGCCTCCAGCCCGGCCAGTACCGTCTTGCGGTTGGAGACCGACGCGACCGGGTTCGTGCAGATGATCCAGCAGGCCTTGATCTTGCCCTCGGCGAGCTGCTCGAACATGTCCACCGTGCCGCGCCCGACCTCGGTCCGCAGTGTGTCCGGCGGTAGCTGCCATAGATCCTCGATGAACGCGCGGTCCTCCGGTACCAGCACCGACCGCTGCCCGGGAAGTCCTGGTCCCATGTAGCCCATCTCGCGCCCGCCCATCGCGTTGGGCTGCCCGGTGAGAGAGAACGGTCCGCTGCCAGGGCGGCAGATCGCGCCGGTGGCGAGGTGCAGGTTGATGAGCGCGTTGGTGTTCCAGGTGCCGTGCGTGCTCTGGTTGAGGCCCATCGTCCAGCAGCTCATCCAGTTGCCCGAGGCGCCGATCCACTCGGCCGCCTGCCGCAGCGACTCCTCCGGCAGACCGGTGATCCCGGCGACGACCGCAGGCGGGTAGTCGGCGAGGAACGCCGGCATGTCCTCCCAGCCCTCGGTGGACTCGGAGATGAACTGCTCGTCGACGTACCCGCCCTCGACCAGCAGATGCAGCAGGCCGTTGAGCAGGGCGAGGTCCGTACCGGGTTTGATCTGCAGGAACAGGTCAGCCTTGTCGGCGGTCGTCGTGCGCCGCGGATCGACCACGATCAGCTTGGCTCCGGCCCGGACGCGGTCCATCATCCGCAGGTACAGGATCGGGTGGCAGTCGGCCATGTTCGCGCCGATCACGAAGAACACGTCGGCGTGATCGAAGTCCTCGTATGACCCGGGAGGACCGTCCGAGCCGAGCGACAGCTTGTAGCCGGTGCCCGCGCTGGCCATGCAGAGCCGCGAGTTCGACTCGACCTGGTTGGTCCGGATGAACCCCTTGGCGAGCTTGTTCGCCAGGTACTGCGCCTCGAGCGTCATCTGCCCTGAGACATACAGCGCGACCGCATCCGGCCCGTGCTCGTCGATGATCGCCCGCAACCGCTGCCCGGTCTCGGCGATCACCTCGTCAACGGGTCGCGCAACCGGCTCCGCGCCACGCTCCGACCGGACCAGCGCCTTGTCCAGCCGCCCGGGAGCCGAGAACAGCTCCCCGCTGGTCGCACCCTTCGTACACAACCGCCCCGCATTCGCCGGGTGAGCCTTGTCACCTGACGCCTTGACCACAGGCCTGCCGCCGTCGGCGCTCGGCGCGATGTCCAGCAGCACGCCGCAGCCGACGCCGCAGTACGTGCACACGGTACGCACCTGTTCGCCCACCCGGCCGAACCTATGACGACGCGGTTACACACCCGTGACGTCAACAGACCTCCGGCGTTACGAACACCTCCCACCCCTCCGGCGGACCGGAGAGGTGGTTCGTCAGGACTCCAGGGCGTTCGTCAGGAGGGTGACCAGGGCCTCGAGCTGGAGGTCGGCCGAGGAGGTGACCTCTTCGTCGGAGCCGTCGAGGGCTCGGGCGGCGAGGCCGGCCTTGGCGTCGATCAGGTCGGCGATCCGGGTGTCGATGGTCTGGGCGGCGATGATCCGCCAGGCCGTGACGGGCTCCTCCTGACCGATCCGGTGGACCCGGTCGATCGCTTGGGTCTGCTCCGCGTTGGTCCAGGAGAGCTCGGCGAGGACGACGTTGGACGAGACCTGGAGGTTCAGGCCGACGCCCGCGGTCAGCAGCGAGCAGACCGCGATCTCGACCTCGGGGTCGTTCACGAAGGCGTCGATGTTGGCCTGGCGCTTCTTCGGGGTCTGGTCGCCGCGGATCGAGGCGTACCGGATGCCGCGCTCGGCGAACAGCGCCTCGGCGGTGTCCATCACCTCGATGTGCCGGGCGAAGAAGACCACCTTGCCGACGTTGTGGGCCAGCTGCGCCGCGTAGTCGGCGGCCAGTCCGGCCTTCGCCTCGCCGATCCGGCGGACCAGGCTGAAGATGTTGTCGCCGTTCTTGGCCTTCGCCTGCTCGGTCCGCTCCCAGCCGGCCACCGCGCGGACCAGGTCGTGGTCGATGCCCTCGACCGTGACGCCGGACGTCCGGGTCTGCAGAGCGGTCTCGTACCGCGCGACCAGGCGCTCGGCGAGCTCGCGCTCGGCGGCCCGGATCGAGCGGCCGGCAGCACCGTCGAGCTCGACCGGCAGGTCGGCGATCCGGCGGGCCGGGATGTCGGCAGCGACGTCG
This sequence comes from Kribbella koreensis, assembly GCF_039525325.1. Classification (NCBI taxonomy): domain Bacteria; kingdom Bacillati; phylum Actinomycetota; class Actinomycetes; order Propionibacteriales; family Kribbellaceae; genus Kribbella; species Kribbella koreensis. The sequence continues at coordinate 552,368 of NZ_BAAAHK010000017.1, forward strand.
ACCTTGCGGCGGCGGACGATGCCCATGTCGATCACGCAGGACCGGGCCGCCGCGTAGAAGCCGGGGTCGGCCGGCGTCAGGTCGGTGTCGTCGAGCTTGGCCATCAGCTCGGCCGTCGGCGCCTTGTCGTCGATCCAGCCCAGGTACTGCCAGATGGCCCGGAAGTCGTCGATGTCGTTGATCAGCGGCGTGCCGGTGAGTGCCATCAGCAGCGGGCGGACGGTCCGGGACCGGATCCGCTCGGCCAGCTGCAGCACGTTGCGGGAGCGCTGGGACTTCTTGTTCTTGATGAAGTGCGCCTCGTCGACCACCATGCCGCGCATGCCGAGGTCGCCGAGCCAGCCGACGTGCCGGTCCAGCACCTCGTAGTTGACGATCACGATGTCGGCGAATCCGTCGATCGTGTCGCCGTCGCCCTGGATCACGGTCGCGACCCGCTTCGGCGTCCAGATCCCCGCCTCGCGGGCCCAGTTCGTCTTCACGACGCTCGGTACTACGACCAGCAACGGGTAAGCATTCGCCGCCTGAGCAGCGAGCAGCGCCTGGGCCGTCTTGCCCAGACCGGGCTCATCGGCGAGCAGGAAGGTGCGATGACCCCCTGCCGCGGCGGCCACGAGTTGTGCCTGGTGAGGCATCAATTCCTGGCCACCCGGGAGGTGTAATGAAGTCGGCTCGGGCAACGCCTTGCTCGCGGACGCGGCGGCGTACTCGAACGACTTGAGCAGTGGGTTGATCAGCTCCCAGCCGGACAGACGTCGCGTCTGAGGCTTCGGGATGGCGGCGGCCGCGCTGAAGTCGGGCGCGAGGAAGGGGTTGGCGAGCTGGCGGGAGACGACCGACTGCGGCACCACCTGACGTGGCGGGGGAGCGGCGGCTGTCTGCGGCTCGATGACCGTCGGCTCGACCGGCTCCGGCGGCTCTTCGCCGGCCGCGAGCATCATCTCGCGCTTGAGCGTGGCGGCGGCCTCGGAGATGACCGCGTCCTCGGCCAGCAGCGCGAGCAGCGACGGCTCGAGCGCGGCGCTCTTGGCGAGGATGGTCGCGAGACCGTCGAGGCGGCGCAACTGGGTCGCGCGGTAGGCCTCGGTCGCCTTCGCGTCGCCGTTCACCCGGGCCCGCTCCTCGCGCACCAGCAGCGCCACGACCTGGAACTTCGTCCGGACGGACGGCTGGACATTCGATCGCTCGACGGCCGCCTCGATCTCACGGACGGCGCGGGCGAGCACCGGGATCAGGCCCTCGGCATCGCGGGCAGGACGCCGTCGGCGGGGGGCAGCAGCAGTACGCCGAGCGCCGGGCTGGCGCTGGCCTCGTCGGGCCAAACGATTCCTCCTCTGAACTGCCCCGGCGTGTTCGCCGTGGCGGTACGTCGCACCGCACACCCTCGCAGGACGGATCCGACGTCGCGGTCAGCGGTCCGGGCCGGCTGATCGCCGAGGCGGCCCGGGTGCACCGCTGCTTTGACCTTCCCCACCCGATCGCCCTGTGTCTGAGCGGTCGAGCTGTCGGATTCCGGCGGAGCTGGCCACCGAGTGGTACCGGCCGTCGATGGTCGGTCCCAGTCAGCGAACGCAGCTGTCACGAGGTGATCGGCGGAGCTAGAAGCGTCGCCGACGTTCGGTGCTGACCACCAGCTTAGCGGCAGACAGGTCGCCTGGATATTTCAGGAGGCAGAAGTCTCGATCAATTCGAGCAGATTGCCCTCGGGATCGTGCACGTAGGCGTACCGCATCCCGGCCGTGACGCCGGCCGCGGGCGAGGAGACGACCTCGGCGCCGTGCTCTGCGATCAGCCGCTCGAAGGCCGCGTCGAGGTCGGCCACCTGGAGAGCGAGATGGGTGAAGGTCTGGCTCGCCGTCGCGGCGAACGGGTCGGCGTGGACGACGGGCTCGGACCCCGACCGCTCGGTGAACTCGACCCGCAGCCCGGCCCCATCACTCAGTACTGCCGTCCGCACCCCCGCCTCCGGCAGCTCCAGCCGTTCCTCCACTGTCGTCAGCCCGAGGGCATCCCGGTACCACGCCTCCTGCTTGCTCAGGTCGGCAACCGAGATGCTGAGGTGGTGGAACCGGAAGGCGGTCATCGTGATGCTCCTGAGGTTAGTTGTATTAACCTCAGGTTAGTGGCACTAACCATGGCGAGCAACTCGCTTGTGTCCGGGGTCAGGGAGTCCCGGACACAAGCGAGTTGGGCTACTAGGCGGTGCGTCGGCGGCGGGTGATCAGGGTGACCGCGCCGAGGGCGAGCGCAACCGCGGTGCCGGCGGCGAGGATCAGCCAGGCGCCGGGGGTGTCCTCCTGGGTTGTCGACGCTGCCACGTCGTACCCGCCGGCGGTGCCGTTCTTGGCGTAGGTGCTGCCGGCCTGCTTGTCCTGGTACCGGTCGCTGACCTGCTGCCGGTACGCCGACAGCGCGATCGGCGCGCTACCGATCGCGTTGGTGGCCTCCGGGTTGAGCGCTCGCAGGGTGCTGCCGGTGACGGCGTACCAGGCGCCGAGCTGCGGCTCGGTGAGCAGCTTGGCGCCTCGGGCGGCAGCGGCCATCGTCGCCTCGGTGTTGCCGGTGGCAACGTTCACCGGGTGCCAGGCGCCACCCTGGTCGGGGGCGGTGAAGACAGTGAGCTTGTCGGTGCCCTTGGTGGCCGGCGTCGCGACGTACCAGAGCGTGCCGACGTCACCGGCACCGGTGCGGACGAAGTCGGCGCTCAACGCGTAGACCGGGATGACGTCCTGCTGGATGGCCAGCTTCGCGGTGGACTTGGCGGCGGCCGAGCCGGGGCGTTGGGCGGCTTTGCCCAGGAGCTTGGTCGCTTCGGCCGAGTGGGCGGCGGTGGCGGCCGCCGCGAGGTCGGGGCCGGTGGTGGGTGATGCCGTGGCGGCGGTCGCGGTCGCGGTTGCGGCGAAGGCGAGGAGGGTGCCGACGAGGCCGGCCGCTGTCCGTAGTACGAGCTTCTTGACAGGCATCATGGCTCAGGCTCCGATCCGGTAGAGCGAGTGCGTCCACTGGAACTGGGAGTTGTTCAGGTACCAGTTGTAGGTGGAGTAGTTGTAGCGGGGATCGCTGCCCCACGGGTTGTAGTACTCGATCGAGGAGTCGGACGAGTCGTAGCCGATGATGTCCATCATGTGGCCGCCGCCGGACTTCCAGCCGATCCGGGTCATCACCGGGCGGTTGGCGTTGATCTCGGTCTGGATCGTGGCGAAGCTCAGGGTGCCGCTGATGTAGCTGCCCTGGCTGATCCCGATCGTGCGGAACGCGCGCTGGTCGTTGGCCAGCGTGGCCTGGTCGTTCGGGCAGGTGCCGTTCTGGTTGTAGCCGAAGGCCATGTTGCAGAACTGGTTCTGCGAGTAGTTGCTGCCGTAGTACGCCGCGATGCTGTTGCCGGTGGCGGCCCAGCACCAGTTCGACTTCTGCTGGGCCTGGCCGGTGACGTTCAGGTACCGGCTGGCTAGCACCTTCGAGGCGGCCGGGGCTGTGGTGACCGCGGGGACGGCCGGAGCGGCGGCGGACGCGGCGGGGGCGAGCGGCAAGAGTGCCGCCAGACCGACGATCGTTGCCGCGAGCCACGACCTCGGACGGGGTGTGCTGACCCTCCTCATAGGGGGCCTCCTTCACTGGGGCGGTGAGGGCACTCATCGTGATCACCCGATCACGTCCGGACAAGCTCCAACTCGCGCGTCCGGCGACGGTGTGAACGGCAGACACGAGGTGAACAGCAGTGGAGCGGGAACTGCTCGGCGCCGTTGTGAACGTTTACACTGACGCCGACCCGGCCTCGGCGAGGGAGCGGACGATGACGGAAGCGCGGACCCACGTCCCCGACGTCGGCCCGGAGGCGCCGTTCGCCGATGCGCTCCGGGCGGCGATCGCGAACCGCGGGCTGGCCCTCAACCGGATCCAGGCCAGGCTCGCCGATCGCGGACTGCATGTCGGCGTCGCGACCCTCAGCACCTGGCAGAGCGGCAGCCGCCATCCGCGGCCCGGTTCGCTCGCTGTCGTCACGGCGCTCGAGGAGCTGCTCGACCTCCCGGCAGGCTGGCTCGCTGTCCGGGTGCCGGCCACTGAGGCCCCCACCCGCCCGTACGCCGTGGTCGCGAACGGGTCGACCCTGATCCGGCTGCTGGACGAAGTACGCCGGGATGCCCACGGCCGGCTGCGCAGTCTCACCGTCGTCGAGGAGATCGAGATGGGCGCGGACCGGAGCATGATCACCAAGCGGGTGATCCAGGCGCTGGTCGCGGTCAAGGACGTGGATCGGCTGATCGTCGTGCACCAGGGCGAACCGGGCTGCGACGCTCGCGACATCGTGCCGAGCGGGTTGGCGGGCTGTCGTACCGGGCGGGTGGCTCGCGACCCGGAGGACGGCGCGGTGCTCGGCGAGTTGCTGCTGGATCGGACGCTGCTCGTCGGGGACACGGCGGTCGTGCACTACGAGATCGCGGATCAGAACGGGATCCCGTCGACGCAGTACTTCCGGTTCCATGAGTGGGCCGGCACGCATCACGTGCTGGAGATCCAGTTCCATCGGTCGGCGATGCCGGTGCGGGTCAGCGAGTTCCGCCGCCATCACTCGGGCGGTCCCGACGTGCTGCGCCGCGAGCTGATGATGGCGCCGGACGGCCGGGTGCATGTCGTCGTACCGGCCGCCGACCGGGGTGTGGTCGGGATCGACTGGGAGTGGGACTAGTGGCGTGCACTTCCTCGGGGGAAGCACACGCCGCTGACTGTCAGTGCCTGATGCTTTCTTGACCTCGGAATGGGAGGCTTGGCCGGTGTCCGATTCGGCGATGGAAGGCGAGTTCGACGACGTCGCGAGCTGGACCGCGGACGCGGTGAAGCAGCTTGGCCCGGAGCACGCGATCCCGGCCGGCTGTCGCGGCAGCGCCAGCCCAGCGGCACTCGCCTGGCTGGCCGAGGCCTGCGAACTGAGAGCAGGCACCCGGCTGCTCGACCTCGGCGCGGGCGTCGGCGGTCCGGCCGCCTGGGCCCACCGCCGGTACGCCGTCCAGCCGATCCTCATCGATCCGATGCCTGGCGCAACGTCCGCCTCGGCCCGCCTCTTCGGCCTGCCGGTGGTGACGGCCGACGGACTCGCGATCCCCTTGCAGAGCGGCAGTGTCGACGCTGCCTGGGCGCTCGGGGTGCTCTGCACGGTGACCGACAAGGTTGCCCTGCTCAAGGAGTTGCGCCGGGTGATCGCGCCTGGCGGGTCGCTCGGGTTGCTCGTGTTGGTGGCGCAGGCTGAGTCGCTGGACCCCATGCCTGAGGGGAACTCCTTCCCGCGTCAGGTGGAGTTGGATGCCGTGCTCGACGAGGCAGGTTTCGACGTACGGGAGCAGACCGCCGAGCCTGACGAGACTCCACTGTCGTGGACCGAACGGGCTGACCGGGTAGAGGAGTTGGTTCGTTCGGCCCATGGTCAGGACCGCGTCTATCGGGAGGCTCAGGAGCAGAGTCGGCGGATCGGCGTACTGCTGGAGAGTGGGCAGGTGGCTACCCGGTTGGTGCATGCTGTCGGCCGCAGACCTTGAGGAGGAGGTCTTGGGCCGGGGCTTCGAGTGGCGTGCCGGTGCCATAGGTCCAGTCGAGATCGGTGGCCTTCAGCTGAATGCCGGTGAGGTCGACGCCGAAGTACTTGAGGTGTTTGGGGGAGAGGCCGGACACGACGATACGCATGCGGTCGAGGGGGACCCGGCGGTTGATGCCCAGGGCGACGGTGATGTCGAGGCCGTGGATGACGTCGTGGGAGAGTGCTCCTTCGAAGCCGCCGCCTGGTGGCTTCCAGGGGTGGTCGACGTTGGCTGCCAGGCAGTCGGCGAGTTCGGTGGGGCTGAGTTCGGCGGCGTCGCGGCGCGCCACGCGGTCGGACATCGGGTTGAACTTGCCGCCTGACTTGGCCAGCTCAAGCAGGAAGCGGGACGTCGAGTAGCGGTAGGGCATCGTCAGGTGGGCGACGACCTCGCGGGTCCGCCAGCCTTCGCAGAGACTGGGGGCGTCCCATTGCCCCGTGGTCAGCTCCTTCAGGAGGGTGGCCAGCTCGTGCCGTTCCGCGGCGATCAGTTGCCTGATGTCGGTCATTCTCGCGTCCTCTCGTTCGTCGGTCACCTCACCGACGAACAGGACAGGCCTGGACGGACACGTCAGAGAGCGGTTTCTTCGATTCTTCTGCGCAGGAAGGACCGCTCGGCGTCGGTGGTCGCCATGGTGAGAGCGTCGCGGTAGGCGGTGGCGGCCTCGTCCAGGCGGCCGGCGCGGCGGAGTAGATCGGCGCGGGTGGCTTGGAGCAGGTGGTAGTCCGACAGGGTGCCTGAGGCAACCAACTCGTCAACGAGGAGCAGCCCGGCTTCCGGGCCTTCGGCCATGCCGATCGCGACCGCCTGGTTGAGTCGGACCACCGGCGTGGGGGCGAATCTGGTCAGCTGCGCGTACAGGCCGGCGATCTGCGGCCAGTCGGTGTCGTGGGCGGCCGGCGCGGTCGCGTGGCAGGCGGCGATGGCGGCTTGGATCTGGTACGGACCGGGCTCGCGTCGCCGGAGCGCGCGCTCCAGGATCTCGGTGCCCAGGGCAATCAGGTCGGCGTCCCAGCGGCTGCGGTCCTGTTCCTCCAAGGGGATCAGTTGGCCGGTGTCGTCTTGGCGGCTGGACTTCCGGGCGTCGTGGAGCAGCATGAGTGCGAGCATCCCGCTGACTTCGGGCTCGTCGGGCATCAGGTGGGCAAGCACTTGGGTCAGGCGGATTGCTTCGGCGGTGAGATTCCGGCGTACCAGATCTGCGCCGGCGGTTGCGGCGTAGCCCTCGTTGAAGAGCAGGTAGAGGACGGCGAGCACCGCGGGCGTGCGTTCTGGCAGCAAGTGACCAGGTGGCACGCGATACGGGATCGCGGCGTTCCTGATCTTCTGCTTGGCCCGGCCGATCCGCTTCTGCATGGTCTGTTCGGGCACGAGGAACGCTCTGGCGATCTCCGCGGTGCTGAGGCCCGCGAGCGTTCGCAGGGTGAGTGCGACGCGCGCTTCCAGCGCAAGCGCCGGGTGGCAGCAGGTGAACATCAGCCGCAGCCGGTCGTCCGGCACGGCGTCATCCTCGGAAGGCTCCGGTACTACGTCCTCCGCCATCGCAGCCACCTCTCGCAACTTGGCAGCACCCACCGCCTCACGCCGCAGCCTGTCGATGGCGCGATTGCGGGCTGTCGTGGTGAGCCAGGCGCCCGGCTTGGTCGGTACGCCGTCGCGCGGCCACCGCTCCAAGGCGGCGGCGAACGCGTCCTGCGCACACTCCTCGGCAAGATCCCAGTCCCCGGTGACCCGGATCAGCGTCGCAACAACCTGCCCCCACTCGTCGCGAAACGCCCGCCCGACAACCCCCTCCACCCCGTCGCCCGGCTCACCGTTTCCGCGCGTGCCACCGCCGGGTTTCGGGTGCGGGTGGGTCACTGAGCGGTGGGGGTCGGTCCGTCGATGACCGGGCGGATCTCGATCGTGCCGTAGCCGGCCGCTGGGTGCTTGGCGGCGATCTCGATGGCTTCGTCGAGGTCGGCGCACTCGATCAGGACGAAGCCGCCGACGACTTCCTTGGTCTCGGCGAACGGGCCGTCGGTCAGCAGCACCTCGGCGTTGCGGACCCGCACGGTGGTTGCGTCGGTGGCGGGGGCGAGTCCGGCGCCGCCGCGCACGACGCCGCGTTGCTCCATCTCCTCGGACCAGCCACCACAGCCGTCGTTGGCGTGCTCGGCGGCGGTTTCGTCGCCGGCGATCATCAGTAGGTACTTCACACGATCCTCCTCATACCCGACCGACGAACGGCAACGGCCCAGACGGACAACCCGATGCCAGAAATCTAACCGAGTTCGGCGAGGATCGCCGTGATCTGCTGCTCTGCCTCCTGCGGCGGGGGAGCGGAGATGGTGAGGCTGTCGAGGACTTGGGTGTAGGCGTCCAGGTCGTCGCGCTTGTCGAGATAGAGCGCGCTGGTCAGGTGCTCCAGATAGACGACGTCGGGCAGATCCGCCTGGGGGAACCGCAGCACACTGAACGCACCGGCGGTCGCCGCGTGCCCGGGGCTGCCGAGTGGGATGACCTGCACCGTGACGTTCGGCCGGTGGACGGCCTCGATCAGCGCGGCCAGCTGCTCGCGGAGGACGCGGGTCCCGCCGATCGGCCGGCGGAGTACTGATTCCTCGATCACCGCCCACAGGCGCAGCGGCGGGTCTCGGTCAAGCACTGCTTGGCGGGTCTTGCGCAGGGCGACGACGCGGTCGAGCTCCTCCGCCGATCGCTCAGTCCCCGAGGTGAGCGCCGCGACCGCTCGCGTGTACTCCGGGGTCTGCAGCAGGCCCGGCACGAACTGCACCTCGTACGTCCGGATGAGGTCCGCGGCCGCCTCGAGCCCTAGATAGGCGTCGAACCAGTCCGGGGTGACGTCGTGGTACCGGTGCCACCAGCCGCGGCTGTTCGCATCGCGGGCGAGCTGGACCAACCGCTCCCGCTCGTCGGGCTCGCTCACGGAGTACAGGGTGAGCAGGTCTTCGATGTCGCGGACCTTGAACCCGACCCGACCGAGCTCCATCCGGCTGATCTTCGACTCCGACGACCGGATCGCCCAGCCGGCCTCCGGCCGGGTCACTCCGGCACGCTCGCGCAACCGCCGCAGATGCGCTCCCAGCATGATTCGCAACGCGGTGGGCCCCGCCTCACTCCGCCCAGCCATACCTCCACTCTACCTCATTATCGAACATATGTTCGGACGGGTTCAGTGGAGGGCCTTCCAGTGACCTTCGGAGATGACCTCGACGGTGCCGCCGGTCACTTTGATGGCGGTCTGGTCGTCGATGGCGTACGCCGGACCCCCGGTGCGGGCGGCCCAGCTCTCCGCCTCGGCCAGGGTGTTTCCCGGCATCTGCTCATGATCCAGGTGGGGGAAGATCGAGAAGTCGACGAGCCCGAGCGTGCGGTCGTCCGGCGCGGCCGGCCACTTGACGAAGTCGTCACCGATGCGCGGTGTCATCACCATGCTGCCGGCGCTCAGTCCCACCCAGACCGTCTCGGGTAGCGACGGGATGACGTCCGCCAGCCCTGACTGCCGGATCCAGTGGTACAGATACGTCGCTTCACCGCCGTCCACCAGCAGTACGTCGGCTTCCCGTACCCACGGCACCCACCGCTCCTCGCCGATGCTGGGCAGCGCGGTGAGTTCCAGGACGCCCAGAGACGCCCAGCCCAGGCTGGTCATCGTGTGCCAGGGAGGCACTCCGGAGACGAAGTTCCGCACTGAGACAGGTCCCAACATCGGGCTGGGGTGGCCCCACTGCGCGGTCGGGATGCAGAGCGCCCGGGACTCGGAGATCGGTTTGCCCAGCAGTTCGACCAGCGCAGCGCGGATGCTGTCGTTGGTGACGCCTCCGGATGTGAGTAGAAGCTTCACAACACCTCCAGAGTCGAGTGGGACTGAATCGTAGGCGCTAGTGCGTCATCCGGGCTCTGAGTACGTCGAACTCGCAGCCCGGCGTGTTCGGGTCGAAGCCGTGTTCGATCAGCCAGTGCGAAGCCAGCAGGCTTCGAAGCGACCACCACGCGCGGATCGCATCGAGGTCGACATCGGTGCCGTAGCCGGCCAGAACCTGGTCGAGGCGCTCCTCGTGGCCGAGCGTCAAGGTGGCCAGGTCGAACATGGCATCGCCCTGGCTCGCCTCCGACCAGTCGATGATGCCGGTGACCTGGTCTTCGGCGGTGAAGATGTGGGTGATCTGGAGGTCCCCGTGCGTGAACCTGGGCGTCCACGGCCGGAACGCGGCCTGGGCGATCTCGCGGTTGCGGGTGACCAGATCGGCGGGCAGGAAGCCGTTCGTGATGAGCCACTCGCATTCGGTGTCGAGGTCCGCTGCGATCTCGTCGGGGTTCTTCTTGCTGGGCCAGGGCGGCAGCGGCGCTTCGTGCAACGTGCGGATGGCGGCGCCCGCCGCCGCCCAGGCCGCCGGCGACGCGGTCGACGGCTTGCCGAGAACACCGAGTGCCTTGCCGGGGACGGCGGCGATCGCGAGCACGGGTGGCTTCCGCCACAGGATCTCCGGCGTCGGTACCGGTGCCAGCGCTATTGCCTCGACCTCGACCTCGATGTTCGCCTGATTGCCGTCGACCTTCAAGAAGACGTCTCCGACCCGCAGAGTCGCCCGCTCGCTGTGCGCGACAACAACCTCGACCTCATCCACGCCGGCCATTCTCGCGGACACCCCCGGCAACCGCACCGGAGTTTCTAGCGCGCCCACCCGGCCGTGATGCTGCGCCAGAGCGTGAGTACTTCCAGCCATCGGCCTTCAAGCTCGCTGAGCGGCCGAACTGATTCATACCCACCCAGGAAGGTCTCGCGCACGCTCACCGGCGTCGGCTGCCAGTTGGTGAAGTGAGTACCGAGCACCACGAACGAATTGGCCAGATCGCGAACGCGATAGTCCCAGCCGACCTCGTCGAAGTCGATCACCGCGACAACCTCCGAGCCGTCCATCAGGATGTTCGAAGCCCGGTAGTCGTTGTGAATCAGCTGAGGCTCGGCGTCGATCGGCGGCAGCAACGCCGATTGCTCTCTCAACCTCGCCGACGCAGCCGGCACCGTCCCGCTGTCTTCATGCGCCAACCAACTCTCGATCCGCTCCCGCAGATCCAGCGCCTGACTCGCCCCGCGCAGGACGCTGTCATCCCGCTCAGCCAAGGCGTCGTGCAACCTGGCCAGACAACTGCCGGCCTCGCGAACCGCCGACGGGCCAGCGATGTCCAACAGCTCGCCGATGACCTGCGGTTGCACGGTCATCGACAGTGGCAATGCTCCCGAATGAACAATCACTCGGCGTTGCCCATCGACAGCCGGAATCGGCGCCGCCACGGGCACGCCTTGCTCGTGCAGCGCAGGCAGGAGCTCCGCGATCGCGGTGAACTTCGCGAACCGCTCCTGTGCCCGGGACCACTTAATCACCAAGGCGCCCTGGTCCGTACCGACCCAGGCGATCGCGTTCTGGTCACTGATCAGAATCCGCTCGCACGCCTCGACCTCGAGCGCCCAGCGCTCAGCCAGCACCTTGGTCAGCCAGGTGACCGCATCGCCGAAGCTCTCCAGCCCGAACCTCTCCCGCAAGGCCTCCCGCGGCTCGGCCGATTCCCACAGCATCGAAAGCCCCATCGGAAACATCTGCCGAAGCTTAGTACTCGCCCGTGACACCGAGCCTGGTGTAGTACGCGAGCTGCGGATCATCAGGATCCCCGCCGGCCAGTACGACGAACTCCCGCGCCGCCGCCGTCCCGCCGTACTGCGGATTGAGCGGCCCGGCCAAACTCCTGTGCATCAACGCATAGTCGACGTACGGCTCACCCAGCCCAAGCCGGCTCAGATCGAGCAACCCGCTGAAGCGCAACGTCACCGGATCGACGAACACATTCGGCGCGGTGAAGTCGCCATGCGTCACGGCGCCCCGCGATCCCGGATACGGCGACTCGAACGGGCACTCGGCCAGCGCATGCAGCCGCCTGATCCCATCCGCAATCGCAGCCAGTACGGCGGGACGCTCGGCGGCCGGCCAAGGCTGCGAGGCATCTCGGCCGGCAAGCTCCGTGCTGAGCATCCATTCGCCTTCGACGCCCTCGCCCCGGTCGACGATTCGCGGACACGGGATGTCAGTCGTGCTGAGCCAGCCGAGTCGGTCGGCCTCGGCCGCGACTCCCGGACCCGCCTTGTAGTACAGGGTTTCGCTGCCGCGCTCCAACCGCACCACCGTCGCGTCGGAGTGGCCGAGCTCGATCGGGTCGGCGCTGGTTGCGCCGAAGCGAGTCATCAAGGTCTGGAGGTCCACTCGCCGAAGGGTACGGGCGGGGCGGGAAAATAGATGAGATGTTTATCTAAGTTTCTTATATAGTCAGGTGTGTGGCCCAGGAACTGAGCATCAGTGAGCTGGTCGAGGTGATGGGGGAGTTCACCCGGATGAACATCCGGTTGCCTGCCATCCAGCGGCTGAGCTTTACGACCTTGTCCGTGTTGCACACGCTGGCGACCGTTGGGCCTCAGCGGCTCAGTGAGTTGACCGCCAGCGAGCAGGTGACGCAGCCGGCGATCACGCAGATCGTGACCAAGCTGGAGCGGGAAGGGCTGGTCGAGCGGCGGGCTGATCCGTCGGACAGGCGGGCTGTGCTCGTCCACATCACCGGGGCGGGGGCGGCCGTCGTACGCGGACGGCAAGAGGAGCGGATGGTGCGATTGACCGAGCTCGCCGAGCGGCTCACGCAGGCCGAACGATCCAGGATCCAGGCCGCGCTGCCCGCGCTGACCCGCCTGGTCGAACTCCATCGAGCATCGGGTGACGAATGAACGACTTTCCCTTGGAAACAACGCAGATCCACGTCTCCGACGAAGTACTCGACGACCTCCGCCAGCGACTGGCACTGACCCGCTGGCCACAGGACGCCGGCAACGAGGACTGGTACTACGGGGTGCGCCGCGACTACCTGCAGGAGCTGGTCGAGTACTGGCGGACCGAGTATGACTGGCGGAAGGCTGAGGCGGCGATCAATGCCTATGAGCATTACCGCGTCGAGGTCGACGGCGTACCGGTGCATTTCCTGCGCAAGCCCGGCGTCGGACCGAACCCGATCCCGTTGATCCTCACGCACGGCTGGCCGTGGACCTTCTGGCACTGGGCCAAGGTGATCGACCCGCTGGCCGACCCGGCGTCGTTCGGCGGCGATCCGGCCGACGCGTTCGACGTGATCGTGCCGTCGTTCCCCGGCTTCGGGTTCTCGACGCCGCTGCCGGACAACCCGGACATGAACTATTGGAAGGTCGCCGATCTCTGGCACGAGCTGATGACGAAGACGCTCGGCTACTCGAAGTACGCCGCGGCCGGCTGCGATGTCGGTGCGATGGTGACCGGGCAGCTAGGTCACAAGTACGCCGACGAGCTCTACGCGATCCATATCGGCTCCGGCCAGAAGCTCACCCTCTTCAATGGAGACCGTGGCTGGGACCTCAGCGGCGGTCACCCGATCCCCGAAGGCCTGCCGCCCGCGGTCCATGCGCGCATCGTCGAGTTGGAGAAGCGCTTCGCCACTCATCTCGCCGTGCACGTCCTCGACCCGAGCACCCTCTCGTACGGTCTGTCCGACTCGCCCGCGGGCATGCTCGCGTGGATCCTGCAGCGCTGGCGGAGCTGGAGCGACAACGGTGGCGACCTGGAGACGGTCTTCTCCAAGGACGACCTGCTCACCCACGCGATGATCTTCTGGGTCAACAACGCGATCGGTACGTCGATCCGCACCTACTCCAACAACAACCGCTACCCGTGGACGCCGTCGCACGACCGTCACCCCACGATCGAGGCCCCCACCGGTATCACCTTCGTCGCCCACGAAAACCCGCCCGGCGTCACCACCGACCGCCGAGTCCAGCACTTCCTCGACAGCGACCGGGCCCCTTGGTACAACCACGTCAACCTGAACGCCCACCCCACCGGCGGCCACTTCATCCCCTGGGAAATCCCCACCGAGTGGACCACCGACCTCCGCAACACCTTCCGCCCGTACCGCCCCTGAGAAACCTCCGGCCAACGGATGCTGGTGTGATTCTCAGCCAACTTTGTGCTCGACGTCAGTAGATCCTGCGCCCGCGGATACTCAGACGGAGCATTAGGTGCCTCAGGCAACCGGGTTCGGGGGTCGGAGAGCTTTGAGTGGTAACAGCGCACCCGGCGACGAATAGCTTGCCCGGTAGCCCGGTAGCCCGGTAGCCCGGTAGCCCGGTAGCCCGGTAGCCCGGTAGCCGGGCTTCGGGCGGGATCGCGGACGGCGGCGCATACCTAACTCGGCGGGTAATCGCTTACCCTCGGCGCGCCGGGGCGGCCGGCGAGAGTTGTGTATGCGTGGCGATCCGGCCGGTGCCCTCGGCCGCGGCGCGACAGCTGTGTCGGCGGGGTCGGTGCTGTCGCGCGGCGACGGATCGGCGCGGATGGGCACATCGAGTCTGATGGGGGGCGGGTGNNNNTTTCGTGCCACTGGCCTGATGCTTGACGCCAGCGGCACCAAAACCTGCCACTGGCCGGGCGGGTGACGCGATGCCCCGGTTACGGGATCCGCAGTCCAGCAGCGCCCCCGCAACCACAGAGCCGCCGGCATCATGCGGTCGCCGTGCTCCGTCAGTCGCGGAGGTATTCGGCTCGCCAGCGGTGGAGGGTTGGGTCGTTGGGGCTGGGGGTGCGTTCCAGCTGGATCAGTTTGAGGTCGGGGGTGGTGAAGGCGTCGATGGCGGCGCGGGTCAGTGGCCAGGGTGGGCCGTCGACCGAGGAGTCGGGGGTGTTGTCGTCGCGGGCGGCGGCGATGACCACGAGGGTGCCGCCGGGGCGGACGAAGTCGGCTACGTGGGCTGTCGCCTCGGGTTGGAGAGGGATTGGTAGCGCTTGGACGGTGTAGATCTCCACGACCAGGTCGAAGGCGCGGTGCCACTCGGCGGGTGGGTTGAGGAGGTCGGCTACCTGGTACGTCGCCTTCGAGTCCGGGTGGTTGCGCTCGGCCGTCTCGACAGCGCTGGGGGAGATGTCGAAGGCGGTGGTGTCATAGCCCTGGTCGGCGACCAGCTCCGCGTCCCAGCCAGTACCTGCGCCAACGACGAGTGCCCGCTGGCCGGCGCCGTGCGGCTCGGCCGTCGCGACCCAGTCCAGCAGCAACGGGTGCGCGGCGCCGCGATCCCAGGGCAACACGGCCGCGCCTTCCGACGCAGCGGAGTACAGGCGCTCGAACCAACCGGTCGGGTCGTCCTGCTCCAGTGCTTCGTGGGCCAGCCGGCGGGATGCGAGGTCGGGGTCGACGGGTTCACTCGTCATCGGTTGGTCCTTCGCTGGGTTGGTGGATCGCGCGGACAGCCTGCACAGTGTCCACCTGGTCCGGGGTCTTGTCCTCGCGATACCGCAGCACCCGCGCGAACCGCAACGCCATCCCGCCCGGATACCGCGTCGAGGTCTGGACGCCGTCGAACGCGATCTCCACCACGACCTCCGGCCGCAGATAGACCGTGTAGTCGTCGCGCCGCTCCTCGATCTGCTGGAACTTCTCCGTCTGCCAGCGCAGCAGCTCGTCGGTCAGCCCCTTGAACGTCTTGCCCAGCATGACGAACTCGCCGGTCTCCTCGTCCCGCGCGCCCAGATGCAGGTTCGACAACCAGCCGGTACGCCGGCCGTGCCCCCACTCCGCCGCGAGCACGATCAGGTCGAGCGTGTGCGTCTGCTTCACCTTGACCCAGCCGGACCCACGCCGGCCGGCCTCGTACGGCACCGACAGCGACTTCACCATCACGCCTTCGTGCCCACGCTTCACCGCGTCGGTGAAGAACGCCTCACCGGCCTCGGCATCGGCTGTCACGAACCGCGGGATCCGCCGCTCCTCGGGCACCACCTTGCTCAGCCATTCGTGCCGCTCGGTCGAGTCGAGCCCGAGCAGGTCGTGCCCGTCGAGGTGCAGGATGTCGAAGAAGTACGGCGTGAGCGGAACCGTCTCGGGCCCGGTGGCCGCGCGCGTCGCCGTCCGGGAACCGGTCACCTGGAAGGCTTCCGGCCGACCGTCCGCCCGCAGCGCGATCAGCTCGCCGTCGAGCACGATCTTGTCGGCCTTGAGGTCGAGCACCGCGCTGACCACCTCGGGCACCCGGTCGGTGATGTCGTCGAGCGTGCGGGTGTAGACCACGACGTCCGATCCGTCCCGGTGCACCTGGATCCGGATCCCGTCCAGCTTCCACTCGATCGCGGCCGGCGAGCCCGTCTTCGCGAGCGCCTCCGCGATGCTCGTCGCCGACTGCGCGAGCATCGGTTGCACCCCGCGCCCGACCTCCAGCCCGAACTGATCGAGTCCGGCCTCGCCCTCGGTCAGCACAGCGACCGCAACCGGCGCCGCCGCACCACGCAACATCGTGGCCGCCCGGATCTTCTCGAGCGGGATCCCGGTCGCCTTGCCGACGGCATCCGCCATCACGCCGTCCAGCGCGCCCTGCCGCAGCTCACCGCTGACCAGCAGCCGCAGGAACCGTTGCTCCTCCGCGGTCGCTCGCCCGAACAACGCGTCGACCGCCTCCCGCCGCCGCGCCTGCGAGCCCGCCCCGGCGAACTCGGACAGCTCGGCGAACGCCTGGTCGACCTCCTCGATCGTGAGCGTCGGCTCCGCGGCCGGCTCCGGCGCGTCGGCGAGCGTCCGCCAGCCCACGCCCGTACGCCGTTGCCGCAGCTCGCCGGACAGATATGTCACGACGATCTCCGTCTCCACCGCCTCGGTCGCGGTGGTCAGCAACGTCGCGATCAGGTCGGCCTTCGCCCGGCGCGACCTGGTCTGACTCAGCGAGGTCGAGGTGGCGACCACATCTGCGAGCAACATGGCTCCAGTCTCACCCACGGCACCGACAATTTCCGGCCGCAACTTTCGCCGTGCCGTCCGCATCTAGCTCCTCGTACAGGGTTGACTACGTAGCCCAGGTCTAGACCGGTTCAGGTAAGGGGAGCGACCATGATCCGTAGCGAGCAGAGGCGACTTCGGGGCGTCTCAGCTGTTGTCGGGCTGACGCTGCTGACGGCGGGCCTGGGTACGACGAGCGCGGCGGGAGCGGCCACGGAGGGGTCGGCCACTCCCGCGGCCGCTTGCAGCCTGAGCCTGGGCTCGGGCGGTGCGCTCGGCGAGCACAATCGCCAGGAGATCCGGGCAACGGTCCCGCCGTCGGTCACGCCGACGTGGACCACCGAGCACGTCTACACGGCGGGCGGGCCGTGGATGAGCAGCCGGTTCCAGTACGAGCCGGGCCCGGCGTCCGGCGGCCATGCCGACGGCTGGGTGGCCGTGGGCGACGGGATGTACCGGAGTCAGTACGACACCGACCAGAACCAGCAGCTCGTCGGGCGGCCGGTCTACCGCAGGATCGGCGGCGGGTGGGGCATGTTCCGTGCGTTCGAGGAATCGCAGTACGTCGACGACTCCTTCGACCGCACCAACGAGTACGCACTGCGCAACGACGGCACGCTGTTCCGCTGGACCGTCGACGCGAAGGGCGCTTGGCGCAAAACCGGGACGGCGGCCGGTTTCTCGGCCGTCAAGGCGATGGCGCTGATCAGCAAGACCCGTACGTACGACACCTTCCTCGCGAACACCCACGGCGGGGCGCTGTACACGATCCACCTCCCGACGAAGCTGCCGATGAAGCCGGTCGTGAAGGTGGTCCGTAGGTCGACCTGGCAGGGTTTCGACACGCTCCTCGCCCAGGGCTGCGGCAAGGGCGTCCTGCTGGTCGGCATCAACCGGGACAGCCAAGTGGCCTACCTCTACGCCGTCGGCCACGCCAATGGCACGGCCACCCCGATCCAGAACCGCGGCAAGCTGCCGGGCACCTTCAATCCGTCCACGTATTTCCGCTGGGGCTACGTCTCCGACCTCGATCAGTTCAATGGGGAGTGATCAGCAATGAAGACAGGTTTCCTGCTGGCAGCCGTGCTTCTCACGGTTCCGGGCGTCGGCGTCGCGCACGCCGCGACGACCTCGCCGAGCGCCACCGGGCCCAAGGTGACCACGCAGGCCTGCAGTGTTCTGTCTGGTGCGTTGACGGCTGATGGCTCGGTCAAAGTGCGGGATCTCACCGCGACGACGCCGCCCACGACCACGCTCGACCGGACCGAGACGCCTGAGCTGTTCGGCCCGGGGCAGGTACGGCTCACCAGCTCGGTGGCCTATGACGCCGACTACGAGAACGGCTCGTCGCGGTACGGGTGGATGGTGCTGGGCGACGCGATGTACTCGGTGCGCTGGTTCGTCCTCGACGGGACCTACGACGTCGAGCCGGGTAGCTTCAAGACCACCAAGGTCGGTGGCGGTTGGGGTGCCTTCACCGCCGTCGAGACCTCCCGGTTCGACGACAACCGCGGGCACGCCAGGACTACGGAGTACGGGTTGCGGGGTGACGGCAACCTCTACCGGTGGACGATCGATGTCTACGGCAAGTGGCACAGCGCGGGCTTCGCGCCTGGCTTCGCTTCGGTCAAGGCGATCACGCTGATCAGCCAGACGCCGACGTACGACACCTTCCTGGCCAACACCCGAAGCGGCGGGCTGTACACGATCCACATCCCGACCACGCTGCCGATGAAGCCGGTGGTGAAGAACCTCCGAGCCTCGACCTGGCAGGGCTTCGAGTCCTTCCAGGCACAGCGATGCGGCCAGTACGGCGTACTGCTGCTCGCCATCGACAAGGACAGCGGCGCCGGATATCTGTACGCCGTTGGGCATGCGACCGGCGCATCGACGGTGATCCAGAACCGCGGCAAGGTGCCGACGACCTTCAAGGACCCGATCCTGTTCAGTTGGGCGGCTCCGGCCGGCTACGACATCCCGCCCTTCGGCGAATAGCTGTCAGGGCGCCGGCGGGAGGTCGTCGAGGAAGCCGGCGGTCGGGGTGAAGAAGAGGGTGCCGGTGACGGCGGTGGAGAAGTCGAGGATGCGGTCGTAGTTGCCCTCGGGCTCGCCGAGGAACATCCGGCGCAGCATCAGCTCGGTGACGCCGGGGTCCTTGGCGTAGCCGATGAAGTAGGTGCCGAACTCCTGGCTGCCGATCGTGCCGAACGGCATGTTGTCGCGCAGGATCTGCTGCTCGTTGCCGTCCTCGTCCTCGATCACGTTCAGCGCGATGTGCGAGTTCGTCGGCTTCTTGTCGTCGTGCAGCTCGATGTCCTCGAGCTTGGTCCGGCCGATCACCAGCTCCTGCTGCTCGACGGTCAGCGCGTTCCAGGCCTTCATGTCGTGCAGGTACTTCTGGACGATCACGTAGCTGCCGCCGGCGAAGTCCGGGTCCTCGTCGCCGATCAGGACCGCCTCGTCGGCCTCGGTGCCGGTCGGGTTCTCGGTGCCGTCGACGAAGCCGAGCAGGTCGCGCATCTCGAAGTACTTGAAGCCGTGTACCTCGTCGACGACCGTCGCCGCGCCGTCGAGCTCCTTCATGATCTGCTGGGCCAGCTCGAAACACATGTCCAGCTGGGCGGCGCGGATGTGGAAGAGCAGGTCGCCGGGCGTCGACACGGCCTTGTGCCTGGCACCCTCGAGCGCGATGAACGGATGCAGCTGGGCGGGGCGCGGACCGCTGAAAAGACGGTCGAAGGCGTCCGAGCCGATGCTGGTGACGCAGGACAGGCTGCCGGCCGGCACGCGGAAGCCGACCGCGCGGGTGAGTCCGGTGACGCGCTCCAGCAGATCACGCGCCTGCTCCTCGCCGCCCGGATCGATCCGGACCACGAGGAAGATCGCCGACCCGGTGAGCGGCGTCAGCACGGACTGCGGCAGAGCACGGGTCGACGCGGTCGGACCAGGCGTCGGATCGGTCACCATCGAGCACATCCTCCAAACAAAGTCATCGGACGGCAGCCAGCATGCAACAAGCACTCCGGTCGGCGCTCAGGTGGGTCACATCCGTCGGCCGGGCAGGCGGGTCAGGCACCCGCCGAGCGTGGTCAGCCAGGGCGCGTCAGGCGGGCAGGTCAGGCACTCGCCGAGCGTGGTCAGCTGGGGCGCATCAGGCGGTCGAGAAAGGCGATCAGGAGCGCCTCGCGCAGGCGTGGGGGAGCGACGTCGAGGAGCGCGTTCACCGGCGCCATCCGGTCAGGGAGCGTCTCGCCCGATCCCAGCCCGGCGATCTCGAGCAACCCGTCGAAGGCCGCGTCATCCAGCAGCGCGGGGTCGATCGCTTTGGCTGCCTCGGCCAGCTCGGGCGCGACCTGCACGGGACCGGCTGCCTGCGCCTGCGCGACGGCCGCTTGCAGCGCGGCGATCAGCTCATCGAGCCTCGGCGCGGTCGCGGCACTCATCGAGAGATGCAGCGACGCCGGTTGCCCGCGGAAGCTGAGCTGCGGCTGCACGAACCACCCGCGCGCGACCATCTCGTCAGCGATCGTGAACACATCAGCCCGTTCATCGCTCCTCAGCGCGACCAGCGTCGTCTCCGGGCGAGCGAGCACACTCAGCCCGTCGATCGCCTCGGCCGCGTCGGCCAGTCGGAGCGTCGCGTCATACGAAGTACGGGCCAGTCGTTGGTACCCCTCGTCGCCGATGTGCTGGACGACGGCCCACGCGGCGGCCAGGGGAGCGCCGGACTTGGTCGACTGCATCGTCGAGTTGAGCATCGTGTAGCCCGGCCAGTCCGCGTGCGCGAAGTACTGCGGCCGCCGCAGCCCGGCCGTCCGGTGCAGCAGGATCGACGCACCCTTCGGCGTGTACGCGTACTTGTGCAGATCAACCGAAATGCTCGTCACCCCCGGTACTACGAAGTCGAACGGCGCGACCTCGACCCCACCGGCCCGCAGATACGGCAACACCCAACCACCGATACACGCATCCACATGGAACCGAATTCCCCGCGCACTGGCCACCGCGGCCAGCTCAGGAATCGGATCGACGACCCCATGCGCATAAGACGGCGCACTCGCCACCACGAGCACCGTCGTGTCGTCGCAAGCCGCGGCCATCGCGTCCGGGTCCGCCTTGTACGTCGCCTCATCGACCTCGACCACCACCGCGCGGACCCCGAAGTAGTGAGCCGCCTTGTGGAACGCGGCATGCGCGGTCGACGGCAACACCATGCTCGGTTGGGCGATCCCAGGTGCCGCATCGCGCGCGGTCTGCACAGCGAGCAGGATCGACTCGGTGCCGCCCGAGGTCACCGTGCCGACAGCCTCGTCGCCTTGCAACAGCCGAGCGGCCCAGGCGACGAGGTCGTTCTCCAGTGTGCGGAGGCTGGGGAAGACGGTCGGGTCGAGGCCGTTCGTCGCGCCGTACAGGGCGAGCGCTTGGCGGCCGAGCTCGTCGGCCTCGGCCAGACCGGAGTCATAGACGTATGCGAGCGTGCTGCCGCCGTGCGTCGGCAGGTCGCCTTGCTGCAAGGCGCGCAGGCGGGCGAGTACGTCGGTCATCGGGCCTCCAGGACTTCTTCTGCGGTCAGCCGATAGCGCTTCAGGGCAAAGAAGCTGACGGCGATGAGCAAAGCAGGGACCACCGACATTCCGATCACGATCGCCGTCAGGGCCGACCCGGGCTGGTTCGCGTCGCGGTTGGTCGAGGAGACGTAGCCGCCGGCGGCCAGCACCAAGGCGTACAGACCTGGACCGAGGGCGAGGCCGAGTGTCTCGCCCGCTGTCCAGATGCCGGTGAAGACGCCGGCTCGACGGACGCCGCTTCGCGCCGCGTCGACTGCGGCCACGTCGGGGAGCATGGCGAGCGGGAACACCTGTACGCCGGTGAAGCCGACTCCGACGATCGCGGTGGCGAGGTAGACGCACCAGGTGGGGACGTGCTGGGCGGGGACGACTGCGATGGCGCCCAGGCCGAGGACGGCCGACGCGAGGAGGAAGCCGGTCTTCTTGCCGAATTTGTTGCCGATGGCAAGCCAGAGCGGGCTGACGAGCAGCGCCGGGCCGACGACGCAGACGAAGGCGATGGTGGCGGCGCCGGGGTTTCGCAGGACATACCGCGCCAGGTAGTCGATGCCGGCGAGCATCGAGCCGATCGCGAGCGCCTGCAGGACGAGGGTGATGAGCAGCCAGCGGAAGTTGGCTGCTTGCGCGACGACGCGGAGTTGCTCGCGCAGAGTGCCGGTGGTCTCGCGGACGGCGCCTGTTGGGGCGCTGCGCGTTCCGTAGTACGCGCCGAAGGTGCCGATGGCGAGGAGGAGGGCGACGGTGAGGCCCATCGCGCGGTAGCCGTCGCGGCCGCCGATCGCGTCGCGGATGGCGGGGGCGCTGCCGCCGCTGATCAGGATGGCGATGGTCAGCACGGCGACGCGCCAGCTCATCATCCGGGTGCGCTCGGTGTAGTCGTCGGTGATCTCGGCGGGCATCGCGATGTACGGCACCTGGAAGAACGCGTACGCCGTCGCGCAGCCGACGAACGCGAGCAGCACCCAGGCGGCGTCGAACACCTTCGAACCCAGATCCGGTACCGCGAACAGCAACGCGAAACAGGCTGCCAGCGACAGGCCGCCCCTGAGCAGAAACGGCCGACGGGGCCCGCGCGGCGACTGATGCCGATCGGAGATCCGCCCCGCCACCGGATTGAGCACCACATCAAGCGCCTTGGGCAACAACACGATCGCCCCCGCGACCACCGCCGCGATCCCCAACGTGTCCGTCAGATAAGGCAACAGCAGCAACCCCGGTACCGTCCCGAAGGACCCGGTGGCCACCGACCCCAACGCATACCCCACCCGAACCCGCACCCCCACAACACCCATGCCCCGAAGCATGCCAGCCCCCACCCGCCATTGCCCCAATCTCATAGAGTCTCCCCATGGATCCCCACCAGGACCCGCCCCCCGCGGACACGCCCTCGCCCACCACTCCCGAGCCCGTAGCCGCGGCAGACCCGCGGGAGCTCCCAGATCCCGAGGCGACAGCCGACCAGGCTGGTCCGCAAGAGCCGCCGGCTGGTGGCTGGCAGCCGCCGAGGCAGCGGTCGGCAGAGGATGGTGGCCAGCAGCAGCCGACTGGTGGTTGGCAGATGCCGGGGGAGCGGCCGCAGGACTCCGTGGGGTGGCAGGCGCCGGGGCAGCCGCCGGTGCAGCCGGGTGGGTGGCAGCCGCCGGTTGGGTGGTCGCCGCAGCAGCCGCCGCCGTATGGCGCGCCGCCGCAGGGCCAGCAGGCCCAATACCCGGGCGCACAGCAGTACCCGGGGGCGGCGCAGTATCCGGGGGCGGCGGGTGGGTATCCGGGGCCGGCGCAGTATGGGCCGGCGCCGGGGAGTCAGCCTTATCCGGGGGCTCCGCCTTACGGCGCACCGGGGGTGGGGCCATACGGGCCGGGACCTGGCTATCCGCCGCCTGGGCAGCCGCAGCCGTACGGGCAGCCGGGGTACCCGCCGTACGGGCAGCAGGGGTATCAGCCGTATCCGCCGCAGCCGTACGGGCACCCGCAGTTCGGGGTCAAGGAGCCTCGGGTGGTGCCGGCTCCGGTGGGGACGCCGTTTCACCGGATGGCGCGGACTCCGGCGCACCGGTGGTGGCGGCCGGTTGTCGGGTCGATCGTGCTCGGGCTGCTGGCGATGTTCACGACCATCTTCATCATCGTCGTCTGGGACATCATCTCGCCCAACGACGTGACCGACGACGACTCAGGCGTCTTCTTCAACAACCCCACCGAGGACATCGCCTCCAACCTGGTCCTGCTCGGCGTCCTCACCCCACTGGTCCTGCTCACCGTCCGCTGGATCCAGCGCCGCCCAGCCTTCAGCGTCGCGTCCGTCCTGCAGAAGATCCGCTGGCGCTGGCTCGCGTTGTGCTGCCTGCCCGGCCTTGCCTACCTGGTCCTCAACATCGCCCTCGGCAACGCCTTCGACGCCCTCTTCCCGAACACCGACACCGGCACGGACACCGGCGACGACGGCTCCTGGGTCGGCTGGGCCCACTTCGTAGTACCGGCGCTGGTGATCCTGGTCCTCGTACCGTTCCAGTCGGCCGCCGAGGAGTTCGTGTTCCGCGGCTGGCTGGTCCAAGCGGTCGGCGCCTACGGCCCGGACAACACCGACGGCAGGCCGTTCGTCCGGCAGCTCAAGCGACTCTTCCGTTCCCCGTGGCCGGCGCTCGTCGTGAGCAGCGTCGCGTTCGTCTTCGGGCATGGGTACACCGGCTGGGCGATGGCCGACATCTTCCTGTTCGCGATGACCGTCGGCTGGCTGACGATCAGAACCGGCGGACTCGAGACCGGCATCGCGCTGCACTCGATCAACAACATCATCGCGTTCATGATCCCCGCGGCACTCGGCCAGCTGTCCGACTGGTCCGACCAGGGCGGCGCGCACTGGTCGGTCTTCGTCCTCGATCTCCCCTGCATCGCCCTGTACGCCGCCGGCGTCCTCTGGCTCGCCAAGCGCAACAACATCGCCCAGGTCAGCCGATAAACCGGGCGCGTTCTGTCGGCCGCCTCTGGCAAGGTGTCCGCCGTGACGAACCCACATCCTGAACCGCTCGAAGCCGTCCTGTTCGACTGGGGCGGCACCCTCGCCACCTGGCACGACATCGACCTGTACGACGTATGGCGCTCGGTCGCCGCCCTGATCGACGAGCCCCGCGCCGACGAACTCGCCACCCGCCTGTTCGACGCGGAGAACTCGATCTGGCGGCGATCCCGCGACGAGCACCTCAGCAGCACGCTCGAGGAGGTCTGCCTGCTGGCCGACGTGGCGATGACGCCGTCGGCCCTGGCGGAGTACGAGCGGCGCTGGCAACCGCACACCGAGCTGGCGCCGGACGCCCTCGACACCCTGCGCGCGCTCCGCGACCGCGGCCTCCGGATCGGCGTGCTGTCCAACACGATCTGGTCGCGGCAACGCCACGAGGACATCTTCGCCCGCGACGGCGTGCTCGAACTGCTCGACGGCGCCGTCTACACCAGCGAGATCCCGTACTCGAAGCCGCACCCGGAGGCCTTCCACGCCGCCCTGCGCGCCGTGAAGGTGGACGCGCCGGCCAGCGCCCTGTACGTCGGTGACCGGCTGTTCGACGACGTCTGGGGCGCGCAGAACGTCGGCATGCGCGCCGCCCACATCCCGCACAGCGCGATCCCCACAGAGCAGATCGGCCACACCGAAGGCGTCCCCGACGCCACCATCCAGAACCTCGCCGACCTCATCCCACTCGTCGACACCTGGAACGCCCGCTAGCCGGGAGGCCGTAAGCCGGGGCGCGTAAGCCGGTGCAGCCACCGGGGACTCGGGGGAGACGTGAAGAACCACGGGGAACCGGTGGCGGGCCTGGGGACTCCGGGGGGAGACGTGAAGAACCCCCGGGCCGCGGTGGTGGGCTCGGGGGTTCTTGGGGGAGTTGGTGGTGCGGGTCAGGCGGCCAGTGTCGGGTCTGCCAGCAGGCGCAGGCGCCCGAGGGCCTCGCGCTCGATCTGGCGGACGCGCTCGGCGGAGATGCCGTGCACCGCGCCGATGTCGGCGAGCTTGGCCTGGCGGCCGTCGTGCAGTCCGTAGCGGCGACGGATCACGTCCGCCGACCGCGGGTCGAGCTGGTCGACCAGGCTGAACAGTCCGGACCGGTCCGAGGCGTCCGCGACCAGTTGGTCCGGCCCCGGCGCGGTCTCGGCCGCGATCAGGTCGCCCAGCGAGGTCTCGCCCTCGTCGTCGATCGGGTTGTCCAGGCTGATGTGGTCCCGGCCGATCCGGATCAGGTCGGTCACCCGCTCCGGGTCCAGGTCCAGCTCTTCGGCGATCTCGGCGATCTCCGGCTCACGCCCGAGCTTGCGCTCCAGCGTCCGCCGGGCCGACCCGATCTGGTTCAGCTGCTCCACCACGTGCACCGGCAGCCGGACCACTCGGGCCTGCTGCGCGATACCGCGGGTGATGGCCTGCCGCACCCACCAGGTCGCGTACGTCGAGAACTTGAATCCCTTGCGGTAGTCGAACTTCTCCACCGCGCGGATCAGGCCCGTGTTGCCTTCCTGGACCAGGTCCAGGAGCGGCATCTGGGACCGTCCGTAGCGGCGGGCGATCGAGACCACCAAGCGGAGGTTCGCGGTCACGAACCGCTGCTGTGCGCGCTGGCCCTCTTCGGCCAGCCACTCGAGCTCTTCCTCCGTCGCATATTTGGGCGCTCCGCCCTTCTTGCGTCCAACCCGCCCCTCGGCCAGCAGTTGCTCCGCGAGGAGACCTGCCTCAACCGTTTCAGCGAGCTCGACTTCTTCTTCCGCGGTCAGCAAAGGAGTGCGAGCGATCTCTTCCAGGTAGAGACCGACGCTGTCCTTACCGTCGATACCGTCGTCCGTGGACCGGACACGAGCCATGCGAGCCACCGAAACTCCCTTCGTCGTTACATGGAGAGCAACGCTCGAGTGAGGTTCAAGATTCCACGATGAGTGTGTAAACAGCCTGAACGTTCCCTGAGATTTCCCGG
This sequence comes from Kribbella koreensis, assembly GCF_039525325.1. NCBI lineage: Bacteria > Bacillati > Actinomycetota > Actinomycetes > Propionibacteriales > Kribbellaceae > Kribbella > Kribbella koreensis. The sequence continues at coordinate 578,285 of NZ_BAAAHK010000017.1, forward strand.
CACCCTCACCGCACCGAAACCGCCCCCTGCTGCACGCTCAGTGCCCAGGTTCTGCGCACCGCACACGCGGTGTGCGCACAATCGGCTTGATTCGTGGGGTTTCCGGCCCGAAAAGGCACCTGAAACAATTCTCAGGTTTCTCCTCGAACGGCCCCGAATGCCTGCTGAATCAATCATTCGGGGCCGATGAATGTGTCACAGGACACACGCATCAGTCGCTCTCACGGATTAGAACGCTGGAGAGGCCGGCGGCCTTCCCGGAGCTCAGGCCAGGCCGAGGGTGTCCAGTTCCCAGGCGAGGGTGAAGGCGACCTCGCGCCAGGCGTCGTACCGGCCGCTGCGGCCGCCGTGGCCGGCGTCCATCTCCGTCTTCAGCAGCACGTCGACGTTGCCGCTCGCGGTCGCGCGCAGCTTGGCCACCCACTTGGCCGGCTCGACGAAGAAGACGCGGGTGTCGTTCAGGCTGGTGATCGCGAGGATCCGCGGGTACTGCTGGGCCGTCACGTTCTCGTACGGCGCGTACGACTTCATGTACTTGTAGACCTCGGGGTCCTCGAGCGGGTTGCCCCACTCCTCCCACTCGATCACGGTCAGCGGCAGCGACGGGTCGAGGATCGTGGTCAGCGCGTCCACGAACGGCACCTCGGCCACGATGCCGCCGAAGGCCTGCGGCGCCAGGTTGGCGATCGCGCCCATCAGCAGCCCGCCGGCCGACCCGCCCTGCGCGACGATCCGCTCAGGCTTGGTCCAGCCGTCCTTGACGAGGTGCTCGGCCGCCGCGATGAAGTCGGTGAACGTGTTGCGCTTGGTGAGCATCTTGCCGTCGTCGTACCAGTGCCGCCCGAGCTCGCCACCACCGCGCACGTGCGCGATCGCGAACACCACGCCCCGGTCCAGCAGCGACAGCCGCGGGATCGAGAACCACGGGTCCATCGAGCTCTCGTACGACCCGTAGCCGTAGAGCACGATCGGCGCGTTCCCGTCCTTGCCCACGTCCTTGCGCGCCACCAGCGAGATCGGCACCCGAGTGCCATCCGGGGCGGTCGCCCATTCCCGGTACTGCGTATAGGCGCTGAGGTCGACCCCGCCAAGCACCGGCTGCTGCTTGAGCAGTCGCCGCTCACCCGTCGCCACGTCCACGTCGAACGTCGACCCAGGCGTCACCAGCGACGTGTAGCCGAACCGGTACCGCGTGTCCTGCCACTCGTCATTGCGGCCCGGCGACACCGTGTAGATCGGCTCGTCGAAGGTCAGTGCCTCCGGAGCGCCGAACGAACCGCCCTCGCGCCGCATGATCGCCAGCTCGGTGAGCGCGTCGCGACGGCGGTACAGGATGACGTGATCGGCGAACGCGTCGACACCGAGCAGCCGGCTCGACTCGTCGCCCTCGATCAGCGTCGTCCAGTCGCCGGGGGAGTCGAGCGGAGCCGTGGCCAGCGAGAAGTTGGAGGCGTCGGCGTTGTGCACGATCAGCAGCTGGTCGCCGGCGTGCTCGACGTCGTACTCGACGCCTTCCCGCCGCGGTGCCACGACAACCGGCGTACCGGTCGGGTCGGACGCGTCGAGCAGCCAGGCCTCGCTGGTCAGCTTGCTGCCGAGGGAGATCATGATGGCCTGCTCGTTGCGGGTGAGGTCGACACCGACCCAGAACCGCTCGTCCGGCTCCTCCATCACCAGCACGTCGTCGGACGCGCCGAGGGTGTGCCGCCAGACCTGGTGCGGGCGCCACGCGTCGTCGACCTTCGTGTAGAAGATCGTCGAGCCGTCGGTCGACCACGCGGAGCCGTAGTGCACGCCGGGCAGCTCGTCGGGCAGCAGCTGGCCGCTGTCGAGGTCCTTGATCCGCATCGTGAAGCGCTCGTCGCCGGTCAGGTCGACCGAGTACGCGAGCAGCCGGCCATCGGGGGAGACGTCGACCGTGCCGAGCGAGAAGAACTCCGAGTCGCCGGCCAGCTCGTTGCCGTCCAGCAGCACCTCTTCGCCGGGGATCTCGCCGTCGGTCGCGGGCGGCTCGTCGCCGGTCGCCTTGACCCGGCAGCTCAGCGCGTACTGCTTGCCCTCGATCGTGCGGGCGTAGTACCAGAAGCCGCCGTTGCGGGCCGGGACGCTCAGGTCGGTCTGCAGGGTGCGGTCCGAGATCTCCGAGAAGATTGCCTCACGCAACGATTCCAGGTGCTCGGTGCGGGCCTCGGTGTAGCTGTTCTCGGCCCGCAGGTAGTCCAGCACCTCGTCGTTCGTCTTGTCCCGCAACCACTCGTAGTCGTCGACGAAAACGTCTCCGTGGTGGGTGCGTTCGATCGGCTTACGGGCGGCTACTGGCGGCTTCAACTCGGACATGTCCGGAGACTAACTCAGATCTGGTAGCAGGCGACGACCGGTGCGTGGTCGCTCCAGCGTTCGGCGTACGTCGGTGCCCGATGGGTCACACAAGAGGTGGCACTGCCGGCCAGCTCGGGGGAGGCGATCTGGTAGTCGATCCGCCAGCCGGCGTCGTTGTCGAAGGCTTTTCCACGCCACGACCACCAGGAGTACGGCCCGGGTCCCTCGCCGCCGAACCGCCGGCCGAGGTCGACCCAGCCGGCCTCGAACAAACGATCCAGCCAGGCGCGCTCCTCGGGCAGGAAGCCGCTCTTCTTCCGGTTCGCCTTCCAGGCCTTCAGGTCGACCTCGCGATGCGCGATGTTGAGGTCGCCGCAGACGAGCACGTGCCGCCCGTCGGCGCGGAGTACCGACAACCGCTCGGTGAAGGCATCGAGGAAGGCGTACTTCTCCGCTTGCCGCGGCGGAGTTTCGAACTCGCCCGTGAACACATAGGTGCTGATCGCCGTCAGCGTCGACCCGTCGTCGAGCACCACATCCGCCTCGACCCAGCGCCCGCTCCCGCTGAACCGCTCCGGCCCGATCTCGACGTTCTCCTGCTTGATCGGCCGCCGGCTCGCGACTGCCACTCCGGCCCGGCCCTTGTGCCCTTCCAGCGCCGGCTCCGCATGCGCGATCTGCCAGTCGGCGCCGAGGTGATCCCGCAGTACCTCATCCGTCGCCCGGACTTCCTGCAGCAGCAACAGATCCGGATCGGTCTGCTCGAGCCACCCCGCCATCCCTCGCCGGTACGCCGCCCTGATCCCGTTCACGTTCACCGTCGCAACCTTCAGCACCCCGGCACCTTAGCTGCTCGTCACACCCCGGTCGTCGAGCCGGGCCGGACGATCATCAGCACGGTGACGGTCGCCCACAGCAGTCCGAACATCCCCGTCGTCATCGACAGCCTGCGAGCCCGCGGCAGTAAAGCGGTCCGCGTAGCGCCATCCTGATCCGCCGCGGCGATCACCTCGGCCTGAACCGGCAGCACCGCGACCACGAGAACCCCGGCCGCGACGGCGGTCAACGCCATCGAGATGACCAGCCAGACCTCACCGAGTACGCCGAGCCCGGCGCCGACGGCGATCCCGAAGACCGGCACGGCGATCCCCCCGATCGCATAGACGGTGCTGATCCGGTGCAGAGTCCGCAGTACCGCTGTCTGCGGCTGGTCGGCTGCCAGCTCACGGCGGGCGATCGGCGGGAACATGCTGGCGGCGACCGTCACCGGGCCGATGAAGATGATGGCGGCGAGCACGTGCACGCTGAGCAGGAACTTGTTCATCGCTCTCCCTGAGGACGTGAGTTTCAGCCAGACTGTAACTCAACTGTCAGTCCGGCTGAAACCGGTCCTGCGATGATGGCCGGGTGACAGACGCGTCAGAGGGGCCGCCGGCCGGTGCCGCCACGAGTCCGGCGTTGCTGCTGATGATGCTCGGGCGTCAGCTCCGCGAGCAGGCAGAGGCCGAGCTCCGCGAGCAGGGACTCTCGATGCGGTACTTCTCGGCCCTCGGCCATCTCGCCCACCAGCCCGGCCTCTCCTACAGCGAACTGGCCCGTCGCGACGGCATCACCACCCAGAGCATGCAGGCCACACTGCGCCGGCTGCAGGACCTCGGCGCCGTCGAGCTCCTCACCGAGCCCGGTCGCGGCCGAACTGCCGACCTCCAGGTCACCGAGGCTGGTCAAGCGCTCCTCGAGAAGGGCCGCGCCGTACTGCGAGCCGCCGACCGCCGCCTGCTCGATGCCATCGGCAACGAAGGCGCCGGGCAGCTGGCCGGCCTGCTCCTGCAGGCACTGACCGGCCTGAAGCCCGGCGTGTCGCAGTAGCCGCAGCCCGCCGCCAACGACGGGATCCCGTGGTTGTGGGCTGGTCGCGGTGGGTTGGGGCGGATTTTGCCCCTGAGCGGGGGTATTTTCCTCCCCGGCTGCTGGAGAATCCTCCCCAAGCCCCGAGTTGGTGGTGGCCCAGTCGTCGTGGCGCGCCGACCTCGAATCGACGGCCCTTACTCGCTGGTCGTACCCAGGATCGCGTCGAGGGAGCGCTCGCAAAGACTCTCCAGTTCGCCGGGTGAGACCGTCGGGTTGTCGATCCACCTCAACAGGGTCGACTCGACGTAGCCCTGCCAGCCGTGGCAGGCGAGTTCGACCGACGGGGTGATCTCGATCCCGCGCTCGGCGACCGCGTTGATCACCCATTGGCTGAAGACCTGGCGGAGCTCGGAGTGCAGGGCCCGTACGGCGGGGTCGCCGGCCGCTGACATGAGAAGGGTCGCGCGGTAGAGCTGGGGCGCCTCGAGGACGGCCCGGACGAAGGCCCGGATGCCGCTGCGGAGTTGCTCGGCGGGCGGCAGGGAGAGGTCAGGAGCCGTCCGGAGCATCACCTCGGCGGCGGCCGCCTCGATCACGGCGTACTGGAACTTCTTCTTCGAGCCGAAGTAGTGGAACAGCAGCGCGGGGGAGACGCCCGCCTCGGCCGCGACGAGCTCGACGCTCAGTTCGCGGTGCGGGTCGGCCTCGAGGACCCGGCGCGCTGCGTCGAGGATCTGGGTGCGGCGCTCGGCGGGCTGCAGCCGGGCGGACGAGGTGTGGCTCACAGGCGCCAGTGTATTGAGTAATAGGTCAATAAGCACTTACTGTTGAGTATCCACTCAACAGTCGGAGGTCACGATGGCTGGCAAGGTCGTACTCATCACCGGCGCGTCCCGCGGGATCGGAGCGGCCGTCGCACGCCGGCTGGCGGGCGAGGGCGACACGCTCGCGCTGGTCGGCCTGGAGCCTGACGAACTGAAGAAGGTCGCCGAGGACTGCGGCCCCGACGCCGGCTGGTGGGAGGCCGACGTCACCGACACCGACTCGCTGCGGACCGCGGTGGAGGCGATCGCCGAGCGCTACGGCCGGATCGACGTCGTCGTGGCCAACGCTGGCATCGCGGCGCCGGGCTTCACCAGGAGCATGGACCCGGCCGTCTGGGAGCGCGTTCTCGACGTCGACCTGTACGGCGTCTGGCGGACCGTACAGCTGACGCTGCCGCACCTCCTGGAGAGCAAGGGCTACCTGCTGCTCGTCTCGTCCCTTGCCGCCGTCGTCCGCATCCCCGGCCTCGCGTCGTACAACGTCGCCAAGGCGGGAGTCGAAGCGATGGGCGACAGCCTCCGCCCCGAACTGAAGCACCTGGGCGTCGCCGTGGGCGTGGCGCACATGACCTTCGTCGACACGGACATGGTTCGCGGTGTCGATGAGCACCCCGTGTTCGGCAAGGTGCGCACCGGCATCCCGCTGGTCGGCAAGACGTACCCGCTGGAGTTCGCGGTCGACAAGTTCACCCAGGGCATCAGGAAGCGCTCTCGCACTGTCCACGTCCCCGGTTGGATCGGCGCGCTCAAGGTGTTTCGCTGGCTGACGCCGCATGTGATCGAGGCCGGCGCCCGCTTCAGTGTCCCGAAGGCCGACCGCGCCGCACTGGCCGACATCGAGGCCCGTGGCGCCGCAGCCTCCTCCCGCGCTTCGGGCGCCGGCGGCAAGGCCGACTCCGAGAAGGCCGCCAACCGATGACCCGCCCGTACGACGTAGTCATCTTCGGCGCGACCGGCTTCACCGGCGAACTCACCGCCCAGTACCTGGCCAAGAACGCCCCGGCCGAGTTGAAATGGGCGCTGGCCGGCCGCAATCGCGCGAAGCTGGAGGCTGTCCGGTCCAAACTCGGCGCCGACGTCGACCTGCTCATCGCCGACGTCGAGGACGCTGCCTCATTGAAGGCCGTCGCGGAGGCCGCCCGGATCGTCGTCACCACGGTCGGCCCCTACGTCCGGTACGGCGAACCGCTGGTGGCCGCCTGTGCCGAGGCGGGCACCGACTACCTGGACCTCACCGGCGAATCCGAGTTCGTCGACCGGATGTATGTCGCCTACAACGCGAAGGCGGTCGAGACCGGCGCGCGGATCGTCCACTGCTGCGGCTTCGACTCGATCCCGTACGACCTGGGCGTCCAGTACACCGTCGAGCAGTTGCCGAAGAACGTCCCGATCAAGGTCGACGGCCTGATCCGGGCCGGCGGCAAGCCGTCGGGTGGCACCCTGCACACCGCGATCACCGCCTTCTCCCGCGGCAAGCAGAACCTCGACGCGCACCGCGCCCGGCGTCGGACCCAGCCGCGTCCCACGGGCCGGTCGGTCCAGGTCGTGACCGGCAGGATCCACCGCAGCCAAGGGTTCTGGGCCGTCCCGCTGCCGACCGTCGACCCGCAGATCGTGGCGAACTCGGCCGTGCTGCTCGACGAGTACGGACCCGACTTCCGCTACTCCCACTTCGCGGCCGTGAAGCAGTTGCCGATGGTCGCGGGTGGCATCGCCGGTATCGGCCTGCTCGCCGTCGCCGCGCAGATCCCGCCCGCTCGCAAGGCGATCCTGAGCCGGATCAAGACCGGCGAGGGGCCGAGCGAGGAACGCCGCGCGAAGTCCTGGTTCAAGGCTCGCTTCATCGGCGAAGGCGGCGGCAAGCGCGTCGTCACCGAGGTCTCCGGTGGCGACCCCGGCTACGGCGAGACGGCCAAGATGCTGGGTGAATGCGCGCTCTCGCTGGCCCTCGACTCACTCCCTGAGACGTCCGGTCAGGTGACGACGGCTTCGGCGATGGGCCCGGCGCTCCGTCGGCGATTGGTTGCTGCAGGCATCAAGTTCGAGATCCTCGGCGTCGAGGACTACTGAGCCCATGCCGTACGTGACGAGCGCCGACGGCACCCGGATCGCCGTCTACGAGTACGGCGAACCGACCGCTCCGGTGCTGATCGCAGTCCACGGCTACCCGGACAACGCGACGCTCTGGGAGCCGGTCGCGCTCAGGCTGGCCGAGCACTTCCGGGTGATCACGTACGACGTGCGCGGGGCGGGGGAGTCGGACCAACCGCGGCAGCGGGCGGCGTACCGGTTGGAGCGGCTCGAAGAGGATTTCACGGCGGTGCTGGATACGGTATCGCCGGAGCAGCCGGTGCAGTTGCTCGCACATGACTGGGGATCGATCCAGTCGTGGCACTTCGTCACAAGTGAGCGGTTGCTGGGACGGATCGACTCGTTCGTGTCGATCTCCGGGCCGTCGCTGGATCACGTGGGCTACTTCCTGCGGAGCCGCTGGCGGTCGTGGGAGGGGCTGAAGCAGCTCATGCACTCCTGGTACGTCTTCTACTTCCAGCTTCCGTGGCTGCCGGAGCGTGGCTGGCGGAAGGGGTGGGCGCATCGCGTGTTCGGCCGGCTCGAGCGCAGCGCCGGCGGGACGGCTTCTGCCGAGGGAGAGCGCTCACTGGGGGACTACGTCAACGGGCTGAACCTGTATCGGGCGAACGTGCTCCAGCGGCTGGCGCGGCCGCGGGAGCGGCGTACCGGCGTACCGGTGCTTGCTGTGTCGCCGGACGGGGATGCCTTCGTGACGACGCCGCTGCAGACCGACGTGGCGCGCTGGGCCCCGAACCTCAGCGTGCAGGTGGTCAGGGGTGGCCACTGGATGCCCCGGAATGATCCCGGACTGGTGGCCCGATTGACCCTCGAGCACACCCGGCGGGTGGCAGGCTGGAGGGCATGAGAACGATTCTGAACCTGATCTGGCTGGTGCTGGCCGGTTTCTGGCTGGCCGTCGGCTACGTCGTCGCCGGGCTGATCTGCTGCATCCTGATCGTCACGATCCCGTTCGGCATCGCGTCGTTCCGGATCGCCGGGTACGCGCTCTGGCCGTTCGGCCGGACCGTCGTCGACAAGCGCAGCGCGGGCGCCGGCTCGGTCCTCGGCAACATCATCTGGGTCATCGTCGCCGGCTGGTGGCTGGCGCTGGGCCACCTGGCCAGCGGCATCGCGCTCTGCCTGACGATCATCGGTATCCCGCTCGGCCTGGCCAACTTCAAGCTGATCCCGATCTCGCTGCTCCCGCTCGGCAAGGAGATCGTCCCCTCGGACCAGCCCTTCGCCACTCGATGAGGCTCAGTCTGGAAGGCGGGCGTGGCGGAAGCGGCTGAGGTTCAGCCAGAGGGCTTGGACGACCATGATGGCGACTCCTGTCCAGAGAGCCAGGTGGATGCCGTAGTGGTCGGCGAGGACGCCGCCCAGTGGGGCTCCGATGACGATCATCGCCCGGTTGAGGGAGCGGGTGGTGGCGTTCATCCGGCCGAGCAGGCCGGACGGGGTGATGGACTGGCGGTAGGCCATCTCGATCGGGCCATCGAGGCCGAGTGAGATGCCGAACAGCAGTTGGCCGGCGCAGAGCAGGGCTGTGCCGCCGAGGGAGTCGCCGGCCAGCGGGACGGTGAGGTAGGCGAGCGGGCTGAGCCAGCGGCACACGATGATGCCGGGTCCGACACCGAAGCGGCGTCCGTACCAGCTGGAGGCGCCGGCCCCGAGCACCGAGCCGATCCCGGTGAAGCCCAGAGTGATACCGAGTACTACGGCACCGTGGTCGAAGCCGAGGACGTAGGCCAGGTAGACCGTGGTGAGCAGGCCCTGGCCGATGAACCACAGGTGCGAGGTCAAGGTGACCGGGCCGAAGGCGGGGTTGCGGTAGACCCAGTTCAGTCCTTCGCGGATCTCCCGGCGTAGGTGCCGGGGCTGGTCCTTGCCTAGGGCAACCTCTGGCTCGAGGGTTCGGACGGTGCTGAGCAGGACGGCGGAGACGAGGTACGAGATCGCGTCCAGCAGGATCGCGAGCGGCGCGCCGATGATGCCGATGATCACGCCGGCCAGCGGCGTACCGGCGCTCTGGGCGACGGCCGCGCTCTGCTCCAGCCGGGCGTAGGCCGCGGTCAGCAGTGGCTTCGGCACGAGTACGGGCGGGAACGACTGATGCGCCGCGTCGTACACGATCGAGAGCGACCCGAAGGCCAGCGTGACGCAAACCAGCAGGGGATAGGTCAGCGCGTCGAGGGCGGCCGCGAGCGGAAGGATGCCGAGTACGGCAGCCCGGGCGAAGTCGGAGCCGATGAGCAGCGGCCGGCGGCGATGCCGGTCGACATACACGCCGACAAGCAGCCCGAGCAGTGGGTAGGGCAGCCAGGCAGCGGCGCGCAGGATGCCCAGCTCGGTCGTACTGACGTGCAGGGTGAGCTTCGCGATGATCGGCACGGCCAGCGCCGTGAAGGCCGACCCTGCCATCGACACCGCGTCGGCGGTCCAGAAACGCACATACCCGGGATGCTCGAGCAACGGATACCGGCGACGCCCCATCCCGCAGACCCTATGGGACGATCCCGCCGCCTTGGGCACGGGCCAGTCGCACTGACGCCGATTCTGGCGACTGGCCCGTGCTCAAGGCCGGCAGGCTCCACCGCGGCACCCCGCCGAGCCGGCGGTGGGCGCCGGGCTAGCTCTTGGCCTTCTCGACCAGCTTGCGGACGTTCTCGATCGAGCCGCAACCGCTGTCGATCAACCGGGCGCGTTCGGCGGCGAACGCCTCGCCGAGCTTGGCCCGGTCGTCCGCATCGACATCCGTCCTGGCCGGGTTGAGAACGTCCCGCTCCTCCTCGTCGAGGTGGTGCGACAGCGCTTCGGAGAGTTCGTGCGTCTTGTCGCCGAACTCCTCGCTCGCCGTGTCCTCGACCTCCATCAGCGCGAGCAGCGCTTCGTTGCCCTCGTCGTGTTCGTGCTCGGAGTGCTCGACCTCTTCGGCGTCGATCGCGTCCTTCTTGCGCAGCGACGGATAGACCTTCGACTCCTCGGCCTCGGCATGCGCGATCAGCACAGTCGCCAGATCCGCCGGCACCGCTGCCCGATCAGCCTCTACGTCGCGCAGCTCGCGCAAGGCCTCCTCGAACCAGCGATGGTCGGCGAGGATGATCTCGACCACATCGCCGCCGGTCTGCTGCAGGATCTTCGGCATGCTCACATCCTCCAAGTCCAAGCTGGTGTGGGACCCCGGTACCCGCATCTGCCGCGTTCATGCGCGGCCGGGTTAGCCTGCCCGGATGGTCACCGTTCGTGCACTCGTCCGCCGCCCGAGCCCACGCCTCGCCGAGGGCCTGCTCACCCACCTCGAGCGCGTCCCCGTCGACTTCGAGCTCGCCCGACGCCAGTGGCAGCAGTACGTCGACGCGCTGACGGCCGCCGGCTGGAGCACCGTCGAGGTGCCGCCGGCCGACGACTGCCCGGACGGTGTGTTCGTCGAGGACACGATGGTTGTCTACGGCAACCTCGCCGTGATCGCCCGGGCCGGCGCCGACGAGCGCCGTCCGGAAGCAGCCGAGGCCGAGCGTGCCGTGGCCGCGCAGGGTTACGAGATCGCACACGTCGCCGACCCCGGCACCTTCGACGGCGGCGACATCCTCAAGGTGGGATCCACCGTGTACGTCGGGCTGGGCGGCCGCACCAACCAGGCCGGCATCGACCAGCTGCGTCAGCACCTCGAGCCGCTCGGTGCGGAGGTGGTCGCAGTACCGGTCCAGAAGGTCCTCCACCTGAAGTCGGCGGTGACCGCGCTGCCCGACGGCACGGTGATCGGCTACGAACCGCTGACCGACAATCCGGCCGCCTTTCCGGAGTTCCTCGCCGTACCCGAGGAAGGCGGCGCCCATGTCGTCCTGCTGGGGGAGGACCGGCTCCTGATGGCCGCCTCCGCCCCCAAGACCGCCGAACTGTTCCGCGAGCGCGGCTACACCCCGGTCGTCGTCGACATCAGCGAGTTCGAGAAGCTCGAAGGCTGCGTGACCTGCCTGTCAGTCCGCCTTCGGAGCTAGCGTCCTGCGATGCCGCGCGGCGGCTGACAGCTCGCGATCCTTCCGCTTGCCGCGGAGGTCGGCCGCCTCACACGCCTCCAGCAGGAAGGACCGGTAGGTCTCGGTGTCGGGGTGACTGTTGCCGAGGCCTTCGATGCTGTCGGCAAGCGTCATCTCCAGCACCTGGACCGCGGCGCCGAGCTGGTCGGCGAACATCGTCGCCCGGCCGAGCGCCGCGCGGGTCCGCAGTACCTTCGGGTTCTGCCGGCCGAGCGTCTGCTCGTCCTGCTCGACCAGTTCGCTGAGCAGCTTCATCTCGGCTCTCGGCCCGCCGACCATCAGCTGGGCGCCGGTCTCGCCCTCGACGGCGATCCGGGTCAGCTTGTGGTCGGCGCCGAAGACGCGGTTCAGCTGCGGCGTGATCAGCTCGAACCAGCCGATCGCCGAGGCGTAGTCGCCGGTCGCGAGCAGTGCCTGCGCAACCCGGAGCCGGACCTGGAGCGTCGCCGGATCATCGGCCCGCAGCACCTTCTCGCAGGCCGCCAGCGAGGTCTCGTACAACGGCAAGGCCCCGGCCGAGTCACGAGCGGCCCAGTGCGCCTCGGCCTGCTCGTAGGTCGCGTCGACCAGCTCGGGGTGATCCTTGAACTCCGACGGCGGCGGCTCCTCGGAGTACGCCGGGACGGCAGCCGGCCGGTCGAGCAACCGCCGGCCGACGAAGCTGCGGCCGCCGGTCCTGATGATCCGGAACCGGCCACGGAACGCGACCGGGATCAGCAGGAAGGTCGAGTAGAGCGTCCGCACCGACGAACCACAGTCCGGGCAGACGTCTCGATGGCCGTAGAAGCGACTGCCCATGCCACTGAGCCGGGTCGCCGCATCCGGCGCTCGCCAGGCTGTCGACGACGCGGTGCAGGCTCGGCAGAACGGGTACACCCCGCCGCGGACGTCAGTCATTCGGCCCATCTTGGCCGGTTTCGCCCGGTTTGTCGTCCTCGCCGCCTGAAAGGGCACGTTTGGTGAGCTCCGGATCGTCCACCGCGAAGGTCCGGACCGGCCCGGCCGGCGTCAGCGCGGTCTCGAACCGGACCGTCACGAGCCCCCGCCCGGAACCCCAGACCCAGCCCTCCCCGTGCTCCGTGTGCACGACGTCCTGCCCCGGGTAGTACCCGGCCGACCTCCGGTCCCGCGGCCGGTCGGGCAACTCGATCACCTCGACAGGTATCTCCGCCGCGTGCTCGCTCTCCGTGAACAGGTCGTCCTGGATCCAGTCCGCGAGCGAGGACACCCCGACACCGAGCAACCGGATCCCGCCGGAGATGTCGCTGTCCTCGAGCAACCGGCGGGCCATCCGGCCGATCACCCGCGGATCGTCGGTCGGCCCGGCCAGCGTCGACGAGCGGGTGTGCGTGGTGAAGTCGTGCATCCGCGTCTTCACCGTCACGGTCCGGCCGGACAGCTGCGCCTTCTGCAGCCGCTGGGAGACCTGTTGCGCCATCCGGTCGCCGATCGCCGCCAGCAACGCCCGGTCGATGATGTCGGTCTCGAAGGTGTCCTCGACGCTGACCGACTTGGTCTCCCGATCGCTCACCACCGGCCGGTCGTCGGACGCCGTCGCCAACCGGTGCAGGCTCGATCCGTGCGCCGAGCCGACCTGCCGGATCAGCTCGTCCTGGTCGAGCTGCTGCAGATCGCCGACCGTCCGGACCCCGGCCATGCTGAGCCGCTGCGCGGTCGCCGGTCCCACACCCGGGATCACCGTCACCTGCATCGGTGCGAGGAACTCCGCCTCGGTGCCGGCCGGCACGACGACGACTCCGTCGGGCTTGTCGAGATCACTCGCGATCTTCGCGATCAGCTTGGACGTGCCGGCCCCGACCGACGCCGTCAGTCCGCCGCTGGCCTCCTTGATCGCCGCCTTGAGATCGTTCGCGATCGCCTCGACGTCGTCGACCGTCAGGTTGCTCAGTCCGGCCGCCGCCAGATCCACGAACGCCTCGTCCAGCGACAGCGGCTCGACCAGCGGTGACAACGCGCGCATCTGGGCCATCACCGCCTTGCTCACTTCCCGGTAGACCTCGAAGCGCGGTCCCAGGTACGCCGCGTGCGGGCAGCGCGAGCGCGCCTCCGCGGTCGACATCGCCGACCGTACGCCGTACTTGCGGGCCTCGTACGACGCCGTCGAGACGACTCCGCGCAGGCCGATGCCACCCACGACGACGGCTTTGCCGCGCAGGGAGGGCTTGTCCCGCTGCTCGACCGCTGCGAAGAACGCATCCAGGTCGACGTGCAGGACGGACGGATCGGTACGCACGGACCCAGTCTCCCCGGCGGCACCGACAATTCGGCCCACCGCCCTGGCACGATCGGTCCATGACCACCTTCCCCGCCTGGGACGACGGCACCACGACGACCACGCCCGATCACCAGATCCACTGGTACGACGACCGGACGGCGATCATCCGGCAAGCCCTGCACACCAACTTCGAGGGCCCGTTCATCTACCTGCTGCTCGGCTCCGAGCGGGCCCTGCTGCTCGACACCGGCACCGGCCACATCGACCTGCGCGGGATCGTCGACGGGTTGCTGGCCGGACGGGACCTGGAGCTGGTCGTCGCCCACACGCACGGACACGGCGATCACGTCGGCGGCGACGACCAGTTCGACACCGTCGTCGGCAAGTCGGCCGAAGCGGTCGCGGAGTACTTCGGGATCACCGCCTGGCCGGAGCAGATCGTGGAGTTCGACCTCGGCGATCGGGTGCTGGACATCATCGCGATCCCCGGCCACCACCCCTCGCACGTCGCGTACTACGACCGCTCGACCCGGCTGCTGCTCACCGGTGACTCCTTGTACGCGGGCCGGCTGTACGTCTTCGACTGGCCCGCGTTCCGGGCCAGCGTCGCCCGGCTGCACGGGTTCGTTGCCGCGGGCAATCCGGTCGACCTGGTGCTCGGCACCCACATCGAGATGACGCGGGAGCCCGGCGTCGACTTCGGTCTCGGGTCGGACGTCCACCCCGGCGAGCACGTGCTCGAGCTGGATCCCGCGGTGCTGACCGAGCTGGCCGACGTGATGGCGGCGGCGGGGGAGACGCCGCACCGGATCGTCCGCGACCACTTCATCGTGTTTCCGCTCTCGCCGGCCGGGGAACCGCTCTGAGCAGCCGCACCGGCGTTCCAGCCGGTGAACAGCGACGCCGTAAGCGGCCCCGATCAAGCGCGCTTCGGGCAGACTGAGGCAAGGGAACCTGACAGGGGAGGCGCTGATGGGCGAGGAAGTCGACCGGGTCGAGTTCACCCGGGCGGATCGGACCGCGTTCCGCAACCAGGTCCATCGCAACCTGGACGCGTTCGCGCGGATGCTGCGCGAGTCGAGGTTCGAGGCCGAGCGGCCGATGACCGGGATCGAGATCGAGCTGAACCTGGTCGACGAGAACTGCGACCCGGCGTTCAAGAACACCGAGGTGCTGAGCGCGATCGAGGACGACGCGTTCCAGACCGAGCTGGGCCAGTTCAACATCGAGATCAACGTGCCGCCGGGCAAGATCGACGGCTCCGGCCTGATCCGGATGGAGGAGTCCATCCGCGACAGCCTGAACGCGGCCGAGGAGAAGGCGCAGCGGACCGGCTCGTCGATGGTCGTGGTCGGGATCCTGCCGACCCTGCTGACCGAGCACATCCACCGCGAGGCGCTCAGCACCAACCCGCGGTACGCGCTGCTGAACGACCAGATCTTCCAGGCCCGCGGCGAGGACGTGCAGATCGCCATCGACGGGATCGAGCGGCTGCAGGTCACCGCCGACAGCATCGTGCCCGAGGCGGCCTGTACGTCGACGCAGTTCCATCTGCAGGTCACGCCCGAGGCGTTCCCGCGGTACTGGAACGCGGCCCAGGCGATCTCCGGCGTGCAACTCGCGATCGGTGCCAACTCACCGTTCCTGTTCGGCAAGGAGCTGAACCGGGAGACCCGGATCGCGTTGTTCGAGCAGGCCGCCGACACCCGCACGCACGAGCTGAAGACCCAGGGCGTCCGGCCGCGGGTCTGGTTCGGCGAACGCTGGATCACCTCGATCTTCGACCTGTTCGAGGAGAACTCGCGCTACTACCCGGCCTTGCTGCCGGTCACCTCCGACGAGGATCCGATCGCCGTGCTGGATCGCGGCGACACGCCAGCTCTTTCGGAGCTTCGGCTGCACAACGGGACGATCTACCGCTGGAACCGCCCGGTGTACGACGTCGTCCGGGAGAAGCCGCACCTGCGGGTGGAGAACCGGGTGCTGCCGGCCGGCCCGACGGTCGTGGACACGATGGCCAACGGGGCCTTCTACTTCGGCCTGGTCCGGGCCCTGGCCGACGACGAGCGGCCGATCTGGTCGCAGATGTCGTTCAGCGCCGCGGAGGAGAACTTCCACGAGGCGGCCCGGCAGGGCATCGACGCCGAGGTGTTCTGGCCAGGAGTCGGTACGGCGCGGGCGACCGAGCTGGTCCTGCGGCGGCTGTTGCCGTTGGCATCGCGCGGGCTGGACTCGTGGGGTGTCGACTCCGCCGTCCGGGACCGGCTGCTGGGCATCATCGAGCAGCGGTGCCTGACCAATCGCAACGGAGCCTCCTGGCAGGCGGACGAGTTCCACCGTCTGTATACAAAGGGCTCTCATGGTCGCAAGGACGCTTTGCGGGGCATGTTGCGGCGGTACCGCGACCACATGCACGAGAACCTGCCGGTTCACGAATGGCCGATCGACTGAGCGGGTTAACCGCGTAAGTCAGCGCAAGACAACGAAGGACACAGGCGGAACCGGGGTCAGCCCGGCGGAACCAAGGACGCCCTTGCCCAAGGCAACGGCGTACCGGCTGCTGCCCGGCGGAGAAAAAGGGGGCTGGCGCGCCGGGTCGCAACCCTGCAAAGGTGTGCGCCACGAAGGTTAGACCGGGACAGGGCGGGTATGGAGACGTGAACCGTTGGGGGACGGTGTCCGGCAGCTGAGCATCGATCCGGCCACGGCCGTATTGCGGGCGCAACTGCGAATGCGTCACGGTCGCGACACAGATCGTGCATTTCCACAGATGCCGGAGCGGGTTCAGGGCAGTATCGTTCGGAACGGGTCGACCGTTTCAGGTGATGGACACCCGGAGGTGAGGCAAGTCGATGACGACCATCGTCGTGGGTTATGTGCCGAAGGCCGAAGGGCGCGCGGCGCTCCGGCGGGCGGCAGAGGAGGCGAAGCTGCGCGACGCCAAGCTGGTGGTGGTGAACTCGCACCGGGGTGGACGCAGCTTCGACAGCGACGAGGCCGCGGCGAGTGACGCCGCGTTGACGGAGGTACGAGAGCAACTCGACCCGACCGGCGTGCCCTACGAGGTGCGGCAGCTGGTGCGTGGACTGGATCCGGCGGAGGACCTGGTGGCCGTCGCCGAGCAGGTGCACGCGGAGTTCATCGTGATCGGCCTGCGGCGCCGGTCACCGGTCGGCAAGCTCATCCTCGGCAGCAATGCCCAGCGCGTGCTGCTCGATGCTCCGTGTCCGGTGCTGGCCGTCAAGGCCGAGGAAGGGGAGGACTGAGGTGACTTCGACACGCAGCAAGAAGCTGTGCCTCGCACAGCAGCCCGACGCCGACGAGATGCTGAGCAGAGACGCGTTCGCGCTGCTGGTCGGCATGTTGCTCGACCAGCAGATCCCGATGGAGCGGGCCTTCGCCGGTCCGGTTGCGATCGCGCAACGAATGGACGGCCCGTTCGATCCGTCCACGGTGGCCGCCTACGACCCGGACGGTTTCGTCGAGGTGGTGGCGGGTCCGCCGGCCGTGCACCGGTTCCCGACCGCGATGGCGGCCCGGATCCAGACGCTGGCCAAGCATCTGGACGAGGAGTACGGCGGTAACGCCTCGGCGGTCTGGGCCGATGTGAAGAGTGGCGACGACCTGCTGGCCAGGCTGTCGGCTCTTCCGGGCTTCGGCGCGCAGAAGGCGAAGATCTTCGTCGCTTTGCTCGGCAAGCAGCTGAAGGTCCGGCCGCGCGGCTGGCGCGAAGCGTCCGAACCGTACGGTGAGGACGGCGCGTACAAGTCGGTCGCGGACGTGATCGACGTGGCCTCGCTGGTCAAGGTGCGGCAGTTCAAGCAGGAGCAGCAGGTGGAGAAGCGGGTCGTCGCGAGGCCGCTGCGGCAGACCAGGAACAGTTGAACACTGGACTTTGTGTACTACCGGTACCAGTACGGAGAGTGGACTGGTACCGGTTGGGCGCGCCGTTGAGGGGGTCGTGGGAGGTCCGGACTTGGTGGCCGGATTACAATGAAGTGTTGCTGCCGCCCGATGAGCGCGGGGCCACCGACTCGCAGTGCCCGCACCACCGTTTTTGCTGTATCAGAACCCTGCAGACTGAATCGTCAGACGAGAGGTAATTCGTGTCGTCCAGCTCGTCCGAGAATCTCCCCGACGAGTCCACTCGGGCGGTGGCCGCCACCGCCCGCAGTACGACTCAACGGACCACGGCCAGTGTGAAGAAGACTGCCGCTCCCGCCAAGAAGGCTGCTGTGTCCCCCAAGGAGGACGGTATTCCCGCGAAGAAGGCCGCCGCGAAGAAGGCGCCGGCGAAGAAGGCCGTGTCCGAGGCGGGTCTCGCGATCGACCCGAAGACCGGTAAGCCGCGCGCGCTGGACGAGGTCGACGAGTCCGACTTCTCCGCCGACGCCGTCAAGCCGCTGGAGAAGGAGCTCACCGAGGACCAGGGCTTCATCGTCTCCGAGGCCGACGAGACCGACGAGCCCGAGCAGCAGGTGATGGTCGCCGGCGCCACGGCCGACCCGGTCAAGGACTACCTGAAGCAGATCGGCAAGGTCCCGCTGCTGAACGCCGAGCAGGAGGTCGAGCTCGCCAAGCGGATCGAGGCCGGCCTGTTCGCCGAGGAGCAGATCGGCGACGCCGAGACCAAGCTCAAGGAGAAGGTCAAGGACGAGTACGAGTGGATCTCGGAGGACGGCCGGCGCGCCAAGAACCACCTCCTCGAGGCCAACCTGCGACTCGTCGTCTCGCTGGCCAAGCGCTACACCGGCCGCGGCATGCTGTTCCTGGACCTGATCCAGGAGGGCAACCTCGGTCTGATCCGCGCGGTCGAGAAGTTCGACTACACCAAGGGCTACAAGTTCTCCACCTACGCGACCTGGTGGATCCGGCAGGCGATCACCCGCGCGATGGCCGACCAGGCCCGGACGATCCGTATTCCGGTGCACATGGTCGAGGTCATCAACAAGCTGGCCCGCGTCCAGCGCCAGATGCTGCAGGACCTGGGCCGCGAGCCCACTCCGGAAGAGCTCGCCAAGGAGCTCGACATGACCCCGGAGAAGGTCATCGAGGTGCAGAAGTACGGTCGTGAGCCGATCTCGCTGCACACCCCGCTGGGTGAGGACGGCGACTCGGAGTTCGGCGACCTGATCGAGGACTCCGAGGCGATCGTGCCGGCCGAGGCGGTCTCGTTCACCCTGCTCCAGGAGCAGTTGCACGCCGTCCTGGACACGCTGTCCGAGCGTGAGGCCGGCGTCGTCTCGATGCGCTTCGGCCTGACCGACGGCCAGCCGAAGACGCTGGACGAGATCGGCAAGGTCTACGGCGTCACCCGCGAGCGGATCCGGCAGATCGAGTCGAAGACGATGTCGAAGCTGCGGCACCCGTCGCGCTCCCAGGTGCTCCGCGACTACCTGGACTGATCACCTGGCATGATGGACAAATGATCGAGAGGGCACTGGCCGGCATCTGGATGCTGGTCATGCCCGTCCTCGGTCAGGACTCCGGCTTACTGGCCGTCGCCGTGTTCACGGCGGCGGCCGTTTTGCTTGCTGTCGTCCAGCTCTCCGGTACTGCGTCGCAACGCCCGCTCTCGTCGCCGTTGCCCGCGCGTGCCAGCGCCACCCGCGCCAACTCGCGCCGTACCGCGTATCTCCTGCTCCGCGACCCTGACGCCGCCGGGAGGGCGCGCCCACGAGCACCGGGAAGGTAGCCGAGTTCTTCTCGCTACCCATCCCTTTCTCACTCGTGGAGTCCTGCTGTGCCTTCCTTCCTGGAGGCACCGGTCGCCGGTGCCTATCACTTGCTCACGTCCCTCGTCGACGCCATCCAGCCCCTCGTGGGCGGCTACGCGGCCGTGCTCGCGATCGTCGTCTGCACGCTCGCCGTCCGGTCGTTGCTCATCCCACTCAGCCTCCGCGCGCATCGAGGTCTGCGCGCCCGCGCTGTCCTGATGCCTGAACTGAAGAAGCTGACCGACAAACACCGCAACAATCCCGAACGCCTCCAACGCGAAATCGCAAAACTCCAGGCGGATTCCGGTACCACCGTCTTCGCCGGCTTCCTCCCGACGCTGGCGCAGTTGCCGTTCTTCTGGCTGATGTACACGCTGTTCTCCCGCGCTGTCGTCGGCGGCGAGTCCAACCAACTCATCAGCGGCAACCTCTTCGGCGCCCAGCTCGGCCTGCACTGGCCGGTCGTCACCGGTACGCCGGCCTTCCTCGTGCTGGCCGTCTTGCTGGCGATCGTCGCCTGGTTCTCCGCCCGCCTGGCACTGCGCCAGCTCGACGAGACAGCAACGCCACTGTCTCGTCGGCTGGCGCAGCTCCTGCCGTACGGCACGATCCTCACTGTCGCGTTCGTACCGCTCGCGGCCGGCATCTACCTGCTGACGACAACCACCTGGACCGTCCTCGAACGCACGATCCTGCAACGTTAGTGTCCTGAGTCAGCCGGTCGGTCCGGTCCAGGTGGTCGGGACCTTGCCGATCCGGACCCGCTGGGGATGATCGCCGACCACGATCGACGCGATCTTCTGGCCGGTGGCGAAGCTGATCGAGGTGACTCGGTCCGAGCCGCTCTCGGAGACGACACAGGCGGTTCCGTCACCGGTCACCGTCGCCCAGTACGGCTTGGACACCGTGACCAATGGGCCCTCCTGCAGCGTCGAGCGGTCGACGACGGTGGCGTAGTCGTCCATCGTCCCTGCCACGCAGAGCTTCTGGCCGTCCGGGCTCATCGACAGTCCGTGGTGGCGGGAGTCGTTCACCCACTTGGTCCGGTCCTCGGTGGTGGCGGGGTTCTTCGGCAGCGTCTTGATCCGGGTGATCTTGTCGGTGGCCACGTCGTACTCGATCAGCCCGTTGAAGAAGGAGACCTGGAAGTAGAGCTTCGACTCGTCCGGGGTGAACGCGACCGGCCGGACGGAGTCGGACAGGTCCTTGCGGCCGAACGCGTCCAGCCGGGGCCGCATGTCGATCTCCTTCACCTTCTGGAAGGTGGTGGTGTCGACGATGGTGATCTTGCGGTCGCCCTTGGTCCAGTCCAGCCAGGGCTCGTCGAGGGCGGTGTTGACCTCACCGATGGCGCTGGTCCACAGGTACCGGCCGCCGTTGGTGAAGGTGTTCTCGTGCGGCTTGTCGCCGGTCTGGTACGAGCCGAGCTGCTGTCCGGTGCGGATGTCGAGCACGTGCACGGTGTTCGAGGTCGACGCGGAGACGGCGACGCGTTCGCCGTCGGGGGAGACGGCCATGTGGTCGGCGCGATAGCCGGACACGGGGAACCGCCAGCCGACCTGGCCGGTGGTGAGGTTGACCGACACCACGTCGGCGAAGCTGGGGCGCGACACCACCACCCAGTTGCCGTCCGGAGTCGTGTACAGGTCGTCGACGTACTGGTCGTGGCCCTCGCCGACCGAGGCGCGAATGCCGAGGAAGTAGCCGAGCCGGATCGGGTCCGCGTAGATCTCGGCCAAGCGTTGATCCTTGTCCGGGATGAGATTGATCCGGCCGAGCTTGGTCAGGTCGGCGGTCGGCGCGACCACATCGGCGGTGCCTTCCCAGTTGTTGCCGACGAACAAGACGGGCTTGGTTGCTACGGCCGTGGAGGCGGCGGCGGACGGAAGCATGGTGGTGGCGAGGGCGGCGACGGTGAGCCACAGGGCGGTACGGCGAGGCTTCGGCATGGCACCAGGTAACCAACGAGTAGCGTTGGGTTGCTAGGCCGCAGCCGCCAACGAGGACGGGCGTGATTGTGGCTCGTCGACAAACAGGGCCGATCGACAGTGAGGGGTCGCGATGGCCATCGATCAGCAGGGGCGCGCCCTGTTCACGGAGATCGTCCGCGCGATGGCGAGCGACGCGGAGGTGATCGAGGCGGTTGTCGAGGCGGCCAGAAGTGATTCGCCGGCGGTGGCTGGGCTGCCGATCGCCGAGAACCGCCGGCACATCGCGCTGATGGTCACCGCGGGGCTGACCGCGTTCGCCGACCGGGCGAGCCTACGGTCGGAGGATTTCGCCGCTGCTGTCCAACTGGGTGCCGACCGCGCGGCCCAGGGAATCGGCCTGACCGAGCTGCTCCGCGGCGTGCACGCGGGACGGAGCCGGGCCATCGCACTCACCATGGAGCGGAGCCGGGCGTCAGGAGTCCCGGCCGGCCTGCTGGTCGACGTGATGCTCGACTTCGAGCGGTACGCCGGTGAGCTCGAACGCCACGTGGTCAGCGGCTACCACGCCGCCGAGCTCCGCCTGTCCCGCACACCACGCGACACCCGCATCCGCCTCTTGCGCCGGCTCTTCCTCGAAGACCTGCCGCTGGAGGAACTCGGCCGTGCCGGGTTGTCACTCGATCGGACCTACTGCTGCCTGGTGACCGACGTCGCCGATCCAGGCCACGCGCAGGCAGTCGAGCGACGCCTCGCCTGCCCGGACGGACTCCTCGGACTCGTCGAGGGAAAGCTGGCCGGACTCGTGACGCGCAGCCCGTCGACCGACCAGGTCACCACCCGGGAACTGGTCGTTGTCGCGCCCCCGGCACCGTTGAGAGAGATCCCGAAGGTCTACTCGACTGCTCGGTCGGCTCTTGCCGCAGCAGGCGATCGCCGGGGTCTGCACAACCTGACGGACCTGGCAGTGGAGACCGCGCTGGCGACCCAACCCGTCCTGGCCACCATCCTCGCGCAGGAACTGATGGGCGTACTCGACCCTGCCGACCGCTACCACCGCCAGCTGGTCAGCACCGCCCTCACCTACCTCGATACGGGCAGACGCCTCGACCAGACCGCCGCCGCCCTCCATCTGCATCCGAACACGGTCCGCTACCGCCTCAGCCGCCTGACCGCTCTTACCGGGTGGTCCCCGGACGGATCACACCCTGGCCCGCTGCAGGTAGCTCGCGACTGGTGGGCACTCAGGACCTGGCTCACCACCTCCTAGCCCTTCGTCACATCTGGCCGGCCTACATCGTCAGTGGGGTGTGAATGGGTCTCTAGATGTGAGGAAGGACGTCATGAGTTCAGCGCTGGAAGCACTCCGTCAGGACTTTGGTGGGGACATCGTCGAGCCGGGCGGGGCCGAGTACGAGGCGGTCAGTGGGTCGGTGCTGGTGCCGGGGAGCCCGGCGTACGTGCTTCGGCCGGTGAGTGTTCAGGATGTGCAGGCCGGGGTCCGGTTCGCTGTCGACACCGGGCTGAAGTTGTCGGTGCGTGGTGGCGGGCATGCGTTCGCGGGATTCGGCACCAACGACGGTGGCGTGGTGATCGAGTTGAGCCGGCTCGCGAGCGTCGAGGTCGTCGACAAGGAACGGCACCTGGTACGAATCGGCGGTGGCGCCGTCTGGGGTCAGGTCGCGGCCGCGCTCGCCCCGCACGACCTGGCCATCTCGTCGGGCGACACGAAGAGTGTGGGCGTCGGCGGGCTGACCTTGAGTGGCGGCATCGGCTGGAAGGTTCGGAAGTACGGACTGGCCTTGGACAGCCTGGTCGCCGTGGAGCTGGTGACTGCCGACGGCGAGGTTGTGCGGGCGAGTGATGAGGAGAATCAGGAACTGTTCTGGGCGGTCCGTGGTGGCGGCGGCAACTTCGGGATCGTCACCTCCTTCGAGTTCACGGCGCATCCGACCACGGACGTGTTCTTCGGCAAGATCTCCTTCCCTGCAACGGAGTTGACGACCGTGCTGCAGGGCTGGGCGGACTACCTGCGGACGGCGCCCGAGGAGCTGACCAGCATCGTGGACTTCGCCAATCCGTTCCTCGGCGGGCCGAACGCGCCGGTCGAGATCAGCGTCGCGTACGACGGTGACGATCCGGAGCTGGCAGCACAGGCGATCGACCCGATCCGCCGGCTCGGCACGGTGCTCAGCGACGAAGTGACGTTGAAGCCGTACCTGGACGTCCTGGTGGATGGCATGACTCCGCCGCCGGGCATCCAGGTCGTGACTCGCAGCGGCTTCGTGAACACAGAGTCGGTGCCCGAGGTGCTGTCGATCCTCGCCGAGGCCGCAGCGATGGGACGGTCGCCGATCATGTCCGTTCGCAGTGTCGGCGGCGCGGTGGCACGGGTTGCCGACGACGCCACCGCCTTCGCGCATCGGGAAGCGGAGCTGATGTTCGCGACCACCGTGATCGGCCCGAAGCCGGCCATCGAGGCGGCCAGTGCAGGGCTGGTCGCGATCTGGGTGAGGCTCGCACCGCACGTCAGCGGCGCCTACGCCAACTTCCTCAGCTCGGCGACCGACGAGGCCGTCGGGACGGTCTATCCCGCCACCACCCGTGAGCGGCTCGCGGCGGTCAAGGCGCAGTACGACGCCGGCAACCTGTTCGCCGGCAACCACAACATCCAGCCTGGGTGAGTTGGCCTGTACGTTGCTGGGGTGGATGAGGAGTTCATCGAGTTGCTGCTCGGCCTGGCCAAGGACGAGCTGGGGGCGGACCTCGACAACTGGCAGCCCGGCCAGCTGACGACCGTCCTGTACGACCTGCTTCCGTACTCCGGCAGCGTCCGGCCCGGCTGGATCGACGAACTGCGGGCCGCGTTCCCGCAGTTCGTCACCATCCTCCGCCAGACCGGGCGGCTCCAGCTGGCGGATCTGCTCGAGGGCGAGGCCGAGGCCGCACTCAACGATCCGGGCCTCGGCCGGACCGATCCGGTGGACTGGTGCCGGTACCGCCGCCGGCAGAACGCATCGGGCGGGCCGGTCGAGGGCCGGGCCGAACTGCCGGTGGAGCGCCGGGCCGAACTGCCAGTGGAGCCGCTGCCTGGTTCGCCGACGCCGGTTGCTTTGATGCCCAGCCGCCTGGCGGCCGCCGCTGCGGGATCGGAGCTGCTCGGCGATCTGCATGAGTTCGCGCTTGAGGTCTACCGGACCAAGAAGGAGCAGCCCGAGCACAGGTTGTGGCGGATCGCGGTGCTGGCCGGGTGGATCTGCCCGAGCCCGGTCAGCCCGCAATACGGGCCGTCGATGCACGCGTGGTCTCCCGACGACCCGGAGCTCACTCCGGCGCGGCCGCTGGTCGCTTGGCTGGAGACGTATCGGGTGGTGCTCACTGAGTCGCCCTCGTTGATCGATGTGCTGTTGACCGCCTTTCGCGATGGCACGGCGGCTGCTGCGGAGGGGACTGAGCAGCTCGAGCGGCTGGGGGCGGTCACGGTCGTCGAAGGGCGACTGGGGCTGACGGCGATCGGCGTACGGGGGTTGTTCACGCGGGGGAGGTGGGCGGATCCGGAGTACTGGCTGCTCGACCCGGGGCAGTGGTGGGCGAATCTGCGGTCGGAGGATCTGATCGCGTTCATGACCGCGGCGTCGAAGCTGTGCCTGGTCGAGCAGGCGTGGAGTGTGCAGCGCTGGTTCGAGCAGGCTGATCCGCTGGAGTTCGCGTATCAGTTGGTGCGGCTGGGCAGTCAGGTGCATGGCGCGGTGCTCAACACGGTCTTCGGCTATCTGCTGCGGATCGGGCTCGAAGCGGCGCCTGCCGTCGAAGAGTGGCTGGTGACCGAGGAGTTGTCGGGGCTGGGCTGGGTCTGGTTCGACGCGATCGGCGCGCCGATGGCCGGGATCCCCACCGAGCACGCGCAGTACCTGGCGACGACCGAGATGGTGCGATCGCTCGACGACCTGCGAGCACTGCTCGACTGGTACGCCGAGTATCCGCCGGAGCCGCCGTTGCCCGGGACGACGATCGACGAGCTGATGTTCGCCGTCCCGCTGCGGATCGGGACGGCGCGGGTCAACACCTTGGTGCAGCGGGTGCTCAATGCCGAACTGGCCGAGGAGCCCGGCGATCGCGACGAGCTGTTCGGGATCATCGCGGCCGCCCGCGAGCAGTTGCTGGAATAGCAATCTTCTTTGTCAGACCGGAGCCGACCGCAGATGCTGGAGTCATGACCGTGGACGACAGAACCGCCGAAGAGTACTGGAACGACCGCTACCGCGAGAGCACCCGCATCTGGAGCGGCAACCCCAATGTGGAGCTGGTGAAAGAGGTCTCCGGGCTGACGCCGGGGACCGCTCTCGACCTCGGCTCCGGCGAAGGCGGCGACGCCATCTGGCTGGCCAAGCAGGGCTGGCGGGTGACCGCTGTCGATGTGTCGGCGGTGGCGCTGGAGCGGGCGGAGCGGCACGCGGTGGAAGCGGGCGTGGCGGAGCAGATCGACTGGCAACAGCACGAGCTGGGCAAGTCGTTCCCGGAGGGCACCTTCGATCTGGTGTCGGCGCAGTTCCTGCACTCGACCGTCGAGCTGCCCCGCGAGGAGATCTTGCGGACGGCGGCCGGGGCGGTGGCGCCTGGTGGGATCCTGCTGATCGAAGGGCACCTCGACTGGCCGGACTCGCTCCGGCACACCGACCACCCGGACGTGCACTTCCCGACCCCGGACGAGGTGATCTCCGATCTGTCGCTGGACGACGGCCGCTGGGAGATCCTGGTCAGCCGTGCCCACGACCGCGAGCAGATCGTCGACGGCGAGACACTGACCCGTCGTGACTCCACGGTGAAGGCGCGCCGTCTGCCGGGCTGAGGCACCGCCGGGGAGTGGGTGTTCATCCCGCGGCCAGTCCAAGTTCACCGACGACGCGCCTGGTCCGGCGAATGTTGGGGCCATGAGCGCCCCTGATCTGGTCCAGGAATTCGGGTTCCGAGTATTGGACGAGGAAGACGACGACCCGGTGCTGCTGCGCGGCGACGGTACGCCGGTCGACACCTGGCGGGAGGGCTATCCGTACGGCGAACGCCTGGCCCGCGAGGTCTACGACCGGGACAAGCGGCTGCTGCAGATCGAGCTGCTCAAACTCCAGTACTGGGTGAAGCGCTCCAAGCAGAAGCTCGTGATCATCTTCGAAGGCCGGGACGCGGCCGGCAAGGGCGGCACGATCAAACGGTTCATGGAGCACCTGAACCCGCGCGGCGCCCGGATCGTCGCCCTGGAGAAGCCGACCGACCGCGAGCAGACGCAGTGGTACTTCCAGCGGTACGTCGAGCACCTGCCGGCGGCCGGCGAGATGGTGCTGTTCGACCGCTCCTGGTACAACCGGGCGTGCGTCGAGCGGGTGATGGGGTTCTGCAGCGATGCGCAGTACGAGGAGTTCATGCGGCAGGCGCCGGAGTTCGAGCGGATGCTCGTGCGGTCGGACACGCACCTGGTGAAGCTGTGGTTCTCGGTGTCGCAGGCCGAGCAGCAGACCCGCTTCATGATCCGGCAGATCGACCCGGTCCGGCAGTGGAAGCTGTCGCCGACGGACCTGGCGTCGCTCGACAAATGGAAGGACTACACCGAGGCGAAGGAGGCGATGTTCCACTACACCGACACGCCGCACGCGCCGTGGACCGTGGTCAAGAGCAACGACAAGAAGCGCGCCCGGCTAGAGGCGATGCGCCACGTGCTGAGCCTCTATGAGTACGACAACAAGGACCACGAGCTGGTCGCCCAAGCTGACCCCAAGATCCTCGGCCCAGCTGCCCAGATCTTCGAACACGGCGAGTCAACCAACCGCCAGTTCCCGCGGCTGTAGTCACCGGCTCCCTGTCGCCAGACGATGACCGGGGAACGCCGGCCTCTCCGCCGCTAGGCGATGGTGGGGAGCGTCGGCCTCCCTGTCGTCAGGTGATGATGGGGAGGTGGACGGTGAAGGTGGCGCCGTGGGGGAGAGTGTCCGTGACGGTGACCTTGCCGCCGTGCGCTGCCACCAGGGCGGCGACGATGGAGAGGCCGAGACCTGAGCCGCCGGTGGAGCGGGTCCGGGCGGAGTCGGCGCGGTAGAAGCGTTCGAAGACCTTCACCTTCTGCTCTTCACTGAGACCGGGACCGGTGTCGGCGACCTCGACGATCGCCTCGCCGGCGCGGGTGCCGACCGAGATGGTGATGGGTGCGTCGACCGGCGTGTGATGCAGCGCGTTGCTGACGAGATTGCCGAGTACTTGCCGGAGGCGAGCCTCGTCGCCGCTGACGACCGGCGCGCCGGAGTCCGGCAGGATCTGCAGCCTCATCTCGCGACCCGGCTGAACAGCCTGTACGTCGTGCACCGAGTCACCCGCCAACGTCAGCAGATCCACCGGCTGGTGCTGTAACGGCCGCTGCTGGTCAAGCCGCGCGAGCAGCAACAGGTCGTCGACCAGCAACCCCATCCGCTTCGCCTCGTCCTCGATCCGCTTCATCGTCGCCGGATCAGCCGCCGCGCCCTTCTGCCGGGTCAGCTCCGCAAATCCCCGGATCGACGTCAACGGCGTCCGCAGCTCATGGCTGGCGTCGGCGATGAACCGCCGCATCCGCTCCTCCGACTGCCTCGCGTTCTCCTCCGAACGCCGAGCGGCATCCTCCGACCGCCGAGCCGCGAACTCCGAAGCAGTCCGCTGCGCGAACGCCCCCTCGATCTGCCCCAACATCTGATTCAGCGCCAACGACAACCGCCCCACCTCAGTCCGGGGATCCCGCTGAGGCACCCGCCTGCTGAGATCCCCACCCGCAATAGCCACCGCCGTATGCTCCACATCCTCAAGCCCCCGAAGACTCCGCCGTACTACGTACGTCCCGACCCCGGCCAGCAAGATCAGCAAGATCACCCCCGCGGCAATCTGCACCCCGACCAGCTTCTGCAGGGTCTGATTCATGTCGCCGAGACTCTGGGCGACCATCAGGTAGCCGCCATCTTGAGTCGGCGTGGCGACGACCCGGAAGGTTTCGTCGCCGGAGGTCGCCGCGGCATTGAACGCCTTGGTGCCGATGCCCTCGACCTGGGTCAGCGTCAGCGTCGGAAACTGCGGTAGCGCGGCGGTCTGGTTGAGCGGTTCACGGATCGGATCGTCGATCCGGGCACCGGTCGAGTCGAAGCGCTGCACCAGGAAGACGCTGGGAAGTCTCGGGCCGCGCGGGCCGGGCTGTTGTGCCTCGTTCTGCCACGGTCGCGGAGGTTTGCTGAGTATCTTCGCGGCGTCCTGCAACTGCCCGTCGACCCGGTCGATCAGGTAGCCCCGCATGATCGTCGTCGCAACCAGACCGGAGGCGAGCAGCGCGGCCGTCACCAACGCGGCCAGCACCAGCACGATCGTGACGCGCAGCGGGTACCGGTCGGTGATGCGGCGGTGGGGGTGCATTAGTTGGGGCCTCGGGGGGTGCGGAGGACGTAGCCGACGCCGCGGACTGTGTGGAGGAGTTTCTGGTCGCCGGTGTCGACCTTGCGGCGGAGGTAGGACATGTAGGACTCGACCACTCCGGCGTCGCCGGCGAAGTCGTAGTTCCAGACGGCCGACAGGATCTGGCCCTTGGACATGACGCGCTCGGCGTTCTCGAGGAGGCAGCGGAGGAGTTTGAACTCGGTCAAGGACAGTTGGACGGCCTCGCCTGCTTTGAAGACTTCGTAGGAGTCTTCGTTGAGCTCTAGGTCGGCGTACCGGAGTACGGCGGGCTCTGTCGTCGTCTGCTCGCGATGGCCCGAGCGGCGCAAGAGGGCGCGGACTCGGGCGACCAGCTCGTCGAGGCTGAACGGTTTGGTGACGTAGTCGTCGCCGCCGGTGTGCAGGCCGAGGACCTTGTCCTCGACCGCGTCGCGCGCGGTGAGGAACAGCACCGGTACGTGCCGGTCCTCACCGCGCAGCCGGCGGACCACCTCGAAGCCGTCCAGGCCGGGCATCATCACGTCCAGCACGACGAGGTCGGGTTCGACCTCGCGGGCCTTGCGCAACGCCTCGGCGCCGTGCGTCGCCGTGGTCACGTCGTACCCGGCGAAGCGCAGACTCGCGGACAGCAGCTCGACGATGTTCGGTTCGTCGTCGACGACCAGCAGGTGCGGGCTCATGGTCCCAGTCTTAACCCGGCACCCTGCCTAACCCTGGGAGATTCCTGGCAATCGACTGTGAGTGTCAGCGTGGATCAGCGCGGCCCGCGCTGACCGAAGCCGAACTTCTTGTGCGACGCGTCGCGCTGGGTGCCGTCGGACACGCTGGTCGCCGTCGACTTGCCGTCGGCCACGATCGCCGAGATGTTGACCGTGTTGCCGGTCTTGATGCTGGTGATCCCGTCGCGGGTCGCGTTGACGAGCGTGTCGGCGGTGACCACGTACTCCTTGCTGTAGCCGTCAGCGCTCTTCACCGTGATCGAGTCCTTGCTGACCGCCGACACGGTGCCGGTCTGGGTCGCGACGGTCTGGTAGCCGCCGCCGTCCTTCTCCACGGTG
Source organism: Kribbella koreensis (assembly GCF_039525325.1). NCBI lineage: Bacteria > Bacillati > Actinomycetota > Actinomycetes > Propionibacteriales > Kribbellaceae > Kribbella > Kribbella koreensis. Next base: position 607,768 of record NZ_BAAAHK010000017.1, read on the forward strand.
AACTCGCCGTGGAGCGCCTTCCCGAACCCGAACTCACCGTGCCGCCCGAATCCGCCAGGGCCACCAGGTCCCTCGGGCTTCGGTGGCTTGGCCGGGTTCGCCGGGTCGGCGGGCGCCGACGGCGAGGTGGACGGGCTGGGGGTGGGATCGGCGTTAGTGGCCGCCCAGGCGACTCCACCGGCTCCGGTGGTGACCACGATCGCCGCCACGGTCCCGACCAGCCGCCAGCGGTGGTCGGTGAGCTTCTGCTTCGACGCCATGTGTGTACTGCCTCCCGAGACTGCGTACCAGGCTGATCACCTGGCACTGGTCATCCCACGATCCGCGCCGGACCTGAGACGAGCCTTGGCCGTACCTGGCAAAACCCTGGCAACCCGGGACCTGGGCTCAGACCAGGAAGAGCACGGCGACGAGCCAGACGGCGGCCGCGAGCGAAGTACCGACGAATTCGATCAGGATCGAGAGACCGGTCGCTCGCAGAGCGTGTTTGGTCGACGTCCACGCCTGGTCGTGGGTGCCGAGGCGCTGCCGCTCGGACAGGTACACACCGACCGGGAAGCCGACGAACATGCCGACCACCGGGATCACGAAGAACCCGACGATCCCGAGCACCACGCCGACCAGCATCGATCGTCGCGGTACGCCGGACTCGCGCAGCCGCCGCTCCGGGACGATGTACTTGACCACCTGGCTGGCCCCGATCAGCACCACCGCGGCGGCCAGCACGATCCAGCCGGTCGCGCTCTGCACCTCCAGCGCCCAGACCAGGATCGCGGCGAGACTGAGGATGGCGCCGGGCAGCACCGGGATCACGATGCCGAGAATGCCGGCGAAGATCACCACGCCGACCAGGAACGTCGCAACGCTGTTCACGGCCCCCACTCTGCCGTAGTCGGGCGGTCTTAGGGTGGACCTATGCCTGACCTTCACGATCTCGTCACCACGCTCGCCGCTCCCTGGGTGGTGTTGTCACCACGATCGGGGCAGCTGACCGGTGCCGGAGCCGAAGGCGTGTACGCCCGCGATCGCCGGATCCTGTCGCGGCTGGAGGTGACTGTCGACGGCCGCCCGCCGAAGCCGGTGCACGTGGACGAGCCGGCCACCGGCACCACCCGGTACGGCGCTGTGCTCGACGGCCTGGGCGACGCCGGCCACGACCCGACGGTGACGCTGCGACGTACTCGGCAGGTGGACGGCGCCGGTCTCACCGAGGAGATCACGCTCGTGAACCGCTCTCACGAGACCGTCGACTGCGAACTGGTCGTTGCCCTAGGCACCGACCTGGCCGGTACGGCGGCCGTCCGCTCCGGAGCCGCCGCCGACCTCCCGCGCCTCGAGCCGCTGGCTGACGGTGACGGTCTGCGGTGGGAGGACGGCTCAGGGACGCGGGTGAACGTCACCTTCGACCCGGCTCCAGGCCTCAACCAGAGCTGGAGGTTGAAGGTCGAGCCCGGCCAGTCGGCAACCGTGACGCTCAGGTTGACCGCGAGCTTCCCGGCCACTGAAGGCTTCACCATCGAACCGCCCGCGAGCAGGCCGGCGTACGACGAGGTCGAACTCGACTGCGACGACCAGCGGATCACCCGCTGGATCCGCCGCTCACTGGACGACGTCGCCGGGCTGCAACTGTCAGCCGATGGGGGAGAGCGCTATCTCGGCGCCGGCCCACCGTGGTACCTGACCCTCTTCGGCCGCGACTCGCTTATCTCCGCCGGCATGCTGATCCCGGTCGACCCGCAACTCGCAGCCGGCACCTTGCGAGCGCTCGCCGCACACCAAGGCACCCGGGTCGACCCTGCAGCGGCCGAGCAGCCTGGCAAGATCCCGCACGAGCTGCGGTCCGAAGTCGCCGATCACGGCGGCGGCCTGGTCCTGCCCGCGGCGTACTACGGGACACACGACGCCACCCAACTCTGGATCACCACGCTGCACAAAGCCTGGCGCTGGGGGATGCCCGCGGACGAAGTGCAGGCGTTGCTCCCCAACCTGCAGAGAGCGCTCGCCTGGATCCGCGACTACGCGGACCCCGACGGCGACGGCTTCCTCGAGTACATCGACGAGACCGGCCACGGCCTGGCCAACCAGGGCTGGAAGGACTCCAGCGACTCGGTCCAATGGCCCGACGGCACCATCGCGACCGCGCCGATCGCGCTCTGCGAAGTACAGGGCTATGCCTATGCCGCCGCGATCGCCGGCGCCGACCTGCTGGACGCCTTCGACCTCGAAGGCGGAGCTGACTGGCGGGACTGGGCCGCGACCCTCAAAGAGCGCTTCCGTGCATCCTTCTGGGTGGACGGCTACCCCGCGATCGCCCTGGACTCCGAGAAGCGCCCAGCCGCCGGCCCCGCCTCCAACATGGGCCATCTGCTCGGCACTGGTCTCCTCGATCCGGCCGAGGAGACCGCAGTGGCCGAGCACCTCGCAGACTTCGACCTCAACAGTGGCTTCGGGCTGAGGACGTTGTCCAAGGCAATGACCCACTTCAACCCACTCGGCTACCACACCGGCAGCGTCTGGCCCCACGACACCGCCATGGCCGTCCAGGGCCTGTACGCCGCAGGCCACGCCGCGACCGCAACGTCGTACGTGCAGGGCCTGCTCACCGCCGCCGAAGCCTTCGACTACAGATTGCCGGAGCTGTACGGCGGCGAAGGCACCGGCCAAGAGCTGACCCCGACGCCCTACCCGCTCTCCTGCCGTCCGCAAGCCTGGGCCGCCGCCTCAGCGATCGCCGTCGTCGTCGCAGCGCTGGGCATCGAACCCAACGTCCCCGCGTGCACCCTCGACCTGACGCCCGCCACCGTCCTGCCATGGAGGCGCATCAAGCTCAAGGGAGTACGCGTCGGCGACCACACCCTGTCGATCGAGCTCAACGACGGCGTACTGACGGTCGCCTAGCGCAGGACGCCCAGTGCGGCGATCGCGGCGATCGTCAGATAGATGCCGGCCACAACGTACTTGCGCAGGCCGGCGAACCGTCCGCCGGTCCGCATCCGGCGACCGATGGCGTCGGCTCCGAGGGCGTAACAGAGATCGAGGGCCAGGCCGATGACCAGGACGGCGAGGCCGAGCAGCAGCATCTCGTCGCGCACTTGCCCGGTACCGGCGCCACGGCTGGTGAACTGGGGGAGGAAGGCAAGGAAGAACAGCGCGGCCTTCGGATTCAGCAGATTGACGAGCACGCCGTCGCGGAAGACCCGGCCGAGCGTGGTGACCTTGATCCCGCCCACACCCTGCGACTCGGAGGCTCGAAGGGTCCGCACTCCCAGGAACGCCAGATAGCCGGCGCCCGCGAGCGAGATCATCGTGAAGACCAGCGGCGATGCCTGCACCACGGCGGCCAGGCCGAGCGCGGCGAGCAGGATGTAGACGATCGAGCCGGTCTCGATCGCGAAGGCGGAGACCACCCCCGCACGCCGGCCCTGGGTGAGACTGCGCAGCGAGATGTAGATGTTGTTCGGTCCCGGCATCCCGACCAGTACCACCGTCGCTCCGACGAACCCGAGCGCCTGCCCGATCCCCATCCACTGACCTCCGCTCTCGAATTGGACTGCCTGCGACTAGCCTGACCAGATCGACAGCAGTCCACCCGAGCCAATGAGGAGAGAAGTGGACCGTTCTGGCGACCCGGCCGCTCTCGCGTCGTTGATCGGGCATCAGCTGACCGAGCACTCGGGCGGGCTCTACCGTCGCCTCGCCGACGCGATCGGTGCGCTGATCGGATCCGCGGAGCTGCCGGTCGGTGCACGGCTACCGGCTGAACGGCCGCTGGCCGAGGCGTTGGCGATCAGCCGGTCGACGGTCGTCGCGGCGTACGACGAACTGCGCGCCCGCGGACTCGTCGAGAGCCGCCGAGGCAGTGGTACGACGGTCGCGCCGGCCGCGTCCAAGGGCCGATCGCGCGCCGACAAACGGATGCCCACCGGGTACGGCGAATCGCTCTTCCACCGGATCGCCCACGGCCCGAGCGAAGTGATCGCGATGACGTACGCCGTAGACCCCGGCATCCCCGAGCTGGCCGCCGAAGTGGAAGACCTCGCCCGCACCGAGCTCCCATTGCTCCTCCAAGGAGTCGGCTACCACCCCCGCGGCCTGCAGGTACTCCGTGAGCGCATCGCCGACCACTTCGCGGAGTCAGGTCTGCCGACCACCCCCGACGAGATCGTGGTGACGAGTGGAGCGCATCAGGCGATTGCCTTGGTCACCCAGATGTATCTGCGCACGGGTGCCGCCGTCGTGATCGAGCAACCGAGTTGGCCGGGCTGCTTCGACCTGTTCGGGGCTGCGGGCGGTCGCGTGGTCGGCGTACCGCTGGACGATGCCGGCGTGCGGCCTGATCTGCTGGCGGCCGCGTTCCGGGAACATCAGCCGGCGATGCTGTTCGTGATGCCGACCTTCCACAACCCGACCGGTCGATTGATGTCGTCGGCCCGGCGTCGCCAGGTCGCCGAGCTGGCGGCCAGGCATGGCGTGGTGGTTGTCGAGGACAACGCGTACTCGGCGTGGGACCCGGCCGGTCCCGACGTACCGGCGCCGCTCGCCGCGTATGCCCCGAAGGACGCCGAGGTCCTCACGATCGGGTCGGTGTCGAAGGCCGTCTGGGGCGGCCTGCGGATCGGCTGGATCCGGGCGCCGCGCCCATTGGCCGAACGACTGGCGCGACACAAAGCACTTGCCGATCTCGGTAGTCCGGTGATCGAGCAAGCACTCACCGCGCGATTGTTGCCGAGGCTCACCGAACTCACCGCGGCCCGCGCGACAATGGCCACGGTGAGAAAGCAGTTGATGGGTCAGTTGCTGACAAAGCGCCTACCGGAATGGGTTTGGGAAGAACCTGTCGGCGGGTCCGCATTGTGGATCCGGTTGCCGGATACCGATGCGCGAATCTTCACCCAGGTCGCATTGCGGCATGGCGTCGAGGTGGTGGCCGGCCGGGCGATGGATCCGACGGGGGAGCACGACGACCATCTGCGGGTGCCGTTCAGCTACTCCGCCGAGGTGATGTCGGAGGCGGTCGATCGGCTGGCGTCCGCCTGGCGTGAGCTGCGCCGGCACGGCCCGGCGGACGTAGTACCGGAGATCGTCTGAGAAATGACGGATGGCGGCCACCCTGTCCGGGTGACCGCCATCGAAGACTAGTCGTTGGGAGCGCCCTCGTTGGCGCCGCGAGGCCGGGTTACCGGTCGCCCTCCGCAGGGACCGACTCGGCGGGCTTGTCTTCGAGCTTGCCCGTCTCGTCGTGAATGGTGATCGCGATGTTGCGCAGCTTGTCCGCGTGCTCACGTCCGTGGTGGGCGCAGAAAAGTAGCTCCCCACCGGAGGTCAGGGTCACACGAACGTAGGCCTGCGCGCCGCAGCGGTCACAACGGTCCGCAGCCGACAGGGTCGAACTCGGGGCGAGTGCTGTAGTCACTTGAGGCCTCATCTCATCTAGTTCCGTACTCACCAGATAGCAACATCCTGACATGCGGTTCGCTTCCCGGTAGGGCCAGCGTGTCCGTATGTGAGACGAACCACCTGTTCCCTTATGACGCATATTGACGGGGAATCGTTTCGGATTCGGGTGATCTGCTGTTTCCAACGGGTGTCGGGCGTGTCTTCTTTCACTGTGCGCTACATCTTCGTCACTGCGTGCGCATGAGCGGAGTGTCGTAAAACACGTCGATCGAGTCCGGATCGATATCTGCTGTAACACCTTTCTCTGCCCACCGTATCTGGTGCTGGGTCAGTACCCAGGAGACTGGCCCGATACACCGGCCGCCACAAGGTGACCCTCCCGGATTTTGGGGGCGCGGCTGCGTAGGCTGTTCACGTGCGACGGCTCCCGGGCCGCGCACGCTGTTCTGCTTGTGAACCAGAGAAGGAGCCCTGTGGCCGCCCCGACGCCTCGCAGTACCGAGCTCGACCCGACGTACAACGCCCGCAACCTCTTGGTGCTCGAAGGCCTGGAGGCGGTCCGCAAACGGCCGGGGATGTACATCGGCTCGACCGACAGTCGCGGCCTGATGCACTGCCTGTGGGAGATCATCGACAACGCCGTCGACGAGGCGCTGGCCGGTCACGGCGAGCGGATCGACGTGGTGCTGCACAACGACGGCTCGGTCGAGGTCCGCGACAAGGCCCGCGGCATCCCGGTCGACATCGAGCCGAAGACGCAGCTCAGCGGTGTCGAGGTGGTCTTCACCAAACTGCACGCCGGCGGCAAGTTCGGCGGCGGGTCGTACAACGCCTCCGGTGGTCTGCACGGTGTCGGCGCCTCCGTCGTGAACGCGCTGTCCGCGCGGCTCGACGTCGAGGTCGACCGCGGCGGCGTCACCTGGACCACCTCGTTCCGCCGTGGTGTGGCCGGCGAGTTCGACGGCGAGGGCGCGAACGCGGGCTTCACTCCGTCGGTCGGCCTGCGCAAGGCGGGTCGCGCCAAGCGGGGCTCGGTCGGCACCCGGATCCGGTACTGGGCGGACCGGCAGATCTTCACCAAGGACGCCACCTTCAACTACGACGAGCTGGTCACCAGGGCGCGGCAGACGTCGTTCCTGGTGCCCGGCCTCGAGCTGGTCGTGCGGGACGAGCGCGGCGACGAGCCGACCGAGGAGTCGTTCAAGCACGAGGGCGGGATCAGCGAGTTCTGCGAGTTCCTGGCCACCGACCAGCCGGTCACCGAGGTGGTCCGGCTGACCGGAACCGGTCACTTCACCGAGACCGTGCCGATGCTCGACGACGCCGGCCACATGACGCCGACCGACGTCGAGCGCGACCTCGAGGTCGACATCGCGGTCCGCTGGGGCGACGGCTACGAGACCGAGCTGCGGTCGTTCGTGAACATCGTGGCGACGCCCAAGGGCGGCACCCACGTGGCCGGCTTCGAGCGGGCGCTGCCGAAGGTGTTCACCAGCGCGCTCACCGGCACCCGGCTGCTGAAGAGCGGCGAGGAGCTGATCAAGGACGACGTGCTCGAGGGCATGACGTCGGTGGTGACGGTCCGGCTGTCCGAGCCGCAGTTCGACGGCCAGACCAAGGAAGTACTCGGTACTCCGGCCGCTTCGCGGATCGTCGCGAAGGTCGTGCAGACCGAGCTGGAGGCGTTCCTCAGCTCGACCAAGGGCGCGGCGAAGGCCCAGGCGCGCGCGGTGATGGAGAAGGTCGTCGCGGCCTCCCGGACGCGGGTCGCGGCCCGCCAGCACCGCGAGCTGCAGCGGCGCAAGACGGCGCTGGAGTCGTCGGCGCTGCCGGCCAAGCTCGCCGACTGCCGCAGCAACGACGTCGACCGGTCCGAGCTGTTCATCGTCGAGGGTGATTCGGCCCTCGGTACGGCGAAGCTGGCCCGGAGCTCGGAGTTCCAGGCACTGCTGCCGATCCGGGGCAAGATCCTGAACGTCCAGAAGGCCTCGGTCGGCGACATGCTGAAGAACACCGAGTGCGCCTCCATCATCCAGGTGGTCGGCGCCGGCTCGGGCCGCAGCTTCGACCTGGAGCAGGCGCGCTACGGCAAGATCATCTTCATGGCCGACGCCGACTCCGACGGCGCGCACATCCGCTGCCTGCTGGCGACGCTGTTCTTCCGCTACATGCGCCCGCTGGTCGACGCGGGCCGGGTCTACACCGCCGTACCGCCGCTGCACCGCTTCGAGCTGACCAACCCGAAGAAGGGGCAGGACAAGTACATCTACACGTACTCCGACGCGGAGTACCAGCGGAAGTCGGCCGAGCTGATGAAGAAGGGCGTCAAGTGGAAAGAGCCCCCGCAGCGCTACAAGGGTCTCGGTGAGATGGACGCCGACCAGCTCGCGGAAACCACGATGGACCCCCGCCACCGCACGCTGCGCCGGATCACCGTCGACGACGGCGAAGCAGCAGCCGGTGTCTTCGACCTGCTGATGGGCAATGACGTGGCCCCCCGCAAGGAGTTCATCGTCCAGGGTGCCTACGAACTGGACGAGAACCGGATCGACGCCTAGGCGTTGTCTTCGGAGCGGTGTGCGGCGTCGAGCCAACTGGTCACGACGCCGTATGCCGCTTGTCTGGCTTCCAGCTGGCTGAGGAAGACGTCGTGGCGGGTGCCGGGGACGACCTCGACGGTCGTCCGCGGGCCGAGGCTGGGTGCCCAGCGGGCGATCTGCTTGACGTCGAGGACGAGGTCGGCCCGGTCCGCGGCCTCGGTGTACGACTTGGTGAAGTGGGTCTTGTCGGAGTGCAGGACGAGGGTCGGCACGCCGGTGTCGATGCCTTGGTGGACCGTGCGGTGGCCTCGGCGGACGGCGTTGAGCCAGCCGACGGTGACCGGGAAGCCGATCAGCGGTTTGAGGGCCGTGTCGAAGTCCCATTCGCCGGTGCCGGAGACGTGGATCGAGTTTCCGTAGACGCCGCCGACGGGGGCGGGCAGGACGCGCTTCGGGATGACGCGGGCCAGGGGGATCAGTGCCCAGGTGATCGGGCCGCGGAGCATCGGGCTGCCCTGTTGGTCGAGCCAGGGGCTGTTGAGGACCGCTGAGTCGACGGGAGCCGGGCGGCCGTTGCGGCGTCGGCGGTTCAGCCAGAGCGGGACGATGAGGCCGCCGGTCGAGTGGGCGACGACCGTGATCGGCAGTTCGGGGTGCGCGCTGGTGATGAGCTCGATGCTTTGGTCGAGCTCATCGTCGTACAGGGCCAGGTCTGAGACGTAGTGGGCGATCTGGCCCGGGCGCCGGGCCCGGCCGCACTTGCGGAGGTCGAGCGCGTAGAAGGCCGCACCTCGGTCGGTGAAGAAATCGGCGAGGCCGGTCTGGAAGAAGTAGTCGGCGAAGCCGTGGACGTAGAGCACCACGCGGTTGGGCTCGGCCGGTGGCGTGCGTCGTACCAGGGTTGCTTCGACCTCGCCTTCGCCGTCCGGGTCGGCCCCGAGGGCGATGGTGTGCTGCTGATAGTCGTCGCCGAGGACGTCGGGCTTCCAGGTGGGAGTCATCGGGATCTTTCTCGCTCGATGGACCGGACTAGGGGAAGGAAGATCTCGTCCACGATCTCTGTGATCACGTCGTCCGGGACCGGTTTGAGGGTCATCAGGGCTTCGTGGCGGTACAGGTCGAAGGGTAGGGAGCGGATCCGCGGGGTGAGGCAGGCGGGGTCCAGCTCGCCGCGGGCGGCCGCACGGTCAAGGATCACGTCCGTGCCGGTCGCCCTGTCCTGGAAGGCGTTCTCGCGCAGGTCGGCCGGGCTGGTGCCGGTCTCCTGGAAGTACGGGCCGAGGTAGTACGTGAGCAACACCGTGAAGCCTGCCCGGTGCTGGTTGGCGAAATGCATCAGCTCGATCAGGTCTCCGCGCAGCGAGCCGGTGTCGGGTGGCAGTGGGAGGTCGCGCAGCATCCTGTGGTCGACGGCGGCGCGGACCAGGTCGGCCTTGGTCGGCCAGCGACGGTAGATGACCGGGCGGCTGGTGCCGGCCCGGTGGGCCACGGCGTCGATGGTCAGCGCGGCGTACCCGGTCTCGATGAGCTCGTCCCAGGCTGCCGCCAGCAGCGCCTGTTCGAGTTCGGCGCCACGGCGGCGGCGTACCGGCTCTGTCTCAAGATCCACTTGCGTATCTTATCGCATCGACCTATCGTGGAGATAAGAAACAGTCGCGTATCTAATAGGGGCCGCCACGTGTCCGAGCAAACCGCCACCACCGGCATCGATCCACAGCTCAAGAAGCTGGCGATCGCCCTCGTGACGGGGGTGATGGCGGTCATCCTCGACACGACGATCGTCAGCGTCGGGCTGCATGACCTGGGTGCCGCGCTCGGCGCGTCGGTGTCGACCCTGCAGTGGGTCAGTACGGCGTACCTGATCGCGATGTTCGTCACGATGCCGATCACCGGCTGGGCGCAGAGCCGGCTGGGCAGCAAGCGGCTGTGGTTGATCGCGCTGAGCGTCTTCACCATCGGCTCGCTGCTGTGCGCGCTGGCCTGGGATGTGACGAGCCTGATCGTGTTCCGCGCTCTGCAAGGCGTCGGTGGCGGCGTGATGCTGCCGCTGATGTCGACGATCCTGATGCAGGCGGCGAAGGGCCGGAACCTCGGTCGCTTGATGGCAGCCGTCAGCCTGCCCGCCGCTATCGGCCCGATCCTCGGTCCGGTGGTCGGCGGCATCATCCTGCACTACGTCAGCTGGCACTGGATGTTCCTCGTCAACCTCCCGCTCGGGGTCGCCGGTCTGCTGCTCGCGCTCCGGTTGTTCCCGGCGGGGGAGCCGGGCCGGCGGGTGCGGCTGGACGTCGTCGGGCTCTTGCTGGTCTCGCCGGGTGTGGTCGGGGTGATCTACGGGCTCAGCAAGGTCGGCGAGAGCGGTGGGTTCGGCCATTCCGAAGTACTGGTGCCGATGATCGCCGGGGTCGCTCTGCTGGCGGCGTTCTGGTGGTGGGCTGCTCGGCGTGGTGAGCAGGCTCTCATCGACCTGCAGTTGTTTCGCCATCGCGCGCTCGCCGTCTCGACCGCCTTGCTGTTCCTCACCGGCATCGCCCTGTACGGCGCGATGCTGTTGCTCCCGCTGTACTGGCAACAGATCCGGGGCGAGGACGCGTTGGGCGCCGGCCTCCTCTTGGTGCCGCAGGGGATCGGCGCGCTGGCCTCTCGCTCGCTGGCCGGCCGGCTGACCGACAAGATCGGCGGACGCTGGGTGGCCGTCACCGGCTTCGTGGTGATGACGATCGCGACCGTGCCGTTCGCCTTCGCGTCGGAAGAGACGAACACCTGGTTCCTGATGGTGGTCCTGCTCGTCCGCGGCCTGGGCCTGGGAGCAGTCGTCATCCCGCTGATGACCGGAGCGTACGTCGGCCTCGACCACGACGAGATGCCGGACGCCAGCATCATCACCCGGATCGCCCAGCAGGTCGGCGGCTCGTTCGGCACCGCAGTCCTGGCCGTCATCCTCACCACCGCGGCGACCACATCCGCCAGACTCTCCGATGCCTACGGCACAGCCTTCTGGTGGGCCACCGGCTTCACAGCCGTCGCAGCGTTACTCTCCCTGCTCCTCCCGAAACAGAGTGTGAAACCCTGAGCAGGTGCCCCGCCTCGCCTGCTTCGACCTGGACAACACGCTGATCGATCGGGATCGGGCCTTCCGCGACTGGGTCGAGTGGTGGGTGCGGCGCGAAGGGCTCGGGCCGGAGGCGGTGGACTGGCTGCACGAGCACGACGGCGGTGGATACCGGCCGCGCGAAGAACTGTTCGCGAGCGTGAAGGAACGCTTCGGGCTCGACGCCGACATCGCCACGCTGGTCGATGCCTACGACCGCGATTACCCGGTGTTCGCCTCGATCGACCCTGCCGTGGTGCCGGGACTGGCCTCGCTCCGTACTGCGGGGTGGCGCGTCGCCGTGATCACCAACGGCGGCGTTGCTCAGCAGTCGATCAAACTGGAGCGGACCGGGATCGCGGCGGTCGTCGACTACTGCTGCATCTCCGAGGCGGTCGGGGTGCGGAAGCCCGATCCGCGGATCTTCAAGATCGCCGCCGCTCGGACGGGCGCGACGCTGGCCGATGGCTGGATGGTGGGGGACCACCCCGCGTATGACATCGCCGGCGGGATCGCGGCTGGGCTGTCCACGATCCTGATCGGCAACCATCATCCGGCAGCGGCTACGCCGGATCGGGTGCCCACGCATCACTTCGCGTCGGTGCTGCAGGCGTTCCCGGTGATTCTCGCGTCCTGAGCCGTGGCCCAGGGCGGCCCGGCTGGTACAGGATGTCCGCCATGAGCTACCTGCCGCCGCATGGGCGTGTGCTGACGCCGTACTTGTGTTGCCGCGATGCTGCCAAGGCGATCGACTGGTACGGCGAGGTGTTCGGCGCGCGGCCGACCGAGACGCCGTTCGTCGGTGCGGACGGCCGGATCGGTCATGCCGAGCTGGAGATCGACGGGACCGCCTTCATGCTGTCCGACAGCTACCCCGAAGCCGGTGTCGAGGCACCTGCCACGGACAGCCTGCCGACCTATGCGTTGAACCTGTACGTCCCGGATGTCGACGCTACGGTCGCCGCTGCCGAGAAGGCCGGCGCGGTGATCGAGAAGCCGCCGGCCGACACCTTCTTCGGAGCCCGGTCCGCCACCTTGCGCGATCCCTTCGGCATCCGCTGGTCGGTGGCCACTCACCTTCGCGACGTCGGGCAGGAGGCCCTGGACGCCGCGAAGGCGAGTTTCGCCGGGGGTTAGCCGAGGGCGGCGCGCAGTACCGCGTGGGCGCCTTCGACGATCTGGTCGCGGTTGGCTTCGTACGTCGGGTCGGTGATCGCCGTCGTGTTGGCGGCGTCGAACTTGAGCACCGGTACGTGCAGATGACCGGCCGGCATCGACGGATCGCGAAGGTCGCGCTGCAGGGTGTTGCGGTACGCGACCTCGTTGCTGAGGTAGCCACCACCGGCGCCCTCGGAGGCGATCGAGCCCGGGGTCGGACCGTCGGGGCGGCGTACCGGGAGAGTCTCGCCGGCCGGGATCTCCAGGACCGAGGTGTTCACGCGGGTCCGGAACTGGGCCGGCACCGTCGCGCCCGCCATCCGGGCGAGCGGCAGGCTCGAGGTGAGCCACTCCGGTCCGGCCGGCATGCTCGGTGAGACGACCGGCGCGTTGATCGTGCCGCCACCCCACAGGTTGTTGTTGTCGCCGATCGAGCTGACCGAGCGGCGACGCCCGTTGAACGCCTCCAGGTCGAAGATCCCGACCCGGCCCTGGCTCATCGTCACCACGAGATCCGCGTGCTGGGGACCGCCGCGGTAGTGCGGGGCGAGCGCGTTCTCGACCATGTTCTCGTCGAAGTCGGTGTAGCGGACCGGGAAGACGACGGTCTGGATCTCGTAGGTCTTGCCGTTCACCTTCCAGCGCTGACCGTCGAGCGTGAGCGCGTTCGCGCCGGACGGGTTGCCGATCCGGATGTCCGCGTCGAGCGTGAACGGATCGAACCCGGTGACCAGGATCTTCTGGACGCCGGGGGAGAACCGCGTGCTGGTGATGCCACGCGACGAGTACTCGAGGGTGCGGATCAGCTCCGCGCGTTCCGCCGTACCGAGGGTGAAGTGGTCCGGCTGCCACTGGCGGAGTGCGAGCGCCATCGAGATGCGGGCCCAGTACAGGCCGCGGTCGTCGGTGGACGGCAGGGCGGGCGCAGCCTGCGGGTGCTGGGCTCGGTGGGTGGCAGTGCGCCACAGCACCTCACCCTGGACGCGCACGAGAGCGCTCGCGGCGGCACGGTTCGGCGCTGCGCACAGCAGCTTGCTGAACAAGGCCACCTGGCGGTCGAATCCGGACCGGGCCAGGATCTCGGCCGGTACCGAGGGGCCACCGGCGACACCGCGGCCGAGGCGCTGCTCCTCGACCGTCCCGGCGGTGCCGGAGTCGAAGCAGGTGGGCTTGAGGGTCTGGTCGGCCACCGGGGTCGCGGTGGCGACGGGAGCGGTGGTCAGCGCGGTCGTGAGGGCCAGCGCGCCGAGCAGGACGAGGCGGGGAAGAGAGCTTGGGCGGAGTCTCATACGTGATGTCTATCAGATTCCGGGAGCGATACCGAGAGATCCGAACAGACTTGTCTATGGCAGACAGTATGCAACGCACTACCGTCTGAGATGGCGTCGCCCAACGCCGTGTGTCCTGTGAGGAGCTTTCCGTGACCGAACCTGCCCCGACCCGCCGCCACTTCCTGACGGCAACCGCCCTGGCCGCCGCCGGTACGACGCTCGGCGCCGCCGCCCTCACCGCGTGCGCCGCCAACGACCAAGGCGCCAAGAGCAACACGACCCAGACCCCGGCGGTTGCAGCGCCCGCCGGAGGTGGTGGACCGGCCGTCGAGCCACCGGTCACGACCGGCGAGCAAGCCCTGGAACGGCTCCAGGAGGGCAACGCCCGATTCGTCTCCGACCAGGCCGGACATGACGACGAGGGCACCGAGCGCCGGGTCGCCGTGAGTCAGGCCCAGCACCCGTTCGCGACGGTGCTCGGCTGCGTCGACTCCCGGGTGCCGATCGAGCTGGTCTTCGACCGTGGCCTCGGCGATCTCGTCGTGGTGCGCAGCGCCGGCGAAGTACTCGACCGCTCGGTCACCGGCAGTCTGGAGTTCGGTGTCGCCGAGCTCGGTACACCGCTCCTGTTGGTGCTCGGCCATCAACGCTGCGGTGCAGTCGACGCCACCATCAAGGCCCTCGACGCCGAAGGCGACATCAGCTACCTCGTGAAAGCACTCCAGCCGGCCGTCCAGCAAGCCGCCGGCCGCCCGGGCGACCGGCTCACCAACGCGATCCACGCCAACGTAGAACTCGTGCTTGCCCAACTCCGCAAGTCCACCGTCATCGGCCCACTGGAGAAGTCGGGCAAGCTCAAACTCGCCGGCGCGTACTACGAACTCGACACCGGCAAGGTGATCATCAGCTGACAGGCCCGAACCGCGCCCTGGTCGCCGCCGAGTACACGTCGTCCATCCGGGTCAGCGACTCCTGGGTGGTGAGTCGCTGGGCGTCCCTGCCCGCCTTCGGTGGCAGGAAGTCGACCAGGGGCGGCTCCACCCAGTCGAGGGCACCGGTCAACTTGCGGGCGACCGTGGTGCAGGTCAACGTGATCCGTGCGCCGGCCGGGATCGCAGCAGGCGCGGTCCAGGTGGCGACCGGACGGCCGACCACCTCGGTACGCCGGGGAAGCCCGTTGACCCTGCGCCCGAGTGAATCGCTCGCGGCGCTGACCGAAACCGACTCGAAGACGGCGCCGTCGAGGGTGACGCGAATCCGGGAACCGGCGGGGATCGCACCCGGGCCGACCGAGTGGACGGTGATTGTTGCCGGGTGCCACGCGTAGTACTGGTCACTCCAAGTCGCCTGCAGCCAGCCGGCGCCCAGCTGAACTCCCCAGGGCAGCCCGGCCTTGGCTGCTGGCTTGCTGAGGGTCTGGGCGGTGACGGCGCCACCAGGCTCAGAGAGCTTGACAGCGGTTGGCCGTGGGTCCGTGATCAGGTCGGTGGGGTACCGGTCGCGAACGAGCCCGCCGGCCCGGACCGTGTAGATACCCGCCGACAACTCAGGGAGACGCAGCTCAAGCTGCCCGCTGGCCGTGCTGGAAGCAACAGGGTGAGCCCGCACCGGGATGACCCGCTCACCACTGACGAGGACGGCACTCGGCGCGGCGGAGTAGAGGCGGCTGTCGTACGTGATCGTGAGGGCCGTGCCCGCGGCTACACCACTCGCGCCAACCGTGAGCAATGCCCCCAGCTCAGGCGGCATCCGGACAGCAGAGCCGTCCTTGCTGTGAACCAGCGCCGCAGCCTGCGAGCCAAGGCCATTCACGCCAGGCCCCGCAACAGCCGTCGCCGCGGCGAGCGCCGGCTCGAGCACAGGCACGGCAACCACCGCAGTACCAGCCAGCGCGCCGGCCAGAACCGTACGGCGCTGGACTCCATCGGTAGAAATAGTCATCAGCAGCCTTCCGTGTGGATCGTCGTCGTCATCCCTGCGCCGCCAGCATCCGCGCGAACACCTGTCCACAGATCCGCGCTTCCTCGGGAGTAGGCAGGGAGTCCGCGCCGGCGGCCTGCAGCAGCAGGAAATCCGTGACCGGGAAGTTGTGCCCGATGAGGTCGATGCCGTCGGCCACCTTGCTGAAGGCGGCGATCACGTTCGCCTCCGACCGGTCGAAGCGATCGGCGTAGAACTTGGCGACCCGGGCGCCGGCACCGAGCTTCAGCACCTCGCGCGACGCCGCGGACAACCCCTGGCTGTGTTCGACGATCGGGCGGCCGATCAGGTACGCGTCGCAATCGGCGACGACGTCCGCCCACTCGAACCCGCCGGCGCCCTTCGGAACACCGATCCGTGCCGTCAGATACTGCGCCAGGTCGAGGCCCGGGTCTGTCTTCCGGTCCCGGTCGTACGATCCCCAGACCTGCAGCAGATCCAGCGGCCAGCCGCCCAGGTCGCCATAGCTGTAGTCGTCCTTGGCAGTGGAGACTCCCCAGTTGGTGTACCCACGCAGGGTCGCCGCGAAATGCTCGAAATCGCGGGCCGTGGCCGGCTTGTTCGGGCTGAGCCGGCCGAGCTCCGCTTCGCACGCGGACCGGGCGAGCACCTCGAGGCCGTCGTCCTGGGTCGCCGTGTAGACCGGCCAGAGCGCGCCGCCCCAGTACCGCGGCTTCTGCATCCAGTGCGCGATGTAGTCGTGGATCCGGTGGGCGAACTGTTTGATGTCCTGCCCGGGGGTACTGCCCTCGATCAGGGCGCGCTCGCAGGCGACCTCCGCGCGGCAGACCCACTCGAAGAAGGCGTCGAAGCCGGTGGGGCTGGCTGAGCCGTCGCGCTCGATCGGGGGTGAGACGACCGAGGACAGGTTGATCGGGGTGGCCCGGTTCGACACCACGTCCTTGTCGATCCCGAACGGCCGGCTGCCCGGGAAGTTGTTGTCGATCTCGACGATCTGGTTGTAGTGCCACTTGGCCGGCATCGGGAAGCCCATGTTGCCGGAGAAGCCGGTGGACATCCCGGCGACGAAAGCACCCTCGGCCAGTTGCTTGTCATCGATGATGATCGAGCAGACGTTCCGGGTGCCGTAGACGCCGACCCGCAGGTGCATGCTGAGCGAGGTCTCGAAGGCGTCGTTGACGCCCTGGAAGTAGTCGGCCACCGGTCCGTGGATCGTCTCGCCCAGGGCATCGAAGTCGACCGAGAAGAACACCAGGCTGTCGGCCGGCAGCCCGAGCGTGCGGCAGCGCTCGAGCGCTTCGATGCCGTGCGTATGGCCGTTGATCCAGTTCATCTCGGCGGGTGAGTCGTTGAAGCGCTGGTGGATGGGCAGCAGGGTGAGGCCCGCGTCGCGCAGCCCGTCGAGCTCGGCCGCGGTGATGAACTTGCCCGCTCCCACGGTGTAGCGCCCGACCGTGGTGTACCCGGCCTGCACGGCGCCGACCGCCTCGGACGGCGTGAGCTGCTGGTTGGTGTCGAACCCTTTGGTGGCGATGTTGGTGTCGCCGGAGGAGACGACCAGCGCACACCAGGTGCTGTAGTCGCCGGCCAGGGTGACGGGCAACTCCATGAACGACTGGAAGCTGCGGGTGTGTTCGAGGGTGGCGTTGTCGAAGGTCCCGTTGAAGGGGCTGTCGTACCCGTTGAACCGCAGGCTCGCCTGGTACAGCCGGACGAACCGCTTGGGGCCGTCGGTGGCGCCCGGGGTGACGGTCGCCTTGGTCCGGATGCCTTCCCGGGTCCCCGGCCCGAAGTTGCCGTTGGCAACACCGTCGGCCATCCCGATCTCGTACTGGAGTCCGTACAGCATCGCGGTCTGGACCGCGCGGCCGTAGATCCCGTCGCAGGGCACGACCGCGAAGTCGGCCCGATCGAGGTAGGTCCCGTTCAGCCAGCGCTGGACGTCGCGCACCGAGGCGCTGCCCGGGCCGAGCTTGATGTACGCGTCCATCGTCAGCAGCGAGGCCATCAGCTTCACGTCGACGTACGGGTTCGAGTCGCCGAGACCGATGTCGTCACGGACCCAGCCGACCGACTGGGCCAGCGGCCCCCAGCTGACCGTGGTGCCGGGCAGACCCGGATAGCCCTTGCACCACAGCGCCGCGCTGAGCAGCCGCAGGACGTTCTCGTTGGTCGTCCCGCCGTCGATCCGGCCGATCTGGGACTTGAACCGCGCGGTCGTCGTCGGCCCGAACCCGGACGTGACCGGCGAGATGCCGAGCTCGTGCTGCAAGCCGCGGGTCAGCCCGTACATCGTGGGCCAGCCGGTCTGTCCGTCCTGGTCCAGGGTCACCCACCCATCGACGCCGCCGTAGGTCTGGTTGAGCCATTGCTGCGCCGCTAGAACCTGGGAATCCACCTATGCACCTTTCCAGCTGGGAAGTCGACAGACTGTAACCAGCTGGTCCGGATGCGTGGGAGGCGTTTCGAGCCAGGTCTAAGCGTTGGAATCAGGTGATCTGGTCGAGCAGGCCGGTGTCGACGTCGTACATGAAACCGCCGACCAGGATGTCGTCGCCGATCAGCGGGTGCTCGCGGACGGCGGCGACGTCGTGGCGCAGCGCCTCGAGCTGATCCGGGATGACGTTGAGCGGCAGGTAGCCAGCCGGTTTGCCGGCCGCCAGCTCGACCTTGGCGCGCATCTCGTCCTCGGTCATCGAGGCCATCGCGCAGCGGGTGTGCGGCACGACCATGATCCGCTTCACGCCGAGCAGCTGGACGCCGAGCACCAGGCCGGTCAGGGTCAGCTCGGTGACCCGGGCGCCGGCGCTGCGCAGTACCTTCATGTCGCCCGGCTTGAGGCCGAGCAGCTCCAGCGGCGGGATCCGGGAGTCCATACAGGTGACGAAACCGATGCCCGCGTGGGCGATCCCGTCGAAACCGCTGTACTGGAAGTTCTTGCTGTACTCCGCGTTGGCGGCCAGCAGATCGTCGAAGTCGCGGGGCGTCGGGCTCATCGGGCAGGTCCGGGGGTGACAGATGCGGCACGCAGGATCGACATGGCGAAGGGTTCCTTTCCGCAGGACTCCGGGCGGGGTGGATCGGCGGACTCGCTGATCACCTCGACGGTCCACAGCCGCCCGTCGCGGTGCCTGACCGTCACGGTCTCCAGGTCTTCCGCCACGACGCGGAGGGCGTCGAGTCCGGCCTCGCCGATGAGGTCGCGGACAGTGATCTCGGCGAGCTGGCCGCGCTTGGTCCAGGTGGACCGGCCGCGCAGCTTCTCGAGGACGGTCTCACCGCGGTCGGCCGCGGTGAGAATGGCTCCGGCCGTCTCCACGTCGAGCTGGCCGTACATGATCCCTGCGGGCAGCAGAGTAGCGGTCGGCGCGAACCGGTGCCCGCCCAGGTGGTTCGCCTCCCACACCCGGCCGGGCGCCTGGGCGGCCAGCGCCGTGACGATCGGCCGGCCGAGCAGGGCGCAGCATTCGTCGCGCTTGCCGTTGGTACAGACCAGCAGGATCGGTTCGTTGACCGGGGCAAGCTCTGGCAGCGAGCGGATCGCCGCGTCGCGGTCGCCGCGGCTGACGGCCTGGAGGTCGAGTGCCAGGAGCTGCTTCGGGTCGGCGACGCAGCCGCCGAGCAGCCAGGTCTGGCCCGGCACCGTGCTCGCGACGTACACCTGGTGTGAGCGCGGTACGGCGTCCGCGTGCCTGCCGGGGGAGCGGATCAGCCCGAAGCGCAGGTCCGCCTTCTTGGCGTCGGCGTCGATCTTGGCGCCGAACCCCGGATCGAGGTGGCTCTGGGTGGGTGCCTTGTTACCCC
Organism: Kribbella koreensis; assembly: GCF_039525325.1. NCBI lineage: Bacteria > Bacillati > Actinomycetota > Actinomycetes > Propionibacteriales > Kribbellaceae > Kribbella > Kribbella koreensis. Next base: position 626,970 of record NZ_BAAAHK010000017.1, read on the forward strand.
ACGGGCCCGGTTGCTCGACGACCAGCCAGCCGGTGGCGACCACCGCCGTACCGGGCATCGGCTCCCGCAGGTCACGGCAGAACGTCGAGCACAGGCCCGGTCTACCGCTGTTTGTTGCACTCACAAGCATCACGGTACGCGAGCGGACACCTTGTCCCCATGACCACCGTCACCTGTGGACAGTGCCGCGCCGCCCGAGCAGAAGGACGGCCAATACCGCGGCTGCGAACGCGCAGACCGCCGCTCCGGTGAAGATCGTGTGAACTTGTGAAATGGCGGCGTCCTGCAGTGCGTCGATGAACGGACGGCAGCTGGTCGGGGCCTTGCCCGGGCACAGGTCGTTCGGTGCCGGCAGGTCGTCGACGATCGTGTAGTAGCGGCGTAGCCCGAGGGCGGTCAGCGCCGAGACTCCGATCAGCATGCCGACCATCCGGGCGACGACGACCAGGGCGCTGACGAGTCCGTGGCTGTCTGGTCTCGTGGCGCCGAGGATGGCGGTGTTGACCGGTGACAGGGCGAGACCGAAGCCGAAGCCGCAGACGAGCAGCGCGATGGTGGCCGGTGCGTGCTTGAGCGCGTCCTTGTCCCACAACGCCATCAGGACGAACATGGCCCCGGCCAGGCTGAGTCCTGCGCCCGTGATGAGGCCTAGTCCGTACCGACGGGTCAGCCAGCCGCCGACTACTGCGCCGATGGGCAAGGCGATCAGGAAGCGCAGCAGGACGAGCGCGGCCGCGAGCTGGCCGCCGCGCTGCGTAGTACGGGCGAAGACGGGGACGTCGACCAATGCAGCGATCAGGGCCGATCCGATGAGGAAGCTGACCACCAGTGAACCCCAGGCCGGCCTGGCGCTGAGCAGACCGGGCGGGACGATCGCCAGTGGGCTGCGGCGCTGCCAGAGCGCGAAGAGGCCGGCGAAGACTGCAGCGCCGGCCAGTAGCCACGGTCCGGCGGGTGCCATGACCTCACGCTCAGGATCAGCGGTAGCGAAGGCCAGCACGACGCCCGCCAACGCGCAGGCGAGGAGGAGCGCGCCTAGCAGATCCACGCGCTTCACCAGGTCCTTCAGGCTCCCGCGCGCTTTGAAGAGGATCAGAGCGAGCCACAGGACCAGCAGTACGAGTGAGACGACACCGATGGGCGTAAGCAGCCGGGAGTCGCCAGTGAACGGTACGAAGGGCAGGCCTAATGTGATGCCGGTGGCTAGTCGCTCTGGTGCCGTCAGTGTGAGCCCGAGCGCTATGCAGGCCAGCAACCCGACTGCGGCCGACAGCGGCGGTCGCTGGAGCCCGCGGAGCAGCAGGGCGAGGACGACGGCGACTGTGAGGTTGAGCCAGAAGATGTAGCGCCAGTCGGCGATAGCGAGCACGGCTGCACCCAGCAACGGACCCAGGACCGAGCCGAGCTCCTGGACCGCTCCCACGATGCCCAGTGGGAGTCCTCGCTTCTCCGCAGGCCAGAGGTCGGCCACGAGGGCAAGCGTCGCCGGTACGAGACCACCGCCGCCGACGCCTTGCAGGAAGCGGCCGGTGACCACCAACGACAGGTCGTAGGCGCTGGCGGTGATGAGGGAGCCCACTGCGAAGAGGACCAGCGCGCCGACCAGTACCGGCGTACGGCCGACCATGTCCGCGATCCGGCCGATCAGGGGGAGTACTGCTATGTAGCCGAGCAGGAAGCCCGACAGGATCGGGGCGGCCCGCTGCAGTTCGTCCGCAGACAGGCCGACCCCGGACATCATGTCGGGCAATGCCAGGACGACGACGTAGGTGTCCGCCGCCGCGAAGGCGACCGCGACCGACGCGAGAGTCAGCCGCGCCCTGGGGCTCGCCGTCACGGCTTGGTGATCTCTACCTGCTCGCCGTACTTGTCGAAGGTCACGTCGTAGCTGCTGGTGGCGCCGTCGTAGTACGGGCCGGTGATCGTCGCCGACACCAGCTGCTTGGTGTCCTTGTCGATCTTGAAGGTGCTCGGGAAGTCCTGGTCGCCCGGCGCCTTCGGGAAGATGCCTTGCAGCGTCTTGCCTTCGACTGAGCCGGTGACCTCGGTCAGCACCTTCGCGCCGTCGCGGGTCTCGCCCTTGATCTTGGCGTCCTTCAGCGTCGGCAGCACCGACGTGAGGCCCTTGGCCGGGTCGAGCAGGATGGCCGGGTCGGGCGCGCCCAGACCCGCCAGCTGCGACGGCGGTAGTTCGGTGTACTTCGGCAGGAACGGCAGCTTGGCGTAGACCTTGCTGCCGACCGCGACGACCTCCGCATCGATCGGCGAGCCTGCGGTCCGTACCGTCAGCTTGCCCTTGAACGCCGGAGCGTGGGTGGCGACGCCGTCGCCGCTGGCGAGCACCTGACCGGTGCTCGGCAGATCCCGTCCGGTGATCACGATGTGCACGCTCGCGGCGTCGTCGATCGTCTTCTTGACGTCGGTCAGCAGGGAGACCGCGTCGTCACCGGTCTTGGCCCCGGCATCGTCCTTCTTGTCGCTGCAGCCGGCCAGTGACACCGTCAGCACGAGGGCCGCGCCGAGCGCGACGAGCTTCTTCATGGGGTCAGCCTGCCAGGTCTGCGGCAACCGCCGCGATCGGCTGAGCCACCGGTACGCCGGAACCGTCGCGGCGGGGGTCCAGCGGGGGAAGGTCGACCGGGGCGCCGCTGTTGGCGCTGGCCTTGACCGGGGCCGCGCCGGCGAAGGCGAGCAGCAGCCCGTCCTCGCCCTTGAGCAGCCGGTGGCACCGGACACCGCCGGTCGCCCGGCCCTTGCCCGGGTACTCGCTGAAGGGCGTCACCTTGACCTGGCCGACCTCGGTGCCCGGCAGCGCCGACGACGAGCCCGAGATGGTGACCAGGACCGACTCCTTGGCCGGGTCGACGGCGCCGAAGTACACGACCTTCTGGCCGGCCGCCAACCGGATGCCGGCCATACCGCCCGCGGTCCGGCCCTGCGGACGTACCGCGGAAGCGCTGTAGTGCAGCAGTTGCGCGTCGCTGGAGACGAAGACGAGCTCTTCCTCACCCGTGGTCAGCTCGACCGCGCCGACGACCTCGTCGCCGTCGTTGAGCCGGATGATCTCCCACGAGTCGCGGTTGCTCAGGTGATCCGGAGTGACCCGCTTGACGACACCTGTCGCCGTACCGAGCGCGACGCCGACCGATTCCGGGTCCATCGTGGTGAGCGCCAGCGCCTTCTCGCCCGCGTCCAGCGAGATGAACTCGGCAACCGGCGCACCGCCTTGCAGGTTCGGCGCGGAGGCGGTCGTGGGGATCCCGGGCAGGTCGAGCGACTCCAACCGGATCAACCGCCCGGCACTGGTGATCAGCCCGTACTGACCGCGCGCGGTGCTCTTGATCGCGGAGACGATCGCGTCGTGCTTGGCGCGGCCTTCGCCGGTACCGAACGGCTCGACGCCGTTGGTCCGCGCGAGCAACCCGGTGGAGCTCAGCAGCACCCAGCACGGGTCGTCGGTGACCTCGAGCGGCACGGCGGCGGTCTTGGTCGCGCCGGACGACTCCAGCAGGACCGTCCGCCGGGGAGTGCCGTAGGTCTTGGCGACGTCGGCGAGCTCCTCGGAGACGGTCTTCTTCAGCAGCGTCTCGTCGTCCAGGATCGCCGACAGCTTCTCGATCTCGCGCTCGAGCTCGCCCTTCTCGGTCTCCAGTTCGAGCTTGGAGAACTTGGTCAGCCGGCGCAGCGGCATGTCCAGGATGTAGTTGGTCTGCACCTCGGACAGGTCGTAGATGTCCATCAACCGGGTCCGCGCGGCGGCCGCGTCGTCGCTGGTCCGGATGATCTGGATGACCTCGTCGATGTCGAGGATCGCGACCAGCAGACCGTCGACGATGTGCAGCCGGTCCTGCGCCTTCTTGCGGCGGAACTCGGTGCGCCGGCGCGTCACGTCGTAGCGGTGGCCCAGGTAGACCTCGAGCAGTTCCTTCAGGCCGAGCGTGCGCGGCTGGCCGTCGACCAGGCAGACGGCGTTGATGGAGAACGAGTCCTCCAGCGGCGTCATCTTGTAGAGCTGCTCGAGCAGCGCCTCGGGCACGAAGCCGTTCTTGACCTCGATCACCAGCTGGGTGCCGTGCGCCCGGTCGGTCAGGTCCTTGACGTCGGCGATGCCCTGCAGCTTCTTGGCCTGGACCAGCGTCTTGATCTTCTCGATCACCTTCTCCGGGCCGACCGTGTAGGGCAGCTCGGTGACCACGATGCCCTTGCGCCGCGGGGTGACGTTCTCGATCCGGGCGGTGGCGCGCATCTTGAAGCTGCCGCGGCCGGTCAGGTAGGCGTCCTTGATGCCTTCCAGGCCGACGATCTTGCCGCCGGTGGGCAGATCCGGGCCGGGGATGAAACGCATCAGGTCGTCGACATCGGCGCCCGGCGTCTTGATCAGGTGCCGCAGCGCCTGGATCACCTCGACCAGGTTGTGCGGGGCCATGTTGGTCGCCATGCCCACCGCGATGCCGGCGGCGCCGTTGACCAGCAGGTTCGGGAAGGCGGCCGGGAGTACGGACGGCTCTTCCTCGCGGCCGTCGTAGTTCGGCTTGTAGTCGACGACGTTCTCGTCCAGGCCGTTCGTCATCGCGATCGCGGACGGGGCCATCCGGCACTCCGTGTACCGCATCGCGGCGGGGCCGTCGTCGAGCGAGCCGAAGTTCCCGTGGCCGTCGATCAGCGGCAGCCGCATCGACCACGGCTGCGCGGTCCGGACCAGCGCGTCGTAGATCGCGCCGTCACCGTGCGGGTGGTACTTACCCATCACCTCGCCGACGACGCGGGCGCTCTTGACGTGACCGCGGTCGGGCCGGATGTTGTTCTCGGCCATCGAGAACAGGATCCGGCGCTGGACCGGCTTCAGTCCGTCGCGGGCGTCCGGCAGGGCCCGGGAGTAGATCACCGAGTAGGCGTACTCCAGGAAACTGCTGCGCATCTCGTCGGAGACGTCGACATCGAGGATGTGCTCCTCGAAGTCCTCGGGTTCGGCGGTGCTGCTGGTACGGCGTGCCATGCGGGTCTACGTACTCCTCATCGACTCAGCTCACGATCGAGCTGCTTGGCGGCTGGGGCCATTGTCACTGTCCCGGGCACCGGAACCCAGCACCGACCCGGGTATCCACCGGATTTGACCGCCCAGAGTACGCCGTACCGGGCCTAGTCGACGGCGCCGGACGGGTGAGACCGGCGGAGGATGAAGCCGGTCGGCACGAGCGCGGCTCCGACGGCCAGTGCGAGGCAGACGACTCCGATGCTGACGAGCGTGGCCCAGGGAACGGTGACCGGGACTGCTGACAGGTCAACGGTCATGGCGTGTCGGATCAGCAGGCCGACCGTGGCGGTGATCACCGTGCCGAGGGTCAGGGCGACGGCGCCGACGAGGGTGGACTCCCAGAGGACCATGCGGCGGATCTGGGCGGGGGTGGCGCCGAGGAGGCGGGAGGTGACGAACTCGTGGCGGCGTTGGAGGCTGCCCATCAGGAGGGTGTTGGCGATCGCGATGGCGCTGTACAACGCGGCTGGGCCCAGTAGGAGGATCAGGCCGAGTTGGTTGCCCTTGCGCAGGCCCTCGCTCTCGGTCCGCTCCCAGTCGGCAGCCGGTACTACGGCCGCGCCGGTGCCGGTGAGCCTCTCGCCGAGAGTTGTGATCAGCGCGGCGGCCCCGACCCCGTCAGCCGGCTGAACGAACCAGCGGGCCGGCGTGGCCTGCGCAGCGTGCTCCCGGGCCAGGTCCGTCGACACGAACATCAGCGGGTTCACCTCTGGGGCGGCCTTGAGGATCGCGACCACCTCGAGCTGGTCGGTACTCCGGTCGAGGAAGGTGACGCCGATCTTGTCGCCGACCCGGTACTTGTGGCCGTCCGACTCATTGCTCACGGCAACCGATTTGCCGGTCAGCTTCGTCAGGTCCCCGGTGATCGGGATGATAGCCCGGGTCTTGGTGGCGACGGCCGGGTCGATCGCTTCGGCCTCCTCGAGTTCGGCGCTGTCGGTGTCGGTGCGGATGAGCTGGACCGGGATCGCGCCGTCGGCCAGCGCGACTCCCGGCGTACGGCGGATCTGGTCTCCGACTGCCGGGGTGTCCGGCGGCGCGGTGATGACGATCGGGGCTCGAACGGTCTCCCGGATCGTCGCGGTGGAGGCGTCGGCGGCGAAGCTGAGGGTGAGCACCATCGAGCCGGCGATCGCCGAGATGGCCAGGATCGGGGCAGCGAGTGACGCGCTGCGGCGGGGTGCGGCGACCACGTTGCTGCGGGCGAGTCGTCCGGACACCTGGGTCCAGGCGATCAACGGCGTCGCCAGCAGCCGGGCGATCAGCGGAACGACGAGGGGTGCGAGCAGGGTCAGCGCGACGACCAGCAGCATCGGCGTGAACATGGCCAGCGGGACGACCGCGTCGCCGGTGCCGGGGCGGATCAGGGCTAGCAGGACGATGGCTCCGGCCAGGACCAGTACGCCGAAGACCACCCGGACGGGTCCGATGCGGGGTGGCTCCAGGGCCGCCTCACGCAGGGCATCCACGGCACCGACCCGGCCGGCGCGCCTGGCCGCCGACCGGGCGCCGAGCATCGCGACGATCAGCCCGGCCGCGACGGCGATCGCCAACGGCACCCACGGGCTGGCCGGCTCGAGCTTCACCGGCGCCAACTCCGTGTAGGACGCCTTGGCCAGCACCAGAGGAGTAACCAGCTGAGCCAGTATCGCGCCCGTGATCGACGCGGCGAGCGCGACGACCAACGCCTCGCCGAGGACCATCCGCTTGACCTGCCTCGGAGTCGCGCCGATCAGCCGGATCAGGCCGACCTCCCAGCGCCGCGACGCGACGGCGAAGGCGAAGGTGCTCGCGATGACGAAGACGGTGATGAAGCCACAGATCACTCCGACCATGCTCAGGACGACCTGCAGCCCGGACGCGTCCGCACCCGAAGTGAGCACCTTCGCGGTGGTCGGCGGGTCTGCGTTGGGCAGGTTGACGGTGATGGTCTCCATGCCCGGGCCGTGGTAGGCGATGGTGGCGGCGGTTGCGGTAGCGGCCAGCCCGAGGAGGAAGACGCCGACGGCCAGGGCGACGAAGGATCCGGCGTACAGGGACAGATGGCGGCGGACCGTCTGCCGGCTGAGGAAGAACATCAGCGCTCCAGCTCGCTCATGGCCGCGGCGATCTGCGCGGGCGTGCCGCGGTCGATCGATCCGGCAACGAGGCCGTCGGACAGGAAGAGGACGCGTTCGGCGTACGCCGCGGCGACCGGGTCGTGAGTGACCATGACGACCGTCTGGCCCGCGCGATCGGTTGCCTCGCGCAACAACCCGAGGATCTGCCGGCTGGTGCTGCTGTCGAGGGCCCCGGTCGGCTCGTCGGCGAAGAAGACGGCGGGCTGGGTGATCAGGGCCCGGGCGATCGCCACGCGTTGCTGCTGGCCGCCGGAGAGTTCGGCCGGGCGCCGCCGGGCCTTGCCTTCCAGGCCGACCTGGTCGAGTACACGGTGTACTTCGTCGCGGCGCGGCTTGCGTCCGGTCAGCCGCAGCGGCAGCGCGATGTTGTCGTAGACGGTGAGCGACGGCAGCAGGTTGTAGGCCTGGAACACGAAGCCCATCTGCTCCCGGCGCAGCTTGGTGAGCGCTACCTCGTTGAGCCCGCGCAGACTGTTCCCACCCAGCATCACGTTGCCGGAGGTCGGCTGGTCGAGCCCGGCCGCGCACTGAAGCAGGGTCGACTTGCCGGAGCCGGACGGCCCCATGACGGCGGTGAACGAGCCGCGGACGAAGTGGTACGTGACGCCCCGCAGCGCCTCGACCGAGCCGGCCTTGGAGCGGTACGTCTTGGTGATCCCGTCCAGGAGCAGGGCGGGCGGTTCACTCGGTACGACGGAGGGGCGCATCGGCGCGGTGCTGGTCATGGTTCCAGCAAACGTGGTCGGCAGCCGTTGCACCCTGGCCTGCGCGGGACACCTGGAGTAGCGCGCACGCTACCGACCTGGGGCCTGTTGCGGACCTAGTGTTGAGCAAGTGGAGCAACCGAAAACGGCCTGGGCCGCCCTGGCATCGAGCCGGTTCCTCGTCTCGTCCTGGCCGTGGCGCAGCTATGCCTACCTGCTCAGTTCGGTTCCTTTCGGTGCCGTGACGATCGTCCTGCTGATGGCTGCAGCTGGTCTGAGCCTGCTGCTCAGCCCACTGATCATCGGCATCATGATGCTCATGGCGTTCCCGCTGGCCGGGACCCTGATCGGCGTTGTCGAGCGGTGGCGGGTCCGGTTGATGATCCCGGGTGGGGTGCGGTCGCCGCATGCTGTGATTCCGCCGGGATTCACGGTCCGGGCCCGGCTGACCTTCCGCCGCCGGGAACAGGCGTCGGTGCGGGCGCTCGGGTACGGGCTCTTGCTGGGCGTCTTCGTCTGGCCGTTGAGCGCGATGTTCGCCGGGATCAGCGCGACCGCTCTCGTCCTGTCCTTGGGCGCGCCCTGGATCGCCGCGCACGAAGAGATGGGGATGGGGCCGTGGACGCTGGACACCGCTGGCGAGGGCTGGCTGTTCCTGGTCTTGTTCGCTCCGCCCTTCTACGTTGTCAGCTCGTACATCCTCGGTGCGCTCGCCGGGGCTGAGGCGGAGTTGGCGAAGGCACTGCTGGGGCCGCGTGAGGACGAGCTGCGGCGCAACGTGGCCGAGCTGCGCCGGTCCCGGCTCGATCTGGTCGACGCGTTCGAGACCGAGCGGGCGCGGATCGAGAGGCATCTGCACGACGGCGTACAGCAGCGCCTGGTCGGGCTGACGATGACGTTGGGACTCGCTGAACTTGACCTGCCCCAGGGGGAGGGCCGCAGGCTGGTGATCAAGGCGCATGCCGAGGCCGAGGCCGCGTTGGCGGATCTGCGCGAGGCCGTGCGCGGGATCCATCCACGGGTCCTGGTCGACCACGGATTGGAGGCTGCGGTACGAGAGGTTGCCGACCGTAGCCCGCTGCCGGTGAGCGTGCGGATGGCGTTGGAGGGCCGGCTCCCGACACCGATCGAGGCGGCGGCGTACTTCGTGGTGAGCGAGGCCCTCGGCAATGTCGCCAAGCACGCCCAGGCGACGCGATGTGAGGTGGAGGGCTGGATCGCCGGCGACCGCCTGGTCGTCACGATCACCGACGACGGGATCGGTGGCGCGAGCTTCGAGGACAAGCAGGGGACTGGATTGACCGGGCTGGTGACGCGGCTGGATGCGTTGGGAGGCACACTCGACCTGTCCAGCCCACCCGGTGGGCCGACTCGACTGAGGATGGAGTGCCCGTGCCGGCTCGACGACTGAGCATCGTCCTGGCTGAAGACTCACTGCTGTTGCGCGAAGGGCTGGCCAGCATCCTGGACCGGGCCGGCCACGAGGTCCGCGACACCGTCGGCGACGCGGACACGTTGCTGGCCGTCGTCCGCAAGGAGCCGCCGGACGTGGTCATCACGGACGTACGGATGCCACCCGGCCACAGCGACGAAGGCTTGCGTGCGGCAGCCGCGATCCGGGCCGAGTTGCCGCAGATCGGCATCTTGGTGCTCTCGCAGTACGTCGCCGACGCCTACCTCTCCTCGTTGCTGGAGACAACGACCGGCGGCATCGGCTACCTCCTCAAGGACCGGGTCGGCCACGTCACCGAGTTCCTCGCCTCCCTCGACCGGGTCGCCGAAGGCGGAACCGTCGTAGATCCCGAGGTAGTCCGCCAGCTCCTCGCTCGCCGCCGCGACGACGGTCCGCTCTCAGCGTTGACCCCGCGCGAACTCGAAGTACTGGCCCTGATGGCCGAGGGCCGAGTCAACTCCTCGATCGCCTCAGAACTAGTCGTCAGCGAAGCAGCAGTCCGCAAACACGTCGGCAACATCTTCGCCAAACTCCGGCTGGACGACGGGCGGGACCGGCGGGTATCCGCAGTGCTGACCTATCTGCGGAGCTGACCCTGCCGGTGCTGATCTGCCGGTGCTGACCGGTGCGGGCCGGCTTGTCCGGCGGGGGAGGATTGTGCCGTGACGTGGGCTGATGAGAGTGACATCCGGAAGGTGCTGGCTGACTGCGAGACGTGGGCGGTGGTGGGACTGTCGAACAACACGCAGCGGGCGGCGTACGGGGTGGCCCGGTTCCTGCAGAGCCGGGGCAAGCGGATCGTGCCGGTGCATCCGGCGGCGGAGACCGTGCACGGCGAGCAGGGGTATGCGTCGCTGGCCGACATCCCGTTCCCGGTGGACTGCGTGGATGTCTTCGTACGGTCCGAGCTGGCCGGCTCCGTGGCAGACCAGGCGGTGGGAATCAACGCGCGCGCGGTCTGGTTCCAGCTGGATGTGGTGGATCCGGACGCCTACACCCGGACGACGGCCGCGGGTCTGACGATGGTGATGAACCGCTGCCCGGCGATCGAGTGGAGCCGGCTGGGTCCGTCCTGACCCGTTCCGGCGAGACCTGAGGGGCCCATATGTTCACCATCGACAACTCCACCGAGTTCGGCGCGCGGATCGAGCGCCAACTGAACGACGAGTTGGTCATCTGGCTGACCACCGTCGGCAAGTCCGGTACGCCGCAGCCCAACCCGGTCTGGTTCAGCTGGAACGGTTCGGAGATCCTCGTCTTCAGTCAGCCCGGCAAGGCGAAGGTGCACAACATCGCCGGGCAGTCCCGGGTGGCCCTCAACTTCAACGCGACCCACACCGGCGGCGACGTCGGCGTGATCACCGGTGAGGCCGTGCTCGACGGCAAGCCGGCCACGGACGAGGAGTTGGCCGCGTACAACGCGAAGTACGCGGACGGCTTGTCCGGCCTCGATCTGACCGCGGACGCGTTCCACGCCGACTACTCGGTGCTGATCCGGATCCGCCCGGACAGCCTCCGCGGCTTCTGACTTCGTCACCGGGGTGGGCCTTGGTGGGGCCCACCCCGGTGTTGTCCTAGTTGAGGTAGCCCTCGACGATCTCGCCCGAGCGGGCCTGGGCGTCCTCGGGGTTCTCGCCGAACTCACGCTTGGCGCGGCGCTGGCGCAGCAGGTCCCAGCACTGATCGAGCTCGACCTCGAGCTTGCGCAGGCGGTCCTTCTCGTCGGCGTCGTTGATCTCACCGGCCGCGTGCTTGCTGCGGAGCTCGTGCTCCTCGGCAACAAGCTCGTCGATCCGGCTGAATAGGCTCTTGTCGTCGGTCATGTGGAAACGGTACGCCCGTCCGGAAGGGATGAGCGGGCAAGGAGCTCGGTTGTGGTCAGGATGGCGATCGAGCCCGCGGCGAGCAGCCCGATCAGTACTACGAGTTGCAACGCCGCGGCAGCTGTCGGTGATGCGCCGCCGAGGACCATGCCGACGAACGCGCCGGGGAGCGTGACGAGGCCGACCGTGCGGGTCTGGTCGAGGGACGGCAGCAGCGCGTCGCCGGCGACCGGGCCGGCGACGAGTTTGAACGCGTCGGCTTGGATCAGGCCGATCGACAGACCGGCCTCGAACTCGCCGTACCGGCTGCCGTACTCCGAGAGCAGGCGCCGGCCGGCCAGCGTGGTCGCGTTCATCGCGCCGCCGACGATGATGCCGCCCATGGGCAGGATGCTGCCGGGATTGCGCGGCACCACGCCGGGGAGGACGAGCAGTAGAAGGACCAGGGTTGCGCCACCGGCGATCGAGGCTGCGCAGTACAGGTACTGACGCGGGACCACGGCGACGTGGCGCAGGCGGCGGGCGCTCGTGATCGTGGCGACGACCATCATCAGCAGCACGAAGCCGAGCGTGCCCCAGATCGACTGCAGCGCGAAACCGACGACGGCACCGACCGCGGCCAGCTGGACCAGCGCGCGCAGGGCGGCTGTGACGATGCCCTTCTCGTGGCGCAGGGAGGCCAGCCGTGATGCCACCACCGCGATCGCGACCAGCAGCGGCAGCACCACGACGGCCGCGATGCCGAGGCCCGTGTCGGTAGACATTGGGCCATTGCAGCACGGCGTACCGACAAACCCCGGGATCAGCCCGTCTTGAAGTCCGCTTCGTCGTAGGCGTGCTCGGTGGGCCGGCCGTTCTCGACCTTGGCGGCTTCGTCCGCGCGCAGCTCGACCCGGCGGATCTTGCCCGAGATCGTCTTCGGCAGCTCCGCGAACTCGATCCGCCGGATCCGCTTGTACGGCGCCAGGTGCTCGCGGCAGAACTCGAGGATCTCCTTGGCCAGCTCCCGCGACGGCTCACGCCCGGCCGCCAGTACGACGTACGCCTTGGGCACCGACAGCCGGACCGGGTCTGGTGACGGTACGACGGCTGCTTCCGCCACGGCCGGGTGCTCGATCAGCACCGACTCCAGCTCGAACGGCGAGATCCGGTAGTCGCTCGCCTTGAACACGTCGTCGGAGCGGCCGACATAGGTGATGTAGCCGTCGTCGTCCCGGCTCGCGACGTCGCCGGTGTGGTAGAAACCGCCGCGCATCGCCTCCGCCGTCATCTCCTCGGCGTCGCGGTAGCCACGCATCAACGGGACCGGCGCGGGCGCGAGCTCGATGCAGATCTCGCCGTCGTCGCCGACCTCGTCGGTGGTCGGGTCGACCAAGGCGATCCGGTACCCCGGGAGCGGCCGGCCCATCGAGCCGAGCTTGACCGGCTGGCCGGGCGGGTTGCCGATCTGCGCGGTCGTCTCGGTCTGGCCGTAGCCGTCGCGGATGGTGATGTCCCAGGCGTGGCGGACCTGATCGATCACCTCCGGGTTGAGCGGCTCGCCGGCCGAGATGCACTCGCGGATCTTGATGTCCACCACCGACAGATCGGCCTGGATCAGCATCCGCCAGACGGTCGGCGGCGCGCAGAAGGTCGTCACGCCGTACGTCTGCAGGACCTGCAGCATCTTCTCGGCGTCGAAGCGCGTGTAGTTGTAGAGGAAGACGGTCGCGCCGGCGTTCCAGGGCGCGAAGACGTTGCTCCAGGAGTGCTTGGCCCAGCCGGGGGACGAGACGTTGAGGTGCACGTCGCCGGGCTGCAGGCCGATCCAGTACATCGTGGAGAGGTGGCCGACCGGGTAGCTGACCTGGGTGTGCTCGACGAGCTTGGGCTGACTCGTCGTACCGGAGGTGAAGTAGAGCAGGAGCGAGTCGTCGGCCTTCGTGTCCGGCGCGGGAACTGGGCCGCTGTAGGTCTTCGAATCCTCGTAGTCGAGCCAGTTGTCCACAGCTCCGCCGACGCTGACCCGGAGGCAGTGGTCGGCGATACCTTCGTACCTGGGTGCGTCCTGCGCGGTCGTGACGACGGCCCGTACTGCGCCGCGCGCGATCCGGTCGGCCAGATCGGCGTCGGTGAGTAGCGTGGTCGCCGGGATCATCACCGCGCCGGCCCGGATGCAGCCGAGCATCACCTCCCAGAGCGGGACGATGTTGCCGAGCACGATCAGCACCCGATCGCCTGGCTGCAGCCCGGCCTCGGTGAGCCAGCCGGCCACCTGGCGGGAGCGCTCGGCCATCTCCGCGTAGGTCAGCGAGTTGACCTCGCCGTCCTCCTCGACGATGGTCAGCGCGGCCACCTCGGCCTGCTCGACGGCCAGCGCGTCGAACCAGTCGCGGGCCCAGTTGAAGTGATCGAACGTCGGCCAGTTGAACTCGCGGTACGCGGTGTCGTAGTCCTCGCGATGGGCGACCAGGAAGTCGCGCGCCTCACGGAACGTGCGGGTGTTGTCCGAGGTGCTCTGTTCCTCGCTCATGGTCCGCACTATTGCCGAGCGCACCGAGATCGGCAACGCGACATCCGGTTTGCGCAACGCTCCCCGAAGTGACTAAAGTCGAACGCATGTTCGATCCAGCGTCTTTCCCGTGGCTTTGTCCGCCGTCAGCCGAGGCTGACGGCCAGCACTGCTCCGGTGAGGACGAGGGGGGTCAGGATCAGGCCGCGCCACAGAAACGACCACCAGGAGATGTGGACTCCGGCGGCACGGCAGCGATCCCGCCACAGGAGGGTGGCGAGCGAGCCCCAGAGGGTGAGCAGGCAGCCGCAGTTGACCCCGATCAGCAGCAGCATCATCCGGGTGCCGTCCGCCGAGGCCACCGGCTCCATCGCCAGGTACGCCGGAAGGTTGTCGACGGCGTTCGCGCCGAGCGCTGCCGTGCCGGTCAGTCGCAGGTGTGCGGCCAGGTTTCCACCGCTGCCGGCGATGTCGATGAGCAGGCCTTCGAGGCCGTGGGCCGTGAGCGCGCCGACGACGAGGAACAGTCCGACCACCGTAATGACGAGGCGCCACGGCACCAGGGCCCAGGTGAGCTGTGTTCGGCGGCGGACGGCGAAGAGCACGACGAGGATGAGCGCGCCGGCGCCGGCCGGCCAGGCGACGTCGATGCCGGTGACGAAGGCGGGGCCGAGCGCCAGGCAGACCGCCGCGGAGCCCCAGAAGAGCACCTTGTCGTCGAGGGCGGGCGTCGGCGGCACGTCGTACGACCGGCGCAGATCCTTGTGGAAGAGCCCGGCCAGGACGGCGACCGTGACCAGGATCGCAGCGATCGCCGGTCGCCAGCTGAGGCCGACGTAGTCGCGCAGCCCCAGACCGAGCCGGTCGAACTGGTGCAGCGCGAGCAGGTTGGTGAGATTCGACACCGGCAGCAGCATCGAAGCGGTGCCGGCCAGCCAGACGGTCGTGAACGCGAACAGCTTCGGCGGGATCTCGAGCTGGCGCGCCATCGCGAGCACCACGGGGGTGAGCAGCACGGCGCAGGTGTCCAGCGACAGAACGATGGTCAGCGCGGTCGCGAGCACGACCACGAGCAGCCAGAGCCGCCACATCCGGCCGCGAGCGAGGTGGGCCGCCTCACGTGCCGCCACGTCGAAGACCTTGGCCGCGTCGGCGAGCCCGGCGATCACCGTGACAGCTATCAGGAAGACGAGCACCGGCGCGATCCGCTCGATCACGTCGAGCGCGTCCGACGGGCCCAGCAGACCGGTGGCCAGCGCGACGATGCCACCGAGCGCACTCAGCCACCACATGGAATTGCCATCCTCCGAAGTCCGGTGAGTGAGTACGCTGGCCGCGTGACAGTGCCGGACCAGCCTCAGCGACCGGCCCAGTATGTCCTGGAGTACCCAGAGGGCTATCCAGCGGTGTACGAAGCGGACGTGGTGCTGCGCGACGGGGCGACAGCGCACTTGCGGCCGATCACGCCTGGTGACGCGGACCTGCTGGTGGCGTTCTACGGCCGTGTCTCGGAGCAGTCCAAGTACTACCGGTTCTTCGCTCCGTACCCGCAGCTGTCCGACCGCGACGTGGCGCGCTTCACCCAGGTCGACTACGTGGACCGGCTCGCGCTGATCGTGACGGTCGGCGACGACATGATCGGCGTCGGCCGGTACGAGCGCACCGGCCGGCGGACCGCCGAGGTCGCGTTCCTGATCGAGGACGCGCACCAGGGCCGTGGCCTCGGGCAACTGTTGCTCGAGCACCTCGCCCAGGCGGCCCGCGAGCACGGCATCGCCCGGTTCATCGCCGAGGTGCTGCCGGACAACCGCAAGATGATCACCGTCTTCACCGAGGCCGGCTACAAGGTCGCCCGGGAGTTCGAGGACGGCGTGATCATGGTCGAGTTCGACATCGCGCCGACCGACACCTCGTTCGGGGTGATGCAGGCGCGCGAGCAGCGGTCCGAGGCGCTCTCGATCGCCCGGCTGCTGACCCCGGCCGGGGTCGCGGTGATCGGCGCGTCGCGTCGTGAGGGCACGATCGGCAACGCGTTGCTGCGGAACCTGCGGGACGGGGGTTTCCCGGGTCGGCTGTACGCGGTCAACACCGACACGCAGGCCAGTGAGATCGACGGCGTACCGGCGTACCCGACGATCCGGGACGTGGACGGGCCGGTCGACCTGGCCGTGGTCGCGGTGCGGGCCGAGATGGTGGCCGACGTGATCCTGGACTGCGCGGCCAAGGGCGTGCGCGGGCTGGTGGTGGTCTCGAGCGGGTTTGCCGAGATCGGTGACGAGGGGCGCAAGCGACAGCGGTACCTGGTCGGCCTCGCCCGGTCGTACGGGATGCGCGTGATCGGCCCGAACGCGCTCGGCGTGATCAACACGGCGCCCGGCGTCAGCCTGAACGCGACGCTCTCGCCGTTGATGCCGAGCCGGGGCCGGGTCGCCTTCTTCTGCCAGTCCGGAGCGCTCGGCGTGTCGATCCTGGCGGACATGGTCGGGCGCGGGCTCGGGCTGTCGAGTTTCGTCTCGGCCGGCAACCGTGCCGATGTCTCCGGCAACGACCTGATGCAGTTCTGGTACTCCGACGAGGCGACCGAGGTCGTCCTGCTCTACCTGGAGTCGCTCGGCAACCCGCGCAAGTTCAGCCGGGTGGCGCGGCGGCTGGCGGGCCGCAAGCCGGTGGTCGCGCTCAAGTCCGGCCGGGCCACTCAGGGCGTGCCGCTCGGGCACACGGTCCGTCGCAGCACGTTGCCCCCGGCAACGGTCGATTCGCTGTTCCGGCAGAGCGGGCTGATCGGCGTCGACACGCCGGGGGAGCTGTTCGACGTCGCCCAGTTGCTCGCGCACCAGCCGCTGCCGAAGGGTCGCCGGGTGGCGATCGTCAGCAACTCGGACGCGCTGACGCTGCTCGCGCTCGATTCGGTCGCGGCGTGCGGGCTCGCCGTGGCGGGGGAGCCGCGGACACTCAACGCCGAGGCGACGGCGGCCGACTTCGGTGCGGCGCTGAGCGAGGTGTTCGCGGACGACCGGGTCCACTCGGTCGTGGTGATCTTCACGCCGCCGGTCCAGTCGAACGGTGCCGAGGTCGCGCGCGTCCTCGCCGCGGCGGCTGCTGGGTCCGACAAGCCTGTCGTATCCACCTTCCTCGCGTCGCGCAGCGTTCCCGAGCAGCTTCGCGTGCCCGATGAGCACGGTGGCGCTGCTCGCGGCTCGATTCCGTCGTTCTCCTCACCGCAGTACGCGGTGGGCGCACTGGCGAAGGCGACGACGTACGCCGAGTGGCGACGACGCGCCGACAGCCGGATTCCCGATCTGCCCGGTATCGACACGGCCGGCGCGGAAGACTTCGTCGCCGAGTTCCTGCAACGGCACCCTCATGGCGCCGACCTGGACGATGCGGACCGCCAGCGCCTCCTGAGCTTCTACGACATCAGCGTGCTGCCCGCCTTCCCCGTCCTGTCCGCCGACGAAGCGGTCGACCGCGCCGCCGACCTCGGCTTCGAGGTCATCCTCAAAGCGACCGCCGAGCAATGGCGGATGCGCCCCGACCTCGCCGACATCTGGCGCCACATCCACGACGAAGACGACATGCGCGAGGCCTGGGCCGAAATGACCCGCACCTTCGGCGTAGCCTCCGACCCGGCCCGAGCCCAATTCGTCGTCCAGAAGATGGCTCCACCCGGCGTCCCCGTAGTCATCTCTGCCCTAGAGGATGTCTCCTACGGCCCGGTGGTCACCTTCGGCCTCTCCGGAGTAGCCACCGACCTACTCGGCGACCGCTCCTACCGCATGCCACCCCTCACCACCACCGACGCCGCCGAAATGGTCCGCGAGGTCCGCGCGGCCCCCCTCCTCTACGGCTACCGAGGCTCCGACCCGGTCGACATCCCAGCCATCGAAAACCTCCTCCACCGAGTCTCCCGCCTAACCCTGGAACTCGAAGAGGTAGTCCGCTGCGACCTCCGCTCAGTCCTGGTAGCAGCCCAAGGCGCCACCGTCCTCGACACCACCATCCGCATTGCCCCCAACGAAAAACCCCGCCAAGACACCCCCGCCCGCCGCCTCACCTGAGCACGACGGTGACGCCGTACCGTTCGAGAAGCCGCACGACCTCCTCGAAGTAGGTCAGGCGCTCGCCCCGGCCACCTGCGAACGCCTGCCGTGCCACATCGGAGTCATGCCAGTTGAGCGTGAACGGCGGCACCACGCCGAATCCACCGCAGAGGCAGTCGCTGAAGGCGTTCCGCTCGCGGCCGAAGTAGCTGCCAGGTCCGAGCAGAGCTTCCGCCATCGCGCAGTGGAGCCCGGGGTGATCCGTGACGAAGCGGCCATCGAGGTGGTACTCGCCGCCGGAGAGATCGGGACCTGGCGGCGGTGTCCGCCAGGCATGGGTGCTGAGTTCGATCCACGCGGATCTGCCTTGCGAGTCGTACGGTGCCCAGAGGTTGGGCTCCGCCGGTGGGCTCTCGTACCACCGGTCCCAGATCGGGCGAACCGCCGGCAGCGGCCGCTCATCACCGCCGTCGGTGAGCGTGATGTCGACGAACGCCGCTCCGATCACGGACGGCCGCACCTCGGCGATGTCCAGCCCCAGGGCGACGGCTGCCATCACGGCACCGTCTCGGTCCAGCACCAGGAGACGACCCCAACCCGACGTGTCTGCTCGGCCAAGCAGCAACTCAGTCGGTTCGCAGCCGATGAGTTCCAGCGGCACAGCCGCCGGATCTGGACGTGACCTGAACAGACCATCGATAGCGGAGCAGCGGCTGCCACCAACCGTCTGGCCCGGGGCGAACAGTTCGAAACCTGGGGCCTTCGGCGGTCGGCAGGAGTCGGCGTCGGGAACGACGCCCGCTCCGATCACAAGGTCGTACAAGCCCGAGTCGCCTGAATCCGGCAGCTGAGCCAGCACAGCAACGTCCTTGAGCGTCCACCACTGCACTGGCTGGTCACCATCCCAGACATCGACACCGACGTCGCCGAGTCCTTGGTATGAAGCCTCCGCGGCGGCGAGCGCCTCCTTGAACGCGCCGTCAGGTTTGCATCCCCGCACGGTAAGTACCTCGCGTGGCGGCGACGGCGGCTCGACGAACAGGCCCTCGGCGGCCGTACAACTCGCCCAAAGCTGCTCCTCGTCGTCAGCGTCGACGGCGACCAGGAGAAACCTCAACGGCAACGCGTGCTGCCATGTGTGGCGCTTCACCCAACCCCCGGCGTATTCGAGCAATGGTCCGGTCACGATACGTCCCGCACCCGGGCGAGTGACCCTGCCACGAAAGAAGGTAGTGGTGTGGAGATCGCCGCTCACCTTGCCGAGTCATTCGAGATCGGATGGGTGACAGGGTGGCATGAGGTCGCGCGTGGAGCGATGGGAGCTATCTGGCGGCTGGAAACGTCAGCCGGAGTGTTCGCTGCGAAGAACCTGTTCTGGGCCCAAGGTGATGCGGCGTCTCTTCAGACCGAGGTGGCCTTCCGGGCGGCGTGTGCGGAGGCTGGAGTGCGGAGTCCGTTGCCGCTGGTGGCGGTCGACGGGCAGTACGTCGTACAGGTCGGTGATGAGCGGTGGCGGATGTACGAGTGGGTCGACGGCGAGGTCCCGCACTGGCAGGATGCCGAGACAGCCGCTTGGCTTGCCGAGCAGATGGCGGTGATCCACGCTCTCGACTGGCCCGGAGGCTCAACTGAGGTTGTGCCCTGGTACCACCGGGTCGACGTTGACTGGCCGTCGCTGTTCGATGCGGCGGAGACCGCACAGGTCGAGTGGGCGGCGGCCCTCACCAAACTGCACCCACGACTGGACGAACTCACCGCTCTCGTCAACACCGCGCCGATCGGCGACCAGGTCTGGTGTCACCGCGACCTCAGAAACGCGAATGTGCTCCGCTCCGCCACCCGCAACTACCTGGTCGACTGGGACAACGTCGGCACCCTGGCCCCTTGGCGAGAGCTGGGCGCACTGCTGATGCACCACCTCGACCAGCCCAAGAACCTCCGCCAAATCATCATCGCCTACCGAACCGCCGGCGGCCCCGCAAACCTCGACGGCCCGGCCGGTTTCGCGACCGGCGTGGCGATCTCCCTCAACTTCCTCCACGGCCAGGCAAGCGCGGCGCTGGATGTCGGCCTGGCCGACGAGCATCGAGCATTCGCTGCTCGTCAGGTCGCTGACCTGCTCATCTCGCTACCGACCCTCGACTTGCTCGAGCAAGCCGCCGGCGTGGTCCGCTCCACCTAGCCCTGCGGGGCCGCGGCGTCGGGGCGACGGAGGCTGCGGGTGATCAATCCGCCGATCACCAAGCAGCCACCAACGAACAGACCGGCCGCCATCGTGATCAACCCCGCGGTGCTGTGTGGCTTGCTGCTCTCCCCGTGGTTCCGGCTGATGCGCTCCGAAAGGTCCGTCAGCCGACGCTGGTCCGCCTTGTCGACGGTGCCATCGCTCGCCAGCTCCGTGACCAGGTTGACGGCCTCCTCGAGCTCGTCACCGCTGAACCCGTCAACACCGACAAACCCGCTCCCCTCGCACAGCGAGATGGTGCCGCCGTCCTTGAAGACAAGGTGACGGCTGTCGGTACACATCACCTCGTGCGTGCCGTTGTAGCTGACGGTATGGACCTGCCGCTCACCCAAGCCGAACAGCCCGACATACAACCCCCCACCAATCGCCAGCAGACACAGCCCAGCCATACCGATCACCACCACCCGGCGCCAGACCAACCGCCCCGACACACCCGCCGAATTCTCCATCCCCGAAGTCAACCGCCTGCCTACCCCCGCAAACGCCCGATAGCAGCTTTAGGCCAGCCAGCTACCAGACATCACCGACCGAGGGGTTATCCGGTGGGCCGGTGGTAGATGCCGTCGGTTCGGGTGAGGAGGCGGTTGTCGACCAGGAGGCGGCGGAGGGCTGCGTGGTCTTCGTGCCACGTGTTGAGGATCGTGTTGACCTCGGACTCCGGGTAGGCGCGGTTCGGCTCGAAGGACTGCACCAAGTACTCGAGCACGATGCGGGTTTTGGCGGGGAAGGTGGGGAAGTGGGTCAGCCGGCCGTCGCGGATGAAGGCGCGCAGGACGGCGTCGCGGGCCGGATCGGGGTCGAGTGGTTCGACCTCGCGGCGACCGCTGCGGGCGACCTCCTTGAAGACGTCCTCGACCGCATGGAACCCATCGGCAGTCGCTGTGAGCAAGCCGGTCTTGATCAGGCGCTGGGCCGACTTGCCGACGACCGCGGGGGAGAGGCCGGTGGCTGCTGCGATCTGGTCCGGCGTACGGGCGCCGAGGACGACGGCGGAGTACGTGCGCAAGCGAGACGGTTCGGCCAAGGAACCACAGAGCAGGTCGGCATTCATACTGTCCAACGTAATGTCGGCAGCAACTGAATTTCGTTGTGGTGCTAGACAGTTCCCATGACGAGTGAGCAGCCGCAGCCCGGTCCGCACAACGCGATCACCGACGTCCCCGGCGTACTGGTCGGTCAGGTCGAGCGCACCGACGCGCCATACCTGACCGGTACTACGGTCATCCATGTCCCCGACACCGCAGTAGCCGGCGTCGACGTCCGCGGTGGCGCCCCCGGCACTCGCGAGACCGACCTGCTCGATCCGGTCAACTCCAATGCCGGCGTGAACGCGATCGTGCTCACCGGCGGCAGCGCGTACGGGCTCGACGCGGCCACCGGTGTGATGGCGGCACTCGAAGAGCGCGGGCAGGGCGTGCGCGTCGGGGCGGGGGAGAAGGACGTCGTACCGATCGTCCCGACCGCGGTGATCTTCGACCTCGGTCGCGGCGGTGGATTCCAGGCCAGGCCGACCGCGGACTGGGGACGCCAGGCGCTCGAGGCAGCCACCGACGGGCCGGTTGCTCAAGGCAACTATGGCGCCGGGGCGGGGGCGTATGTCGGCGGGCTCAAGGGCGGCGTCGGCTCGGCCAGTGTGCGCCTCGCGGACGGTACGACGGTCGGCGCGCTGGTGATCGTCAACGCCGCCGGCTCAGCCGTCGATCCGCAAGGACGCCTCTCGGCCGAGCGCTACGGCTTCCCAGGCGAATTCCCCGTACTACGAACCCCCACCGACCCGCCCCCGGACCTCCCCGGCCGCATGCCCGGCATGAACACCGTCATCGCCGTAGTCGCCACCGACGCCTCCCTGGACAAGGCCGCCACCAAACGCATGGCGATGATCGCCCACGACGGCCTGGCCCGCGCGATCGACCCGATCCACACCCTGGTCGACGGCGACAGCATCTTCGCCCTGTCCACCGGCAAAGCAACACCACGCCTCGCCGTCACCGACCCAACCACCCTGCTCCAACTCGAAACCATCTTCGCCGCCGGCGCCCGCACCCTCACCCGAGCCATCGCCCACGCGGTCCTGTCCGCCCAAACGGTAGAAACCCCCACCGCCCGCACCCTCAGCTACCGAGACGCCTACCCGTCAGCCTTCCCAACCACCTAGCCCTCACCCCCTCGACGGCGACCAACGCTGGCGACCTTGAACACCATCCGGTGACTGCGGACATGAAATAGCGTGTTCACGCCCACCAGTTGGTGTTCAAGGTCGCCACAGCTCATCGGGTACGGCCGTGTACGACTCCGGTACTACGGAACGGGGCTCGCTGGCGCCGAAAGGCGCAGGGAAGACCGGTCCCGGGGCCGACGTACCAGCAGGCAGAACCCGGAAAGCTACCGGGTATGAGCTACCCAGGCGTCCCCAGCACCAACCAGAACCCCCAGCCCATCCCAGGCCGGCCCCCAGCCCCACGCCCAACCACTCAACCGCCCGCCGGTGCAGCCGCTGCAACTCCCCAATCCCCGCACCAGCAGACTGCCGCGCCGGCGGACGCGTCCAGCCAGCACCTGCCTGTGGCGGCGGACGCATCCACTCAGCACCCGCACCCTGGGCAGTCAGCCACGCAGCAGCTTGCTCGCCAGGGCAACCACCATCCGGCGCCGCAGGCCGACCAGTACTCTGCCCAGCCGCCGGTGCTTGCCGGACGTGGACTCGTCAAGTACTACGGCGACGTAGTCGGCCTAGCCGGCGTTGACGTTCAGGTCCGTGCAGGGGAAGCCCTGGCGGTCATGGGCCCGTCCGGCAACGGTAAGACCACGCTGCTGCATGTGCTGGCCGGCATCCTCAGCCCCGACCAGGGTGAGGTCTGGCTAGGCAACGATCGAGTGGATCAGCTCAACGATGCAGCCCGCACCGTGCTGCGCCGTCGCCGCCTGGGCTTTGTCTTCCAAGACAACCAACTCCTCGCCGAGCTGCCCGCCGACGAGAACGTCGCCCTCCCGCTCATGGTCGACGGTGTCTCCCGCCGCGAGGCCATCAAGCGTGCCCGCGCCACCCTCGCCCAGGTCCGCCTCGCCAGCGAAGCCGGCCGCCGCCCCGGCGAACTCTCCGGCGGCCAGGCCCAACGCGTAGCCATCGCCCGAGCCCTCGTCGGCGAACCCCAAGCCGTCTTCGCCGACGAACCCACCGGCGCCCTCGACGCCGCAACCGGTGCCCAGGTGATCGACCTCCTGGTCGGCGCAGCCACCCACCGAGGCGCGGCGGTCGTAGTCGTCACCCACGACGACGCCGTAGCCGCCCGCTGCCATCGCGTACTCCGCATCGTCGACGGCCGGGTGAGCGACCGATGAGCCGCCGCGCCGACCTGCGGATCGACGGCAAAGGGAGCGACCGATGAATCCGATGACTGATCTGGGCCTGCGGTTCGTACGCCGCCCAGGCCCCGGCGGACGCGCGGCCAACTTGGCGGCCCTTGGCGCGACCGCGATCGTCGCTCTCCTCGTCACCTTCCTCATCGCCGGATCGCTCGGCCTGACCCATCGCTCCGACCGCATCGGCTGGCGTACCACCGACGACGGCGACCAGAAGACCGCCGTCGGCGCCGTCAACGAGATCGAGGACATGGCCGGCGGTATCCCGATCACCCGGTACGACGTCGCCATCAACAACCCGCAAAAGCAGGTCGCACCACCACCCGGCCTGGCCGCCGCGCCGAAACCCGGCGAGGTGTTCGTCTCGCCCGAGGTCGCCAAGCACTGGTCCGACGACCTGGCCGAG
The DNA here is from genome assembly GCF_039525325.1 of Kribbella koreensis. Lineage (NCBI taxonomy): Bacteria > Bacillati > Actinomycetota > Actinomycetes > Propionibacteriales > Kribbellaceae > Kribbella > Kribbella koreensis. Next base: position 650,647 of record NZ_BAAAHK010000017.1, read on the forward strand.
CGCTTCAACACGAAGACGCCGACCGGAGTCATCACCGACAAAGGGCTGTCCTCACCCAACGAGTGGGTGATCATCCACGGCGTCGAGAAGAACTCACCCGGCGTCGCGCCAACCGACCACCCGAAGTACCTGGACACCTGGAACGGCAAGGCCCTCGACGAGCGCATGGCTATCCTGCTGGTCCTCGTGGCGTTCGGCATCACCCTCGTCCTCTTCCCACTCCTCAGCCTGGTCGGCCAAGCAGCAGGAGTCGCCGCCAAACGCCGCGAACACCGCCTAGCCGCACTAAGACTCGCGGGCGCCACCCGCAGCCAGGTGCTCTGGCTGAGCGCAGTAGAGCAAGCAGTACTCGGCCTGCTAGGCGCCATCGCCGGCCTGATCGGCTACACCCTGCTCACCCCGCTCATCGCCCGCATCCCGCTAGGCGGCGGCCGCTGGTACGTCCACGACCTCACCCCCAGCTGGTGGGTCGCACTGATCGTCCTGACCGCAGTACCGGTCCTCTCAGTGATCAGCGCGCTGATCGGCCTAGGCCGCGTCAGCATCACCCCGCTCGGCGTAGTCCGCGGTCAGACCAGGAAGGCAACGAGCGCACTCCGCCTAGGCCTGCTGGTCGTCGGCCCCATCATGCTCGCCATCCTCGGCACCGGCGGCGCGATCATCCCCCTGCTGATCGGCATCGGCCTGGCCGCCCTGGCGGTCCGAATCGTCGGCCCGTTCGCAGTACAGCTCATCGGCAAGTTCATGGCCCGTACTGCGAAAGGCCCCGTCACCCTTCTGGCCGGCCGACGCCTCGCCGACGACCCCAAAGCAGCGTTCCGCCCGGTCGCCGCGCTGGTCCTGAGCGGCTTCGTCACCGGATTCCTCGCCCTGTTCATGCCGTACGGAATGAACAGCACCGCCGCGGACCAAGCCTTCGAGTTCAGCCCGAAGCAAGGACAAGTAGCCGCCGTCGCCAAGGACGCCAGACAATTGCTGGCAGACGCGAAGATCGGCGGCAAGGTCACCACCGACGACCACTCGGTGATCATCTCCATCCCACCTGCCGACCATGAGAAGGCCCGCACAGCCCTCTACAACCTCGTACCCGGCAAAGTCCCGCTCACCAACGCCGAGCGCGACGAGCAGGACGCCGGGATGTACAAGGACCTGAGACTCGGCGTCGCCCTCCTGCTCGGCCTGGTCTTCGTCACCGGCGCAGCATCCACAGCGGCCGGTGCAGTCGGCACCGCACTCGACCAGGCCGGCCCTGCGAAGGCCCTCAGGCGGTCCGGCGTACCACTCAAGGTGATCGAACGATCCGCCCGCCTCGCGGCCGTCGTACCGGTCATCGGGGTCGGTCTCCCGGTCGTCGGATTCGGAGCGCTGACCGGGCTCGCGTTGAGCGGTGGCGAGGTGCTCACCAAGGGGAGCTCGGGCGTCATCCTGCTCGGTGCCCAGGTGATCATCGGCCTCGTCCTGGTCGCCGTCGCCGGTGCCGCGGGCGCGCCGGTACTGCGCAAAGCCAGCGTCGGCTGACCCCGGACGCACAACTGTCCACAGCCACCAATCGGGCTCCGGGCCCGGCGCATGCAAGGATGAGGTCATGCGTGACCTGAATGCGCCGGTCCCGGAGCTCGTGGACGTCGCGTCCGACCTTCGCGACGCGATCGACCGGTGCGGCTACTACCCAGACGTTGTGACGGACTCTCTCGCCGTGGCCATCGCCGGCGAACCGATCCGGGCTTTCGTGCTGCAACACGAGCCGACCTTCGACCGCGACGAGGTCCGGCGCCACATCACCATCCTGGCGCTGACCCCGAGCCGGCTGATCGTCGGGCATACCGACGAGCATGCCGCCGACGACCTGATCCGGGCGCCCTACGCGTCCACCTCGACCGAGGCGATCCCGCTCAACCGGGTGAACGCGGTCGTGGTGAACCGGGTCGTGCCGAATCCGGCCGGCTACGGCGCCGCCGGTGGCAAGGGCGAGCCGGTGGCGGGCGGCGAGGTCGTACTGACCATCGGCTGGGGCATGGTGAACCGGATCGACCTCGAGCCGGCCGTCTGTGCCGACCCGAACTGCGAGGCCGACCACGGCTACACCGGTTCCGTCGCCGCCGACGACATCTCGCTGCGGATCTCGGCCGCCGCGGACGGCCCGGCGGGGATCCAGCAGGTGCTCGACTTCGCCTCGGCGCTGTCGTTCGCGACGACCAGTAGGTAGTGCAGTGGCCGACCCGACGCCCGTCCTCCCTGCATACGGCGGCGGGTCCCTCGCAGACGTGCTGCCCTCCGTCGCCGGTGCCCTCGCGGTCCCCGGCGAGCAGAACGTGCTCGACCTGCCACCCTCACCCCGGTACGCCGTATTGCTCCTCGACGGCCTCGGCTGGAACCTCCTCCGCCGCAACGCGGAGACGGCGCCCTATCTCTCGTCGCTGGCTGCCCGCAGCCTGACCGCCGGAGTCCCGTCGACGACGGCCGCAAGCCTGACCAGCCTCGGCACCGGACTCCCACCGGGCGCGCACGGAATCGTCGGCTACACGTCGATCGTGCCCGAGACGGGTGCGCTGCTGAACGCGTTGCAGTGGGACGCTCCGGTCGACCCACGCCGCTGGCAGCCGCATCAGACCGTGTTCGAGCGGGTCGCAGCGGCTGGTGTCGCGACTCGTAACGTCAGCAAGGCGCGTTTCGACAGCTCCGGACTGACCGCGGCAGCGTTCCGGGGCAGCAAGCATCGCGGCGCCGACACCATCGAGGACCGCCTCGACGCGACCCGATTCGCCAGCCGCGAAGGCTCTTCCTCGCTCGTCTACGTCTACGACTCGCAACTCGACTACACCGGGCACGGGCAGGGGAGTGAGTCGTGGCAGTGGCGCAAGGAGCTCGCTGCGGCTGACGCCTTCGCCAGCCAGGTCAGGTCGGCGTTGCCGCGTGACGCAGTACTGGTCGTCGTCGCCGATCACGGCATGATCGACGTCGCTCCGGAGAACCGGGTCGACCTCGACTCCGAGCCGGCGCTGACGGATGGCGTGCGCGTCATCGGCGGGGAGTCCCGCTTCAGACACCTGTACTGCGTCGACGGCGCGGCTGACGACGTACTGGCGACCTACCGGGAGCGCGTGGGTGACAAAGCCCTCGTGCTCAGCCGGGACGAAGCGGTCGGACGCGGCTGGTTCGGCAAGGTCGAGGAGCGTGTCGAGCCACGGCTCGGCGACGTCATCGTCGCCTCACTGGGACCGATCGCGCTGGTCGCCGGACGACGTTATCCGCAGGAGGCCGGACTGATCGGCCTGCACGGATCGCTCACCGACGACGAGATGCTCATCCCGCTGCTGATCGACGCGGGCTAGAAGCTCCACACGTTCCAGTAGAAGGTCGCCTCCGCGGTCTTCGCGTCGGCATCCCGAGCAGTCACAGTGACCTTGTACCGCCCTGCGCCCGGTGTCAGGACGCCGACGATCCAGCCGCGCTCGCGGTCGATGCTGAGGCCGGGCGGCAAGCCGGTGGCGGTGTAGCTGATCGAACCCTTGCTGCTCATCCCCTTGAGCAGCAAGGGAACCGCGGGTGCGCCGCCGAACCCGATCTGCTCGCCAGGCTTGGTGATGGTCACGCCTGACGCCGGTGCCTTGCTCGACGCGCCGACAGCTTTGGCCGCGTCGACGAGGCCCTCGCCGTAAAACGAGTTCAGCGTGTCGGGTCCCTTGCAGACAGCTCCTGCTGCCGCCGGGCAAGCGATGTCATCGGCCTGCGCGGCGAGTCTGGCGCGGACCTGCTCGGGCGTCAGCTTGGGATTCGCGCTGCGGAGCAACGCGGCCACACCGGCGACGTGCGGCGACGCCATCGACGTACCGTCCAGAGACTGGTACCCGCCGCCTGGGACGGTCGAGTAGACGTCCTGGCCGGGCGCCGCGATCTTGATCTTGCCTTCGCCGTAGTTGGAGAAGCTCGCCTTGGTTCCCTGCGGGCTGAGCGCGGAGACGACGATCACGTCCGGCAGCTCGGTCGGCAGGCTGATGCACTGGGTGGTGACGGAGCGGGCGGCGGGAGTCGAGTCGTTCGGGCTGCTCGAGTCGGTGGTCTTGTTGGCGAGGTCGGTGTTCTCGTTGCCCGCGGCCGCGACGTTGACGACACCCTTGGAGTCGGCGTACGCGACAGCGCGGCGTACCGCTTCCTGGATCGCGTCCTGGTCGGGGTCGGTCGGGCAGAGGAACATCCACGGGTCGACGTAGTAACTGTTGTTGGTGACCGAGACGCCCTTGTCGGCGGCGAAGACGAACGCGCAGACGGTGTTCTCGGGGAAGAACAGCTGCTGCCCCTCGGGCTCGGCGACCCGGATCGACGAGACCTTCACACCCGGCGCGACGCCGGTCATGCCCTTGCCGTCCTTGGCCGCGGCGATCGTGCCGGCGACGTGGGTGCCGTGCTCGGCGACCGGCCGCCAGGCACCCGGCCTGGTGTCGGCCTTGCCGTAGGCGCAGGACGCCGACTTGCTCGCGTCGAAGTTCGCCTTCAGATCCTGGTGCTGGTCGTCAACGCCGGTGTCGAGCACGCCGACGGTGATCGACTTCGATCCCGGGTTCACCGCCCAGGCCTTGTCGGCGCCGATCATCGCCATATCGGGCCGGACCTGGTCGGGCGCGTTGTCCGGATGCTCGACCGGCGCCGGCGGGATCGCCGGATTGGCGACGGCGGGCGGGAGATCCGACGTACGGGTCGCCCCGACCTTCTGCACACCTTTCACCGTCCGCATCGCGCCGGCGAACCCGGCGTTGGCCGAGTGCACGACAAGCACGCCGATGGCGTCGTACGCCGCGTAGATGGTCCCCGCGTTGGCCGCTACCCCGGCCGCCACCGCTGCGGTCTGCTTGGGCGCGGTGATCACGAAGTACGCACGCAGCCCCGCCTCGACCCGCAGTGGAGCCGCCATCGACTGAACGGCCGTACCAGCGAGAGTCAGCCACACCGTAAGAACCAGAACCAGAGCTTTGCGCACGCCCAAGTAGACCCCGCCGACCCCGCAGAACAAAAGCCGACGCACCCCGGCATACCTGCCCGGCATTCGACTTTGGCAGGATGAGCGCTCGTGGCTGAGCTGCTCTACTTCACCGGGACCATGGACTGCGGCAAGTCGACGCTGGCGCTCCAGATGGATCACAACCACGCGGCCCGTGGGCGGCTGGGGAGGATTTTCACCAGCAACGACCGGGCCGGCGAGTCCGTACTGTCGTCGCGGCTGGGGCTGGAGGCCGAGGCGATCGAGGTCAAACCCGACTTCGACTTCTGGCAGTACGTCGTCGACGAGCTGACCCAGGGCGGCCGGATCGACTACGTGGTCGCCGACGAGGCGCAGTTCTACCAGGCGGAGCAGGTGGATCAGCTCGCCCGGCTGGTCGACGAGTTGCAGATCGATGTCTTCTGCTTCGGCATCCTGACCGACTTCCGGGCGACTCTGTTTCCCGGCTCGGCCCGGCTGGTCGAGCTGGCCGACCGGATGGAGCTGTTGCAGGTCGAGGCGTTGTGCTGGTGCGGTGAGCGTGCCACCCACAACGCCCGTACGGTCGGTGGTGAGATGGTCACCGAAGGCGAGCAACTGGTCGTCGGGGACATGGTCACCAACGCGGCCCAGGTCGCCTACGAGGTGCTCTGCCGTCGCCATCACCGGCGCCGGCTGACTGCCGCGCGTGCTCGTGCCACCCTGTCACCCGAGGTACTCCCGTTCGGAGGCGCACTGTGAACCCGCTGATCTCTGCCGACTCGTTGCTCGCGGCTACCACCAGGCCGGTACTGATCGACGTCACCTGGAACCTCTCGGTACCGTCCGGCCCGCCCGCGCCTCCCGGTCGCGACGCCTACGCAGCCGGTCACCTCCCCGGCGCGTACTACGTCGACCTCGACGCCGAGCTGGCCGGCCCGCCCGGCGACGGCGGACGCCATCCGTTGCCCTCAGCAACAACTGTCGAGGCGGCGCTGCGCCGGGCCGGTGTCTGCGAGGACACCCCGGTGGTCGTCTACGACGCCGCGAACTCGATGGCTGCCGCCCGCGCCTGGTGGATCTTCCGGTACTTCGGTGTGCGCGACGTCCGTGTCCTCGACGGCGGCTTCGCGGCCTGGCGGGCCGCCGGGGGAGAGGTCGCCACCGACGTACCCGCGGACGGCAACGGCACCTTCACCGCCTCGCCCGGCCACGTCCCGATGCTCGACGCCGAGAGCGCCGCCAAACTCGCCTCCACCGGTGTCCTCCTGGACGCCCGCGCCCCCGAACGCTTCGCCGGCGAAACCGAACCGATCGACAAGGTCGCCGGCCACATCCCCGGTGCCGTCAACGCCCCCACCACCGCCAACGTCACCCCCGACGGCCACTTCCTCTCCGCCGAAGACCTCCAGGCCCGCTTCACCGCCCTGGGCGCCGACGGCTCGACGGCGGTCGGCGCGTACTGCGGCTCCGGCGTAACCGCAGCCCACGAAGCCCTGGCCCTCCAAGTAGCCGGCATCGAAGCCGCCGTCTACGTCGGCTCCTGGTCCGAATGGATCACCGACCCCGACCGCCCCATCGCCACCGGCACCGCCTGACCGACCCGCCAACCGCCAGGCCATCAAACGCAGGCCAGGCAGCCTCGCCGCGCCGAGCTCCACCCACATGCGACCCCCCTTTGATGGCCTGGCGATCGGCCGCGCCGCAGTTCCACGCCGGGGCGGGCTGTGGTGAGTAGGCGTGCCCAGGCGGCGCCGATCGGACCGCCGTCTTCGGCGATGACTCCGAAGTCGCCGGGGCGCATCCAGGCGTCGACGTAGCGCCAGGCGTGGTCTTCGCCGGACAGCTGCTCCAGGGTGAAGCGGGGCTGGCCGTCCCAGTTGTACGCCTCGAGCAGCATCTGCTCCAGGAACCCGCGGTCGTCGGCTGTCGCCGGTCTGATCAACACCTCGCCATCTTCTCCCGAACCGTGATCAGCTCGGGGATTGATAAAGTAACACGCATGGTTTAACTTACTCGAAATTGGGCTTCTGTGGCCCAGACCACACCCCTGGACCGCCCGGTACGCAGGGGTGTACCCGGAAACCTGAGGAGTTCCGATGACGAGAACGGCACGGTTTGCCGCGACGTGTGCGTCGGCCGCCCTGCTGCTGGCGACGGCAGCCTGCGCGGACGGCACCGACCCGTCGGCGAGTAGTAGCGGCGGCGCGATCGACGAGAACGCACCCGTCACCATCACGGTGGGGAACAAACCCAAGCCGGACAAGCCGGCCGACGTCGCCGCCTTCGAGCGCAACGTCAAGAAGTTCACCGACGCACACCCGAACATCACGGTGAAGTCGACCGAGACGTCGTGGGACCCGCAGACCTTCCAAGCTCAGGTGGCAGGTGGCTCGCTCCCGACCGTGATGAGTATCAGCTTCACCGAGCCGCTGAACATGATCCCGAACAAGCAGCTGCCCGACATCACCGACGAGCTCAAGCTCGTCGACATGACCAAGGACCTCAACCCCGAGACGCTCAAGCTGGTCCAGGACGCCAACGGCCGGATCTACGGCGTCCCGTTCGAGGCGTTCTCGGTCGGCCTGGCCTACAACCGCGCGCTGTTCAAGCAGGCCGGCCTGGACCCGGACAAGCCGCCGACGACCTGGGACGAGGTCCGGCAGTACGCCAAGCAGATCACCGAGAAGACCGGCAAGGCCGGCTACGCGCAGCTGACCAAGGACAACACCGGTGGCTGGATGCTCACCACGATGACCTACAGCATGGGCGGCAAGGTCCAGAGCGACGACGGCAAGAAGAGCGTCTTCAACGACGCGCCGACCAAGAAGGCGCTGCAGCTGCTGAAGGACATGCGCTGGACCGACAACACGATGGGCACCAACTTCCTCTACAACCAGGAGGAGGCGCGCCAGGACTTCGCGGCCGGCAAGATCGGGATGATCATGCAGGCGCCGGACGCCTACGACATGGCGGTGAAGAACTTCGGCATGAAGCCCGCCGACTTCGGCGAGGGCGCGCTGCCGCAGGACGGCGGACCGTTCGGCACGCTGACCGGTGGCTCGATCAAGATGATCAACCCGAAGTCGACCAAGAACGAGATCGTCGCCGCGCTGAAGTGGATCAAGTCGCAGGAGTTCGACAAGTACACGTCCGAGGCGCTGGCCGTCCAGGACGCCAAGAACGCCATCTCCGACAAGGGCTTCGTCGGCCGGCCCGGCGTGACCCCGCTGAGCCAGGCGACCTACGACCAGTACAACAAGTGGCGCGAGCCCTACAACAACGTGCCGGTGAAGCAGTTCCAGGGCTACATCGACTCGACCAAGACGCTCAAGCTGCTGCCCGAGCCGTCGAACAAGGGCCAGGAGGTCTACGCGCTGCTCGACCCGGTCGTCCAGCAGGTGCTGACCAAGAAGGACGCGGACATCGACAAGTTACTCTCCGAAGCCTCCTCGAAGATCGACGCCCGCTTGTCCAGGTAGTCCGATGGCTGTCCTGACGAGAACCCCCGCCGCCCCACGCACGACCGCGCAGTCCGGCCGGAGCCTGACCACCTGGTTTCGCTCCGGCGGGCTGAGCGCCATCGTCTTCGCGCTGCCCCTGGTACTGACCTTCCTGTACTTCTCCTGGGGCCCGATCGTGCGCGGGCTGGTGCTGTCGTTCCAGAAGACCAACCTGGTCACCCCGGCCGAGTGGGTCGGGATGTCCAACTTCAGCTACGTGCTGACCGACCCGCAGTTGCCGCAAGCAACGATCAACACCCTGTACTTCGCGTTGCTGGCGCTCATCTTCGGCTTCCCGGTGCCGCTGTTCCTGGCGGTCTTCATCAGCGAGCTGCGCAAGACCGGGTGGCTCTACAACGTGATCTCGTACCTGCCGGCGGTCGTCCCGCCGGTGGTCGCGATCCTGTTGTGGAAGTACTTCTACGACCCCGGCTCCGGTGTCTTCAACGCGATCCTCGGCTGGTTCGGCCTCGGCCCGTACGCCTGGCTGAACTCGCCCAACCTGGCGATGCCGGCGATCGTGCTGGAGGCGACCTGGGCCGGCGCCGGGGCCACCTCGATCATCTACCTGGCGGCGCTCACCGGCGTACGCAACGAGCTGTACGAGGCGGCCGAGCTGGACGGTGCCGGGATCTGGCGCCGGGTCTGGCACGTCACGATCCCGCAGATCCGCGGAATCATCCTGATCATGATGCTGCTGCAGCTGATCGGGACGTTCCAGGTCTTCACCGAGCCGTTCCTGTTCACCGGCGGCGGCCCGGACAACGCGACCACCACGATCCTGCTGCTGATCTACCGGTACGCGTTCATCAACGGCGACTTCGGTGCCGCCACGGCGCTCAGCGTGCTGCTCGCGCTGGTGCTGTGCGTGCTGTCGGTCGTCTACCACTTCCTCACCAGACGTTGGAGCACGACATGACGGCGGAGGCGCCCGAGCGCGGGATCATCTCGTCCATGGACCGGCGCCGGCCGCTGGTCCGGTACGGGCTGCCGATCATCCAGGTCTTGCTGTTCATCGGCGTCGTCATCGCCGGCGTCGGCCCGTTGCTGTGGCTGCTGAAGTCCGGGTTGTCGACCAGCCAGGACATCCTGCGCGGGCCGATGCAGCTGTGGCCGAGCGGCATCCAGTGGCACAACGTGCCGGACGCGTGGAACCAGGTCCAGATCGGCTCGTACCTGGGCAACACCGCGATCATCGCGATCGGCTCGCTGCTGTCCACGTTGTTCGTCTGTACGACGGGCGCCTTCGTGCTCAGCGTGCTGCGCCCGAAGTGGGGACCCGTGATCACCGGCCTGGTGCTGGCCACGTTGTTCCTGCCGGGCGTGATCTCGCTGGTGCCGCTGTACCTGACCATCCTCAAGATGCCGGTGTTCGGCTGGAACCTGCAGAACACGTTCTGGGCGGTCTGGCTGCCACAAGCGGCCGGCGCGTTCAACATCTTGGTGATGAAGCGGTACTTCGACGCGATCCCGCGCGAGCTGATCGAGGCGGCGCGGATCGACGGGGCGAGCAATCTGCGGCTGTTCACGGCGCTGATCCTGCCGATGTCGAAGCCGATCATCGGAGTGGTCGCACTGCTCACAGTGATCGGTTCGTGGAAGGACTACCTCTGGCCGCTGCTGGTGCTGCCCGATCCGAAGCTGCAGCCGATCTCGGTCGCCCTGCCGCGGGTCCAGAAGACGACTGATCTCTCCTTGCAGATGAGCGCATTGTTCCTGGCGGTCCTGATCCCCGTGGTGCTGTTCTTGATCTTTCAGAAGCAGTTCCTGCGCGGGGTCGGAATGTCAGGGGGCATCAAAGAGTGAGTGGACTGTTGAGTGGTCGCCGCGTGCTGGTGACGGGCGCGGCCGGGCGGATCGGCCTGGTCGCGACCCGGCACCTGACCGAGCTGGGCGCGTTGGTGACCGCGATGGAGATCGCCGGGCACGACGAGCTGAAGGCCGACCGGATCGTGATCGGCGACACCAGGTCGGAGGACGACGTGGCGAAGGCGCTCGACGGCGTCGACACCGTCGTCCACCTGGCCGCCCTGGCGCATCCGTCGGCTGGTACGCCGTACGAGGTCTACACCACCAATGTCGTGTCGACCTTCAATGTGCTGGCCCAGGCGGGCGCGGCCGGGATCAAGCGGGCGGTCGTCGCCAGCAGCATCAATGCGTTCGGCGTGCCGTTCAACCCGGCCGATATCCGGCCGGCCTACTACCCGCTCGACGAGAAGATCCCGGCCGACGTCGCCGACTGGTACTCCCTGTCGAAACAGAACGACGAGAACACCTGCCGGATGGCCTGGCGCCGCTGGGGCATCGACGTGGTCGCGTTCCGCTTCCCGCACGTGAACTCGGCCGAGGTGCTCGAGCGGGTCGCGAACGGCTTCGTCGAAGATCCGGCGCCGGGCGTCCGGGAGGGCTGGTCCTACCTCGACACCCGCGACGCGGCGTACGCGATCGAGTTGGGGCTGACGGCGAAGCTGTCCGGCGCCCACGTCTTCTTCGCCGCGGCCAGTACCACCAACGCGCCGTACGAGACCGAGGCTCTGCTCGACAAGTACGCGCCCGGCGTGCCGCGACTGCGGCGGTTCGTCGGGCGCGAAGTACCGATCGACCTGACCGCGATCCGGACCGTGCTCGGCTTCCAGGCTCGCCACGAGCTCGACCTCCCCACGAAAACTCTGGAGACCTGAATGGCGCACGAGACCCCCGCCACCTTCGCCCAGCCCTGGCCGGTCCGCGACGACATCCGGATCCGCGCGGTGCAGGCGATCGTCACTGCGCCGCAGGGCATCCCGCTGGTGGTGGTGAAGATCGACACCACCGAGCCAGGCCTGTACGGACTCGGCTGCGCCACCTTCACGCAACGCTGGAAGGCCGTGAAGACCTTCGTCGACGAGCACCTCGCCCGGCTGCTGATCGGCCGGTACCCGGGCGACATCGGCGACCTGGTCCGACTGGCCGGGTTCTCCGGCTACTGGCGCGGCGGACCGGTCACCAACAACGCCATCTCCGGTATCGACCAGGCGCTCTGGGACATCGCGGGCAAGCGGGCCGGCATGCCGGTCTACGAGTTGCTCGGCGGCAAGGTCCGCGCCGCGGCCGACACCTATATCCACGCCGGCGGCATCACCATCGAGCAGACGCTGGAGCAGGCGAAGGAGTTCGTCGCGCAGGGCTGGCGCCACATCCGGCTGCAGGTGTCCACGCCGGGCGGCGGCGGGTACGGGGCTCCGCGACTCGCGACGCTCTACCCGGAAGCGCCCTACCGCAACGGCTGGAGCGCGCGCGACTACCTCCGTACTACGCCCGACCTGTTCGCCGCGGCTCGTCAGTCGTTGCCGGACAACATCGAGCTGCTGCATGACGTGCATTCGCGGCTTACGCCCAAGGAAGCCGTGTTGCTCGCCCGGTCGCTCGAACCGTACCGGCTGTTCTTCCTCGAAGACGTCCTGCCGCCGGAGCACTGGGATCGACTGCCGGAGGTCCGGGCCGCGTCGCCGGTGCCGCTGGCGGTCGGTGAGCTGACGACGTCGATGGGCGACGCGGTACGGCTGGTCCGCGACGGTGGCGTCGACTTCATCCGCTCGCACGTCTCCGACATCGGCGGGCTCACCGCGGCACGCAAGGTCGCGGATCTCGCTGAGCTGTGCGGAGTGAAGACCGCCTGGCACGGGCCGGGGGACACGTCGCCGATCGGTGCCGCGGCCAATGTCGCGCTAGATGTCAGTTCTGTTGCCTTCGGCATCCAAGAGGGGCACATCTACAACGACGCCACCCATGAGGTGTTCCCGGGCACGCTGCGGATCGAGGACGGCTGGCTGCGGCCGAACGAGACTCCGGGCTGGGGCATCGACATCGACCTCGAGGCGGCCGCGCAGTACCCGGCGGAGTTGTCCGGGCATGATGAGTGGGCGGCCGGCGTACGGCGTATCGACGGGGCCCTGGAGGCGCCGTGAAGTTCGCCGTGTTCACCGATTCGACGCCGGAGTGGGCTCCTGAGGAGGCCGCGAAGATCCTGGCCGAGCAGGGCTGGCACGGGATCGAGTGGCGGATCACGGACCCGGTGGAGTCGTCGCGCCCGACCTTCTGGGCGGGGAACCGCGCGACGTGGCCGCTGACCGGACTCGAGTCCCACCTCGACGACATCCGCTCGGTCACCCAGTCGGCCGGGTTGGCGATGCCTGCGCTCGGTGGGTATGTGACGCCGAGGCAGCGTGAGGACGCCGAGCGGATGCTGGCCGCGGCGGCTGCGCTCGACGCCGGGCAGGTCCGCTTCCTCGGAGTGAACACGGAGAAGGGCCAGTCGTATCGAGAGGCGTTCGCGGCGTACCGGGCCGACTGGGAGTGGCTCGAGGGCCGCGCCCGGCATCACGGCGTACGGGCGTTGCTGGAGTTGCATCACGAGAGCCTGACCGCGAGCGCGTCCGCGGCCCGGCGGTTGGTCGAGGGGCTCGATCCGCGGTACGTCGGCGTCCTGCACGACATCGGCAACACGGTGATCGAGGGCTGGGAGGAGCCGGCCCATGCGTTCGACCTGCTCGGTGAGTACCTTGCGCACGTACACGTCAAAAACGTGGCATTTCACCTGTCCGGCGTGCAAAACGACGGCACTCTGCGGTGGGAACCGAAATGGGTGCCGTTGCGCGAAGGCCGGGCCGACCTGCCGGAATTCTTCAAAGCACTGGCCGGGGCCGGCTACGACGGCTGGGTGACGGTCGAGGATTTCTCCGTCGCCTTGCCACTGGCCGAAAGAACGGCGGCGAACCTCGAATACCTGACCGGCCTGGCGAGGGCTGCGGGGTACGATCTCGGCTAGTTCGGGGCGGAATTCGGTGAACGGGGAAAGTAATGCAGACAGAGGAGGTGGGCGATGGTCACGCCAGAGACTGACTCGGCGGTGCTCGACGAGCCGACGCGTTCCGGTGCGAACCAGTACGACCTCGGCTCCTTCAACGAGGCCGTGATCATCGAGACGATCCGGCTGGCCGGCATCATCAGCCGGACGGAGATCTCCCGGCGGACCGGGCTGACCCAGCAATCGGTGTCGCGGATCCTGCGCGTCCTGCTGCAGCAGGGACTGCTCGTCGAGGAGGCGCAGGAGCGCGCCGAGCGGCTCGGCAAACCCCGTACTCCGGTGCGGCTGCGCTCGAACGCGGCCCATGCCGTCGGCATCCACATCGACCCCGAGCTGCTCACCGTCGCGGTGGTCGATCTGGACGGCACGATCGTGCGCCGGGAGACCGTCGACCTGCCGGCCGATCTCGACGCGGTGCGCCTGGTCGACCTCGCGGCGGCGACCGTGACGGCGGCCTTGAGCATCAGCCAGGTGGACGTGAACTCCATGCTGGGCGTGGGTGTCGCGGTGCCCGGCCCGATCAATGCCGACGGCACCTTGCTCGACCTCCCGCTGCAACCGGCCTGGCGTGGATTGAAGATCCGGCACCTCCTGCAGGGCAAGCTGAACCACCCGGTCCTGGTCGAGAAGGACGGCACCGCAGCGGCGATCGGCGAGCGCTGGATCGGGCGCTCCGCGCGGGCCCGCGACTTCGCCTATCTGTACGTCGGCAGCGGGGTCGGCAGCGGCCTGATCCTGAACGGCTCGATCTATCGCGGGCTGACCGCGAACGCCGGCGAGTTCGGCCAGCTGTGCGCGCTGAAGATGGGGGAGTGGGACGAGCGGACCGGCCCGAAGATGATGGCCGAATGCAATCCGACCGCCGGCCTGCCGGTGATCGCGGCCGGCTTCGGATATGTCGAGACCGACAGCAGCGCGAACGACGAGGCAAAGCGCTACAAAGCGGTCTGCAAAGCCGCCGCGAACGGTGACGTCGCGGCCCAGAAGGCGGTCACCCAAGTCGCATCGGTGATTGCGCAGGGTGCGGTCGGCCTGGTCGATCTGCTCGATATCGATTTGATCGTGCTCGGCGGGCCGGCGTTCGAAAAGGAAATCGCCGACGTGTTCCTTTCCGAAATCAGCCGGGCGGTGAATTCGCACCCGATCGCGAAAGGCACCCGGACGGTCGCGGTGGAGGAGTCGATGCTGCAGGCCGACGCGGCCGCGGTCGGCGCCGCCTCGACCATCTTCCACGACGCCTTCACCCCGCGGGTCGGAGGCTCCAGCCAGGCTCGTAGGCTGCCGAAGTGACCCTGGACAGACCCCTCACTGACGATGTCGAGATGCGGGTGGCGACGCTCGACGACGCCGCCGCCTTCGCCGAGGCACAGGTCCGCAATCGCGAGCACCTGAAGCCGTGGGAACCGGTCCGCTCGGACCGCTGGTTCACCACGGCAGGCCAGGTGGACCGGCTCGGCCAGCAGCTCGAGCGCTACAAGCGGGCCGAGGTCGTGCCCTGGTTCCTGTTCCAGGGCGACCGTGTGGTGGGCGCGATGACGCTGACCGACATCGTGCCCGGTCCGTTCCGCAGCGCGAGCCTCGGCTACTGGATCGACGCTGACATGCTGGGCAAGGGCCTCGCGACAATCGCAGTACAGGCAGTGGCCGAGGCCGCCGACAAGGAACTGCTCCTGCACCGGATCGAGGCCAGCACCCTCACCCACAACCTGCCCTCGCAGAAGGTGCTGAGGAAGGCCGGCTTCAGCCAGATCGGCACCGCTCCCGACTATCTCCACATCGACGGCGCCTGGCGCGACTGCCACCTCTTCCAGCGCATCCTCAACACCAGGCTGCCCGGCACCAAGCCCTGATCTCGCCGCCAGTCAGACGGTGAGGACTGCAAGGTCCAGCTGCTCCAGCCGCGCAGGATCCGTCACGATGTCGATCTCGCGGATCGTGCGGCCGTCGATCGTGAAGCGGATGGCCCGTTCCAGGTGACCCGCGGGTGCGACCACGAACCCGACAGCGCCGTCGACCAACGCCAGGTGAGCCGACGGCGCACTGGCTGCCGCCGCGGCGAGCGCACCACTAGCGGCACTCTTCGCGCCGCGGATCGCGCGGGTGACTCCGCCGATGTCGGTGCGGACGAGCACCTCGGGGTCGAGCACCTCGAGCAACGCCTCGAAGTCACCCTCACGGGCTGCGGTCAGGAAGGCTTCGATAACCTCGCGTTGAGCGACCTGATCGGCCTCGGCGACGGTTGCCCGGCCCTGGACCCGGCGCCGAGCACGGCTGGCGAGTTGCCTCGCGGCTACCGGCGTACGATCCACGATCGGCGCGATCTCCTCGAACGGCACCGCGAACAGGTCATGCAACACGAACGTCAGCCGCTCAGCCGGAGTCAGCGTCTCCAGTACGACCAGCAACGCAACCCCAACCGAGTCAGCGAGCAGCGCCTCGCGCTCCGGGTCTACAACACTGAGCGCAGGTGGCGCCTCCTCAAGCGACCGCTCGTGCCGTACCCGCCGAGCCTGCAGCTGATCGAGGCAGATCCGCGACACCACAGTCGTCAGCCAGCCACCGAGGTTGTCGATCCCATCCGCACCAGCCCGATTCAGCCGAAGCCAGGCTTCCTGTACGGCGTCATCGGCCTCAGCGCCGGATCCGAGCATCCGGTAGGCCACCCCGCGCAGTTGCGCCCGCTGCTCCTCGAACCGATGGGCCAGCCACTCGTTGTCGTTCATCAGCATCCTCAGCTCGTCGGCACCGTCACCTGTCTGACTGTGCCGACGGCCGAAGTGTGACACTCAGGCCGGTGGCAGCCGGATTCCGCGGCTGACGTCGACGTCGTCGTAGCGGCCTTCGAGGACGTCGACGAACTTGACCGGGCGCTGCAGGGTCGAGGCGATGTAGACCGCGCGGACGGTCGCGAGCGCGTCGATCGCGTCGTGGACGGTGATACCGGGCTGTTCGCCGTTGCCGATGGCGCTGAAGATGTCCTCGTACTGCGCGACGTGACCGCCCGGCCGCTCGGCGTCGATGGGCTGGTCGTCCTTCGAGCCGTCCACGTTGAAGCGGCGGAGCAGGTCGTCCTCGACCTCCGCGCCGCCCTCTGTGCCGTGGACCGATACGCGGGTCCGGCCGCCGGGGAAAGCCGCTGTCGTCGCATGCAGGGTGGCGACCGAGCCGTTCTCGAAGGTCAGGGTCGCGACGACGGTGTCCTCGACCTCGATCTCGTGGTGGGCCGCGCGGAGCGCCTGGGCCTGGATGTTGACCGGGCGGCCCATGAACCATAGCAGCAGGTCGACCGTGTGGACGCCCTGGTTCATGAGTGCGCCGCCGCCGTCCTGGGCCCAGGTGCCGCGCCAGCCGGCGGAGGCGTAGTACTCGTCGCTCCGCCACCAGGCGACCGTCGCGACGGCTGAGGTGAGCTGGCCGAAGCGGCCGGCCTTGATCGCCTCGGAGACCTGGGCGCTGCCCGGGTCGAACCGGTGCTGGCTGATCACCGACGAGACGACGCCGTGGCCGGCCGCCCGGGTGGCCGCCGCGCCGAGACGGCGGGCCCGGGGGAGGTCGACGTCGAGCGGCTTCTCGATCACGACGTGCTTCTTCTCGTTGAGCGCCTGCTCGGCGAGCGCGGCGTGCGTGCCGCTCGGCGTGCAGATCGCGACCAGCGAGATGTCCGAACCCGACAGGGCCGCACCGAGATCGCCGTACACCTTCGGCTCCGGCTGCCCGGCCTCCCTCAGCCGGACGGCCAGTGCTTCGGCGGCAGCGGTGTCGCCGTCGACCAGTGCGGTGACCGAGGCATCCGGCCGGGCCGCGATGGTGTCGGCGTGGGTGCGGCCGATGATCCCGCAGCCCACGATGGCGACCTGGTGTGTGTTCGTCGAGTCAGACATCTCGCCCTTTCGGTCGTTCTACCTCGGTGCGAAGTTCGCCGTCAGTACCTGGTCCGCGGTCACCCCGAAGGAGTACGACGCGTCGGTCGAGACCACCACGCCGCCCACGGTCCAGTTCTGGAAAACGCTATCCGACGCTGGCGTCGCTGTCACGGTCACCTGCGCGCCGACCTCGTACGTTCCCGGTTCCGACTCGTTCCCGGCGATCGTCGCGGTGCCGTGACCGGCCGTCGCGACCGAGACGTGCCGCTGGACGACGTTGATCACCATCACGTTGTGCAGCGTCACCGGCCCGGTGCTGGTCGCGCCGTTGTAGCGGGCCAGGTTGGTCGCCTCGACGTCACCCTTGACCACCTTCACCGTGAAGCCGTCGCCGCCGAGGTTGTCGGTGCCCAGGTTGAACGCGTCGACCTGACCGTCGTTGACGACCAGCCCGTCGTGGAATCCGTAGGCGAACACGTTGAACAGCGTCAGGCCGGTCGCGCCGTCGACGGTGACGATCTTGGCCGTCTTGCGCATGTACTTGTCGATCACCAGCTCGAAGATGCTGCCCTCGTTCATCCAGTTCGGCTGCTGGTAGCCGATCCGGGTGACCGCGTTGCCGTTGGACAGCACGCCCTCGATCCGCCCGCCGGTACTGTGGCCGACGGCGATCGCGTGGTCGAAGAAGGCGCCGGCGATCTTGCGGACCACGAACCCGTCGTTGCGGAACGTCGTGAAGTCGACGCCGTTCCATGCGTTCGGGAACCCGGCGTTGATGACGTAGGTCGAGGCGCCCTTGCCGCGCACGGCGTACGGGTAGGGAACGACGCCCTCGGCCTTGCCCGGGTTCTGCTCGGGATAGAAGACCCGCAGCCCGCGGACGCCGGCCTTCTTGCCATCCAAAGTGAGCAGCGCGGTTGCCGTGTCGGGAGCGGCCGTTGCCCGTCCCTCGAAGGCGTGCAGGACCGTACCTCCGCTGTTGCCGCCCTGATCGCGGTTCGGGACAGCGGATGCGCCGCGCAACTCGACCTTCGCGGGGATGGTGAGGTGCGTGCTGATCCGGTACCAGCCGGCCGGGAGATAGACGATCCCGCCGCCCGCTCGACCGGCCTTGTCCAGCGTCTTCTGTACTGCGCTCGTCGCGTCCGCCGCCGGGAGGTAGCCGACCCCGTGCGGTGCGTCTGCGACATACAGAGCATCCTCTGCCGGGCTGGGGAGTGCTTTGGCCGTGTAGGTCGGAGCGACACCGACCATCCGGTGCACGATCCCCGCAACTGTCCCGGTGACTGTCGTGCCGGTGACCTTCACATAGCCGCGGGAGTCGTTCTGAATTCCCTGGTCGCCCTCGAGACGGCCGCCGGCGAGGGTGAGACCCCACCGGTCGTCCATCACGTCGACCTTGAGCGCCGTACCGGTGCGCTGGACATCGGGCTGCAGGAAGCTCCCGGTGAACTGCGCGCGCTGCCCGGCGACGACATGGATGCCGACCTTGTAGTCGGAGAGCGTGATCTTGTGGAACTGGTCCCACTCGAGGTCGCCGAGCACCAGGCCGGTGCCGTTGGCCCGGGTCCAGGCATCGAGCATCGCACGGGCCGGCGGGTTGAAGTCGCGCGCCGCAGCCCAGTACGCGTTGCTGAAGGTCACGTTCTCCCAGGTGCCGACGTCAGCGCCGTTGTAGGCGCGGGCGCCTTCGAAGAGAGCGGTTCCCCGGATGTTGCGGATCGTCGTCGACTCGTGCACCTGGCCGGAGCTCGGCGCGTTGCCGTGGTCGTTGGGGAAGGTGCTGATCCCGATCCCGCGGTACGAGTTGAGCATGGTGACGTCGGAGACGGTCGACATCATGTAGTTCTCGTTGCCGATCCAGGCGCCGCCGGGGATCTCGAAGGTGTAGCCGTACGGGATCGGCGTCGTGGCGCTCTGGCGCGGGTAGTACGTCGTCACGCCGATCACGCCGGCCGAGCCACCGATCCGGAACAACGCCGGGCCATCGTTGCCTGAGGCAATGTCCGCGATGACGGTGGTGCCGTAGTCGCCGTGGTGATTACCGGGCTTGTCCGGGTCTCGACGGTCGCCGCGCAGGGTGCAGAACGCGTGCACCTCGACGGTGTCGGTGACCCGGTACTTGCCCGCAGGCAGCCAGATCGTGCCGCCGCCCGCGTCGACGCAGGCGTAGATGGCGTTCTGAATCGCCTTCGTCGAGTCCTTCACGCCGGTACGGTCCGCGCCGAACTCGATCGCGTCGAAGTCGGCGACGACCAGGTCCTCCGTCGGGTTGCCGGTGTCGACCAGCTTCGGCTTGGGCACCACGACCGGCGACTCGCGCAGCTGCAGTTCCTTCACCGTGTAGTTGTCGGCACCGGTCAGGGCGACCCGGACATACCGAGCCTGCACGGTCGCGAAGCGGGTCTTGCTGAACTGGTTGGCACCCGGCGAGCCAGTCCGGCCGACCGTCGTGAACGCAACGCCGTCATCCGAGACCTGCACGGTGTAGTCGGGCGAGGAGACCGGACCCCATTCGACCCGGACGTCGTTGACCGCACGCTTCGTCCCCAGATCCAGCTGCAACCAGGAGTCTCCGGGACCGCTCGTCCAGGTGCTCTGGTGGTTGCCGTCGTTGACGTTCCCCGCGTTGGCGCCGCTGCTGGCGCTCGCAGTACCGGTTGCGGCGAAGTTCGTGTCGACGATCGAGGCGTTGAAGGCATTGAGCTTGGTCTGCAGAGCCTGCAGCGCCGCCTTCACCTGTACGTCGGTGACGCCCGGCGTCGTGGCGACCGTACGGGCGTCGTTGATCGCCTGCAGGAAGCTCGCGCGGCTGCCGGCCGGGAACTGGCCGTCGCGCGATCCTTCCCGGGCGGCCTTCTGCACCCGGGCTGCCTCGTCGATCAGGTCGTTCAGCCCTTCGGTGACGTCGAGAATGGTGGCCACCTTCGCCACCCGGACCGCCGCGACCTTGAGATCGACCGCGCCGTCACCGATGTGGATCCGGAAGTCCGACCCGTTGGACCGGTTCGTCATGATCGCGTCGGTCAGCGCGAACGTGTAGGTCTTCCAGGTCTTGGTGTTGCCGTAGGTGACGACCGGCGAGTTCTTGAACATCTCCGGGATCGTCGTGCCGGGGGAGTCGTAGTGCAGCCCGAACTGGCCGTTGCCCTCGTCGAAGTAGTCGATGCTGACCAGCACGAGGTTGCGGTTGTCGTAGAGGTAGGTGTCCGAGACGTTCAGGTAGAAGAAGTTCATCCCGGGCGACGGCGCTGTCCGGTCGGTCTGCCAGTAGGACCGGCCGTCCTGGACGCCGGTGATCAGGTTCTCCCCACGGTCACCAGGCCGCGGGGTGATGCCGTTCTGGGCCGGGGACGCGCCGAGGTCGACGGTCGCTCCCGCAGTACTGATCCGCAGGCCCGCGACGGTGATGTCCTCGCTGCCCTGCAACCGCAGGTCGCCGCCACCGAGGCGGTTGGCGAATTCGATGTCGTTCAGCGCGAACGTACCGGTCTGCCAGGTGCCGGTGTTCTTCAGTTGGACGTTGTCGGCGTGCGCGGCCGGGTCGGCGGCCGCGTCGTACTGGAGCTGCAGAGTGCCCGTGCCGCTGTCGAGATAGGTCACGGTGACGACGACGTCATCGGTGTTCAGCTCGCCGACGTAGTCGCCGTCGACATCGAAGGTGAAGTAGCTGGTGTCGGCGGCCTGGTCAGTGCGCCAGAACGTACGGCCTTGCTCCGTACCGGTCCGCAGACCGGCCGGATCCGCGCCGGCGGACGGCTTCACACCCAGCGTCGTCGGAGTGGCACCGAGGTCGGCGCCGACCCCGCTCGGATACATGGTTGCCGCGTGCGCGGGGGTCGCGACGAGCGCGCCGCCCAGCAGGAGAGCGGGCAACAGACCCGCTAGCAGGCGTCTTGAAGACATGACAGGAACCTCCAGGTGGCGGGCCCAGGAGCAAGGGTGCGTGTAAGTTAAACCATGCGTGTTACTTATTCAAGAGTCCGTGTCTCCGGTCGGCTGGATAGGCTTTTTCCGTGCCCAACGAAAGCTTCCCCGAGATCCAGCAGTGGCTGTCCGGTACTGCGCGCCCGCTGACCAGCCTGGTCGCGGGGTCCTCCACCGAGGATCTGGCCCCATTGGGCGAGGCGCTGGGCGACGTGAGGGTGCTCGGGATGGGGGAGGCCACCCACGGCACCCGCGAGTTCTTCCAGCTGAAGCACCGCCTCTTCGAGTACCTGGTCACCGAGCTCGGGTACTCCGTGCTGGCGATGGAGGCGAGCGAATCGGCCGCGCCGGCCGTCGACGCGTATGTACGCGATGGTGTCGGCGACGCGGCGACCGCGGTGACTGGGCTCGGCTTCTGGACCTGGCAAACCGAGGAGGTCGTCGCGCTGGTCGAGTGGATGCGGACCTATAACTCGGGACGGCCGGCGGCTGAGCAGGTTCGCTTCGCGGGGATCGACCCGCAGCGGTGCTCGGCGTCGGTCGCGGCGGTACGGGAGTTCCTGGCCTCGTCGGTGCCTGACCGGCTGGCGGCCTTCGAGGAGGGCTTCGGGTATCTGTCTGATGCCCAACCCGGTTCGGTGCCGGACAAGGATCAGTTGGTGGTGCGGGAGGCTCAGCAGCTGATTCCGTTCCTGGAAGCCAAGGGTGCTGACGCGGACGTACTGAACCATGCCCGGATTCTCGAGCGGGCCGGCGACCTGGTGTCCCGGGCGAAGGAGAACAAGAATCCGGCGGAGACGCTGTTCGCGGTCCGGGACGCCTACATGGCCGAGGCGGTCGGGCGGCTGGCCGACGAGGATCCGCAGCGGCGGATCGCGGTGTGGGCGCACAACGGTCATCTCGCGGCCAGCCGGCAGTCGGCGGAGCTGCGGCCGATGGGACAGCATCTGCGGGAGCGGTTCGGGGCGGAGTACTACGCGTTGGCGCTGTTGTTCGGCTCCGGCGCGTTTCGCGCTCGCCGGCTGCGGCCCGGTCCGTGGCCAGGGCCGATGGACGGTCCGGTCGTTGCCAACAGCATCGATCGGGGTGGCTTCAATGCGCTGGAAGGTCAGTTGGCGGCGGCGAGTCCGGGTGATCACTGGCTGAACCTGCGTGGTTCCGAGGACGCGCCGGAGCCGGTGAAGCGGTGGCTGGCCGAGCCGCAGATGTTCCGGAGCTTCGGCGCGTACGTGCAGCGCTGGACGTACCGGATGCAGTTCACGCCGACTCTGCTGACCCGGGAGTACGACGGTTTGATCTACGTGGCGACCTCTACTCCGTCGGTCCCGCTACCCGAAACTGTGCCGGCGCAGTGACGCGGCTGGCGCTGTCCCGCCGATCGCTGTTCGCGGCGAGCCTCTCGGCGGCGGTGCCACTGGTGGTGAAGCCGCACGCCAAGCCACTTGCTGCGTTGTGGGCGGTGAGTGACGGCGAGAAGGTCGACGCCGACGACCTCGCGAATCCTCACAAGCGTCGCAACAGCGCGTGGGACGGCCATACTGCCCGGACCTTCGGGGCGCGCAACGAGGTGGTCGCGTTTCAGCTCGTCGCGGAGGCCGGCGCGGCAGGCATCGGCGCTCTGTCCGTTCGGCTCCCGATCCTGCGGCAGGTCGGTGGGCCGGGAGTGATCCGGTATGCGCCGCCGGTGGCGGATCCGACCGACACGGTCGGTCGGCAGATCCAGGTCTTCTCCGAGCGGTACATGACCATTGCCGAGCGGTCCAACGCGGACTGGATCTACCTGCGCGACTCACCGGCCGAACCGCCGGATCCGCTGGGACCCAAGCCGGTCCAGCTCGTCCCGGAGAACGCGGCGCAGGGTGGATTCCCGCTCGCCGTACCGGCCGCTCGCAATCAGGCTTTCTGGTTCGACATCTACATTCCGCGGCGCGCACCGGCGGGCGTCTACCGCGGTCGCATCGAGGTACGCGCCGATGATCAGGTCCGGATGGTGCCGGTCGAGCTGACGGTCTTTCCTTTCACGCTGCCTGACGAGAACAGCATCAACGCGATGTTCTACTTCGAGAGTTCGCAGGTCGAGCTGCGGTACGGCCGCAATCTGGACCCGGTGTTCCACCGCTTCGCCCACCGCCACCGGGTCGAGTTCGTGGATGCCTATGACATCGCTACCGCCACCGCTGCCCGGTCTCGCTTCACCGGTACGGACTTCACGAAGGCAAACGGGTACGAAGGCCCTGGCGAAGGCGTTGGGAACACCCTGATCCCGCGCACCTTCTACGGCCCGGAGCCCGACTTCGACACCCTTGAGAAGGCGAAGGCCAACGCTCCGCTCTGGACCGACTGGCTGTCGAAGAACCTGCCGGGCAAGAGGACCTTCGTCTACATGCCTGACGAGCCCAGCGCCGAGGATTACGACTACATCCGCTCGCTGTCCTCGGCCGTCCGGGCATCGGGCGCGCCCCTGCCGATCTTCACCACGCACGCCTACGACGCCGCGCTGGACGGGCCGAACAAGGCGATCGACATCTGGGCGACCGTCGCCGACCTGTACGACTCCAAAGCCGCTGCGACGCTTCGCAAGGATGGCCGGGACATGTGGTTCTACAACGGCCAGCGCCCGAACGTCGGCTCGGTGGTGATCGAATCACCGGCCACCGACCCACGCGCCAACCTCTGGGCCGCGTTCAAGCACAACGTCTCGACGTACTTCTACTGGCACACCAACCACTGGCGCCACAACCGGCAGGTCCTGCCAGGCCGCGAGCGCAACCAGAACGTCTGGCTCGACCCGGTCACCTTCTACAACAAACGCGGCTGGTGGGCCAACGGCGACGGTGTCCTGATGTACCCCGGCGAAGACCTCATCTACCCCGACCAGGACCGAGGCATCGCCGGCCCCATCTCCACGATCCAGCTGGCCAACTTCCGCCGAGGCATCCAGGACCACCTGTACCTGACCATGGCCCGCAACCTCGGCCTCCACCACCTGGTCGACCAAACAGTCGACCAGATCGTCCCCGCAGTCCTCGACGAAGCCGGCCCGAGCGTCTCTTACCCCCAACAAGCCAACCCCTACGAACAAGCCCGCCTAAAACTCGCCCAATCCATCGCGGCCCGAAGCTGAAAGCCGTCAGGCTCAGGCGACGCTGACGAGGGTGCGGGTGGGCTCCAGGAGGGGGAGCAGGGTGAAGAAGTGGGGGAGGGCGTCCGGGAGGCGGAGGGCGCCGGCCTCGTAGCCGGTCCAGCCGAAGACCAGTTCGCCGTCCAGGACGTGCTCGGACAGCGGCTGCGCGAAGGCGCTCAGGGTGACGCGGTCCGGGCCGGTCTGCGGGTGGTGGTCACCGCAGCCGCATTCGGGGGCGATCGTGATCGACGTCAGGGCGTCGGGGGAGTAGTGCCGCAGGCGCAGCGTCGTACCGCGGGCGGTGAACCGCGCGATCGTTGCATCGGGCAACTGAACGAGCAGCTCGACGGGCACCGGGTGGGAGCCGGGCAGCAGTCGCAGACCGCGGGCGGCAAGGAGGTCGGACAGAGCAGAGAGGTTCATCGAAGGAATCCTGTGTGGCTGGTGTCGGCGGGCGGGCCTGGGAAAAGGGCAGGGCCTCGTGCGCCTCAGACGGCGCGCGTCAGCGACAACAACAGCGACAACACAGCGGGATTCGCATGCGGAGACTATGGCAGACGTCACCCGGCGCTGCCAAACATCGCCCGCTATCTGAGACAACTGTCCACGAGCTGTGCGCGATAGCTGCTGGCGAAGGCGGGGCGGTTGCCTGGTCAGGCAGATCCGGGCGGGCAGACCCGCCGGCTGTTCGGTCAGTACTCCGCGCAGAACCGCGGAATCACTCCCGCACCCTGCCTACGGTCGTCGGAACAGAGCTCACCGAGAGGCAGGAATCCGCCGATGCCCACCGATTCACCCAGCACAGCCCAGCACTACGACGTGGTCGTCGTCGGCGCCGGATTCGCCGGCCTGTACGCCCTGCACAAGTTCCGCGACCAGCTCGGGTTGCGGGTGCGCGTGATCGAGCAGGCCGGGGACGTCGGCGGGACCTGGTACTACAACCGCTATCCCGGCGCGCGCTGCGACATCGAGAGCTTCAACTACTCGTACTCGTTCTCCGAGGAGCTGCAGCAGGAGTGGGTGTGGACCGAGCGGTTCGCCGGCCAGCCGGAGATCCTGCGCTACCTCAACCACGTCGCCGACCGGTTCGACCTGCGGCGCGACATCGCCTTCAGCACCGTGGTCGAGTCGGCCGAGTTCACCGGCGACGGCTGGTCGATCAACACGACCAACGGCACCTTCACCGCGCAGCACTTCGTCGCCGCCGCGGGCAATCTGTCGGTCGCCAAGGATCCTGGCCTGGTCGGACTCGACGACTACGAGGGTGAGGTCTACACCAGCTCGGCCTGGCCGCATGAGGGCGTCGACTTCACCGGCAAGCGGGTCGCCGTCATCGGTACCGGCGCCAGCGGCACGCAGTTGATCCCCGAGCTCGCCGCCCAGGCTCTGGAACTGACCGTCTTCCAGCGCACCCCGAACTACGCCACGCCGATCGGCAACGGACCGATGGACCATGAGTTGCAGCAGCAACTCAAACCCAACTACGCCAAGCTGCGCGAGCGCTCCCGGGCGAACTTCGGCGGCTTCCCCTACGAGCAGTCCCAGCCGTCCGCGCTGGCGGTGAGCCCGGCCGAACGGCGCCAGACGTTCGAGGCGCGCTGGTCGCAGGGCGGGTTCCGGCTGTTCCTCGACAGCTATCAGGACCTGCTGGTCGATCCGGTCGCGAACGAGACCGCGGCAGAGTTCATCCGGGACAAGATCCGCGAGCGGGTCACCGATCCGGCGATCGCCGAGCTGCTCACACCGACCGGCTATCCGTACGGCACCAAGCGGCCGCCGCTGGAGACCAACTACTACGAGACGTTCAACCGCCCCAACGTCCAGCTCGTCGACCTGCGACGCGAGCCGCTCGAGCGGTTCACCGCCAAGGGGATCGAGACGTCCGACGGTGTCCGCGAGTTCGACGCGGTCGTGCTCGCGACCGGCTTCGACGCGATGACCGGGCCGGTACTACGCCTCGGCATCCGCGGCCGCGACGGCAAGGCACTGACGGAGCACTGGTCCGAAGGGCCGCGAACCTACCTAGGCCTGATGGTTAACGGCTTCCCGAACCTGTACCTGGTCACCGGCCCACAAAGCCCCTCGGTCCTCTACAACGGCCCGCTGGCCGTCGAAGACCACGTCGACTGGATCGCGGACAGCATCAGCCATCTGCGCGCCGACGGCCTGACCACGATCGAACCGTCCGCCGAGGCGGAGACCGACTGGATCGAGCAGACCCTCGCGATCGCCGAGCAGACCCTCCTACCGCAGACCGACTCCTGGTACATGGGCGCAAACATCGAAGGCAAGCCGCGCGTGTGCATGGTCTACCTCGGCGGCGTCCCGCAGTACCGCCAGATCTGCGCCGAAATCGTCGCCGACAACTACCGAGGCTTCCACCTCAGCTGACAGCTCAGTCGGCCTTCTTGCCGAACATGATCTCGTCCCAGCTAGGCACACTGGCCCGCTTCGACCCCCGCTTAGCCGGCTTCTTCTTCTCCTCAGCCGGAGCCTCAGCAGCCGGCGCCGCGCCGGCCGGCTCAGCTGCGGGCGCCTGCCCAGGAGCTGCCTGGCCGGCGGCTGGCTGAGCGGGACCGGGCTGCCCAGCGGGCTGTCCACCAACAGGCTCGGTCGAACGCCGGGGATCCGCAGGCTTCGGCGCCGCCGGACGTCCACCACCCAGGCCGTGGCCTTCGGCCGGCCCGGACTCGCGCGCAGCCGGCCGCGGATCAGCAGGACGGGGCGCATCCCGCCGAGGCTCGGCAGGTCGCGCGGCCTCACGGGCAGCCGGTGGCTGCTCGGCCGGTGCCGGACGGTCGGGGGGTGGCATGCGGCGTTCGGTGAAGCGGTTTTCGGGGGCGGCGGCGCGTTCCTCCGGGGAAGAGAGCGGCGGGGCCTCGACTGGGAGCTGGGCGGGGCGTTCGACCGCGCGGACTGCGGGGCGCAGGGTTGGCGGGGGCTCGATCGGTACGTCGATCAGGGTCGGCTCTTCGTCGGGGCTCGGCACCGAGTGCACCCGGCGCGGGCCGCGCTCCACGTCACGAGCGGTGCCGTACTCCGGGTCGCGCCCGAACCCACGTCCCGTGTCCCGGTTCGCGTCCCGATCCGCCTGGGCCGCGCGACCGCGCGGCAGACTGATCGTGTCCTCGAAGCCGGCCTCATAGCTGTCGGCCCCGTGATCAGGCGCCAGACTCAGATCGAAGTCGGCCACCGCGGTGAGCCGGCGCTCCGAGGTCGGCTGCGGCGCGATCACCTGCGCCTGCTCTCCGACCAGCCAGCGCGCCTCGTCGTCGTCCGGGACCGCATACCGCCCCGGAGCGTCGTAGGCGAACATCGCGACCTTCTCGTCGTTCTCCTCGACGAAGTACGAAACGCGCACGGCCCACCGGCCGTCGTCGCGCCGCCAGGCGTCCCACTCGGCCGACGCCGGGTCGACGCCACGGATCCGCAGCCGCTCGGTCACCCACGCACCGAGGTTGCGGGTCGGGGCGTCGCCACCGCCACGACGGCGGACGGACGCGCGCTGGGCAAGGCTCGCGACGTGATCGCGCTCGGCCAGCACGGGACCGGCGAACGCCATCACCCGCTCCATCGGCATCTGCGCGACGGCAGCGACCGCCTCGGGACTCTCGCCGGCCCGGATCCTGGCCTGGATGTCTCGTGGGCGGAGCGCGCTCTCCATTTGAATCTCCAGCTGGCCGAGTCGGGCACGGTCGCCGCGCAGGGCCGCACGCAACCGGTCGTCGACCGGGACGGCGAACTCCTCACCCGTCTCTGCCAGCGCCAGGATGAGCTGTTTGCCATCCTGGCTCAGACCGACGAGCCTCGCCTCGCGCATTGCCTATGTTCTCCTGTGCGGTTCTGAACAGTCTCTCCCGATACCTGCGCCTCGACCAAGACCGGCGCGCCGTGCCCGCCGATCAGTGTGGAGGTTGCGTCACAAAACCCCATTCTGCCTGCTCAGAAGGGTCCTTGTCGTCACATCAGTCACACTAGTCACAACCGCCAGTGATCACGACACCGAGGTGACGCAAACCGGTCGGTTCCCATCTCAGCCGAGCGGGTACGCCGCCCGCACCGCGAGCGCGCGGAGCAGGTCGTCGTGGTGATCCCCGACCGCCCGCCGGATCCCGGCCGGGACATCCTCGTCGGCGACCAGCCCGGCCGCCAGCTCGGCGACCCGTTCGTCGATCGCGTAGATCGGGAACGCCAGCAGCGCGGTCCGCGCGACCACCCAGCCCGAGCGCAGCTTCTCGGTGCCCGCGATCTCCGCGAAGTACCGGTCCACGTACGGCGCCGTGAGCTCGATCTGCGAGTGATGCCAGAACCCCTCGCACGCCGCGTAGAGCTCGTAGTTGGCGATGTCGGCGTCGGTGCTGATCTGTGCCCAGGCCCGTTCCTTCGCCTCGGCCGTCGGCAGCGCGGCGCGGCATCGGGTCGCGTGCACGGCACCTTCCGACGACGCGTCCCGAGCCAGCTCCGCGTCGATCCCGGCGTCATCGATCGCCCCGAGCGCCGCCAGCTGGAGCGTGATCACCCAGCGCAGCTCGGCATCGACTGCCAGCCCGTCCGGTACGCCGTCGCCCGCGAGCCACCCGTTCAGCAGCTGCACGTCATCGGTCGCCGCGACCACGCGCCGCGCGACCGCGAGTTGCAGGCTGCTCCCGGCCGGCGCGGACTGAAGGCGCTCGGTCAGTACGGCGGCCAGCCGCGCGCGATACGGCTCGACCGGGAGGTACCGGCCGAGTACTGCGGTCGCCCAGCCGGCCATCGTGCTGAAGGCGATGTCGTTGGTCTCGGCCGGCAGCGCGGCGAGCACCACGTCGAAGGCGAGCCGCGGGTCGAGCTCGGCGTCGGCGGTCGAGTCGCGCAGGCTGTTCAGGATGACCGCGCGGGTCACGCCGTCCTCGATCTTCGGCATCACCGCGGACAACTTGCCCAGGCTCTGCGCGTCGAACCGGATCTTCGCCCAGGTGTCGTCGGCCGCGTCCGGGACGACGACCGCGATCGACGGGTCCAGCTCGACCTCGACCGAATCGGCGTCGAGCAGGACCGGTACGGACACGCCCTGGCCGGACTCGTCGTACCCGCCGATGGTCAGCTGGTGCGGACGGTCGGCCGGGTGGGCGGCCGGGGCCTTGCGGTGCAGCTTGATGCCGGTGGCCGTGCGCTCGGCGGTGATGGTGTCCATGCCCGGCGTACGGAGCCAGTTCTGGGCCCACGCGTCGAGACCGACCGCGCCGGCCTCGGTCCACTTCGCGACCAGGTCGGCGAAGGTCGCGTTGCCGAACTCGTTCGCGTTGATGTGCGCCTTGACACCGTTCAGGAACACTTCGTCGCCGAGATAGGCGTTGAGCTGCTTCAGCACCGCCGCGCCCTTGGCGTAGGAGATGCCGTCGAAGTCGTCGAGTGAGGCAAGGGCGTCCTTGACCGCGTCGGCGGCGACCGGGTGGCTCGACGAGCGCTGGTCGGCCTGCAGGCCCCACCACTTGCGCATGAACCCGAAGTCGATCCAGTTGTCGGTGTAGCGCGTCGCGGCGGTCGCCACCCGGTGGGCCATGTACTCCGCGAACGACTCGTTCAGCCAGAGGTCGTTCCACCACTGCATGGTCACCGTGTCGCCGAACCACTGATGCGCCATCTCGTGCACGACGGTCCGCGCCCGGTTGCTGCGCTCGCCCTCGGTCACCGTGGACCGGAACACCATCTGGTCGCGGAACGTCACGCAGCCGGGGTTCTCCATCGCGCCGGCGTTGAACTCGGGCACGAACGCCTGGTGGTACTCACCGAACGGGTAGCGGTAGCCGAAGAGCCGGTGGAATTCGTCGAAGGCCTGCCCGGTCACCTCGAACAGGTCCTCGGCCTCCCGGTCGAGTGCCTCGGCCAGCGACTGCCGCGAGACGAGCCCGAGCGGGATGCCGTCGTGCTCACCGAGGATCTGGTGGTACGGCCCGGCGACCAGCGTCACGAAGTACGTCGAGAGTGGCTTCGTCTCCGCCAGCTCCCAGCGGCCCGGCGACACCTGGGTGGCCGCGCCGTTGCCGAGCACGATCCAGTCCGTCGGCGTGGTCACGCTCATCCGGTACGGCGCTTTGAGGTCGGGCTGGTCGAAACACGCGAAGAACCGGGGCGCTGCATCCAGGAACGACATCGCGTAGAGATAGGTCAGCCCGTCGGCGGCATCGACACTGCGGTGCAGGCCCTCGCCGTCGTTGGAGTACAGCATCTTCGCCACCACGACGAGCTCGTTCTCCGCGCGCAGCCCGGTCAGGCCGAGCCGGCCGTCGGCCAGGCCGGCCACGTCGACCGGCTGACCGTTCAGCGTGACCGACACCAGCTCGTCGGGTTTCACGTCGAGCCAGCTGGACTGCTCGGCGGCGGAGAAGACGATCCTGGTGGTCGATCCGAACGTCCGCTCGCCCTGGGTGAGGTCGAGGTCGACGTCGTACGAATGAACGGAGAGTGCGGCGGCCCGGGTACGGGCGCCGGCGACGGTGAGGCTCGGCATGCCGAGCACTCTATGCGCTCGTCCCAGCCGACGGCGGCGGCATCGATACAGTTTGCCCATGACCGAGATGGAGTATCGCCAGCTGGGTGACTCCGGCCTCACCGTGAGTGTGGTCGGCCTGGGTTGCAACAACTTCGGCGGCCGGATCGACGCGGGCCAGGCCGAGGCTGTCGTCGGAGCCGCGCTGGATGCGGGCATCACCTTGTTCGACACCGCCGACGTGTACCGCGGCGAGCACGGGTCGAGCGAGGAGATCCTCGGCAAGGCGCTCGGCGCCCGCCGCGACGACGTGGTGATCGCCACCAAGTTCGGCGGTGACATGAAGGGCGAGAACGGGCCCGACTGGGGCGTCCGCGGCTCCCGCCGGTACATCCGCAAGGCGGTCGAGTCGAGCCTGCGCCGGCTGGGCACCGACTGGATCGACCTCTACCAGCTGCACGTGCCGGACGAGGTCACCCCGATCGAGGAGACCCTGGCCGCACTGTCCGAACTGGTTGCCGAGGGCAAGGTTCGCTATCTGGGCAGTTCGCAGTTCGCGGGCTGGCAGGTGGTCGACGCCGACTGGGCAGCGCGGACCAATGGCTCGCAGCACTTCATCAGCGCGCAGAACCGGTACAACCTGCTCGAGCGTGAGGTCGAGGACGAGCTGATCCCGGCCTGCGAGCACCTCGGCATCGGCGTACTGCCGTTCTTCCCGCTCGCGGCCGGCCTGCTGACGGGCAAGTACAAGCGCGGCGCCGAGCCGCCTGCCGGGACCCGGCTGGCCAAGCAGCCCGAGCGGCTGGCGCGGGCCGACTTCGACAAGATCGAGGCGCTCGAGACGTTCGCCGCCGAGCGCGATCTCACCCTGCTGGACGTCGCCATCGGCGGGCTCGCGGCCCAGCCGACCGTCGCGTCGGTGATCGCCGGCGCCACCCGGCCCGA
>NZ_BAAAHK010000017.1:682321-768414 GCF_039525325.1 Kribbella koreensis
AGGACCTGGCGACCCTGGACGAGCTGACCTGATGCTCATCCTGCTACCACCGTCCGAGGGCAAGTCGGGCCGCGCGCGCGGCAACGCGGTGCACTTGCCCTCGCTGTCGTTCCCCGAGCTCAACGACGTCCGCGAGACCGTGCTGGAGTCCCTGGCCAAGGTGAGTTCGACGGAGGACGCGTACGGCGTACTGAACGTCGGCGCCTCGCTGGCGAGCGAGGTCGAGCGGAACACCCGGTGGCGGTCCGAGCCGTCGGTGCCGGTCTCGGAGTTGTACTCGGGAGTCCTGTACGACGCGCTGGGCTACTCGACGCTGTCGCCGGGCACCAAGCGCCGGGCCAACACCCGGCTGCTGGTGATGTCGGCGGCGTGGGGTGCGTTGCGGATGGCGGACCGCGTACCGGCGTACCGGCTGTCGATGGGTACGACGCTGCCGGGGCTCGGCCCGCTGGCGACTGTGTGGCGAGACCCGCTGGCCGCGACGCTCGAGGCGGTCGCTGGGAACTCGGTGATCGTCGACTGCCGCTCGTCGACCTACGCCGCCGCGTGGAAGCCGGTGGGTGAGCAGGCGGCCAAGTGGGTGGCGGTGTCCGTCGTGCGCGAGCGCGGGGGAGTCCGCTCGGTCGTCTCGCACAACGCGAAGCACACGCGGGGCCTGGTCGCACGCCATCTGCTGGAGTCGGGCAAGGACCCCGGTACGCCGAAGGCCCTGCACAAGCTGATCGCCGAGCGCTGGAACGCCGAGCTCGACCGGACTGGCGCTGCATGGACTCTCACCGTCGTAGAGCACGACTAGCTTTCATCCGGCATTAACGCGCAGGTGGTTTCTCTGGTCATGCGGCCGGGGAAGGGTTAGGCAGCGCAGTTCGTCAGGGGGGCCGAAGAAGTCACCGCCCAACCTCGGAGGCCTGAAGATGCGTCGCCTACTTGCCTGCTCGATCAGCGTTGCCGCAGCGACGACAGCCTGGATCGTCGGTACCCAACCAGCTCTCGCCTACCCACCGACCCCGCCGTCCGCCAGCACCGCACAGACCCAGCTGAACTCCTTGACGGTGAAGGCGGAAGGCAGCACGACCGGCTACAGCCGCGACAAGTTCCCGCACTGGCACACGGTCTCGGGGACCTGCGACACCCGCGAGATGGTGCTCAAACGCGACGGCACCGGCGTCACCGTCGACAGCAACTGCCAACCGACCGCCGGCAAGTGGTACAGCGTGTACGACGCCACCTACGTCACCACCTCCTCGGGGGTCGACATCGACCACATCGTGCCGCTGGCCGAGGCCTGGAAGTCCGGGGCGAGCACCTGGACCACCGCCAAGCGCGAAGAGTTCGCCAACAACCTGACCATCGCGCAGCTGATCGCGGTCTCGGCGTCGAGCAACCGCTCCAAGGGCGACAGTGACCCGGCGTCCTGGCAGCCGGCCAACGCCTCGGTGCACTGCATCTACGCCCGCGAGTGGATCTGGGTGAAGTACACCTACGGCCTGTCGCTGCAGTCGGCCGAGAAGACCGCGCTGCAACAGATGCTCGCGGCCTGCTGATTATTCGGCTACTCCCGGTCTACCCTGTGGGACCACAGCGTGACAGACCCTGGGAGGCAGCATGAGTGACACCGCTAGTGCACCCACCGCGACCGAGGATCGTCCCGAACTGAAACGCGTGATGGGCCCCGGACTGCTTCTGCTGTTCGTGGTCGGCGACATCCTCGGCACCGGCGTGTACGCCCTGACCGGCAAGGTGGCGGGCGAGGTGGGCGGCGCGGTCTGGCTGCCGTTCCTGTGCGCGTTCGTCGTCGCGATGCTGACGGCGACGAGCTACCTCGAGCTCGTCACGAAGTACCCGAAGGCCGGTGGCGCCGCGGTCTACACGCACAAGGCGTTCGGCATCCACTTCCTCACCTTCCTGCTCACCTTCGCGGTGATGTGCTCGGGGCTGACCTCGGCCTCGAGCGCGTCGAAGGCGTTCTCGGAGAACTTCTTCAAAGCCGTCAAGATCGACTCCTCGCACGGCTCGATCCTGATGATCACCGCGCTGTCGTTCATGGCACTGATCGCCCTGGTCAACCTGCGCGGCGTCGGCGAGAGCGTCAAGGCGAACGTCGTACTGACCCTGGTCGAGCTGTCCGGTCTGCTGATGGTGATCGCGATCGGCGCCTGGGCACTGGCCAACGGCGACGGCGACACCTCCCGGCTGACCGACTTCAACACGCCGTCGGGTGAGTCGCCGTTCAGCGCGGTCACCGCGGCGACGGCACTGGCGTTCTTCGCGATGGTCGGCTTCGAGGACTCGGTGAACATGGCCGAGGAGACCAAGGACCCGGTCAGGATCTTCCCCAAGATCATGCTGATCGGGCTCAGCATCACCGGCGTGATCTACGTTCTGGTCGCGATCTCTGCGGTTGCGCTGGTCTCTCCGGATGAGCTGAACAAGGGCGCCACCCCGCTGCTGAAGGTGATCCAGGCCGGCGCTCCGGGATTCCCGCTCCAGATCTTCGCCTGGATCACGATGTTCGCCGTGGCGAACTCGGCGCTGATCAACATGCTGATGGCCAGCCGCCTGCTCTACGGCATGTCCCACGAGAAGGTCCTGCCCGGCCCGCTCGGCCGCGTCCTGCACAAGCGCCGCACGCCGTGGGTGGCGATCCTGTTCACCACCCTGCTCGCGTTCTTCCTGATCGGGTACGCCGACCTGGCCGCGCTCGGCGGCACGACCGCGTTCCTCTTGCTGTGCGTGTTCGCAGTCGTCAACGTCGCCGTCCTGGTACTGCGTCGCGACCGGGTCGAGCACAGGCACTTCCACGCGCCGACGGCGTTGCCGGTGCTCGGCTTCATCCTGTGCGTCTATCTGGCCAGCCCGCTGTCCGGCCGCGCCGGCGACGACTACAAGATCGCCGGCTACCTGATGATCGTCGGCGTCGGCCTGTGGGCGATCACCTGGCTGCTGAACAAGTACGTGTTCAAGCGCAAGGCCGACTTCGACCCGAGCCACCTCGACCCGAGCGGTCCGGTGAACTAACCCTCGGTGCTCTGTGCGGTGGTCATCCTCGGGGTGTCCACCGCACGCGGCCGGGCGACCGGGTGGAGCGGTAGCAGCGCGGCGAGGACGACCGTGCCGAGCGCGGCCAGGCCGAGCCCGACGGCGAGCCAGCCGAGCGCCTGGTAGCCGGCACCGGCGTCGATGGCCAGCCCACCGATCCACGGGCCGATCGTGATGCCGACGTTGAACGACGAGAAGTTGACCGCCGTCGCCAGGGTCGGCGCGTCACCGGCCAGGCTGAACACCCGCGCGTTCAGCGCCGGGTTCACCGCGAAGCCGAAGCCGCCGAGCAGGAAGATCGACCCGATCGCGACCACCGGGGTGCCGGCCCAGACCGCGAGCGTGGCCGACATCGCGCACAGTCCGGTGATCCCGACCGCCAGGGTGCGGAAGGGCAGCGCATCGGAGTACCGGCCGCCGATCGTGATGCCGATCAGCGAGCCAACGCCGTACAGGGCGAGCACGGCCGGTACGGCGCTCGGGTGCAGGCCGGCCGTGTCGGTGAGCAGGGGCGCGAGGTAGCTGAAGACCACCAGGATCGCGGCGGTGACCAGCGCGGTGGTGGCGTACGAGAGCCAGAGCCGGGGGTTGACCATCGCGCGCAGCTCGGTCGAGATCCGCGGGGTCTGGCTGGTGTCGGGGCGGCCGAGCGGGATGGTGGCCAGGATGCCTGCCATCGCGCAGACCGACATGATCGCGACGGTCCAGAACGCGGCCCGCCAGCCGAAGTGCTGGCCGATGATCGTGCCGGCCGGCAGCCCGACGATGGTCGCGATCGTGAGGCCGCCGGTGACGACGCTCATCGCCCGGGCACGCGACGTCACCGGTACCAGCCCGACGGCGGTCACCGCGGCGACGGCCCAGAACCCGGCGTACACGAAGGCGCCGATCACGCGGGTGACGAGCAGGAACTCGTAGTTCGGGGTGAGCGCGCCGGCGACGTGGCTGAGCGCGAAGAGCGCGAGGAAGACCAGCAACGCCGTCCGCCGGGACCAGCGCAGCGTGACGACCGCGAGGACCGGGGCGCCGATCAGCATGCCGACCGCGAACGCCGAGATCAGCAGGCCCGCATCCGGGATGGACACGCCGAGGTCGGTCGCCAGCTCCGGCAGCAGGCCGGCCAGCATCAGCTCGGACGTGCCCTGGGCGAAGATGGCCAGGCCCAGGATGTAGACAGCGATCGGCATCGCGCGGTGTTCCCTCCGGATTCTGGGTCGTGCAGGGCGGCTCAGAAACGGTCACCGCTGTCACCGCTGGTGACGGCGAGTATCGGGACCGTGGCATCCAGTGTGACCGAGCCGCTCCGATCACGCAGCGCCACGCCCAGACCCCGGACAGTTGTTGCAGCTTCCTGCAACCGGTACGGCCCGGCGGGTCCGCTGTTTCGTGACGCGCGCCACGCCGCTTTCGTTTGGCCGGATCGGGCAGAGTTGAGACATGAGCTACCCGACTCCAGCGCGACGCACCCGCGGCGTCGTCGACGGCGCCAAGATCAGCAGCGGGCTCAAGCTGCTGGTCCTGTTCGTCGGGCTGATGTGGGTCAGTGAGACCGTCGACACCGCCCTGAACGGCCGGCTCGATCAGTACGGGATCATCGCCCGCGACCCCGACGGACTGTTCGGCATCCTGACCGCGCCGTTCCTGCACCTGGGGTTCGGGCACCTGATCTCGAACACGCTGCCGCTCGTCACGCTCGGCGCTCTGATCGCGGTCAGCGGCGCGAAACAGTTGTTCTACGTCACCGCGATCGTGGCGGTGCTCAGCGGGTTCGGCACCTGGCTGATCTCACCACCGCACACGATCACGATCGGCGCGAGCGGGGTGGTCTTCGGGTACGCGGCGTATTTGATCGCCCGCGGCATCTTCAACCGCCGCCTCGGCCAGGTCGCGGTCGGCGTGATCGTCATCGTCGTCTGGGGCAGCGCCCTGCTGTCCAGCCTCCTGCCACAAGACGGCATCTCCTGGCAGGGCCACCTCTGCGGCGGCCTGGCCGGCATCTTCGCCGCCTGGGTCCTGTCGGACGACCGCCCGAAAGCCATCACCCAACGCCCGGTGATCTAACCCGGCTCCGGCGCCGGCCCGAGCCAACTGGTTTGACGGTCGGAGTCGGGTTGCGGTTGGCTGCGGCGGTGAGTCTCCGGATCGAGCACGTCATGGACGGCCCAGGGCTGTCGGACTGGCAGTTGGTGCACAACGAGATCATCCCGACGGATCCGCTCCCGCTGGACGTCATCCGTGAGCGGGCGCAGCGTCGGCGCCTGACGGTCGCCTACGACGGCGACGTACCGGTTGGCTGCGCGACCGTGCGCCCACCAGAGGACGACACCCCGGCCGCCACCCTGATCGTCCGGGTATTGCCCGCCCACCGCCGCCAAGGCTTCGGCGACCAGTTCTACCGGGCTGAACTGCCCCACGCCCTGGCCCTGTCCGACTCGGTGGAGACGATCGTCCTCGAGTCCAACCAGGACGGCCTGCGCTTCGCCCTCTCCCACGGCTTCGTCGAGATCGAGCGTTACCTGCTGCCAGGTGACACGATCCCCTTCATCACCCTGCGCTCAACTGATCGTTGAGAGGTCGGTGTTGGCGCCGCAGATGACTGCTACTACGTGCTCTCCCTCGGCCGGCTGGTAGGCACCGGTCTGCAAGGCCGCGTACGTGACGGCGGCACCGTGCTCGACGGCGAGCTGGTACTCGCGCCAGAGCTCATTGCGAGCGGCAACGATCGACTCCTCGGTGACCAGCACCGACTTGACCTTGTTCGCCTGGACAGCCTCTAAGGCGAGGGCTCCGAAGCGGCGGGCGCCGAGTGAATCGGCCGCCACACCACCGACCGCAACGTCGATCAGCTCACCCGCGTCGAGCGTCTTCGCCAGGGTCGGGGCCAGTTCGGGCTCGATGCCGACGACCTGGGCGCGGTCTCCGAGCGCGGTCGCGATGCCTCCGATCAGCCCGCCACCGCCGACGGCGACGAGCACGGTGTCGAAGTCTTCGAGGTCCTCCAGCAACTCCAGCCCGATCGTCCCCTGACCGGCCACGACCTCCGGCTGGTCGTACGCATGCAACAGCAGCGCACCCGACTTGCCTGCCTCGGCGACGGCGGCTTCGTACGCCTCGGCGTACTCGTTGCCGACCTGCACGACATCCGCGTCGAGAGTCCGCAGCCGCGCGACCTTGGCGGCCGGCGCCGTGGTGGGGACGAAGATACGAGCCGGTACGCCGAGCTCGCGAGCGGCGTACGCGCCGGCCAGGCCCGCGTTGCCACCGGACGCGGTGACGATGCCCTGGCCGGTGAGAGCGCCTTGCTCCTTCGCGACGAGCAGCCGGTTGAACGCGCCGCGCGGCTTGAAGGAGCCGACGTGCTGGACGAGCTCCAGCTTGAAGGTCAGCGTCGGGGATACGCGCAGTACCGGCGTACGGCGGACGCGCCCGGCGATCCGGTCGGCGGCGAGCTGGATGTCGGCAGGAGTCACGGTCATGTATCCCACCCTGCCACGCCGATCGGGACTACCGTGGTTCGAGCTTCTCTACTGAGTTGGAGGCGACTCGATGGGCGCATACGAGGACAGCTATCGCCGCAGCCTGGCGGACCCGGAGGGGTTCTGGCTCGAGGCGGCCGGCGCGATCACCTGGACCCGGCCGCCCACGCGAGCGCTGGATGACTCGGCGGCACCGATCTATCGCTGGTTCCCCGATGGCGAGCTCAACACGTCGTACAACGCGCTCGATCGCCATATCGAGGCCGGGCTCGGTGACCGCACCGCCTTGATCTACGACTCACCCGTCACCGACTACACGCGCAGCTATACCTACGCCGAACTGCGCGACGAGGTCGCCCTCTTCGCGGGCGCGCTGCGCGACCAGGGTGTCGGGAAGGGCGATCGGGTCATCGTGTACCTTCCGATGATCCCCGAGGCCGTCATCACGATGCTCGCCTGCGCCCGGCTCGGCGCGATCCATTCGGTGGTGTTCGGCGGGTTCGCCCCGAAGGAACTGGCCGCCCGGATCGACGACGCGCGCCCGAAGGTGATCGTCGCCGCCTCGTGCGGGATCGAGCCGTCCCGGCTGGTCGAGTACAAGCCGATCGTCGACGCCGCGCTCGAGCTCGCCCGGCACCGGCCAGACCGGACCATCCTGCTGCAACGCGAGTTCCTGCCCGGCCGGCTCGGCGAAGGCGACATCGCCTGGTCCGACGCGGTCGCGAACGCCACCCCGGCCGATCCGGTGCCGGTCGCGGCGACCGACCCGCTGTACGTGCTCTACACGTCCGGTACGACCGGGAAACCGAAGGGCGTCGTCCGCGACAACGGCGGGCACGCCGTCGCGCTCGCCTGGACGATGGGCGCCGTCTACGACATCAAGCCCGGCGACGTCTGGTGGACCGCCTCCGACGTCGGCTGGGTCGTCGGGCATTCGTACATCGTCTACGCGCCACTGCTCATCGGCGCCACGACTGTCCTCTACGAGGGCAAGCCGGTCGGTACGCCGGACCCGGGCGCCTTCTGGCGAGTGATCTCCGACCACGGCGTGAAGGCGCTCTTCACCGCGCCGACAGCGTTGCGGGCGATCAAGAAGGTCGATCCGGAGGCGGCCGAGCTGGCGAAGTACCGGCTGGACGGGTTCAGCACGCTCTTCCTGGCCGGTGAGCGGCTCGATCCGGAGACGTACCACTGGGCGCACGAGAAGCTCGGCGTACCGGTGGTCGATCACTGGTGGCAGACCGAGACGGGCTGGCCCATCGTCGCGAACCCGCGCGGGCTGGAGCCACTGCCGGTGAAGCCCGGATCGGCGACCGTGCCACTGCCCGGCTGGGATGTACAGGTGCTCGATGCCGATGGGTCGCGACTGCCGGCAGGGGAGGAGGGCTCGATCGCGATCAAGCTGCCGCTGCCGCCGGGGGCGTTGCCGACGCTGTGGGGTGACGACCAGCGCTACATCGACAACTACCTGAGCCGGTTCGACGGGTACTACCTCACTGGCGACTCCGGGTACGTCGATGCCGACGGCTACGTCTTCGTGATGGGCCGGACCGACGACGTGATCAACGTGGCCGGGCATCGCCTGTCGACCGGGAGCATGGAAGCGGTGCTCGCTTCGCATCCCGCCGTCGCCGAGTGCGCAGTGATCGGTGTGCACGACGCTCTGAAAGGGCAACTGCCGCGTGGGCTGGTCGTCCTGAAGGCGGGCGCGACCATCTCGCCTGAGGTTCTGCAGGGGGAGTTGGTGGCGGCCATACGTCGCGACATCGGCCCGGTGGCCGCGTTCCGCGATGTCTCGGTGGTCGACGCGCTGCCGAAGACCCGCTCGGGCAAGATCCTCCGCAAGACGATGCGCGGAATCGCCGACGGCCGCGACGAACCGGTCCCGTCGACGATCGAGGACGCGACGGTGCTCGACGCGCTCCGGCCGATCCTCCGGCAAGAGCCCTGACAAA
Source organism: Kribbella koreensis (assembly GCF_039525325.1). Taxonomy (NCBI): domain Bacteria; kingdom Bacillati; phylum Actinomycetota; class Actinomycetes; order Propionibacteriales; family Kribbellaceae; genus Kribbella; species Kribbella koreensis. Next base: position 690,792 of record NZ_BAAAHK010000017.1, read on the forward strand.
CGTGTGAACTACGCTCGGGGGTATGCGAGTCGTCATAGCTGGTGGACATGGACAGATCGCGCTGCGGCTGACGAAGCTGCTCGCCGCGGACGGGCACTCGGTCGTCGGGCTGGTGCGCAACCCAGCGCATGAGGCCGATATCGCGGCGGCCGGCGGCGAGGCGGCGGTACTGGACCTCGAGTCCGCCGATGTCGAGTCGGTGGCGAAGGTGCTCGAGGGCGCGGACGTCGCGATCTTCTCGGCCGGCGCGGGACCGGGCAGCGGCAACGACCGCAAGGACACCGTCGACCGTGGCGCGGCCGCGCTTCTCGCCGATGCAGCCGAGCAGGCCGGCGTACGGCGCCACATCCAGGTCAGCTCGATGGGCGCCGACCGCGTCGACCAGCTGGATCCGGAGGACACGTTCACGATCTACCTGAAGGCCAAGAAGGCGGCCGAGGACGACCTGCGCGCCCGCGACGGGCTGGACTGGACCGTCCTGCGCCCCGGCTCGCTGACCAACGACCCCGGTACCGGCCTGGTGCTGCTCGCGGACAAGACCGGTCGCGGCAGCGTCACCCGTGACGACGTCGCGCTCGTCCTGGCCGGCCTGTGCGACACCCCGGCCTCGATCGGCCGGACCCTGGAACTGATCGGCGGCGACACCCCTGCCGCCGAGGCACTGGCCACTCTTTGACGTTGCTGACAGCAACAGATTGCGATTGATATGGGCGACGACAACCACCGGTACGTGCAGTTCGAGCGCACTGCCAACAGCAAGTACGAGGTCCGCAACGTGCGGGGCGGGAGTATCTCCGTCGGCTCCGGCGCCGACACAGACTTCACCCCGGTCGAGCTGCTGCTGGCCGCGATCGGCACCTGCTCGGCGATCGACGTCGACATCGTGACGAGCCGCCGCGCCGAACCGACCGAGTTCCGCGCGACGGTCAGCGGCGACAAGGTCCGCGACACCGAGCAGGGCAATCGCCTCGAGAACCTGGCGGTCGAGTTCACCATCCACTTCCCCGAGGGCGAAGACGGCGACAAGGCCCGTGAGGCGCTGCCGCGAGCGGTGAAGATGTCCCACGACCGCCTCTGCACGGTCAGCCGGACGGTCGAGCTGGGCACCCCAGTCACCACGACCCTGTTCGACTGACCCTGGATCACAGCTCTGGCGGCGGGGCCTGCGGGCCCCGGTACGGCTGGGTCTGGCTGTAGACGAGGTTCGTGGTGGTGCTGCCGAACTCGGTCAGTTCGTTGACGAGTTCTTCCAGGTGGGCCATCGAGCCGGCGGCGACCTTGAGGGTGTAGCAGTCGTCGCCGGTGGTACGGAGGCATTCGAGGATCTCAGGGCGCTTCTTGAGGAGTTGCCTCAGCGGTTCGTGCTTGTTGCCGGGGTACTTCAGCCGTACGACGGCCAGCACGGCGAACCCGACCTTCGCCAGATCGACGTCCGCGCGGTAGCCGCTGATGACGCCGGTCGACTCCAGCCGCTTCAAGCGCTCGGTCGTCGCCGAGGCGCTGAGGTTGATCCGGCGGCCCAGCTCCGTCAGCGGGATCCGGCCGTCGCGCTGCACCTCGACCAGGATGGCCCAGTCGGTCTGATCGAGAGTCACGGTCATCGGGCCAATCTACCGGTGAATCCATGGCTGCGAACCCGGGTTTCGGCGAGGAATCTCTTCAGGGACGGCCTTTCGGCTGGATAGCCTGAGGGGGTGAAACTCGGTGTGAACGTCCCCAACTTCGGCCCCGGCGCCGACCCCGGCCGGCTCCGCGACTGGGCCCAGACGGTCGAGGGCCTCGGCTACGACCGGCTGCTGGTCTCCGACCATGTCGTGGTCACGCCCGACGTCGCGGCGCAGTACCCGGCGCCCTTCTACGAGCCCTTCACCACGCTGAGCTGGTTAGCGGGATTCACCTCGATCGGGCTCGGTACGACGGTACTGATCGCGCCGTACCGGCACCCGCTGCTGGTCGCCCGGATGGCGGCCAACCTCAACTCATTGAGCGGCGGGCGACTGGTGCTCGGGATCGGGGTGGGATGGGCGCGACAGGAGTTCGAGGCGCTCGGCGTCGACTTCAGCCGTCGCGGCAAGCTCACCGACGAGCTGATCCGCGAGGTCCGCGCGGCCTGGTCCAACGAGTCGGACTACCGTGCCGGTGACATCCCGATCTGGGTCGGCGGTGGAAGCGACGCCGGCCTGCGCCGCGCAGTACGGCTCGGAGACGCGTGGCATCCGCTGCGCCAACGCGTCGACTGGATGCGGGCCGGACTCGACCGGCTGAAGGAACTGGCTGTCGAGGAAGGCCGACCGGTGCCGGGCTTCGCGCCGCGGATCGTTCTTCGGCTCACTGCTGAGCCGTTGCCCGAGGGCGAGCGGGTAGCGGGGGAGGGGTCGCTCGAGCAGGTGCTGGGCGATCTCGAGGAGCTCCGGCAGCTCGGGGCTACGGAGGTAGTACTGGACCCGTTCGGCGGCGATCCGGCCGAGACCGAGCGGCCGCAGAACGCCTGGAAGGACCTCGCGACCGTCGCGGCGTCCCTGGATGGAGTGGAGCAACAGTGACCTCAGCAACAGCGTCAGCCAAGGAAGACTTCCTGCGCCGTGCGATCGCCCTGGCCGCGGCGGCCCGGGAGTCCGGGAACCCGCCGTTCGGCTCACTGCTGGTCGGTCCCGACGGGACGGTGATCGCCGAGGACCACAACACCAGCATCACCGACAACGACATCAGCGCCCACCCGGAGCTCAAACTCGCCAAGTGGGCCGCGCGGGAGCTGGACGCCGACGCGGCCGCCGGCACCACGATGTACACGAGCTGCCAGCCGTGCGGGATGTGCACGGGCGCCATCGAGCGCTCCGGGCTGGGCCGTGTCGTCTATGCGCTGTCCGGTGAGCAGCTCAACGGGCTCAAGCCTGGCGGCGGCTTCGCTGCGGTTCCGCAGGAGGGTCCCGCCCTGTACGACGAGGCGCGGGCGCCTGTAGACGGGTACTACAACTGAGCTGGCTCTGCCCAGCCGGTGGGCTGGGCAGAGCGCAGTACTAGTTGGGGGTCAGGCAGAGGGTGAACTTCGCCTTCCGGTCCGTGTACGACACGGTCGAGTCCTGGAACTTGGCGCACTTGTCGCCGTCCACGGTGTTGTCGAGCCGGCCGATCACCTTGTAGTCGGCGTCGCTGGACGAGCAGTCGACGACCTTCACGTTCGGCTTGTCGGCGGTGCCCTTGTTGTAGACGCAGGAGCCGATCGTGGCCTCGGGGTCCTTGTTCAGGTTGGCGACGACGATCAGCGCGATGACGGCGATCGGGATCAGCAGGCCGATCACGGCCGGGCGCTGGAACAGCGGCTTGCCCGGCTCCATCGGACGGCCGGGCGCACCCGGGGCGGGCTCGGGCAGGTTCTTGAACTTCGAGGAGGTAGCGAGGTTCCTCAGCATCGTGATCGGGTTGATGATCATCGACCCGACACCCCACCAGCCCTGCCACATGCTCTTCGCGGTCATGTCACGGGTCGCCGCGGTGCCACAGGTCTTGCAGAACGGCCCCTGCAACTTCAGCAACCGCATCATCACCAAGAACCCTTGATGCCCCCGCACAGTAGCCTCAACAGCCGGCACCCCACCACAGAACCGGCACTGCAACGTCTGTCCCGGCTGCCCCTGAGCGAACTGCTGCCCCTGCGGGAACTGCCCCGGCTGCTGCTGGGGCTGCTGCGGCGGCGCGTAGTTCTGCTGCCCGTACTGCGGCTGCGGACCACCCGGCCCCGGCTGGCCGTACTGCGGAGCACCCTGACCCGGCTGCGCGTATTGCGGCGCACCCTGCTCCGGCTGCCCGTAGTGAGGCTGCTGCGGTGGCGGGAACTGGGGCTGTCCTTGCGGCTGTCCCTGGGGCGGGCCGTACTGGGGGAACTGCTGAGGAGGCTGGCCCGGTTGCTGCGGGTGTGGAGGGTACTGCTGGCCGGGCGGCGGCGTAGTGGTCACAAAGTTTCCTGTTAACTCGATTCGGGAAAAACCGACACCGCACCCTACTCACCGGCCTGGTTCACCAGAACCCTCCGGTATGAAACGGTGACCTGGTGACCGAGCCACCCACAGCCCCCGAAAAGCCCGCCGGCCTCACCATCGGCCCGCTCGAGCCGGCCGACCGCAAGACCTGGGAGGAGCTCTTCGCCGGCTACAACGAATTCTACGGACGCACCATGCCGGCCGAATTCTTCGACCATTCCTGGGCGGAATTCACCACCGGTACCCGAATGCACGCGCTGGCCGCCAGAATCGACGGCGAGCTGGTCGGCATCGTCCACTTCCTCACCCACGCGAGCACCACGGCGGCCGATTCCTGTTACCTGCAAGACCTTTTCACCGCTCCGGCAGCCCGCGGCCGCGGCGTCGGACGCGCATTGATCGACACCGTCACCGACTGGGCCCGCACCCAGAACTGCGGCCGCGTCTACTGGTCGACCCACGAGTCCAACGCGACCGCCCGCCGTCTCTACGACCAGGTCGCCGAGAACCGCGGCTTCATCATCTACTCCATTCCGCTGTAGCGAGCCGCCAGCTCCTTGCCGAGCCGCGCCAGCTCAGCCTGCACCGACGGCGGATCCAGCACCTCGATCATCGCGCCCCAGCCGGCCAGATGCTGCGCGATCATCAGGGGAGTGGGCGCGGTCAGCCGCAGCTTGATCCGCCCGTCGTCGACCGGACCGACCACCTCGACATGCCGGCCGTGCCGATCCTGCATCACCCACAGGTAGCGCTCCTCGATCAGCAACGTCGCCGCCAGCAACGACCGCTGCTGCTCCATTTCCTCCACCACCCGGCTCCACGCCTCGGACAGATCGAAGTCGTCCGGCCGCTCAGCCGGTACGCCGGTGAGCTCCGCCTCCGTGATCCGCTCGACCCGAAAGGTGCGCTGCCCCTTCTCGGTCCCCGCGATCAGGTACCAGATGTCGTCCTTGTCGATCAGCCCGAGTGGGTCGACCAGCCGTTCCGACTCGGCGCGGCCGCGTCCGGCGTACCGGAGTCTGACCTTGACCCTCCGGACGACGGCGTCCTGCAACCGGCGGACCAGCTCGGGCCGTTCCTTGACGTGCTCACCCCAGCGCGCCGGGTCGATCACCACCGCCTCGGCGGCCGCCTCAGCATCCGCGCGGAATGTGTCGGGCAGCGCCCGCACCAACTTCCGCAGCGCGGCCTTCGCCTCCGGAGCAACCGACGCAGCCGGCCCGACGAGCAGGAACAACGCCTGCGCCTCGGTCGCATTGAGCCCACTGAGATCGGTCCGCGCCCCGCCCAGCAACGACCATCCACCGTTGCGCCCGGGCTGTGGATAAACCGGGATCCCCGCGGTTGACAACGCCTCGAGATCCCGTCGCGCCGTGGCCACCGAGATCTCCAGCTCCTCGGCCAGCTCGGCCGCGGTCACCCGACCGCGCGCCTGCATCAGCAACAGCGTCGCCACCAACCGATCAGCCCGCATGGACCGATCCTCCCAAACAAACTGCTCACCCGGTGACTACTTTCGCCGGGTTTTGTCGGCGGCCGTTCCTAGCATGGGCCCCAACAGTCGGCGAGTGGGTGGAAGGGGATCGTGATGACGACGCTGGAGGGCCGGACGGAGTCCGCGCTGATCGTGATCGACGTGCAGAACGGCGTGATGGAGGGTGCCCACGACCGGGACGCCGTGGTCGCGAACATCGCCACCCTGGTCGACCAGGCACGCGCCGACGACGTACCGGTGATCTGGGTGCAGCACTCCAGCGAGCACATGCCGATCGACAGCGACGGCTGGCAGTACGTCCCGGAGCTGAAGCTGGGGGAGTCCGAGCCCGTCGTCCACAAGCGCTACCCCGACTCCTTCGAGGACACCGACCTCGAGTCCGTCCTCGCCGACCGCAAGATCGGCCGCCTGGTCATCGCCGGTGCCCAGACCGACGAGTGCATCCGCTCGACCCTGCACGGCGCGGTCGTCCGCGGCTACGACACCCTCCTGGTCAGCGACGCCCACACCACCGAAGACCTCTCCGAGTGGGGCGCGCCGACTCCCGACAAGGTCATCTCCCACACCAACCTCTACTGGTCCAACCACCAAGCTCCCGGCCGAACCGCCGGCACCGCCACCACCGCAGAGGTAAGCCTTGGAGATTCACCTTCACACTGACGCTTCAGGACTGGCCGACGAGATCTGGCCGATCTACCAGGAGGTCTTCGGCGACTTCGACACCTTCGATCAGTGGCGCACCGACCTGTACGACCACCATGCCGCCCGCGACGGCTACCGCCTCGTGACAGCGGTCGATGACTCGCTCGCCGATGACTCAGCTGTCGACGGCTCGGGTGTTGTCGGGTTCGGTTGGGGATACACGGGTCAGCGAGGCCAGTACTGGAGCGACCTGGTCTGCCAAGCACTGCCGGCCGTCATCACCGACGAATGGGTCGGCGGACACTTCGAACTGGTCGAGCTTGCGGTCCTGCCTGCCTACCGCGGCAGAGGTCTCGGCCGCGCCCTCCACGACAAGCTGCTCGAATCCGTCACCACCCGCTGCCTGCTCAGCACCAGCGACTCTGCAGACGACCCCGCTGTCCAGCTCTACACGTCCGCGGGCTGGTGGAAGCTCGGGGTGCTCCGCCCAGGAGTTCAAGTGATGGGCAGACTTGCCGCATGACCTTGGATCAACGGCAGCGTGACCTTCTGGCCGAGTGGTTGCCCCGGGCCGAGGTGGTCAAGGACCTCAGTTGGGGCCTGGTCGGCACGACCGTCCTGGAGTTGCTGCAGGACGGCGATCGGTACATCGCCAAGGCCGGCGACGCCGCCGACGGCAACATCGCCACCGAGATCGAGGCACACCGAACCTGGCTGAAGCCGTGGACAGCGCACAACCGCGCACCGGAACTCGTCCACAGCGACGAGCAGGCCAAGTTGCTCGTGACCCGCTACCTGCCAGGACACCTGGTCGAAGGCACCGACCACGAACACAACCCGGAGACCTACCGCCAAGCCGGTGAACTACTAGCCCAACTCCACGGCCAATCCGCCGTCACCGACGACTTCGAAGCAGGCGAAAACGAGAAGGCACTCGCCTGGCTTTCCAGACCGCACCGCATCGCACCCGACGTCGTCGACCGACTCCGCACCCTCATCACCTCCTGGCCGGCCCCAACCACCGAGCTGGTCCCGACCCACGGCGACTGGCAACCCCGCAACTGGCTGATCCACGACGGCACAGTCAGCGTGATCGACTTCGGCCGAGCCGCCCTCCGCCCGGCGTACACAGACTTCGGCCGCCTAGCCGCCCAGCAGTTCCGCACCAACCCACCCTTGGAACAAGCCTTCCTGTCCGGCTACGGCCCTGACCCTCGCGACCCCGACTCCTGGCACCGCCAACGAGTCCGCGAAGCCATCGGCACCACAGCCTGGGCCCACCAGGTAGGCGCCGCCCCCTACGAACAACAAGGCCTCCGCATGCTCACCGAAGTCCTCGACTCCTGACCCGACAAGGGAGGGGTCCTCATCTAATCGTGTTGCCCGGTGACTGCTGGAGCACCTAGCGTCGTGGGTATGACGTCTCGGTTGGTTGGGCTCGAGTTCGATGCGAATGATCCCGTCCGGCTCACCCGGTTCTGGGCCGGCGTGCTTGGCCGTGAGGTGGCCGCGGACGGCGTCACCTTGCTGGCGGGTGCGAAGACCGAGTTCGCGATTCGGTTCCTGCCGACCGGCGAGGCGAAGACGGCGCCCAACCAGATGCATTTCGATCTGACGAGTGAGTCGCTCGAGGGCCAGCAGCAGAAGGTGGCGAAGGCGCTGGAGCTGGGTGGCCGGCACATCGATATCGGGCAGACGCCGGATGACGGTCATGTCGTGCTGGCCGATCCTGAGGGCAACGAGTTCTGCGTGATCGAGCCTGGCAACAACTTCCTCGCCGACACCGCAGTGATCGGTGCGCTGTCGTCAGACGGGAGCCAGGCGGTCGGGTACTTCTGGAGTGAGGCACTCGGGTGGCCGCTGGTGTGGGATCAGGACGAGGAGACAGCGATCCAGTCACCCGAAGGCGGCTCGAAGATCAGCTGGGGTGGGCCACCGGTACGCCCGAAGACCGGGAAGAACCGGCTGCGCCTGGACCTCACCCCGGGCGTCGGCGGCGATCAGCAGGCCGAGGTCGATCGGCTGGTGTCCCTCGGTGCGAAGCTCAGCGAAACCGGCCCGGGGGAGGACGGCTCGATCGAGCTGACCGACCCCGACGGCAACGAGTTCAGCGTCCTGCGGTGAACTGATCGAAGCCGCGTCCAGCCGTCAGGCTCGGCCGAGTTGGTCGCGGCGGCGGATCAGGTACGCGGTCTCGGCGGTGTTGCCGGCCAGCTCGATGGCCTTGTCGTACGCCGCCCGCGACTCCTGACTCCGCCCCAACCGCCGCAAGAAGTCAGCCCGAGTCGCGTGGTAGGCGTGATATCCCGCCAACTTCTCCTCGAGACGATCCACCGCCGCCAACGCCACCTCCGGACCATCCAGCTCGGCGACCGCGATCGCCCGGTTCAGCGCGACGATCGCCGACGAATCGAGGCGTATCAACTGGTCGTACAAGGCAACCACCTGCGACCAATCCGTATCACCGACCGCCCGAGCCGACGTATGCACAGCGTTGATCGCCGCCAGGATCTGATACCGCCCCGGCGCCACCCCAGCGGCCAGCCGCTCGCGTACCAACTGATGCCCCTCGCCGATCATCGCCACGTCCCAAGCTCCGCGATCCTGTTCAACGAGCGTGACCAACTCCCCAGTCGCGGACACCCGAGCAGCGCTACGCGCCTCGGTCAGCAGCATCAGCGCCAACAGCCCGGCCACCTCACCGTCGTCCGGCATCAGCGCCCGGATCAGCCGCGTGAGCCGGATCGCCTCAGCGGTCAGCTCGTGACGTACAGGATCCGTATCCGGTCCGGTCGCCAGATACCCCTCGTTGAAAACCAGGAACAACACAGCCAGTACGCCGGACACCCGGGCCGGCAGATCCTCCGCGGCCGGCACCCGATAGGGGATCCGCGCCGCCTTGATCTTCGCCTTCGCGCGAGTGATCCGCTGACCCATCGCGGTCTCCTGCACCAGGAACGCCCGGGCGATCTCCGGCACGGTCAGCCCACCGACCATCCGCAGCGTCAGCGCCATCCGGGTCTCCATCGCGAGCGCCGGGTGGCAACACGTGAAGATCAGCCGGAGCCGCTCGTCGTCGATCGCGCCAAGGGACTCGGGCGGTTCGTCGTCGGACAACATCTGAGCCTCCTTGTGCTTGTCGTCGCGCTTGCTCTCCCGGCGGATCCGGTCGATCGCCTTGCGATTGGCAGTGGTCGTCAGCCAGGCGCCGGGATTCGGCGGTACGCCGTCCACCGGCCACTTCTCGACCGCGACCGCGAACGCCTCGGCCGCCGCCTCCTCGGCGATGTCGAGATCACCGAACCGTCTGGCCAGGGAGGCAACCACCCGCGCCCACTCCTCGTGGTGGACCCGGGTGATCGCCGCCTCGACCTCGGTCACAGGAACGGCCGCACCTCGACGCGACGGTTGCAGACCTTCGACCCCTCGGCGGCCAGCTTGAGCGCCTCGTCGAGATCGGCCGCCTCCATCACCCAGAACCCGGCGAGGAACTCCTTCGACTCCACGAACGGCCCGTCGGTGAACACCGCCTCGGCACCGCGGTTGTCGATCACCGTCGCCGAGCTCGGTCCGGCGAGTCCACCCGCGAAGACCCAGTTGCCGTCGGCGATGATCCGCTCGTTGAACACGCTGATCGCCGCCCGCTCCTCCGGCGTACCGGCGTGGGTGGCCTCGTCGGCGATCACAGAAACCAGATACTGCATCTCAACTCATCTCCTGTGGTTCCAGGCGTCCCTGCCGGGCAGCCGCTCACCCCTGCAACGAACTCCCGAATCCGTATCCGACACCGGCTCAGAACTTCCCCAAAGATCTTTCCAGAAAGAAGGGCCGACCTTCCCTGTCCTAGGAGAGGGATAGCTGTGGGGTGATCAGCTCAAGGCTGTGACGGCGCGGGCTGCCAGTTGTTCGGCGTGTTCGATACTTCCTGGGTGCAGCCAACCTTCGTCGAGGGTTGGCGTGCCACCGTTGTTGACGGTCATTCGGTAGTCGAGGCAAGCCAGCCACAGCGGTCGCATGGTCAGGATCCGGGGGAGTCGCTGGAGTTCGTCGTCGGTGAGCTGGACGTGCTCGCGGTAGCCGCGCACGACGGCGTCGATGTTGTCCGGGTTGCCTTCAGCGGTGGTTCGGATGAGCCAGGCGAGTGCAGGGAGTCGCGGTCCTCGCCCGGAGCCGGCCCAGCCTACGATCGCGAGATCGCCGGGATGGCCGACGGCGGCCCAGAGATGATAGTTACTGTGAGTGAGCGCCTCGGGCAGTCCTTCGGCGTCGTCGGCGTTCTCGATCTGATCGCGCAGCCAGTCGAACTTCTCCCGGCCGGCCGCGCTCACTTTGCCCTCGACAGCCACGAGAAAGCTCATCGCCGCGGCCAGATCCTGTTTCGGTCGACCCACGTAGAAGCCGCCGTCGGCTTCCTCGGCACCGCCGTCTCTGGCGATCGCGCCGTCGGCCCGGGGGAGTGCGTGCAGTCGGCCGAGCAGACTGCCCAGTTCCTGGGCGATCTCGGCGTGTTCGCTGTTGCCGTGCTCGCCGCCCGGGCGCCCGCCTTCGATGAACTGGGTCACGATCACGCCGCTGTCCTCGAACACAGAGACCGGATCAGCGTGAGCGATCCGTTCAGCGGGGAAGTCGTGCGCAGCCAGGAAGCGCAGGATCTCTGCGTCGCCTTCGACCCGAGCGAGCTGATCGGCCGGCGACGAGAACACGCGGGCGATCCATGGCGGACCGTCCTCCCGACGGACAAACAAGGTCGACGGGTAGTGGCCGGGCCACGAGCCGTTGGGCCTGGTGGCCGGGTCGTCGTCGATGGGCGCCAGCGAGCTGATCTGGATGCCGTACCGCGTCTCGAGATGGTTCTTGAGGTCGGCGTGCTCGAACGGGCGGGTCCGGGCGAACGGCGATCGATTGATCTGCTCCAGATCAGCCAGTGCTTGCGTATACCGCTGACCGGTCTGGCGGGCGCGGTCGCGGACGGCGCGTTTGAAGCTTCCTTGCTTGGTCATGACAAGCCTCCTCGACATGTCTTCGCCCCCCCAGCGACGTGACATTCGATCCAGGCCTGGACACCAACGGTTGGCCTTGAGGGCGGATTCCCCTTCGCCATCTCGAAGACCCGGCTGGGGCAGATCTACAGAGGCTGGGCGTCGGCCGACGCCAGAACCTCATCCTAGGAGAGGGGCCGATTCCGTACTAGTTGACATAATGTCAGTTATCGGACATTCAGGGAGAAGGCTCAGGAGAGCGGCCAGGAGCTGTCTTCGACGCTGATGATCAGCTCGCCGCCCGTACGACGAGTTCTGTCAGCGGCTCTCAGAGCGTCCTGCTGTGGGAACCGTCGCCAGGTTCGTCGTAGCCGAGCCGTCTGGTGGAGCTCGGGATCCGGCGCCGGGTGTCGAAATGACGATGACCATCGAAGTCGATGCATTTATCCCCCGAAGACAGCCCGGCGGCCGGCGCCGGTTCCGTCATGCATAATCACCATTATGCAGCAGGTTTCAGCCGAGATTGTTGCCTGACGCAAGGAAGACGACCAGGGGAGTCGGGCATCGATCGCAAACTGTCGGTGGCGGCCGGTACAACTCCCCCATGAAGGTTCTCGCAGCTCAGTCGGCGTTCTTCGCTGCCCGGCGTCCTCGCAAGGACTCCCCCCACACCACCGACGCCTACCGCCGCGACCTGGCCGGCATCACCACGCTGCTCTGCACCCACCTCGACGTCGAGGCCGAGCACCTCGAGGTCGACGACCTCACCGCCCATGCTCTACGGGCCGCGTTCGGTGCGTTCGCCGACAGCCACGCCAAGAGTTCCGTGCTCCGCGCCTGGTCCACCTGGAACCAGTTCCTCACCTTCTGCGTGTCCGACAGCCTCCTGGCCGGCAACCCGATGGGGGCAGTGGCCAGACCCAAAACCCCTCCCCTCTCCCCCAAGCCTCTCCGCGGCGAGGACACCCCGGAAGTCCTACTCCGCTCGGTCGCCGACGGTGCCCGACAATCGCGTGACCCCTGGCCGGAGCGTGACGTCCTCGTCATCGCGCTCGGTCTCGTCGCCGGGCTGAGATCCGGCGAGATGCGCACCCTGACAGCGGATTCGCTGGCCGGCCGCGCCGGCGAGATGCGCCTGCACGTCCACGGCAAAGGCAGTCGCGACCGCTCGATCCCGGTCGAGCCGATCATGGCCAAGATCATCGAGACGTACGTCGATTCGTGCGTACAACGCTTTCCACGCAAGCGATTCGGCCGCTCCACCAAGCTCCTGCTGGACCGTACCGGCGAGCCGATCGGTCGTGGCGGCCTCGAGTATCTCGTGAAGTCCTGCTACCGCTGGGCCGGTCTGCACGATCGGGTCCCCGCCGGCGCGAATCTCCACGCTCTGCGCCACACGTTCGCCACCAGGCTCGCCGAGGACGGCGCGACCGCCTCCGAGATCATGCGGCTGCTCGGCCACGCCAGCCTCGCCACCAGCCAGAACTACATCGAAGCCACCGGCCGAGAGCAACGTGCTGCGGCCGCAAGCAACCGCACCTACCGCTCGCTCGACCAAGCAATCGGTGAGAATGAAGCGTGATCAGACAAGACTTCCTCGCCGTCGGTAGGTCCGCGGCGCAGCTGCTGCGCGAGCCGGCGGTCATCGAGGCATGGTCGAAGCCGAGCGCGCTGGAGGAGTTCAGTGTGAGCGGTCTGGCGGGTCACCTGGCCTTCCAGGTTCTCGCGATCCCGGAGATCGTCGCGTCACCGATCCCGACCGAGCCGACGATCTCGGTGCTCGACCACTACGCCAGGGTCGAGTGGATCGACGCCGGCCTGGACGACGAGATCAGTCTGCGGATCAGGTCCGGTGGCGATCTCGTCGCGGCGGACGGTCCCGTAGTACTGGCGGATCGGCTGGACGCGGCGCTCGACCAGCTCACCGCCGAGTTGCCGCAGATCGCCGACCGTCCGGTCCGGATCTCGTTGTGGGGGCCGTGGTCGCTGATGCTCGACGACATGTTGCTGACCAGGCTGATGGAGCTGGCCGTGCACTCCGACGATCTGGCCGTCAGTGTGGGGCTGCCGACGCCGGAGCTGCCGCCGAGGGCGGTGGAGACGGTGGTGGGTCTGCTGACGCGACTCTCCGTCCGGCGCCACGGTGCGAGCGCAGTACTGCGTACGCTGTCCCGGGCGGAGCGGGCACCGCGGACGATCACCGCCTTCTGACCCGCGCCGTCCATCTGTGCTGTGAGGAGCTCCGATGTACCGAAGGCTTGTCATCAAGTTGTCCGGCCAGGCGATCGCGGGATCGGCCGAGTTCGGCTTCAACAGCGACAGCCTGACGCATCTGGCGCGTGAGGTGATCGCCGTGCACGAGACCGGCGTCCAGGTGGCGGTGGTCGTCGGCGGCGGGAACGTGTTCCGCGGCAACCGGGCCGAGGACTGGGGTATCGACCGGGTCGAGGCCGACAACATCGGCATGCTCGGCACCGTCATCAACGCGGTGTTGCTGCGCGGCCGGCTCTCGGCGCTCGGTGCGAAGAACGTCCGGCTGATGACCGCGATCCCGATCAACAACCTGGCCGAGCCGTACATCCGGCTGCGCGCGCTGCGCCATCTGGAGAAGGGCGGCATCGTCTTGCTGGCCTGCGGAAACGGCCAGCCGTTCCACACCACCGACTATCCGTCGGTCCAGCGCGCGATCGAGCTGAGCGCGGACGCGCTGCTGGTGGCGAAGAACGGCACCGACGGCGTGTACGACGCCGATCCGAACCAGGTCGCCACCGCCCGCCGTTTCGACCGCCTCAGCTACCAAGAGGTCATCGACAAGGGCCTGGGCGTGATGGACCAGAGCGCGTTCATCCTCGCCCGCGACCACGCACTCCCCCTGCACGTCTTCGACATCGACCACGACGGCGCCGCCGCGGCGATCAGCTCCGGCGCCCACATCGGCACTCTCATCGATTGACCTCAAAGAGCACGGACCTGGAGCTCCGTCGACAGCGGTAGGTCCGATACCGACGAGCCGACGCGGAGCGTGAAGGTGCCGGGCTCGGTGGTCCAGGTGTTGTCCCAGTACTCGAAGGTATGGGCGTGCAGGGGGACGGTGAGCTCGCTGGTTTCGCCTGCCTCCAGGCGGACGACGGCGAAGCCGGCCAGCCAGCGGATCGGCCGATCCACCGTGCTTCCGGGGCGTTCGGCGTACACCTGGATCACATGTTTGCCGGATCGCCGGCCGGTGTTGTGGACGGTCACGGTGACAGAGGTCGCGGAGGCGCGGAGGTTGGACAGCGACCAGGTGGTGTAGCCGAGGCCGTGCCCGAAGGCGAAGGCCGGTTCGGTCCCGGCGCGGAGCCAGGCGCGGTACCCGATGTGGACGCCTTCGTCGTACCTGACCGTGCCGTCCCGCGGAGTGACAGCGATGACCGGTACGTCGGCCTCCTCGCGCGGCCATGTCGTCGGGAGCCTGCCACCGGGCTCGACGACGCCCAGCAGGACGTCGGCCAGTGCGTTGCCGTACTCCTGGCCGCCGAAGTAGGTGACCAGGAGTGCGGCGACTTCGTCACGCCAGGGCATCAGGACAGGCGAGCCTGCGTTGACGACCACGACAGTCCGCGGGTTCGCTGCGGCTACGGCTCGTACCAGCTCGTCCTGATGGCCGGGGAGCGCGAGGGTGGTCCGGTCGTGGCCTTCGGACTCGACCTTGGAGTTGGTGCCGACCACCACGACCGCTACGTCCGCGGCCCGGGCGGCCGCGACGGCCTCGTTGATCAGCGCCTGCGGGTCCGAGCGGTCCGGCTCGACGCCGACGGTGATGCTCAGGGCGTTGCCGAGATCCCCTTCCGAGCGCTGCAACTCCAGTTCCACGCGGACGTCGACCGGACGGCCGGCGATCACGTCGAGCGGGGTGGAGATGGATGGCGGTGACAGCAGGGCGGCGCCGAGGTCCGCCCCGACCGGTACGGCGGTGTCCTCGCGGAGAAGCTTGCCGTCGGCATAGATGCGGCCGCGGCCGACCGAGGCGAACCCGAGCAGCACCGCCCCGGACTCCCCCGGCGTGTACGTCGTACGGAACTCGAAGACCGACGTGTCGCCGACCGGCGCGTTCCCGCCGAGATAGACGAGCGCGCTGGAGAAACGATCCTCGGCGAACAGCTCGGAGCCGTCCTCGGCCAGGAAGCGGGTCCGGGCGCCGGGCCGGCCGGTCTCCGGGTTGGTCATCGTCGACAACGGCAGCTCCGCGACACCTTCTTGGACCACTGCGCCGATCGAGTACGTCACCTCGGTATCCGGCAGGGCCGCACGGAGTCCGTCGAGTGGCGAGACCACTGACGCCGGGATGACGGTCGCGCTGCCGCCGCCCTGGGTCCGCGCGTCCCGCGCGTTGTGCCCGATGACCGCGATCCGCTGGAGTGTGCTCGCGTTCCAGGGCAGCTCGCCGGCGTTGTGCAGCAGAACCGATCCTTCGGCCGCCGCCGAGCGCGCGAAGGCGACGGTGTCGACCTCCGGAACCGCAGCCGGCTTCTCGAACCCTTCGAGGGCGCCGACCCGGGCCGCCAGCGCGAGCAGCCGCAGCACCTTCCGGTCGATCGCCTTCTCCTCGACTTCGCCCGACCGCACGGCCTCGACCAAGGCATCCCCCCAGGCCCCGATCGGGCCCGGCATCGCCAGGTCCTGCGAGTGTTTCGCGCTTTCCACGCTGCGTACGGCGGTCCAGTCGCTGACGACGACGCCGTCGAAGCCCCACTCGCTGTTCAGCGGAGTCTCGAGCAGTTCGTTCTCCGACGCGGTCACGCCGTTGATCGAGTTGTAGGCGCTCATCACCAGCCACGCCTCGGCCTCGGTGACCGCCTGCTCGAAGGCGAGCAGGTACACCTCGTGCAGTGCGCGCTGGCTGACCACGACGTCCGCGGTGAAGCGGTCGGTCTCGAAGTCGTTCGCGACGTAGTGCTTCGGGGTGGCACCGACGCCGAGCTCCTGCACGCCGGCCACGTAGGCCGCGGCCAGGCCGGCGGTCAGTACAGGGTCCTCGCTGAACGCCTCGAAGTGACGCCCGCCGAGGGGCGATCGGTGCAGGTTGATCGTCGGACCGAGGACGACGTCCACCCCTTTGCGGCGGGCTTCGAGTGCGGACACCACGCCGTACCGGTGGGCGACGGCAAGGTCCCAGGACGACGAGAGCGCGGTCGCGGACGGGAGGTTGAGCGATGGGTCGCGCTCGTCCCAGACCGGGCCGCGGACACCGCTGGGACCGTCGGACAGAACCATCGACCGCAGCCCGATGCCGGACAGCGGGTGGGTCGACCAGAAGTCCTGGCCGGTGAGGAGCAGGACCTTCTGCTCGAGTGTGAGGCGACCGAGGAGATCGGTGAAGTCAGCGGGAGTCGGGCTCATGGGTGTCACTGTAGGCGTGAAAACCGAGTGATGCTAGGTTTTGGGACATGGCACAAAGAGGGCCGTACGCGAAGGGTGTCGCCAAGCGCGAGGAGATCCTGACCGTGGCGCTCGAGGTGATCGCCCGGCAGGGCTATCGCAAGACGTCGACGCGCGAGCTGGCCGGTGCCGTCGGGCTGAGCGAGGCGGGCCTGCTGCACTACTTCGGGTCGAAGGAGAAGCTCTTCGAGGAGGTCCTGCGGGCGCGGGACGAAGCGGACACGACGCGCCTGGGCGACGACTCCGACGCGGTCGGCAAACTCGGCGCCATCGTGCGGCACAACGCAGACGTTCCGGGTCTCGTCCAGTTGTACTCGACGTTCTCGGCGGAGGCCGGCGATCGGCAGCATGGCGCGCACGAGTACTTCGTGGAGCGTTATCAACGGCTGCGCGAGGCGCTGGCCGAAGGCATTCGGGACCGGCAGGCGCGCGGAACGATCAACACGGCAGCAGATCCGGAGAAGATCGCCACCGTCCTGATCGCCTTGTCCGACGGCCTGCAGATCCAGTCCCAGTTCCGGCTGCCGGACGAGCCGGCAGACCTGTTGGACCATCTGATCGAGCTGTTGCACCCCACGCCACGCAGCTGACAGCCGCCTGCACGCGGAAAACCGATTGCTGCACCGGAGCGGTCTCTGCTGTACTCCGGGTTGCGGCACCTCAGCCAAGTAGTTCTCACCAAGGAGCGCACGGAATGCGACCTCACTTCATGTTCACCCAGGAAGGCCATACCTCCTCTTCAAGGGACATGAAGCTGCGTGCGAACACTGAACTTGGGAATCCTGGCGCATGTCGACGCCGGTAAGACCAGCCTGACCGAGCGGCTCCTCTACGCCGCCGGGGTCATCGACGAGGTCGGCAGCGTCGACGACGGCAGCACCCAGACCGACTCGCTCGCGCTGGAACGCCGGCGCGGGATCACGATCAAGTCCGCGGTCGTGTCGTTCGCGATCGACGACGTCACGGTCAACCTGATCGACACTCCCGGCCACCCGGATTTCATCGCCGAGGTGGAACGGGCGCTCAGCGTGCTGGACGGCGCGGTGCTGGTCATCTCGGCGGTCGAGGGCGTCCAGGCGCAGACGCGCGTCCTGATGCGGACCCTGCAACGGCTCCGGATCCCGACCCTGATCTTCGTCAACAAGCTCGACCGCCGCGGCGCCCAGGCGCCCGAGTTGCTGAAGAGCATCGGGGAACGGTTGTCGGCCGGCGTCATCGCGATGGGAGCGGCGACCGGTCTGGGCAGCCCGGGCGCCGGCTTCACGCAGTACGGACAGGACGATCCCGACTTCTTGCAGATGTTGATCGAGGTACTTGCCGTCAATGACGATCAACTGTTGACGACCTTCGTCGAGAACGAGCATGCGCTGTCGTACGACGTCCTGCGCGGCAAGCTGGTCGAGCAGACGCGGCAGGCGCGCGTGCATCCGGTGTACTTCGGATCGGCGATCACCGGCGCCGGGATCGACGAACTGCTCGCGGCGATCCGCGAACTGCTGCCCGCGGCCGAGGGTGACGTCGACGGACCTGTGTCGGGGTCGGTGTTCAAGGTCGAGCGTGGACGGGCCGGGGAGAAGATCGCGTTCGTGCGGATGTTCTCCGGTGCGATCCGGACCCGGGATCGCCTGCGGTTCCACGGCGACCGGGAGTCGAAGGTGACGTCGATCAGCGTGTTCGACGGTGGTTCCGTGCTGACCCGGCCGGAGGTCACCGCTGGGCAGATCGGCAAGCTGTGGGGACTCGGCGAGATCCAGATCGGTGATGTGATCGGGGTCGAGGGCAGCAGCGCCGAGAGCGGCTACTTCGCTCCCCCGACGCTGGAGACGGTGATCGCGCCGGTGCGGCCGTCGGACAAGGGCAACCTGCAGGTGGCGCTGTCTCAGCTCGCTGAGCAGGATCCGTTGATCAACCTGCGGCAGGACGACATCCGCCAGGAGACCTTCGTGTCCCTGTACGGCGAGGTACAGAAGGAGGTCATCCAGGCGACGCTGGCCGGCGAGTTCGGGATCGACGTCACGTTCCGGGAGACGACGACGATCTGCATCGAGCGGCTGGACGGGATCGGGACCGCGGTCGAGTTCAACAAGCAGGATCCGAACCCGTTCCTCGCGACGGTCGGGCTGCGGGTCGAGCCGGCGCCGGTCAACGAAGGGGTCAGCTTCCGGCTCGAGGTCGAGTTGGGCTCGATGCCGTACGCGTTCATCAAGGCGGTCGCGGAGACCGTTCACGACACGCTGCGGCAGGGCATCCACGGCTGGCAGATCCCGGACGTGCAGGTGGTGATGACCCACTCGGGCTACTCGGCGCGGCAGAGTCACGCGCATGCGGTCTTCGACAAGAGCATGTCGAGCACGGCCGGCGACTTCCGCAATCTCACGCCGCTGGTCTTGATGACGGCGCTGCGGGAGGCCGGTACGACGGTGTACGAGCCGATGCATCACTTCCGGTTGGAGATCCCGACGGACACGGCTCGCGGCGTACTGGCAGCGCTGGCTCGGCTCCGGGCGATTCCGCAGGTACCGGCGCTGGGTGCTGAGACCTCTGTGCTGGAAGGGGAGATCCCGGCGGCTGCTGTCTATCAGCTGGAGCAGCAGTTGCCTGGGCTGTCCCGTGGCGAGGGTGTGCTGGAGTCGTCGTTCGAGCGGTATCAGCCGGTCACGGGTCCGATTCCCAACCGTCCACGCACCGACAACGATCCGCTCAACCGTCGCGACTACCTGCTGCACGTCCTCCGGCGAGTGTGACCAAGGCCTTCTCGACCTCGGCGAGGCGGAGGTCTCGTACCTCGCGGAGGTTGAAGGCGCCGCCGCGGTGGGGGCTGAGGACGACGTTCGGGAGTTCGTGGAAAGGCTCGGCCGATGCTGCTACTCCGGTGGCGGCGTCGGCCGAGGACGCCTCGGTCCACCAGACGTCGAGGCCGGCGGCGATCTCGCCGGTCAGCAGGCGGTTGTAGAGCGCTTTCTCATCGACCAGGGTGGCGCGTGCGACGTTCACCACCACACTTGGCGTTGGCAACCCGTCGATCACCTCGGCACTGAGCAGCCCGGCTGTCCTTGGTGTCGCGGGTGCAGCCAGTACGACGACCCGCGCGCGGCTGGCGAGAGTGGCGAACTCGTCCGTCGGGTGCACGAGCACGTCGCCATCGGCGTACGGCGAACTGGTACTCCCCCGGATCGCATGCACCTCCATGTCGAGCGCAACCAGCGACCGCGCCACCCGCCGGCCGACCTCGCCGTACCCGACGACCACCGCCGGATGCTCGGCCAGAATCATCGTCGGCGTCGGAGGTACGAACCGGGGCGTCCAGTCACCGACACGCATCGCCTGATCCGCCGGGACCAGAGCACGGGCGGCGGCCAGCACCAACCCAAGCGCGAGCTCAGCCGTCGGCCCGGCCATGTGGTGAACAGTCCGCACCGCGATCTCCGGGTGAGCACGCAGCAGCTCGGAGGTGGTCGCAGGCACTCCCGCGAACGGAATCACCAACGTACGCAACCGCTTCGATGCCGTCAGCAACTGAAGACTGGGCCGCCCCGCCACCAGCACGTCGTACGCCGCCCCCTCCGGCGGCACGTCGCCATCGCTGAACCACCACTCCGGATGCACCGCCGCCAGACGAGCAGCAGCATCGTCATCCAGTGCGTTCACCCCATGCACCCAGAAGTCGGTCACCGGCGCAAACTACCAACCCCACCCCTCCGGGGTCGGTAGTAGGCAGCAGCCGCTCCCGGCGGTGGAGTCAGGTCAGCGGGCCGCCCTGGAGTTGCTGGTGGCGGAGTTGGCTCAGCGGTTCCTGGCGAGATAGGACTCAAGGGCGTCTGCGGCGCCGGGTGCGCCGCCTGCGGTGTGGATGTGGGCGGCCATTTCGGCGAGGTTCTTGCGGATGGTCTCGTCGGTGGTGATCTTGTCGACGGTGGCTCGGAGGAGGTCGGGGGTGACGTCGTTGGGGAGGCGGTGGCCTAGGGCTAGCTCGGTGACTCGGTTGGCGTTGGCGGATTGTTCGGCGGTCTGGGGGTAGGTTGCCAAGGGCACCTGGTTGAGGAGGGACTCCATGACGGAGTTCATTCCGGCGTGGGAGAGGAAGACGTCCGCGTGTTGCAGGACGAGCGGCTGGGGGAAGTACGGGCGGATGTCGAAGTTGGCTGGGATCTCGCCCAGGTCAGCCAGGTTGACCTCGTTGCCGATTGCCATTGCTACGTTCCAGTTGGTGTTGCCGAAGGCTTTGGCGCAGGTGGTGAAGAAGTCGGGGCGGTCGTTGACGGCGGTACCGAGTGAGATGAAGAGCAGCGGTGAGCCGGGTGAAGTCCAGTCGGAGACGGCGGTACGGGCGCCGATCGCGGGTCCGGCGAAGTGGAAGCGGCCGTCGAAGGTCTCCCCCGACAGCTGGAACTCGCGTGGGATGAAGACCAGGTTCATCGGCGCGATCGCACCCGCGGTGGCGACCGTCTCGAGTGGTACGTCGAAGTCCTTCGCGTACTGCGCTCGTGCGGCCAGGAACTCCTGGAACTTCGGATGCGTCGGGTCGAAGTCGGCCGGCACCAGCGCCTGCGTGAGGTTGAAGTGCTCGTTCCCGGCGAAGTTCGCGACCGTGGACGCTTCCAGCAGCCCGAGCTTGGCGGCGAGGGCTGGGCCGATGAACGTCATCATGTCGTACACGAACAGATCCGGCCGATCGTCGACCAGCCACTTCTCAACCGCCGGCGTCACTCGTCGCGCGCTGTTCACGAAGCTGGACAGCATCCTGGCGAGGTCCTCGGTCGTCTGCCCGGTCCGGGCGACCTTGATCGCCTTCGGCTCCCAATCCAGCTCCACCAACTCGGCCCCGGCCGCTCTGACCGCGTCGCCGAACGCTGGTCCGGTCGCATAAGTCACTCGATGCCCGCGCCGGACAAGCTCGGCGACCAAGGGAAGAGTCGGGTTGATGTGCCCCGCGGCCGGGATGGTCAGGAACGCGATGTGCTTAGCCATTAGACCCACATCGTCTCCACCGCACGCCCCGACCTCCAACCCTTTTACCCGATCAGGCAGTACTACGTACCCGGATCAAGGTCGACGGCCAGCGTCACCGACTTCGGCGCGAACCCCCGGCTCTCGTACAGCCGCAGCGCCGCAGCATTCTCCGAGTACGCCGTGACGTGCATCCGCGCGGCTCCACGCCCCTTGGCCCACTCGACAAACGCATCCACCAATCGCCCGCCAACCCCTTGCCCTCGTTGGTCGCTGCGTACGTACATGCTCACCAGCTCAGCCTTGCTCCCGACCCACATATCCGACGCCTCGGCGAACATCCCGACCAGATGCCCGACGACTGCATCGCCGGCTGGCTTGGTTGCGTCGGGCTACTTCTCGGTGAGGTTGACTCCAGTGGCATCGGGCTACTGCTTGGTGCCGATGACCGCGGTGGCGTAGAGCTCTTCGGAGGTGGTGATGCGGGGGGTGAGGCCGGACTCGGTGAGGAGGGCGGCTGCGATGGGGGCTTGGGCTTCGGTTGTTTCAGTCAGCATGGTGCCTCCGGGGGCCAGCCAGGTGAAGGCTCCGGCGGCTACCTGGCGGACGATTTCCAGGCCGTCGGTGCCGCCGTCGAGGGTGGTGCGGGGTTCGTGGAGGCGGGCTTCGGCGGGAAGGAAGGGGATTTCGTTGGTGGGGACGTAGGGAACGTTGGAGAGCAGGACGTTGATGCGGCCGCGCAACGCGGGTGGCAGGGCGGCGTACAGGTTGCCTTGGGTGACGTGGCCGCCGAGGGGTTCGACGTTGCGGCGGGCGCAGGCGACTGCCACCGGGTCCAGGTCGGCGGCGTACAGGGCGATGTCGGGTTGGCCTGCGTGGACGGCGACGCCGAGGGCGCCCGAGCCGCAGCAGAGGTCTACGACGAGCGATCCTGGGTGGGTGAGCTGGAGGGCTTCGGCGACCAGGTGTTCGGTGCGGCGGCGTGGGACGAAGACGCCGGGGTCGAGCAGGATGCGCAGGCCGCAGAAGTCCGCGTAGCCGACGATGTGTTCGATGGGCAGCCCGGCGACGCGTTGCTCGACCATGTGGGCGAGCTCGGCGTCGTCGCGGGCTGCCGCGATCAGCAGGTCCGCCTCGTCCTCGGCGAAGACGCAGCCGGCGGCGCGGAGGGCGCTGACGATCGTTGAAGTAGTGATGCGGTCAGATTACTTGAACGCGTTGACCCCGGTGAGCTCGGCGGACAGCGTCCACAGCCGCGCGGCCGACGCCGGATCGACGGCATAAGGCCGGACGCCGGGCGCGTCGTCCGTCGACAACTCGGCGATCTCGCAGTCCTCGCAGAAGACACCGCCCTGGCCGTCGAGCTGCGGCGAAGTGGCCGCCCACACCGAGGTGGACGCGCCGCCTTCGGGCGTCTTGAACAGATCCGGCCGCGCCAGGTTGCCCTCTTCGTCGATCCACCCGAACCCGACCATCTCCTCCCGCTGCAGGTGCCGCTGCAACGGCGTCAGGATCCCACCCGGGTGCACCGCGAAGGCCCGTACGCCGGAATCCTTGCCCAAGGCATCGAGCTGCACCGCGAAGAGCGAGTTGGCCGTCTTGGCCTGCCCGTACGCCGCCCACTTCTCGTACCCCTGGGTGAACTGCGGGTCGTCCCACCGGATGTCCGACCGCCGATGACCCGACGACGACAACGACACCACCCGCGCACCACCGTCAGCGGCGAGTGCCGGCCACAGCTGGTTGGTCAGCGCGTAGTGCCCGAGGTGGTTGGTGGCGAACTGCGATTCCCAGCCCGGCCCGACCCGCGTCTCCGGGTTGGCCATCACGGCCGCGTTGTTGATCTGGATGTCGATCGACCGGCCGGAGTCGAGAAAGCCCGCGGCGAAGGCCTGCACACTGGCCAGGTCGGCCAGATCCAGCTCACCGACCTCGACACCGGAGATCTCAGCGAGCGCTTCGCGAGCCGCGTCCGGCCGCCGAGCCGGTACGACGACCTGGGCGCCCGCCTTCGCCAGCGCGCGGGTCGTCTCGATCCCGATGCCGGAGTAGCCGCCGGTGACGAGCGCGAGTTTGCCGCTGAGGTCGATGCCTGCGAGGACCTCGTCCGCCTTGGTGCCGTGCCCGAAGCCCGAGCCGATCTTGTGCTGTGGGGTGCTCATGGAACCGACAGTACGAACTAGAGCCGACTCTAGGTCAAGCTCGACTGTCAGGCATCCAGATGTGGATCTGCCTTCAGTGCCTCGGCGAGGCGCTGGAGAGCTGGATTCGGGCTGTCCGGACTCCACGCCGCATGCAGCGTCACCGAGTGCGCGTCCGCCGCGTCCAGCTCGCGGTACCGCACCCCCTGCACGCCCATCGCCATGATCGACCGCGGGATCAGCGCGCACCCCAGCCCGGCCCGCACCAGCGCGAGCATCGTCGGTACCTGCGACGCGAGCTGGCTGACGGCGTACCGGTTCATCCCGATCATCGCGGCGCAGATGTCGTGCAGGTACTGCGACCCTTCGGGGCTGTAGCCGATGTAGTCGTCCGTCACGTCGGCCAGCGAGACAGCGCTCCGTCCGTCGGCCAGCTTGTGATCGGCCGGTACGGCGAGCACGAGATCCTCCGAATGCACCAGCACCGAGTCGAACTGCGCCGGAATCGGCGGCCGGACGATGCCCAGATCGATCTCCAGATTCGCCAGCGCCTCGAACTGATCCGGACTCACCAGCTCGGTCAGCTCCGCCGTCACCGCCGGGGTCCGCTTGCTCACCATCGTCAGGAAGTCGGCCAGTACGGCGTACGCCCCGATCGCCGTGAACGCGACCCGCAGCGTCCCGGTCTGCCCGTCGGCCGCGCGCCGAGCCGCATCGGGCGCGACCTCGAGCAACGCGAGCACCCGCCGAGAGTGCTCGAGGAAGACCTGGCCGGCCGCCGTGAGCCGCACTCCCCTGCCGGTCCGGTCGAACAGGCTGACGCCCAAAGAGCGCTCCAGCCCCTGGATCTGCCGGGTCAGCGGTGGCTGGGTCAGGTTGAGCCGCTGGGCGGCGCGACCGAAATGCTGTTCCTCGGCGACCGCGACGAATCCACGCAACTGCTGCAGGGACAGATCCATGGCGATGCCCTCACGGTATCGGTCGATGCGGAAATGGGTTTGGACGAGCATAACGGAAAGCCCTTACCTTCGGGTCAACGAGATCCCGACCTGAGGAGTCAGCTTGTCCACACTTGCCGTGGTGATGACGCCCGACCGCGCCGACGACGTCTGCAGCCCACAGACCCGGGAGCTGCTCAACCAGCGGTTCGACGTCAGCTGGGCCGGTTCCGACCTGAGCCCCGAGGTGGTCGCCGAGCTCGCCGCCGGGAGCGACGTGCTCCTGACCAGCTGGGGTACGCCGCATCTCGACAAGGCGCTCTGGGCGGACGGCAACGGACCGAAGGTGGTCGCGCACGCGGCCGGCTCGGTCAAGAAGCTCGTCGACCCGGCGATCCTCGGCCAGGGCGTCGCCGTCTTCTCGGCCGGCACCCGGATCGCCTGGTCGGTCGGCGAGTACTGCCTCGCCTCGATGCTCACGCTGGCGCGCCGGCTCCCCCAGTTCGACCAGGCACTCCGCGCCGGCGGCTGGAAACAACCGCAGCTCAGAGGTGGCGAGCTCGCCGGCCAGCAGGTCGGCATCCTCGGCGCCAGCTCGACCGCCCGCGCGCTGATCACGCTGCTCAAGCCGTTCGGTTGCGACGTCGTCGTCTACGACCCGTACCTGACCAGCGAGCGCGCGCAGCAACTCGGCGTACGGGTGGTCGAGCTGGAGGAGGCGTTGCAGTCCCGGTTCGTCTCCATCCATGTGCCGGATGTGCCGGAGACGCGTGGGCTGGTGACGCGGAACCTGATCGAGCAACTGCCGGACGGCGCGATCGTCGTCAACTCGTCGCGGGGGCCGGCGGTCGATCAGCCGGCGTTGCTGGAGCACTGCCTCGACGGGCGGCTGTTCGCAGCGCTCGATGTGTACGATCCGGAGCCGCCGAAGTTCGGACCCGATGTGCTCGCGGCGTCGAACCTGCTGCTGACCCCGCACATCGCGGGCGACACGGTCGAAGGGCATCTCGCCTTGGCGGGCTACGTCGTCGAGGACGTCATCAGGTGGCTCGAGGACGGCGTTCGCGGGCCGGGTTTCGTGGATCCTGCGGTCTGGGCGATCGCGGCATGAGCAGGATCAGGTCGGTCGAGGTCTTCCCGGTCGCGGTGCCGTTCGCGCGGCAGTTCGTGCTGGGCAGCGGTGCGGTCGGTTCCCCCGACAAGGCGCAGGACCAGGCGGCGGCAGTGGTTTTCGTGAAGCTCACGACCGAGGACGGGGTGGTCGGTTGGGGTGAGCAGAGAGCGCTGCCCAGTTGGAGCTACGAGACGGCGGAGACGATCGCGGTGGTGATCAAGCGTCATCTCGAGCCGATTCTGCTGGAGCTGACGCCGTTCGACGTCGAGTTGTTTCACCAGCGGGTGACGAAGCGGTTGAGTCCTGCGGTCTCGAACGGCTTTCCGTTCGCGCGGGCAGCGGTCGACCTCGCGCTGCATGATGCCGCGGGGAAGCTGGCCGGCGTACCGGTGCATGCGTTGCTCGGCGGGAAGCTGCATGACGAGATTCCGCTCTGCTCGGCGATCGGCGTCGGGGCTCCGGACGTCGTGCGGGAGCACGCTCAGCAGTCGTCGGACTATTCGGCGTACAAGGTGAAGATCGGGGGCGACCTGGACTCGGACGCGGCCGCGATCGAGACGGTCGCGGAAGTGGCCGGCGCCAAGCCGCTGTGGCTTGATGCCAACCAGTCGTACCGGCCGAGTGCGCTCAAACAACTCCTCGACCGGACCAGCCATGTCCGGACGATTCATTGCGTCGAGCAACCGGTACCGAGTACCGACACCCTCGCCATGCATCGGCTGCGCGAGCTGATCGACCTGCCGATCGCGATCGACGAGGGCAGCTTCACCGCGCAGGACCTGGCCCGGGCGGTCCGCCTCGACGCCGCTGACCTGGTCGTCGTGAAGATCTGCAAAGCAGGCGGCCTGCGGAACGCGCTGAAGACCGCTCAGGTCGCGCTCTCCAACGGCATCGAGATCCTCGCCAGCGGCCTGACCGACTGCGGCATCGGCTTCGCGGCCGCCCTGCATCTGTTCAGCCAGCTCGAGCTGGCACTGCCCGCGGAGCTGAACGGTCCCGAGCTGCTGGAGGACCTGTACGTCGAGGGGCTCACCATCACCAAGGCCGTCGCAACGGTCCCCACCGCGCCCGGTCTGGGCGTCCAGGTCGACGAGGAGCGCATCCGCGCCGAGTCGATCACCCTGCTCTTCACCTAGAGGAGTACAGCAATGTCCCCTGAGCTGTCCCGCCGCAGCTTCCTGAAATACACGGGCGCCGCGGTCGCCGCATCCGGAGTACTCACAGCCTGTTCATCAACGCCCAAGAACGCGGCCACCTGGTCGATGTGGTCCAGCAGCCCCGCCGAACGCAAGGTCTGGGACGCCTTCAGCCAGTACGTCGAGCAGCAACTGAAGGTCGAGTCGATCCCGACCCTCACCCCGTCCGGCCCCTACCCGACCAAGCTCGACCTCCAACTCGTCAGCGGTACCGCGAGCCTGGTCACCGCACTCAACGGCACCCTGATCCCGACGTACGCCTCCCGCGGCGCCCACCAGCCGCTCGACGACCTGATCGCCGCCGACGCCGACTTCAAGACCGACGACTTCTACCCGCTGAGCCGGAAGATCTCGTCCTTCAACGGCAAGACCTACGCGATCGGCTTCGACGTCGCGCCGACGGTCATGTACTACAACAAGTCGATCCTGACCAAGGCCGGGATCGAGCTGCCGTCGAAGACCGAGCCGATGACGTGGGAGACCTTCCGCGATCTCGCGAAGGAGCTGACGAAGCCACCGGACCAGTACGGCTTCACCTGCGCGCCGGCGATCGACGATCTGGTCTCGTGGATCTACTGCGCCGGCGGCAACGTGATGAACGACGACCAGTCGGTCAGCACGCTGAACAGGCCGGAGGCGATGCAGGCGATCCAGTTCGTGATCGACCTGTTCGTCAAGGACCAGGCGACGCCGCCGATCAGCAACCTGGTGACCGAGAGCTCGCTGGCCAACTTCATGGAGGGCAACGTCGCCTTCATGCAGAACGGACCGTGGCAGGTGGTCAACGTCCGCAAGGCGAAGTTCGACTGGGACGTCATCCCGTTCCCGGCCGGGGCTGCCGGCAGTACGCCGAGAGTCTCCGGCTCGTCCTTCGCGATCCCCTCCGGTGTCAAGGGCAAGGATCTCGAGCTGGCCTGGCGACTGCTCAAGACCCTGACCAGCACCGGAGCCCTCGACATCTACGCGAAGGCCGGCCGCAACAACCCAGCCCGGCTGTCCGCCGGCAGCGCGTTCAAGCCGCCGCCCGACAACCTCGGAGTCGTGCAGGACATCCTCGCCGGCAAGGTGGCCGGCGGGCACGCGTTCGACGTGACGACCAACTGGAACCAGGTCAAGCAGCTGCTCGGTCAGGACCTGCCGCGAACGTTCCTCGGCCAGGTGTCCGTGCCGGACGCCATCGACGGGCTGACGCCGCGTCTCGACGTACTGATGAAGCAGCACCAGGACAACATCCGCCAAGCCGAAGCCCGGAAGGGGTGATCCCGGATGGCTGTCGACACCCTGCCGGCAAGACTTCCCAGCAAGCCGAAACCTTCACCGACCGGACCGACGCCACGCTGGCGGAACAAGGAGACGCTGGCCGCCTGGCTGTTCATCCTGCCCAGCCTGATCGGCTTCCTGATCTTCACCGCCGGGCCGGTGGTCGCGGCCGGAGTGATCTCGTTGCTGAACTGGAACCTGTTCAGCAGCCCGACCTGGGCCGGCCTGAAGAACTTCACCCGGCTCGGCCCTGACCCGACCTTCTGGTCGGCGCTGGGAAACACGGCGTACTTCACCTTGGTGAGCGTTCCGTTGACGATCCTGGTGAGTCTCGGGCTGGCCTTGCTGCTCAACCAGGGGCTGCGCCGGATCGCCGTCTTCCGATCACTGCTGCTGTTGCCGTATGCAACGATCACGGTGGCGGTCGCGTTCGTCTGGATCTGGCTCTACATCCCCCACGGTGGCCTGGTGAACACCGTGCTGGGATGGTTCGGCATCGACGGGCCGGCCTGGCTGATCAGCGACCACTGGGCGATGCCCGCGCTGATCGCGATGAGTGTCTGGAAGAGCTTCGGCTTCGGCATGGTCGTCTTCCTGGCCGGCCTGCAGGCGATCCCGCAGCAGCTCTACGAGGCGGCCAGGGTCGACGGCAGTTCGGCCTGGCAGAGCTTCCGCAGCGTCACGCTGCCGATGCTGTCGCCGGCGCTGTTCTTCGTGATCGTGACCTCGATCATCGGCTCGTTCCAGGTCTTCGACCAGGCGCTCATCATGACGAACGGCGGGCCGGGATCGCGCACCACGACGCTCGTCATGTACATCTACCGGACCGGCTTCGAGAACTACGACCAGGGGTACGCCGCGGCGCAGTCGCTGGTCCTGTTCGGGTTCATCGTCGTCATCACCGCGGCACAGTTCGTGCTGCAGCGGAGGCTCGTCCACTATGACAACTAACGCCCTGACCCCGCTGCTCAAGAACCCGGTGGCGACTCGCAAGCTGGTCGTGTTCGCCTGCTACCTGGTCACCGCGCTGACGCTGGTACCGGTCGTGATGATGGTGCTGGTCGCGTTCCAGTCCGATGCGGAGTCGATGGCTGCGCAGCCGTCGTTCTGGCCGAGCAGTTGGCATCCGGAGAACCTGAAGCGGGCCTTCGAGCTGGTCCCGCTCGGCCGGTACCTGCTCAACACGATCATCTTCGCGGCCGGTACGACGCTGCTGGAGACCGTGACGGCCGCGCTGGCGGCGTACGCGTTCGCCCGGCTGAACTTTCCCGGCCGGAACTGGCTGTTCGGGATCTACCTGGCGACGCTGATGATCCCGTCGCAGGTGACGCTGATCCCGCAGTTCATCCTGGTCGCGAAGCTGCACGGCATCGACACCTGGCCGGGGATGATCCTGCCGCACGCGTTCACCGCGCTCGGCGTCTTCCTGCTGCGGCAGTTCTTCCTCGGCATCCCGCGCGACTACGAGGAGGCCGCCCGGCTGGACGGCGCCAATCGGTGGCAGGCGTTCACCCGGGTGATCGTGCCGCTGGCGGTGCCGGCGATCGCGACGCTCGCGGTGTTCAAGTTCATCGGTCAGTGGAACAACCTCCTGTGGCCGCTTGTCATCTCCAACAGCGACTCCACCCGTACGGCGGCCGTCGGGCTGCAGGTCTTCCAGGACACCAACGGCACGCAGTGGAACCTGCTGTTGATGGCCGCAACCATCACCACCGTCCCGTTGATCGTGCTCTTCTTCCTCACCCAGCGCTGGTTCGTCCGAGGCATCACCATGAGCGGGCTTGGAGGCCGCTGAAACCATGACCTATACCTGGTCCGTCTTCACCAAACCCTGGTCCGGCCTGCCCGGCGACGAGCTGGGCAAGCTCGTCGCCGGCCTCGGCTTCACCGGCGCCGAGATCCCCGTCCGCGACACCGCCTTCGTCACCCCGGCCACCGCAGAGTCCGACCTGCCACCCTTCGTCGAGCAGCTCCGGGCTGAGGGCGTCGAGCCGATCAGCATCGCCAGCGACCTCTCGGAGGGCGCGTTCTCGGCAGCGGCCAAGGCGGGCGTCCCCATGATCCGCATCATGGCCCCCGTCGGCCCCGACGGTTATGCAGCTTCGGTACGCCGGATCCGCCAACAACTCGAGGACGCGGCGGCCCTCGTGACGCAGTACGGCGTACAGGTCGGTGTGCAGCAACACCACGGCAACTTCGTCACCTCGTCCCTCGGCGTCCTGCACTTGCTGGACGGCCTGCCCGCCGAGTTCAAAGTCGTGTGGGACGCGGCCCACGACGCCCTCGCCGGCGACGACCCCGCCATCACGCTCCCCCTGGTCAAGCACCGCCTCGGCATCGTCAACCTCAAGAACGCGAAGTACCTCCGGACCGGCGAAGGCTGGAAGACGTGGTTCGGCCAAGCCGGCGACGGCCTGGCCGACTGGTCAGCCGTCTTCGCCAACCTCCATGACTTCACTGGCCCGATCTGCCTCACCGGTCAGTACTCCGACCCGTCCGTGCCGGTGGAAGAGCGGCTCAGAATCGATCTGCGCACCGCTGTCACATCTGCCGCGGCCGCTGCGTCAGGGGAGTATGACTGAACGGATGAAGAACCCGGCGATGATCCTGCCGGACGCGATGACCGGGATCCAGAACATCTACAAGGCGATGTACAAGGGCGGTGTCCCCGCCACGACGATGGAGCTGGTCCACTTGCGGGCCAGCCAGATCAACGGGTGCTCGGCCTGCATCTTCGGCGGGATCGACAGTGCGAAGAAGCACGGTGAGACCGATGAGCGGTTGCATCAGGTGGTGGCCTGGAGGGAGTCGAACCTGTTCACCGACGCTGAGCGCGCCGCCTTGGCGATGACCGAGGCGGCGACCCGGCTGGCCGACCGGCCCGACGCGGTCACGGACGAGATCTGGGACGCCGCGACCGACCACTTCGACGAGCAGCAGTTGGCCGCGATCGTACTGATGATCGGGCTGACGAACCTGTTCAACCGGCTCAACACCACCGTCCGCGCGCAGGCCGGAGCCACCTGGAGCTGACGTCCACCCAGGCGCCGCCTGAGAACCGCACGGGCCTTGAGCCTGGCGACTACACCGATGCCCTGGACCTGCGGGTCGGCTGCAGTGCGGCCCGCAGGGCGGGGGCGATGATCCGGCGGACGTCCGCGTCCGACATGGTTGCCGCCGGGCGCAGCGGGTTGAGGTAGCGAGTGAAGATCAGGCCGCCGATCACTGCGACGGCGGCAGTGGCGCGATCGGTGGCGTCGGGGCCGCGGAGAAATTCAGCAATCCGGCCGTGGATCTCCCGTTCGAGGAATTCCTGCAGGACCTGCATCACGTCCGCGTCCTGCGGCGCCATCCGGGTCAGCTCGGCCAGCGGCTCGGCGTCGGCCCACATCTCCAGTACGGCCTCCAGCAACCGGTCGGCAAAGCCCGGCTGGTCGCCTTCGAGCGCGCGCACCATCGCGGCGGACTTCCCGCACCGGAACTGCATCGCCTCGCCGAACAGGCCTTGTTTCGAACCGAAGTGATAGCTGATCAGCGCCGAATCCACCTCGGCCGCCGCAGCGACCTTGCGGACCGTCGTGCCGCGATAGCCGTGCTCGAGGAACAGGTCGTAGGCAACAGAGCTGATCCGGTCCTTGGTGGCCGGGTTGCCCCGCGGCCGCCCACGCGATTTATTCATCAGCGTTGAATATCCCTGCCCGTCAGGCGCACTGTCAAGCACGTCACCGGATCGCCCGGCGACAGTGAGGGAGCAGCATGCGCATCGTCGTTTTCGGGGCAGCAGGATCGACCGGCCGGATCCTGGTCGGGCAGGCACTGGCGGCCGGTCATGAAGTCGTCGCCGCGGTCAGACGGCCGGAGTCGGTCCCACCCAGGGCTGGGCTCGAAGTCGTACGAGCTGATGTGACGGACGCGGCGTCGGTTCGTACTGCGATCGCGGGGGCCGACGCGGTCTATTCGGTCGTCGGTGGCAAGCCGTCGCGGAAGCCGGTGGAGCTCTACTCGACGGCGGCGCGGAACCTCGTGGCCGCGATGCACGAGACCGGTGTGAAGCGGCTGTTCGTGATCAGCTCGGTGGTGCTCGAACCGGGGTGGCGACCGAGCAATGCCTTCTTCTTCAACAACGTTCTCGACCCGCTGGTGAATCGCGTGGTGGCGCGGACGACGCACGAGGACATGCGCCGGATGGAGCGGATCATCCGGGACAGCGGGCTGGACTGGACGATCGCGCGGCCGAGCGGGTTGTTCGGCAACGGTGAGGTGACGGCGTACGAAGTACAGGAAGACCAGGCCGACGGGCTGTTCACCGCGCGTGAGGATCTCGCGGCGAGTCTGCTCGCCCAGGTGGACAGCGACGCGTACGTCGGGCGCGCGATGGCCGTCATCACGACCGCGGTGAAGCCGAACGTGGCCAAGCTGATCTGGCGAGAGGCCATCATGTCCTCATGAAGTACATGCTGTTGATCTATGGGAACACCGAGACCTGGGACGCGCTGGACGCGGACGGGATCGAGGCGGTGTACGACGTACATCGCGCGATCCTGGCCGAGACCCGGGCCAGCGGCGAACTGCTGGCCTCCGACGGGCTGACCAGTGACCATGCGCGAGTGGTCCGGGTCACGGACGGCATGGCGGCGGTCACCGACGGGCCGTTCACGGAGGCCAAGGAGGTGCTGGCCGGCTACTACCTGCTCGACTGCACGCTCGAGCGCGCGACGGAACTCGCCGCGAGGCTTCCGGAAGCCCGCTACTCCCCGATCGAGGTCCGCGCGCTGACGGAACCGATCAAGGAATAGCTGCCGGCGTTCCAGCGACTTGCCGGTCTCAGCTCGGCGTTGACCTGAGACCGGCGAGCCACTGATGCGGCCGGCGTCCCCAGCCGCAGGCTGGGGTTCATCCGGTCTTGTCAGCCCAGCTCGTTCAGCTGGGGTGGCTCGGCGCGAGGGTGACCCCACCTGAGGCGGGTTGATCACCCATCCCCCGGCCACCCCGGACGAACAGTGTCGCGCCCGGCTTGGGCGCCGGAGCACCCTCGTCGAGACGCAGGGTGGTGGTGAGACCGTTACTGAGCCTCAGCACCGCCACGCGGCGCGGTTGCCCGGACAGGATCGACGAGTTCACCTCGTGGACGCCGGTACAGACCGCCGGTTGAACCGCAGCCCGGCCGAGTTGCGAAGTACCGTGACTCCTCACACCACGGCACTGCTCGGCGAGCTCTTTCAACGCTGACACACATCCCCCTCTCATTGTTCCCCCGAGGAACAGTTGTTGACGGGACAACTGCAGTCCTGCGGTTTCTGCCGCTGATGACGGAGCAGCAGTTGCCACAATTCCGGGCCTGACGGGGCACGGAAGTGATCCCGGAAGCCTTGCTCACAGTGACGGTCTTTTCAAGGGATGGCGCGGCGAATCCCGCCTGCCGGAACTGTTGTCTCGCGAACCAGGGCCCACTGAAACCACTGACAACGATTCCAACGGCGATCGCCTTGGAAAAAAGGGGAAAGCAGGTCAGCGCGCCGTACTCGCGCGGGTGATGATCCGGTGCGGAATCATCACCCGCCGAGGGGTTGCGTCCTTGTCCGACATCCGTTCGGCGAGCAGGTCCAGCGCCGATTCGACGAACAGCCGGCGGTCGAAATCGACCGTCGTGAGCGGTGGAACCGTGTACCGGCTTTCGCCGATGTTGTCGAAACCGGCGACCGCACAGTCACCCGGTACGGCGACGCCCGCCGTCCACAGTGCCGACAATGCGCCGACCGCGATCGTGTCGGTGAAGCAGAAGAATGCGTCCGGCAATTCATGACTGTCGATGTAGCGCCCGACGACCGCGGCAGCACCCTCCGGGCTCCAGCGGTCGAGACCGATCTCGAGCTCACGGTCCGGCCCGATGCCGGCTTCGGCGAGGATCTCGCGATAGCCCTGGGTCCGCAGGCGCGCGGCCGCCGTACCGGGAGCATCGGTCGAGCCGCCGATCCGGCCGGTACCACTGGAACCGCTGGGGATCTCGGGGGTGCCGACGGCCGCGATCCGCCGGAAGCCCTGGTCGAGCAGATGGCGGGTCATGTCGCGCGCGGCAGCAACGTTGTCGATCGCAACTTGGCTGACCATGTCCTGATCGACATCACCGATCAGGACGACCGCCGGCAGCGGACCGGCCGTCATCACCGCGCTGTCGTCGAGGTTGACCGGGTTGAGGATCAGCCCGTCGACCAGATGCGCGCGTGCCTTGGAGAGCAGTTCGAACTCGCGCTTCGGTTCGGCGGCCGTTTCCTCGATCTGCACACCCCAGCCGCGCCGGTGGGCCAGCTCGACGACCAGGTGGGTGACTTCCGCGGAGTACGGCCGGAGGAGGTCCGGCAGTGCCAGCCCGATCATCCCGGACCGGCCGTTCCGCAATCCGCGGGCGCTCATGTTGGGCACGTAGTCGAGCTCGACCAGCGCCTGCTCGACCCGCTCGCGCGTCTCCGGCCGGACGAACACGACACCGTTGATCACGTTCGACACCGTCTTGGGTGAGACCCCGGCCAGCTTGGCGACATCCTTGACCGTGGCACGCATGGCCCCATTGTCACCGACGTCCCGCGATTCCGTGCGATGCCTACGTTGTCAGTACGCCGGGGTGGCGCGGCTCAGCGCGTCGTGAGCGCGCCGCCGTTGCTGTGCAGGGTCTGGCCGGTGATGTATCGCGCGGCCGGCGAGGCGAGGAAGTGGATCACGGCCGCGATGTCGGTGACCTCACCCTGCCGCTTCATCATCGTTGCCGTGAGCAACCGTTCGCGCCGCTGGGGGGTGAGCCGGTCCTGGAAGAACTCGGTGCCGGCGGTGAAGCCCGGCGCGACCACGTTCGAGGTGATTCCGCGCGGACCCAGCTCGGCGGCGACGTCCTGGTTCCAGGTTGCCAGCGCCGACTTCGCCGCGCCGTACGAACCCGCGCCACGAGTACCGGCGATCGAGCCGAGGTGGACGACCGCTCCCCCGTCGGCCAGCCGGGGCGTGAGCGCAGTCGTCATCAAGACGGCGGTCAGCACGTTGGCGTCGAAGTTGGCGATCCAGTTGCTCTTCAGGACCGCGAGATCCTGCTCGTCGCCGGGCGCACCGAAGTCGGTGTTGCCGCCGGCATTGTTGACGAGCACATCCACCTCCCCCGGCAGCTCGAGGACCAGCCGGCGTACCTGCTCCGGATCGGTTCCGTCGCAGACGAACGCCTGCGCGCCGAGCTCCGCCGCGGCCTTCTCCAGTACGCCGGCCCGCCGCCCCGTGATCACCACCTGATCGCCGTCCGCGCGGAACCGCTCCGCCGCCGCCTTGCCGATTCCGGTCCCGCCGCCGGTCACCACGATCGTCCTGGCCACGCCACGCTCCATCGTTTAGGTCTAAATGTTTAGACCTAAACGTAGCATGGGTGCGTGGACGCCTACCCTCTCGATACGCCGAGCCCTTACCCGCCGGCCGCCATCGCCGCGGCCTGGCAGCGCGAGCGGCCGGGCACCCCGACCGATTCGATCGGCATCGTCACTCCCCTGTGGCGGCTGGCCAAGCTCTTCGCCGACGACCGGCGCCGGCTGCTCGCCGACCTCGGGGTCGACGGAGCCACCCTCGACCTGCTCAGCGTGCTGCGCCGCGCCGGTACGCCGTACGAGCTCACCACCCGCCAACTCACCGAGCGCACCCTCGTGACGGCCGGCGCGATCTCCCAGCGCGTCGGCCGGGCCGAGCGCTCAGGACTCGTTGAGCGCCGCACGGCGACCGACGGCTCCCGAGCCGTCGTCGTCTCCCTCACCGCCGCCGGTCACGCCCTCGTCGAGCAGACCGTCGAGCAGGTTCTCACCCGCGAGTCCGAGCTGATCTCATCCCTCACCGCAGCCGAACGAGACCTCTTGGCCGGCAAACTCCAGTCGCTGCTCGACGACGTGACTGGCCGAGTGAAGTCAGATCCGGGCAAGACGGCGGGCGGCCGTTGACAGCTCGGCCGCATCCGCGGCCGCGGCGAAGTTGAAACGCAGCCACGAGCCCGCCTTCTCGGTGGCGAAGTAACGGCGACCGCCGCTGACCACGACCCCGAGCCGCTGGGCCTCTGCCGCGGCGGCCGTCTCGTCGAGGTCCGATGGCAGCCGTACCCACAGATGGAGCCCGCCAGTCGGCGGGCTGACTACCGACCACTCTGGTTGTGCCTCGGCGAGCGCCGTGACGAGGGCGCGGGACCGCAATCGGAGCGCGATGGCCAGGCCGCGCAGATGGCGATCCCAGCCGGGCGAGCCGACAAGTTCGAGGGCTGCCTCCTGCAGAGGTCGGGGGACGAAGAAGTCGTCGACCTGGCGGATCGCCCGTAGGCGTTCGAGGACAGGGCCGCGGGCAACCAGCGCGCCGATGCGGAGACTCGGTGCGGCGGGCTTGGTCAGGGAGGTGAGGTAGACGACCGTGCCGTCACGGTCGTCGGCCAGCAGCGGCTTCGGTGTTGACGCGCCATGACCCAGCAGCCGGGCGAAGTCGTCTTCCAGGATGAATGCGCCCGCAGCGCGGGCTACCTCCACGACGCGTCGCCGGCGGTCTGCGGCGAGCACTGTGCCGGTTGGGTTCTGGTACGTCGGCTGGCAGTACAGCAGCCGGGCGCCCGACCGTGCGAACGCCTCTTCGAGCAGGTCGGGGCGGAGGCCGTGCTGGTCGATCGGTACCGGCATCGGGCTGAGACCGGCCGCGCGCGCGGCTGCCAGCGCGCCTGGATAGCTCGGCGACTCGACCAGGACAGGGCTGCCCGGCCCGGCGATCGCGCGGAATGCGATGGAGAGCGCGCTCTGACCGCCGGCAGTGATCAGTACGTCGTCCGCGGTCACCCCGGCGCCGGCCATCCGGGCGAAGACCGTGCGCAGTGGGGTCAGCCCGTTGGCGGGCGCGCGATCCCACGCGTCCGGGCGGCGGGCCGCTCGAGCCAGGGCGGCACTCAGCGCGCGGGTGGGCTGGAGAGATGGATGCAGGTAGCCGCCGTCGAGGCGGATCGCGCTGTCCGGGATCGGGCCTGACGAGTCGCCAAGCGCTCGGGCGTCGACGCTGCGGTCGGCGAGCGTGACGGTCTGCCAGCCGGTGTCGATGGCGACCTCGGGCTGCTGCGGCCTGGGCGCGACGTACGTTCCGCTGCCGGGGCGGGTGACGACGACGCCTTCGGCCGCGAGCTGGGCGATGGCCCGGGACACCGTCCCCGGGCCGACGTGATGGCGCTCGATCAGCTCGCGGCTGCTCGGCAACTTGTCCCCCGGCGCCAACTGCTGGACCACCGTCCGGAGCACTCCAACGAGCTCTTCGGAAGTGCTACTGTCGTTCATGAAGGCACAGAGTAGCGCTACTGACCCGAACTGGGAATCACTACCCGCCCTGCGAGCGGACACCCCCGGCGCCGGGAACGTGATCCACTTCAACAACGCCGGCTGCGGACTGCTCCCCCGGCCCGTCCTCCAGGCGATGCACGACCACCTCGACCTCGAGGCGCAGATCGGCGGCTACGAGGCGTCCGCCGTCCGGTCCGTCCAGGTCCGCGAGTTCTACACCGGGCTGGCTGCCCTGATCGGCGCCGGCCCGGACAACATCGCGTTCTCCGGCAGCGCGACCCACGCCTATGCGACGGCGCTGTCGGCGATCCCGTTCGGGCCGGGCGACATCATCCTGACCACCCGCAACGACTTCGTCTCCAACCAGATCGCGTTCCTGTCCCTGCGCCGGCGCTTCGGCGTCGAGATCATGCACGCACCAGACCTGCCCACCGGCGGCGTCGACGTGGAGGCGATGGCGCGCTTGATGAAGGAACACCGGCCCCGGTTGGTCGCGGCCACCCACATCCCGACCAACTCAGGGCTGGTCCAGCCGGTCGCCGAGATCGGGCGACACTGTCGCGAGCTCGACCTGCTCTACCTCGTCGACGCCTGCCAGTCGGTCGGTCAGTACCCGATCGATGTCGAGGAGATCGGCTGCGACCTGCTCACCGGGACCTGCCGCAAGTTCCTGCGGGGTCCGCGTGGGTCGGGTTTCCTCTTCGTCTCGGACCGGGTCCTGCGCGCCGGCTACGAGCCGTTGTTCATCGACATGCACGGAGCCGACTGGAGTGCGGCCGGCGAGTACCGGCCGAGTGAGACCGCGTCCCGGTTCGAGGAATGGGAGTTTCCCTACGCCACCGTCCTCGGTTGTGCGGCCGCCGTTCGGTACGCCCGTGGCGTTGGCCTGGAGCTGATCTCACGACGGACGCCTTACCTGGCCGGGTTGTTGCGGGATGGGTTGGATGAGCTTTCCGGCGTACGGGCGCTTGATCAGGGCGAACAGCTGGGGGCCTTGGTCACCATCGAGGTCGAGGGATGGGAAGCCGTGGAGTTCAAGGCGGCGATGGATGCCCGGGGCATCAACTCGGCGCTGAGCTACCGGCGGCTCGCCCAGTTCGACTTCGGCGACAAGGACGTCGACTGGTGTCTGCGGTTGTCGCCGCACTACTACAACACCGAGGACGAGGTCGCCCGCGTGGTGGCTGCCGTCGCCGACCTCCGAGCGGGCCGATGACGACGCTTGCCGAACCGCCGACGTTGTGGCGCAACGGGGACTTCGTCCGGTTCTGGTTCGGCGAGAGCATCTCGTTGCTCGGCACGCAGGTCACCACGCTGGCCCTCCCGCTGACGGCAATCCACGCCTTCGGCGCGACCGACAGCCAGGTCGGCGTACTCCGCTTCCTCCAGTTGGCGCCGTACCTCGGCTTCGCGCTGGTCTTCGGCGTCTGGGTCGATCGCGCCCGGCGCCGGCGCGTGATGCTCGGCGCGAACCTGATCCGGATGGTCCTGCTGGCACTGATCCCGATCCTGCACTGGCTCGACCTGCTCACCCTGCCGTCCCTGCTGGCGATGGCGTGCGCGATCGGCGTCGCGTCCGTGCTGTACGACG
This sequence comes from Kribbella koreensis, assembly GCF_039525325.1. NCBI lineage: Bacteria > Bacillati > Actinomycetota > Actinomycetes > Propionibacteriales > Kribbellaceae > Kribbella > Kribbella koreensis. Next base: position 729,810 of record NZ_BAAAHK010000017.1, read on the forward strand.
TGAGCTGGATGGCCTACGTCCCAGCCTTGGTGGAAGATCCGCGCCAGTACGTCGACGCAAGCTCCAAGCTGGCGATCAGCTCATCCGCGTCGGACGTCGCCGGTCCGGGACTCGCCGGCCTCTTGATCGGGTGGCTCACCGCACCGGTCGCCCTGATCGTCGACGCCGTCTCCTACGCACTCTCCATCGTCTCGCTGCTCCTCATCCGCCGTCCCGAACCGCGCCCGGATCCAGCGGCCCGCCGGCGGCTGAGCGTCGAACTCCGCGACGGATTGCGCTGGGTCCTCGGTACGCCGGTCCTGCGTGCGCTCGCCGTCGCCGGCTTGTGCTGCAACTTCTCGATGATCACCGTCTGGACGATGTTCCTGCTCTACGCGACGAACGACCTGGGACTCGGATCCACCACCCTCGGCCTGATCTTCGCGACCGCCTCGGCCGGTGGACTGATCGGCGCGAGCCTCGCTCGGCGGATCGTCGCCCGCTTCCCGGTCGGGCGCGTCTATCTGGTCGCCCAGTCGTTGTTGCTGCTCGGGCCGGGCCTGATCGTGATCACGCCCGGTCCACAGGTGGCCCTGTTCGTGCTGTCGTTCTTCGTCAGCTATCTCGGTCTCGGCGTCGCCGGGGTCATCATCGTCAGCCTCCGGCAGAGCACGACCCCGCAGGCGATGATGGGCCGGATGACGGCTGTCTTCCGCACCCTCTTGTTCGGTGGCGGGGCACTCGGCGGGCTGACTGCTGGGTTGCTCGCGGCAGCGATCGGTGCTCGGGGTGCGTTGATCGCTGCCGCGATCGGGTCGGCTGCGGTGGTACCGGCGCTGTTGCTGTCACCGGTCATCCGGTTGCGTCGGTTGCCCGCGCAGTGAGGGTCAGCCGACGGTGGCGGCCTCCGTGGGGGCGATTTCGGGGGCGGCACCGGAACGGCGGGTGGGGATGAGGGCGGCGATGAAGAAGGCGACCAGAGCCGCGGCCGAACCGATGGCGAGGATGACCCGGAAGCCGTCCTTGGAGGGGACGGTGACCGGGCCGAGGCTGATCGTGAGGTGAGCCAGGATGACGCCGGCGACGGCGCTCGAGATCGACGTACCGATCGAGCGGCTGAGCGTGTTGAGGCTGTTCGCGGCGGCCGTCTCCGAGACCGGGACGGCGCCCATGATGAGGGCCGGCATCGCGCCGTACGCGAACCCGATACCGGCGCCGATCACGGCCGAGACGATGATCAGGTGCCAGACGGCGCCCATCGCGACGATGCCGAGTCCGTAGCCGGCCGCGACAATGAGCGCGCCGATCATCAGCGTCACCTTCGGTCCACGGGCCTTCGAGACCGATGCCGAGATCGGGGCGGTCGCCATCATCACCAGACCGGACGGACCCATCACCAGGCCGGCGGTCAGCATCGACTGGCCGAGGCCGTAGCCGGTTGCCTTGGGCAACTGCAGGAGGGTCGGCAGGACCAGCGACATGGCGAACATCGCGAAGCCGAAGACCGCCGACGCGACGTTGGTCAGCAGCACTTGCGGCCGGGCGGTCGTCCGCAGGTCGACGAGTGGCTGCGGCGAGCGCAGCTCGAACCAGCCCCAGACCAGGAACACCACAACGGCCGCGCCGAGCAGGCCGAGCGTCGAGGCAGAGCCCCAGCCCCAGTCGGCACCCTTGGAGATCGCGAGCAGCAGGCAGATCAGTCCGGCTGAGAGCCCGGCCGCGCCCACCAGGTCGAAGCGACCGCCGGTACGGACCGCGGACTCAGGTACGAACGTCAGCACCAGCGCAAGCACGATGACACCGAGCCCTGCCGAGGTCCAGAAGAGCACATGCCAGTCCGCCCGATCGGCAATGAAAGCCGCGGCCGGGAGACCGAGCGCACCGCCGACGCCGAGCGAGGCGCTCATCTGCGCCGTCGCTGAGCCGAGCCGGTCGGCCGGCAACTCGTCACGCATGATGCTGATGCCGAGCGGGATCACCGCGGAGGCCATCCCCTGCATGACGCGGCCGATGAGCATCGGTGTGAGCGAGTCGCTCAAGGCGGCGATGACCGAGCCGGTGATGAGCAGGCCGAGGCTGACCAGCAGCATGCGGCGCTTGCCGTACATATCGCCCAAGCGGCCGACCACCGGTACTGCGACTGCGGCGGCGAGCAGCGTGGCGGTGATGACCCACGCCGTACCGGACGCCTTGGCGTGCAGCAGCTTGGGGAGCTCGGGGATCAGCGGAATGACGAGGGTCTGCATGAGCGAGACCACGATGCCGCCGAAGGCGAGCACCGCCACGACGGCTGCGGGCTTCGGCGGACGGGACACCTCGGCCGGATCGGCAGGGGCAATGGGCACGAGGGCCTCCGGTTGGGCGAAACGACGGGAACAACGTTGACGACGTTAAGTCAGTCAGTTGACTTAAGCAAGTGAGCTGACAGACTGGACCGGAGGACGAGACGAGAGGTGCATCCATGACGGCGGCCGAGAAGACCGCGCGGGCCGACCGGGCCGGCGCCACCCGTGACGTGATCCTGGCGACCGCCGAGCGGCTGTTCGCCGAGCACGGCGTGTTCGGGGTGTCCAACCGGCAGATCAGCGAGGCGGCCGGGCAGGGCAACAACGCCGCGGTCGGCTACCACTTCGGCACCAAGACGGACCTGGTCCGCGCGATCGTGCGCCGGCACACCGACCAGATCGAGCAGCTCCGGGTGCGGATGCTGGCCGAGCTCGGCCCTGAGCCGGACGTCCGCGACTGGCTCGGGGTGCTGATCCGCCCACAAGCTGAGCACCTCGCCGAGATCGGCCCGCCGACCTGGTTCGCGCGGTTCAGCGCGCAGCTAATGACGGATCCCGCGCTGCGCCAGATCATGGTCGAGGAGTCGCTGACCTCACCGTCGCTGCAACAGATCATCGACGGGCTCCGGGGCGGCCTGCCCGACCTCCCTCCCCCGGTACGCCGTGAGCGCGGCGACATGGCCCGGCTCCTGATGGTGCACCTGCTGGCCGAGTACGAACGCGATCTCGACGCCGGTACGCCGGTCGCGCGGGCGTCCTGGCAGGAGACGGCGGCCGGGCTGATCGACGCCCTGGTCGGCCTGTGGACCGCACCGGTGACGAGCTAACCCGGCACTAGTACCTTCAACCGCCGATAGCACCTTGCGGGCAACGCGTGCGCTCGGCGGCGGAGCGTAGTACGGGAAAAGTCTCTACAGGCGGCTCAATGAGAGACTGGAATGCATGCCTGCCACGATTTCGCCTGACATTTCAGCTCTCGAAGCCGCCGACAGCCACGACGTCATCCAGGTCCGCGGAGCCCGGGAGAACAACCTCGGCGGGGTCTCCGTCGACATCCCGAAGCGCCGGCTGACCGTCTTCACCGGAGTCTCCGGCTCCGGCAAGTCCTCCCTCGTCTTCGACACCATCGCCGCCGAGTCCCAGCGGCTGATCAACGAGACCTACACGGCCTTCGTGCAGAACTTCATGCCGAGCCTGGCCCGCCCGGACGTCGACGCGCTGCGCAACCTGAGCGCCGCGATCATCGTCGACCAGGAACGGATCGGCGCCAACGCCCGCTCGACGGTCGGCACCGCGACCGACGCGCACACGATGCTGCGGATCCTGTTCAGCCGCCTCGGCACGCCGTACGCCGGACCGCCGTCGGCGTTCAGCTTCAACCGGGCCGAAGGGATGTGCCCGACCTGCGAAGGACTCGGCAAGGCGTCCGAGATCGACCTGGACGAGTTCGTCGACCGGTCGCTGAGCCTGAACCAGGGCGCGGTGAAGGTGCCCGGGTACGGCGTCGGCACCTGGTACTGGCAGCTGATGGCCAAGTCCGGGCTGTTCGATCCGGACCTGCCGCTGAAGGACTATCCGGCCGAGGGGTGGGAGCAGTTCCTGTACCAGCCGGCCACGAAGGTGAAGATCGGGACCAGCAATCTGACCTTCGAAGGCCTGGTCAGCAAGGTGAAACGCAACCTGCTCGCCAAGGACCGCGAGTCGATGCAGAACCACGTCCGGGTGTTCGCGGACCGGGCGGTGAAGCTGGTCCGCTGTCCGTCCTGCGACGGTGCGCGGCTGAACGCGGCAGCCCTCGCGGTGCGGATCGACGGGGTCGGGATCGCCGACTGCTCGCGGATGCAGATCAGCGAGCTGGCGCAGTTCGTCGGCGGGATCAAGGACCCGACGGTCGGGCCGATGCTCGAAGGGCTGCGCGGGACGCTGGAGTCGATGGCCGACATCGGACTCGGGTATCTCAGCCTGGATCGGGAGTCGTCGACGCTGTCGGGTGGCGAGGCGCAGCGGGTGAAGCTGGTCCGGCATCTCGGGTCGTCGCTCACCGATGTCACCTATGTCTTCGACGAGCCGACGGTCGGCCTGCATCCGCATGACATCCAGCGGATGAACGAGTTGCTGCTCCAGCTGCGCGGCAAGGGCAACACGGTGCTGGTCGTCGAGCACAAGCCGGAGACGATCCAGATCGCCGACTACGTGGTCGATCTCGGGCCGGGCGCCGGCCAGGCCGGTGGGCGGCTTTGCTACGCCGGTGATCTGAAGGGGCTGAAGAAGTCCGGGACGCTGACCGGGCGGTACCTCGATCACCGGGTCGGCCTGCGCGATCAGGTCCGGCAGGCGACCGGGCAACTGCGGATCGAGGGCGCATCGCTGCACAACCTGCAGAACGTGAGCGTCGACATCCCGCTCGGCGTGCTGACCGTTGTCACCGGGGTGGCCGGATCGGGGAAGAGCTCGCTGATCCACGGGTCGCTGGCCGGGCGCGATGGGGTGATCGTCGCCGGGCAGGATCCGATCAGGGGGTCGCGAAGGAGCAACCCGGCGACGTACACGGGTCTGCTGGATCCCATCCGGGCAGAGTTCGCGAAGGCGAACAAGGTGAAGCCGGGGCTGTTCAGCGCCAACTCGGTCGGCGCCTGCCCGACCTGCAAGGGACTCGGCGTCGTCTACACCGACCTGGCGATGATGGCCGAGGTCGCGTCACTCTGCGAGGACTGCAACGGCGCCCGCTTCACCCCAGAGGTACTCGGCTATCTGTTGCGTGGCAAGAACATCAGCCAGGTCCTCAACATGTCCGCGACCGAGGCCCGCTCCTTCTTCGACAAGGGTCCTGCCCGAGCGATCCTCGACCGTCTGGTAGCCGTCGGCCTCGGCTATCTAGGCCTAGGGCAACCACTCACGACCCTGTCCGGTGGCGAACGCCAGCGCCTCAAGCTGGCGATCCACATGGGCCGCAACGGCACGACGTACATCCTCGACGAGCCAACGACCGGCCTGCACCTGGCCGACGTCGATCAACTCCTGACGCTCCTCGACCGACTGGTCGACGAAGGCAACACCGTTATCGTCATCGAGCACCACCAGGCAGTCATGGCCCACGCCGACTGGCTGATCGACCTGGGCCCAGGCGCCGGCCACGACGGCGGCCAGATCGTCTTCACCGGCATCCCTGCCGACCTGATCGAAAGCAGCGCCTCGCTGACCGCAGAACACCTCCGCCTGTACGTCGGTGCGCCGGCAACCGTCGACGTGTAAACGCGAACGGGCCCGGCGGACGAATCCGCCGGGCCCCTTCAGCAGCTGACTAGCTGCAGGTGTAGATGGTGGCGTTGTCGAGCCACCAGTTGCCGGGGACCAGGTCGGAGAAGTCTCCGCCGTGGCCGTTCCAGCGGAACTTCAGCAGCTTGCCGCTGAACTGCGACACGTCCAGCCGGCTGGTCTCCCAGCCGCCCGAGTTGGCGTGCCACGAAGCCGGCTGGTCCGGGAAGTTCGGGTCCACGGTCGGACCGTTCTTCCACGGCAGGGCCGAGGTGTCGTGCCAGGTGGCGCCGTTGTCGTCGGAGTAGTCCAGCGATCCGGTGCCGGTCGGCAGCCAGAAGATGAAGAAGACGTTGTAGAAGTTGTACGCGTGCGTGAAGCGCAGGTACGTCTTGTCGTTCTTGATCTTCATCGCGCTCTTGGTCTGCACGGTGATCGACGACGCCGGGTCGGTGATCTGACCGTACAGCGAGTCGTCGCCGTCGGAGGAGTACGAGGTGTCGACCTGGGCGGTCGGGTCACCCTGCTGCTTGCCGAGCACCCAGCCCGGGCTGTGCGTGACGACGCCGTCCGGGTCTTGTTTGAAGGAGGTCGTGATCAGGTTCTTGACCTTCTCCGCGGCGGTGTCGCAGACCGGAGCCTTGGCCGGCTTGCCGATGCCCGGCGCCTGGTCCAGCTCGGTGGCCAGGATCGCCTTGTTGACCTCGGCGCAGTCCGCGTTCGTCATGTTCGCGACATGGTGCTTCTGCAGCACGTTGCAGGTGGCGCGAAGGGCCTCGGCCAGGTCGCTGTAGTCAGCTCCGCTGGTCAGTACCTTCTGGGTCTCGTGCCACAGCGACTCGGACTTCGGCAAGCCGATGCCGGCCGGGGTCTGACCGTTGAACGAGCCGCCGTCGGCGATCAGGAACGCGGTCTTGTTGCCGACGCCGGAGTTGAAGTGCACGCCGCCGTTGTCCTGGAAGAACGTGTCGTCGAAGAAGTTCGGGCTGGACATCTTGTCCGGGTCGCCGAACTGCGGCGGGTTCTTCATCGAGCGGATCGCGCCGAGGCTCGAGCCCTCGCCCATCAGCCAGCGGTTGGCCGGGGTGTCGTCGGCGGACCCGTTGGTCAGGTCGACGAACTCGCCCATGATGTCGGACAGCGACTCGTTGATCGCGCCGGACTCCCACAGGTAGGCCAGGCCGGCCGTGTGCTGGGTGACACCGTGGGTCAGCTCGTGACCGGTGATGTCGTCGGTGCTGACGCCTTCGCCGAAGGCCATCTGCTCGCCGTTCCAGAACGCGTTGGCGAACGGGCAGGAGCCGCTGACGCAGACCCGGACGGTGCCACGGATGGCCTTGCCGAGTCCGTCGCCGTAGTCGGCGCCGATCAGGTTCGTCAGGTCGGTGCCGAGCCCAGCGTACAGGTTCGAGGTGTCACCGAAGAAGTCGAAGACCTGGTTGACGTCGCCGACCGAGGAGACCGGGCCGCCCTCGACCCGGGTCGGCGCGAAGACGCCGCCACCGCAGCGGGCGTCCTCGTTACCGGTGACGATGTTGGTGTGGTTCGCGTCGCAGACGACGCGGTTGATGTGCTCGGCCAGGTCCCAGGCCAGCAGCGCCTTGCCCGCCGACGCGTGCACCATCGCCTGCCAGCGGACGTCACCCTGGCCGGTCACCTCGTACAGGTAGACCGGGATGGCGACCGAGCCGGGCTGACGGGTGACCAGGCTCAGGTCGAACCAGCGCGGGCCGACCAGCTTGGCGGTCAGGGTCGAGCCGTCGACCTTGGCGCGGGTGGCGACCGCCTGCACCGCGGCGCCCTGCGCCGTGGCCTTGGCGGCGTCGACCGCGTCGGCGGCAGGGAACTTCCCGTACGTCGCGAGCGAGACCTCGCCGTTGGCGGACTCCAGCGCGCCGGTCTTGTCCAGGTTGGTGATGATCTCGCCACCGTAGACCTGAACGCCGTCGATGGTCTGCTGGAACTTCACCTGTGAACCGAACTCGTCGAGCGAGCTCGACTGCGCCACCAGGTCGGCCGGGCGGGCACCGAAATACGGCGCGACCGAGGCGACCTGCGCCTTGGCGACGGCGACCGCGTCGGGCTTGCTGGTGGCGGACCGGCCGGCCTTGGCGCCGACCGAGGCCGGAGCCTTCAACGGGGTGGCCGGCCGGATCGAGTGGGCGCGGCCGGTCTCGTCGCGCTTGGAGACCAGCCCGTTGCCGCCGGCCTTCGGAGCCGCGATGGTGCGGATCTCCGGGCTCTGGGCGACCGTGGTGCTGTCGGACGACGGGACGGGGGCGCTGTTGGCCAGCCCCGGTGCCGTCAGGCTGATGGAGACTGCGCCGACCGCGAGGCCGGCGAGCCAGGTACGAGCTTTCAAGATGTTCCTCCCCTTGCAGTTCTCACGCTGAGCGGGCGTGAGGGCTGCAATCTGTCATCCGCCCAATCCCCTGCGCGACCGCACGTGATCCATCTCACACCCAACCGTTTCGGGGTCTCACGGACGGTCACTACAGCGTTGGAACGTCCGCTCAGCGGACCCTACGCAGAGTGCTGGCACAGGTGCGTCGCGGCACCAGAAGGTCAGTACCAGAAGGAGGAAATCGGCATGGTTCCGGGAACTTCCGGCCCGCTCGAGAGACCTCGGAACGGGCCCGCCGAGCAGGCCGGAAGGCGGGTCAGGTGAGTTGGTCGTCGACCAGGTTCGCGTACCCGGTATGGCCGGTGGTGTTCGGGTGGTAGGACTCGCTGATCGGGTTCGACAGTCCGTTGATCCATTCCGGGCTGCCGCAGACTGCGTGCCCGATGAACGCCGAGGTCGGGTTCACGAAGCTGTATCCGGCCGCACTGGCCGCCGCGGCGATCTTCGAGTTGAGCAGGTCGGCGGTCGCGTTGAGCTTGGTCATCTCGTCGCCGCTGAAGAAGGTGCCGGCGTTGCAGTCGGTCCCGTTGAACAGTCGCGGGTAGCCGACGATGATCACCTTCGCCGTCGTCGCCCGGCTGCGCACCGTCGCGTACAGGGTGTTGAGCCGGCCGGGGATGGTGTTGTTGATGGTCGCCTGCGCGGTGGCGATCGCCCCGTTGCAGTCGCCGAGCCAGGACGGCTTGGCGCATTCGGTGATCACCGACGAGAAGCCGGCGTCGTTGCCGCCGACCTGCAGGGTCACCCAGCGGACGCCGCTGTTGAGTGGTCCGAGCTGGTTGGCGGTGACGTCGGCGACCCGGGCGCCGGAGCAGGCGACGAAGGTGAGCGCAGCGCCGACCCGGGCCGCGTCGAGGTACGGATAGGCCTTGGTCGAGCGCTGGCAGGAACCGCTGTCGGCGATGTAGGTGCGGGTGCCGACGCCGGAGGCGTACGAGTCGCCGAGGGCGACGTAGACGGGGGCCGCTGCGTGCGCGGCGGTGGGGGTGAGCAGCGCAGTACCGAGGACTGCGGCTCCGATGAGTGCGGCGAGTTTCTTCATGGGCGGACCGCCTTCTGGTGTGGAGGGAAACCGAGGCAGGGTGAACTCAGAGTCACCATCCTCTACCAGTGAGTAACGCGCAATACCTCGGTAAGAAATTCACCGGAGCGTGCCGTTCCCGGTAACCACCGTCCACCCCTCGGTGGAACTTCGCCGCCGCCCGGATGGAGATTCGCCGTGATCGCGCCCGGGCAGGCGAAACCGCTGCCACGGTGAAGGCATGGTGACCCGACGAAGCTTCCTGACCTCGACCATCGCCCTGACCACGAGCGCGACCGCCCTGGCCGCGACGATGCCGGCGGCAACGGCCGCGCGAGCTGCCTCGACCTCTACCTCACCCTCACCCGACCTCACCTTGAGGTTGCCGGCCCCGACCGGACCTCATCGGCTCGGTGTCAGAACCATCCACCTCATCGACAGGGGCAGAGTCGATCCGTGGAACGGGAGTCCCGATCGCGACCTGATGCTGACCGTCTTCTACCCGGCCCGGTCCACGCGCGGCTATCGCCGAGCACCGCAGATGACCGCGAGAGCCGCCGAGAGCTTCAAAGGCTTCGCCGCGTACTACCACCACCTGCCCGCCGGCGTGGACTGGTCGGCAACCCTCACCCACTCGTACGCCGATGCGCCCCCCGCACCCGGAAGCCGCCCGGTCCTCCTCTACTCCCCCGGCGGCACCGACCCCCGAACCCTCGGCACCGGCCTCGCCGAAGACCTCGCCAGCCACGGCTACGTCGTCGTGACCATCGACCACCCCGGTGAGACCAGCGAGGTCGACATCCCCGGCAGCGAGCTGCGCACGATCCAGATCCCGCCGACCACCCCGACCGATCCGGTCCTGTCCCGCCTGATGATGTCGACGCGGTTCACCGACGTCCGCTCCGTCCTCTCGCAGCTCAAGACCCTCGGCCTCCCCCTCGACCTGCGCCGGATCGGTATCTACGGCCATTCCGCCGGCGGCTCGACCGCGGCCCAGGGCTTGTACGAGAACCGCGCCATCAAGTCGGCCGTCAACCTCGAGGGCTACCTCGACTTCTTGCCGCTCCAGCCGGGCGAACCCGACGAGCTCTACCCGATCGCCCAGCACGGCAGCGATCGCCCGCTGCTCCTCGCGGGCACCGACGGTTTCCGCGACGCACGGTTCGACAGCTCGTGGTCAGCGCTACTCGGCCACCGCGGCCCGGTACGGCGTACCGAAGTCGCCCACGCCAACCACTGGGTCTTCACCGACCTCGGCGCGCTCGCACCTCAACTCCAAGCCGCCGGACTGATGACAGCCGAAGACCGCACCAGCCGAGTCGGTGCGGTCGACCCGGCGATCTCGGTCCCACTGATCCGCCGTACGGTCCGGTCGTTCTTCGACCGCACCCTCAAGCGCTGACCCGCTGGAACTCGCGTACGTCCCGCGGCGTCGTACGGGGCCTCGCCACATCGACAGCTAGTGCTCCGGGCCGGGAACGGACAGCGGATCGAAGCCGTAGGGCAGCTCCAGCCGGTGGGCCGTCATCAGCTCCGTGTCGCCCAGCAGCTCGCGGGTCTTGCCGTCGGCGACGATCCGGCCGCCGTCCATCAGCAGGCTGCGTTCGCACAGCTGGAGGGCGTACGGCAGATCGTGGGTGATCATCAGCAAGGTGACGTCGAGGCCGGAGAGGATGTCCGCGAGCTCACGGCGGCTGGCCGGATCGAGATTGCTCGACGGCTCGTCCAGAACCAGTACCTCGGGACGCATCGCCAGCACCGTGGCGACGGCGACCCGCCGCCGCTGACCGTAGGACAAATGGTGCGGAGCGATGTTCGCGTGGTCCTGCATACCGACCTGGACCAGCGCCTCGTGGACGCGCTCCTCGAGCTCCGACCCGCGCAGCCCCAGGTTGGCCGGACCGAACGCGACATCGTCGCGGACCGTCGGCATGAACAGCTGGTCGTCGGGATCCTGGAAGACCAGGCCGACCTTCCGCCGTACTTCGGGCAGGTGCTCCCGGTGCAGATCCGTCCCACCGATCTGGATCCGCCCGCTGCCGCTGCCACCCGCGACCGAGCCGAGGATGCCGTTGAGGTGCAGGACGAGCGTCGTCTTGCCCGCGCCGTTCGGGCCGAGCAACGCCACCCGCTCGCCGCGCTGAATGGTGAAGTCGACGCCGTACAGAGCCTGCCGCCCATCGGGATAGGCGAAGACCAGACGCTCGACATGGATCGACGGACTGCTCACAAGCCGGCCACCCTAGCCGCCACCGCGATCAGCACCGCGAGCAGGGAGATGACGAGCCCCTCGGCCCACTGGTTGCGCGCGGCACCCGAGGCGGCCAACTGCGGCATCCGGCCGGTGTACCCACGCGACTGCATGGCCAGGTGGACCCGCTCGCCACGCTCGAAGCTGCGCACGAACAATGCCCCTACTCCCCCGGCGACCGCCTTCAAGTGACCGACGCGGCCACCGGCGTAGCCGCGGGACTCCCGGGCGATCCGCATCCGGTGCAGGTCGTCCGAGACAACGCTCAGGTACCGGACCATGAACGACAGGATCGCGACGAGCGTCGACGGCAACCGCAACCGCTCGAGGCCGGAGAGCAACTCGCGTGGCGCGGTCGAGGCCGACAGCACGATCGCGGCGATCACGCCGAGGGTGCCCTTGGCCAGGACGTTCCAGGAGCCGAGTACGCCGGACTCCGAGACCGACACGCCGAGTACGTCGACTTGGGGGCCGGTGGCAACGAACGGGAGGACCAGGGCGAAGACGATGAAGGGCGTCTCGACCGCCAGCCGTCTCAGCACCGTTGTGACCGGCAACTTCGCCAGGGCGACCGCGCCGGCCAGCAGGGCGGCGTACAGGGCGAACGCCCAGAAGACGCCGGCCGGGGTGGAGACGACGGCCAGCACGAAGACGAACAGCGCGACGATCTTCACCTGCGCGGGCAGGCGGTGGATCCGGCTGTCGACGGCGACCAGCAGCCCGTCTCCGGCGGAACCGCTCACTGACCGGCCGGCCAGGTCGTCCAACCGGTCCAGTCGGTCAGCTCGGCGAGGATGAAGGTCTGGTCGTCGTTGGGCATCAGACGGCCTTGTCCGCGCGAGCCGACGACCGCAGCGAGGCGATCTTCGCGATCGCGAGGCCGACGACGATCGTCACCAGTACGCCGATGATGCCGGCCAGCGCGCCGGACACCTGCGAGTTGGCGATCCCGCTCACGCCGTAGTCGGCGAGGGGGCTGCCGGCCACCGCGGAGCTCTTGGCCGCGCCCTCGAAGCCGAGCTTGGCGCCGACGAACTCCAGCCCGTCGGGATGCGCGCTCGCGAACAGGCTGACCACACCCGCGACCAGCAGGGTGGCCGCGATTCCGACCCCGTACGACCGGCCGGCCGGCCGGGCCGCGATCGGCCTGTCCGGCGACACGGTCGAACTGTTGCCATCGGCATCGACCAGGACGAGGTCGGCCTGCAGATGGCGAGCCGCGTAGACCAGATCCGGCCTGGTCGCGACGACGGCGCTGAGCACGGCAGCGGTGATCACCGCCTCACCGAGGCCGACCAGGATGTGCCAGCCGACCATCGCCGTGGCGAGCTTGCCGAGCGGGATGTCGACCGCGCCGCCGATCGCGTAGAGGCCGGTGAAGCACAGCGCCGCGACGGGCACGGAGACGAGCGCGCCGACGGTCGTGGCCGGTACGACGCTGCCGACGCGCTTGGGCAGGGCCTTCAGGAGTGCTCGCGTCACGAAGTACCCGACGAGAACGGTGACGAGGCCCATCAAGGTGATGTTGGTGCCGAGCGCGGTCAGGCCGCCGTCGGCGAAGAGCAGTCCCTGCACGAGCAGCACGGTCGACATCACCAGCACCGCCGACCACGGCCCGACCAGGGCCGCGGCGAGCGCACCGCCGAGCAGGTGGCCGCTGGTCCCGGCACCGACCGGGAAGTTGACCATCTGGACGGCGAAGACGAACGCGGCGGTCAGCCCGGCCAGCGCCGGACCCGTCTCACGGATCTCCCGGTTGGCGCGCTGGAGGCTGAAGCCGACGGCACCGGCGGCGATCAGGCCGGTGGCGATGGAGGTGGGCGCGTCGAAGAACCCGTCAGGAACATGCATGAGCACATTCTTGATCTACTTGCGACCCGATCGCAAGAAGAGGCTTACAGATCCGCGAGTGCGGACTCGATCGCCCGGTGGATCGTCGGGTATGCGTAGATCATCTGTCGCAGACAGTGAACCGGAACTCGTGCATGCACGGCCAGCGCCAGCGTCCCGAGCACCTCGCCACCGGTCGGCCCGGCACTGGTCGCGCCGACCAGGATGCCCTTCTCATTGTCCATGATCAGCTTGATGAATCCCTCGTTGCCCGCCTTGTGGATCCAGCCCCGGGTCGAAGCCGGTACCTGGGTCAGGCCGGTCCGCACGTCGAGCCCCTGGTCGCGCGCCTGCTGCTCGGTCAGCCCGACCGCGCCGATCTCCGGATCGAGGAAGGTCACCCGCGGCATCGCGTGATAACTGGCCTTGGGCGCGTCCTGCGCGCCGAGGATGTCCAGGACGGCGACGTTGGCCTGGTACATCGCGTTGTGGGTGAACACCCCGACCCCGGTCACGTCACCGATCGCCCACACGCCGTCACCGGCCCGCACGTGCTCGTCGACCTCGATCCGGCGCGCGGCCGGATCCAGCCCGACCTGGTCGAGGCCGAGGTCCCCGATGTCCACCCGGCGCCCCGTTGCCACGAGCAACTTCTCGCCCGACACCGTACTGCCGTCGGCCAGCGTCACGGTGAAGGCGTCATCGCCGTAGCTGACCGACTTGGCGTGCTGACCGGTCCGGAAGGCCACCCCGTCGCGTTCCAGCGCGAACCTGGCCAGCTCGCTCGACTCGGGCTCCTCCATCGCCAGCACCCGGTCGGAGCCCTCGATCACGGTGATCTGTACGCCGAACCGCGCGAGCGCCTGCGTCAGCTCCAGCCCGATCGCGCCGCCGCCGAGCACCAGCAGCGTCGCCGGCAGCGTCTCGAGCCGGATCACGTCCTGGTTGGTCCAGAACGGCGTACCGGCGAGGCCTTCGACCGGTGGGACGACCGGGACCGTGCCGGTGGCGACGATGATGCCGCGGCTCGCCTCGAACTCGCGGTCGCCCGAGACCACGCGGCCCGGGCCGGTGATGGTGCCCTTGCCGCGGACGAAGGTGACGCCCTTGCCGACCAGCCGGTCGACGGCGACCTTGTCGTTCCAGTTGTCGGTCGCCTCGTCGCGGATCCGCTTGGCGACCGGCGCCCAGTCGGGCGTGACGGTCGCGGTACCGGCCATCCCGTCGACGCGGCGGGTCTCGGCGATCAGGTCGCCGGCCCGGATCATCATCTTGCTGGGGATGCAGCCGTAGTACGGGCACTCGCCACCGACCAGCCGCGGCTCGATCCCGACCACGTTCAGCCCCACCTGCGCCAGCCGCCCCGAAGCCTCCTCGCCACCGACGCCCAGCCCGATCACGACCACATCCACCTGTTCAGCCATGCCGCCAAATCTCGCAGACCCCGCCACCTTCGCCAAGCCTTCCGCTCGCGTGTCATCGGACGGTAAGTGGCTGATCGCTGTCCGGGATTCAGGCGCTGTTCATCGGCGGACCTGCCGTCATCCTTCTGCGGCTAGCGCTGTCTGCAGATTGCCCGGCAGTGGGTGCGGCAGCTTCGTCGTGTGAACCGGGGCGAGTCCGTCGAAGGTCAGTGCCAGGTAGCGGCGCCATGCATCCGGATGGGCGCCGAGTACGGGCGCTGCAGTCTGCTGGATGCCGCCTAGCAACAGCACGATGTCCGTGCCGGTTACATCGTCGCGGATGGCACCCTGCTCCCGAGCTCGAGCAGTCAGCACCTCCACCAGCCCGGCGAACCGCTCGATCGCGGCCCTGACCTCGGCATTCTGCAGCGACGGCTTCCCAACCACCTCGCAGAACGCCTGGTCGGCAGCGAGCGCCTCGACGCCGGCGGTCATCAGCTCCCGGAGCGCTTCGCCCGGGTCAGCCGCATCCCGCAGGCCGTCAGCAGTCTCGACCAACCGGTCCAGGAGCTCGAGCATGATCGCGGCGAGCAGGTCGTCCTTGCTGGCGAAGTGCCGGAAGACCGTGCCCTTGGCGACGCCCGCCCGCTGAGCGATCTCCCCGATCGACACCTCGACGCCCGACTCCGCGAACGCCGAACGGGCCGCGTCGACCAGCAGGCCGCGGTTGCGCACCATGTCCGCCCTCATGGTGTGAACTCTACCACCTAACATGACCGCCCGGTCAAGTTGTGCCTAGACTGAACATGACCACCCGGTCACTTTCTACCGTCAAGGAGACCCCATGAACCTCGAAGGCAAGATCGTCCTCGTCACCGGAGCCTCATCCGGCATCGGCCAGGCGACCGCCCTCGCGCTGTCCCAGGCCGGCGCCAAGGTGGCAGTCGGCGCCCGTCGGGCCGACCGGCTCAAGCTCCTCGCCGAGGACGCCCCCGGCGAGATCCTGACCCTCGACCTGGACGTCACCGACCAGCAGTCGATCCAGGACGCGGTCGCGGCGACGGTCGGCCACTTCGGCCGGCTCGA
This sequence comes from Kribbella koreensis, assembly GCF_039525325.1. Lineage (NCBI taxonomy): Bacteria > Bacillati > Actinomycetota > Actinomycetes > Propionibacteriales > Kribbellaceae > Kribbella > Kribbella koreensis. The sequence goes on from NZ_BAAAHK010000017.1 coordinate 745,324, forward strand.
CGCGCTCGTCAACAACGCCGGCATCATGCTCAGCGGCATGATCCTGGGCGCCGACACCACCGAGTGGTCGCGCATGGTCGACACCAACCTGCTCGGCTCGATGTACGCCGTACATGCCGCACTGCCTCACCTGCTCGAATCCAAGGGAACTGTCGTCCAGGTGTCGTCGACCTCGGGCCGGATCGCCTCGGCGGCCGGGGCTGCCTACTCAGCCACGAAGTTCGGCATCACCGGCTTCATCGAGTCGCTGCGGCAGGAGGTCACCACGCAGGGCGTGCGGGTGGTCGTCGTCGAGCCCGGGTTCGTCGCCACCGAACTGGCCGGCCACATCACCGACCCGGCGATGCAGGCGATGGCGAAGACGATGGCCGACTCGATCCGGACCCTGCAGCCCGACGACATCGCGGCGGCCGTCGTCTACGCCTTGAACCAACCTGACCACGTCTCCGTCAACGAACTCCTGATCCGGCCGACTGATCAGCTGCAGTGAACCCCGCGAACCGGACCGCGCCGCGGGTGCCGTTGCCACCGTTCGCGGCGGACATGAACAGGCCCGCGTCGAGGCTGGCGCCGGCGGGGACTGTCACTGATCCGACCGGCTGCCAGGTGGTTCCGTCGGTGCTGCACGAGCCTGCGATCGTGTCGCCACTACGGCTGAGGCGGACCCAGGCCGGGGCGGCGATGCCGGGCAGTTGCGCGAAGTCCAAAGATGCACATGAGTCAAGACTTCAAACAGTTTTGTACAAAGCATCACCTAACGATAGATTTGCGGTCTGTCATTAGCCTGCGAGGAGGCCTCGATGTTCGTGATCGCTCACCTCAGTGATCCCCATCTGGATGGAACGGTTGTCGCACGCGATCGCCTGCGCAGTGTCGTGAACTACCTGCGCGCGTTCTCGCGTCCCGTCGACGTGGTGCTGGTGACCGGCGATCTCGCCGACCACGGGCTTCCGGCGGAGTACGCCGATGTCGCAGCCGAGTTGGCGCTCGACGTACCGGTGCTGATGCTGCCGGGCAACCACGATGTGAGCGCGCCGTTGCGAGCCGGGCTGCCGGTCGAGTCGCCTGGTGAGGGGCATCCGGTTCATCAGGTGCAGGACGTCGGCACGGCCCGTTTCGTGCTGCTCGACACGTCGGTGCCGGGTGAGGACCACGGGTTGCTCAGCGCGGAATCACTCGAGTGGCTGGCGGGAGTACTGGCCGAGCCTGTCGACGGACCGTTGTTCGTCGCCTTCCATCACCCGCCGAACAAGCTCCAGCACCCGGTACTTGACCAGTGGATCCTCCAGGACGCCGAGCCGTTCGCCGCCGTACTCCGCGGCAAGCCGATCACCGCGATCCTCACCGGCCACGTCCACAACGGCGTCTCGACCACCTTCGCCGGCCACCCGTTGCTGGTTGCCCCCGGCATCAGATCGACCGCCCCACTCCCCTTCGAGCCGGCCGCGGCCAACGGTCTGGTCGACGTCGAGGCCCCACCCGGCCTGGCGCTCCACCTCGTGGCCGACGGTCAACCTCTGGTCACCGTCTACCGAGCCATAACCTCAAGCTGACGTCGAGACCAGGCCGTCCCACGACCACCGCGGGACGGTCAGGTCTTGCGGCACCGCGTCCTTGGACCCGTGATACCGCGCCATGCTGACGTTCGTCGCCCACGCGAAGTACTCGTAGAGCACCGACCGGACCGGGTCGGTGAGACCGACATCGGTCAACGCCTGGTCGAAGCAGGCGATCGCCAGCCGATCCATCTCTTCGTGCGGTCCGTTGCCACTGTGCATCCAGACGACGGCGCTCTCGGTGCCGTAGGAACTGGTGAACGCGGGTGGACCGCCAAGCGCCTCCACCCAATAGGCAGCGAGCCGCTCGGTGTGCTGCGGATGAAAGCCATGACTGAACGCGTGACTGACAACCTCGTCAGCCATCACCCGCTCGTGCCACGCCGCAGCCAGCCGGAGCAGACCGTCATCACCACCAGCGGCTTCATACACAGTCTCCATGCCCAGAGACTGGCACCGCCGCACGCCGGCGGCAAGGCTGCCGCCCTGGGCGACCTGACCGCCGGCGACGAGGCGCCGAGCAACGCGAAGGGCCCCGGACCAGTGGTCCGGGGCCTTCGTCAGAGCGAGAATCAGAAGTTGATCATGTGGCCTTCGAGGCCGTGGAAGGCCTCTTGCAGCGCCTCGCTCAGGGTCGGGTGGGCGTGCACGTTGCGGGCCAGTTCCTTGGTGGTCAGGTCCCACTTCTGGGCCAGGGTCAGCTCCGGGAGGAGCTCGGTGACCTCGGGGCCGATCAGGTGAGCGCCGAGCAGTTCGCCGTACTTCGCGTCGGCGATCACCTTGACGAAACCGTTCGGGTCGCCGAGGCCGTGCGCCTTGCCGTTGGCCGTGAAGGGGAACTTCGCGACCTTGACGTCGAAGCCCTCCAGCCGGGCCTGCTCCTCGGTCCAGCCGAAGCTGGCGATCTGCGGCTGGCAGAAGGTCGCCCGCGGGATCATCACGTAGTCGAGCTCCATCGTCTCGACCCCGGCGATGGTCTCGGCCGCGATCACGGCCTGCGCCTCGGCGGCGTGGGCCAGCATCAGCTTCGCGTTCACGTCGCCGATGGCGAAGATGTTCGGCACGTTGGTCCGCAGGAATCCGTCGACGCCGATCGCGCCGCGCTCGGTCAGCGCGACCCCGATCTTGTCCAGGCCGTAGCCGTCGACGCGCGGCTGGAAGCCGATCGCCTGCAGCACCTTGTCGGCCTCGAGCGTCTGCTGCGCGCCGTCCTTGCCGGTGACGGTCACCTTCACCTTGTCGCCGGAGTCGTCGATCGAGTCGACCCGGGTGCCGGTGAGCACGTCGACACCGAGCTTCTTGTACGCCTTCGCGAGCTCCTTGGAGACCTCGATGTCCTCCAGCGGGACCATCCGGTCGAGGAACTCGACGATCGTCACCTTCACGCCGTAGTTGGCCAGCACGTAGGCGAACTCGACGCCGATCGCGCCGGCGCCGGCGATCACGATGCTGCCCGGCAGCTCCTCGGTGAGGATCTGCTCCTCGTACGTGACGACCCGGTCGCTCAGCTGGGTGCCCGGCAGCAGCTTGGTGGTGGCGCCGGTGGCGATGATGCAGTTGTCGAAGGTGACCGTCTCGGAGTTGCCGTCGTTCAGCGCGACGTCCAGGGTGTTGGCGTCGACGAACGAGCCCCACCCGTCGAACTCGGTGATGTTGTTCTTCTTCATCAGGAAGTGCACGCCCTTGACGCGGCCGTCGGCCACCTTGCGGCTGCGCTGCACGGCCGTCGGGAAGTCGAAGCTGACCTCGCCGCTGATGCCGAAGGTCTTCGCCTCCTTGCGGAAGATGTGCGCCAGCTCGGCGTTGCGCAGCAGCGCCTTGGACGGGATGCAGCCAACGTTCAGGCAGACACCGCCCCAGTACTTCTTCTCGATGATGGCGGTTTTGAGCCCGAGCTGGGCGGCGCGGATCGCCGCGACATACCCACCCGGTCCGGCGCCGAGGACAACAACGTCAAAGTGCGAGGCCATGACTGAAATCCTAGTCGCTGGCACCAGCCGATCCCGCCTCGGGCCGGGCCGGGATGCCACGGCGTGACGACGGTCACCATCGGGCAGCGTGTCCTGCCTCATCGTCACGGACGGTGACCTGGGGTTCCGTCAGGACCGTCGGACGCCTACGCTGGGGCACGCACGGGGGATGTCCTCCTTCCGTGCGCGCGTGAGGCGCCCTGTGGCAGGGATACGGAAAACGAGGACTGGGGGCTCGATGCTGGGCAACGGCCGGAGACTGCGGCTCGCCGCACTCGGCGCGGTGATGGCAGTGGTGGCGCTGCCGACGTATGCCGCGTTCGCCGACCAGACCCCGCCTCCCCCGGCCTCCGTGACGGATGTGAACCGGTCGCTGGAGCAGCTGCAGGCCGAGGCCGCCGAGATCCAGCTGGACGTCGCCAAGGCCACCGTCGCCTACACGAACGCGCTGAAGACCGCGCAGACCGCCGAGGCCGCGGCCAAGAAGGCAGAGGCCTTCGCCAACAACACCAAGAACAAGTCGCAGGACGAGCGCCGCCGCCTCGGCCTGCTGACCGCCCAGGCATACCAGCTCGGCATCCCGACGGTCCTGGGCACCGAGTCGATGCTCTGGTCGCTCGCACCGGTCGCGGAGAATCTGCAGGAGATCGCCGACCGCCAGACCGCCATCCGGCAACTCGGCAGCACCCAGGTCGCGCAGTACAACGCAGCCACAGCAGCAGAGTCCACAGCCGGTACTGCGGCCGCTGACGCGGCAGCCAAGCGTGCCGTGGCCGACCAGGCCAACAAGAAGGCCACCGAGCTCGGCAAGACCGTCCGCGAGAAGGCAGCCAGCGCAGCGATGGCCATGGAAGGCCAACTCGCCGACCTGGCCGGCGCGACCGAGCTGTCCAAGCAGCTGCAGGCCACTCGCAACCAGCAGGCACTCGCCAACTGGCAGACGTACCTGGCCGAGTTGACCGCCGCCAAGGTCAAGGCGCCGACCGCTGCCAGCATCAGGAGCCCGTTCGACCTTCCGAACGGCCTGCTGCAGTACAAGGTCGCCAAGGCGCCGGTGCCCGGTGTCGCGGCTGTAGTGAGCAGTGGACGCCCGCTGCGGGTGCTGTCGGCCGAGACGATCCGCGCGGTCAACCAGGCCTTCTCACTGATGGGCAAGCCGTACGGCGTCGGCGGGACCGGCCCGGACAAGTACGGATGTCTCGGCGCGGCCCGAGCCGCCTGGCAGCCGTACACGACCCTCGCCGGGCTCGCGACCAGCGTCTACGCGAACTACCAGAAGGTGCCGGCCAGCCAGATCCAGCCCGGCGACATCCTGCTGATGGGCAGCCGGTCCGTCGGCCTCTTCCACGTCGGTATCGCCCTCGACAACGCCGAGATGATCGCCGCCGACGAGGCCAAGGGCTCGGTAGCCGTCAGCTCGATCCCCGACAGCATGTACGCCGCGCTGCGGCCGACTCTCGGCAAGCCGCTGAAGGCTCAGGTCGCCCCGGCCACCACGCCGGCCGCAGCGACCTTCCGCTGCGGCAACACGGCCACCACGGTCGACGTCGGCACCGGCGGCTGGACCTGGCCGCTCGCAGAGGGCACGTACGAGATCGGGACGCCGTTCGGTCAGGCGGGCGCGCTGTGGTCCAGTGGCTTCCACACCGGTCAGGACTTCGTGGCGCCGGTCGGGACGAACGTCCGGGCGGTCACCGCAGGTACCGTCCGGATCGAGCACCCGGCCTGGGCCGGCAACCTGGTTCGCATCGATCACGGCAACGGGCTCGAGACGCTCTACGCGCACCTGAGTCGCATCGACGTCGCTGACGGCACACACGTGACCGCCGGACAGCAGATCGGTGCCGTCGGCACCGAAGGCAACTCGACCGGACCGCACCTGCACTTCGAAGTGCGGCTCGGTGGAGACGCGGTGAACCCGATGCCGTTCCTCGCCACCGGCGGCACGAGCACCGGCTGGGGCGGCTACAGCAACGGCCTGATCCCGCAGTCGCAGCTCTGCGGCCTCGGCGGTGGGCACATGCTCCGCTGCGACGCCGCAGCGGCGTACCAGCAACTGTCCAGCGCGTTCCGGCAGGCGTTCGGCAAGAACCTCTGCATCACCGACTCCTACCGCTCCTACTCGGCCCAGGTCGACCTGTACGGCCGCAAGCCGTCGCTGGCCGCCCTGCCCGGCACGTCCAACCACGGCTGGGGCGTAGCCGTGGACCTCTGCGGCGGCATCGACAAGTTCGGCACGGCGCAGTACGAGTGGATGAGCGCCCACGCCTCCGCGTACGGCTGGGTCCACCCGGACTGGGCGCGACAGGGCGGTAACCGCGAAGAGCCCTGGCACTGGGAGTTCGGCAAACCACGCAGTGCGTAGTCGTCTCCTCCCTTGGCTCCGCAAACACCGCTGGTCGACTGCTGCCTGCTCCGTACTGCTCGTGGCGATCCTCGGAGTCGTGGCAACGCCGTACCTGTCTGCCTTCGCCACAGCCGACGGTTGGCAGGGCTACGGCAACGGCAAGATGCCGGCCGACAAGCTCTGCCGCGTCGCGCCCGGACAGAAGCTGCGGTGCGACGCGGCAGCGGCGTACGGGGAGCTGGCTGCGGCCTACCAAGCTGACTTCCACAAGGTGTTGTGCATCACCGACTCCTATCGGCCGTACCGCGCGCAGGTCGACCTGCTGCGCCGCAAGCCGACGCTGGCTGCCTTTCCTGGTACGTCGAACCACGGGTGGAGGCTGGCCGTCGACCTGTGTGACGGCATCAACGACTTCGGGACTCCGCAGTACAGGTGGATGAGCGTGCATGCGGCGGCCTACGGATGGGTGCACCCCGGGTGGGCGCGCGAAGGGGGCTCGCGGCAAGAGCCCTGGCATTGGGAATTCGCCGGGGATTCGCTCCGGTGAGCACGTAGGCTGGGGGTGTGGCCGAGCAGACCAGTCCCGACCGCACGGACGACAACATCACGCTGGACGCCCAGGATGACCGGTGGGAGTGGCGGCGGAAGATCCGTGCGAACCCGCGCAAGCTCCTGATCTACCGGATCGGGATCGGGGTGCTGGGCGGGATTCTGATCATCGCGGCGCCGTTGACCGGATGGTTGCCGGGGCCGGGCGGGATTCCGTTGTTCATCGCGGGGCTGGCGGTGCTGGCGAGTGAGTTCGAGTGGGCGCAGCGGCTGCTCTACCGGGTCAAGGACTGGGTCAAGGCGCTCACCACCTGGACCGGCAAGCAGCCAGCCTGGCTCAAGGTACTCGGCACGGTCGCGCTGTTCGTCTGTGTGCTGGTCGCGATCTGGCTCTACCTGGCGGTGCTCGGCGTACCGGGCTGGCTGCCGGACTCGTGGGAGTCGTTCCTGCACAAGCTGCCGCTGCTCGAGTAGCACGCTTGCCTTCACATCAGTGTGAGGGTTTGAGAATGGCGGCATGACCCGCCCGAAGTCGCCTGCCGCCACCTTGGCCGTGCTGTCGGTCGCCCAGTTCCTGATCGCGCTCGACTACTCGATCATCTACATCGCGCTGCCGAGCATCGCGACCGAGCTGAGCCTCGAGCCGGCGCTCGCCCAGTGGGTGATCAGCGCGTACGCCGTCCTGTTCGCCGGCTTCCTCGTCGTCGGCGGCCGGCTCACGGACCGGCTCGGCGCCAAGCGGCTGTTCGTCGCGGCGATCATCGGCTTCGGACTGGCCAGCGCGGCCGGCGGCATCGCCCATGACGGCACAGTGCTGCTAGCGGCCCGCGGTGCCCAGGGACTCTTCGCAGCACTCCTCCAACCGGCGGTCATCGGCTTGATCGGTACTACGTTCGCCGCCGGCCCGGCCCGTAGTCGAGCATTGGCCGTCTGGGGCTCGGTCGGCGCGTCAGGTCTGGCCGCCGGGGCAATCCTCGGAGGCGTCCTCACCAGCGCATCCTGGCGACTCACCTTCCTGGTGAACATCCCGCTCACCCTGCTGGCAGCCCTGGGCGCCATCATCTGGATCCACACTCCATCGAGTCCCATAGCGTCCCGCGTCCCACTGATCGCCTCCGCTCTCGGCACTGCGACAGTGCTGGCGCTGGTGATCGGCCTGACGCTCGGCACCGACCACCCGACGGCTGCAGCGGTCAGCCTTGTCCTTGCGGTCGCCCTGTTCGCCACCTTCGTCCGCAATGAGAGCAGGTCTCGCAACGCCCTCATCGAGCGAGCGCTGCGGAACACCAAGTCCCTGAAGATCGGGGCAGCGGCCACTGCTCTCTACATGGCCAGCGTTGGCTCCGAGTTCTATGTGTTGACGCTGCTGCTGCAATCCCAGAAGGCCTACACGCCGCTCCAAGCAGGCCTAGCGTTCCTGCCTCTCGCTGTGCTCGTCACCATCGGCAACACCGCGGCCGAGCGGTCCGTACGCCGCTACGGCTCGGCCGTGGTCCTCGCAGCAGGCTTCACCATCGCCGCCGCCGGTCTGCTCTGGCTAGCCGTCGCCCTAGAAGGCTCGTACGCCGGAAGCCTGCTACCCGGCCTACTGCTCAGCGGCTTCGGCCACGGCATCATCTACACCTGCATGTTCATCATCGGCACCCACGACGTACGGCAGGAACAACAAGGGACCGCAGGCGCGCTGCTGACGACCTCGCAGTACCTCGCGGGAGCACTGACGATCGCAGTGCTGACACTGGTCCTCACGGACTCCCCCGGCCCGACAGAGTTCCGCACAGCCTTCCTGCTGACCACCGCGGCCGCTGCAGCAGGCGCCCTACTGGCGCTGCGCCGCTACCTCGTAGTCGCGGATGACGAAGTCGCTACTGACCTTCTCCCCGACCCGCAGCATCTGATTGAGCAGGAACGGTGTCCCAAGTAGCCGGTTGCGGGCAGCGATGCCGAAGCGAGTCTTGGGCGCCAGGAACTTCCCCGTCCGGCCACCACCGCTCTGGCAGGCCCGGACCGGCTTGCGCAGTTGGCTCTCGTACGCAGCGAAGGCCGCTGCATACGAACCACCGGCCGCCTCCAACTCACCAGCGAGCACATAAGCCGCGACGATCGCGGTACCGGTCCCCATGCCGCCCACTGTCGCGCCGTAGCCGGCGTCTCCGACCAGCGCGACCCGGCCATCCGACCAGCGGTCCACGTCCACCCGGCTGATCGAGTCGAAGTACAGGTCGGTGCAATCGTCCAGCCCGTCGAGCAGCGCCGGCACCTTCCAGCCGATCCCGGCGTAGGTGGAGCGCAGAATGTCCTTCTGCTGTTGGGGATTCCGGCGATCGTAGGTCAGCTCAGGTGAGGCGAAGACGAACATCGTGCCCGCCTTGGCCGGGTCCCGGTGGTCCATCCCGACACTCGCCAGCCGTCCCGGCACGTTGTACATCAACCCGTCCCGCTCGATCCCGAACGAGTTCGGCAGATCCCACCCGGCGATGTAGTAGCCGCCATGCGTCACCAGGCCGCCGCCGAACACCAGCCGCCGCACGACGGAGTACATCCCGTCAGCCCCGAACACCAGGTCGTATGTCGACGCCGCACCACTCTCGAACGTCACGTCCACTCCGCCACCGTGCTGCTCCAGCGACGCGATCGAATCACCGAACCGGTACTCCGCCGCAGAGCGACTGTGCTCGTACAGTACCTGCGTCAGGTCGGACCGAAGCACCTCCAACTCTCCCCCGGCGAACTCCGGCGGCAGTCGCAGCAACTGCCGGTCCGCAGAGTCGACGAACCGCATCGCCGTGCCACCCGTCTGCCGGGCGCGCAGATCCTCCAGCACCCCCATCCGCTCGAGCACGACCTTGTTCGCACTCCCCCGGAAATCAACCGCATAACCGCCCTGGCGCAACGCCGGGGCCAACTCGACCACCGTCACCTCATGGCCGTACCGCCCGAGCCAGTACGCCAGCGCCGGACCCGCGACACTCGCCCCCGAGATCAGAACCTTCACTCCACACCCCTGTTCCTTGAACTGTCTCCACCGGACACTGTTTCGATAATGTGTATGGTAGACACAGTTCACGACGCACCACAAGCCAGGAGCCGCCGCGATGATCAACCTGCTCTGGGGGGATCCGCCGCCGCCAACCCGCGGCCCCAAGCCGGCGATGACCGTGGAGGGCATCACCAAGGCGGCGATCGCGATCGCCGACACCGACGGCCTCGACGCCGTCTCGATGCAACGCGTCGCGGCCGACCTGTCGTTCACGAAGATGGCGCTCTACCGCTACGTCGGCGGCAAGGCCGAGCTGGTCTCCCTGATGACCGACCGCGCGATGGGCCTGCCACCACACCACCCGCCGCAGCCGTGGCGCCAGGCCCTGATGGACTGGGCCCTCGACCTGTACGCCGGCTTCGCCCGCCACCCCTGGCTGTTGCTCTCCACCGTCGGCCGCCGAGCCCTGGGCCCTAACGAGCTCACCTGGATGGACTTCGGCGTCCGAGCACTCGCCGAGACCGGACTCAGCGGCGGCCAGCAACTCGACGCGCTGATGACGATTGCCGGGCAGGTGCGGACGATCGCGCACCAGACCCTCACCCTGCCGGGCGGCACGATCGGCATCTCCGAGGAGAACATCACCTCGGCGCTCACCGAGATCCTGGCGACGCAGCCCGACCGCTTCCCAGGCCTGACAGCCGCGATGCAGTCGCTGGCGGGCAGCGAGAATCAGGGCCTCGACTTCGGCCTCAACCGGATCCTGGACGGGCTCGAAGTACTGATCAAGCGCGGGTGAAGCGGGCGCGATAGGTGGTCGCGCTCAACCCGTAGTGGGACTTGAAGCGACGGGCGAAGTAGTTCTGGTCCGGCCAGCCGACCGCCTCACCGATCCGGTTGATCGGCTCGTCGGTGTGCAGCAGCCGGTCCGCCGCCAACTCGACGCGGTGGCGGGACAGGTACGCCATCGGCGGCAGCCCTGTCGACGACTTGAACAACCGGACCAGATAGCCGGGCACCAGATGTAGCTCGGCGGCCAGCTCGGTCAGTGTCCAGTGGTGGGCCGGATCGGACTCCATCAGCCGCATCGCCGTCAGTACAGCCGGATGCGCCGGCCTGGTCGAGCCGGCGAGCTCACCGGCCAGCGCGCGAGCCAGGCAGCTCAGGAACAGCGACAGCCGGCCGATGACGTCACCGCGATGCAGGTCGAGCGGCCGGGCGCGCAGATCCTCCAGATGCTCCAGCTGACTGATGCACTCCTCCATCGGGATCTCATCGAGGTGCCCCGTCAGCACTCCGCGTCGGCGGGCCGAGTTCGGGCCGGTCCAGAGCAGGTAGCCGAGCAGTGCGTCCTCGCGCGTCCAGGCCAGCTCGTGCTGCAGCAGGTCGGCAGAGAAGATGCAGTTGAACAGGTCGAGCCCTTCGCACTTGTCGTACCCGTGCCAGACCCCCGGCCGCAGCAGCAACACATCGCCCGGGCAGAGCTGCTGATAGCCGGCCGGGCTGTGATGCAAACCGGTGCCGCCGGTCACGACGGCCACTTCGAAGAAGCTGTGCGTGTGGACCGCGTGCGCGCCCTCGTGCACGTAGTGGCCCGAGTAGGCGTAGGCGCCGTCGACGAAGTACAGCAGCGTTCCGGCGTTCTCGATCGGCGGACCGGTCATGCTCCAACATACGAGCCGAGGTGCATTTCGTGCTACCTCCGGTGCACTCCGGACTATCGGCTGACCACAGCGCGTCGCAGGATCGATGAAACATCGAATGAATCGTTTCACGCGTTGGGAGCACAATGACCCGTCCTGCTGCCGCACCCGTGTCCATCCGCTTCGAGCACCGCACCGGCACCGGTCCGGTCATCGGCCTCGGTACCGGCTCGCCCCGCCTGTCCTGGCAGGTTCCGTCCGCAGCCGAGAACTACCACCAGGTCGCCTACGAGATAGAGATCGCCGGCGAAGTCCACACCGTCCAGTCCGCAGAGCAGGTGCTGGTCCCCTGGCCCGGTACGCCGCTGTCCTCCCGCCAGAACGCGGCCGTGCGGGTCAGAGTCAGCGACGGCGTCGAATGGAGCGACTGGAGCGAGCCTGCAGTCGTCGAGGCGGGCTTGCTCAGTCCAGACGACTGGACAGCGCGCTTCGTCAGCCCGCGCGAGCTCGGCGCGCATGGCCGACCCGCGCCGATCGTCAGCGGCTCCACCACGCTGCCGGACGGCATAGTCAGTGCGCGCCTCTTCGCCACAGCACACGGCGTCTACCTGCCCTCGCTCAACGGCAGCCGAGTCGGCGACGAGGAGCTGGCGCCTGGCTGGACGGCGTACCAGTACCGGCTGCGCTACCAGTCCTACGACGTCACCGACCTCGTACGACCCGGCGAGAACACCCTGGACTTCCTGCTGGGCAACGGCTGGTACCGCGGCCGCCTCGGCTTCCAGAACCAACAGGCCCTGTACGGCGACCGCCTGGCCGTCCTGGCGCAACTGGAGGTCACCACTGCCGACGGTGAGACCCACGTGTTCGCCAGCGATGACACCTGGACCGCCCGCGAGAGCCAAATCCTCGCCGACGACCTGTACGACGGCCAGCGCACCGACTTCACCTACACGGCGGCCGACCCGACGCCGGTCGACGTACTGGACGCAGACCTCGGCCTGCTGGTCGCTCCCGACGGCCCACCCGTTCGGATCACCGACATACTTCCCGCCGTCGAGATCACCACCTCACCCACCGGCAAGACGCTCGTCGACTTCGGCCAGAACCTGGTCGGCCGAGTCCGCCTCCGGGTCCGTGGCGGCAACAGCGGCGACGAGGTCGTACTACGCCACGCCGAGGTGCTCGAGAACGACGAACTCGGCGTCCGCCCTCTCCGCACCGCCAAGGCCACCGACACGTACGTGCTCGCCGGCCCCGACGAGCAGACCCTCGAGTCGCCCCTGACCTTCCACGGCTTCCGCTATGCCGAGGTCACCGGCGTCGGCAACCTCGCCAAGGAGGACCTAGAAGCAGTAGTCCTCGGCTCCGACCTGCAACGCACCGGCTGGTTCGAGTCGTCGGACGACCTGCTCAACCGCTTCCACGAGAACGTCGTCTGGGGGATGCGCGGCAACTTCCTCGACGTCCCCACCGACTGCCCGCAGCGCGACGAGCGACTCGGCTGGACCGGCGACATCCAGGTCTTCTCCCCCACGGCCTCCTTCCTCTACGACAGCGCCGGCTTCCTCACCAGCTGGCTGGCCGACCTGGCCGCCGAGCAGCACAAGGACGGCTCGGTGCCTTTCGTCATCCCCGACGTACTCCGTGACGCCGGCCCGTCGACCGCTGCTTGGGGTGACGCGGCAACAGTCGTCCCCTGGGTGCTTTACCAGCGCACAGGCGACCGGGGCCTCCTGGTCCGGCAACTGCCGAGCATGCGGGCCTGGGTGGACCGGATGACCGAGCTGGCCGGTGAGGACCTGCTCTGGTCGGGTGGCTTCCAGTTCGGCGACTGGCTGGACCCGACTGCCCCGCCCGAGGACCCGTTCCGCGCCAAGGTCGACCCGGACGTCCTCGCCACCGCACACCTGGCCCGCTCGGCCGAGATCGTCGGATGGGCTGCCGACCTGGCTGGTGACGCCGAAAGCGCCCGCCAATACACCGAGCTCGCAGCGAAGGTCCGGGCGGCGTTTGCGGCGGAGTACACGACTGAGGGCGGGCGGGTGCTCAGCGACTCGACCACGGCGTACGCGATGGCCCTGCAGTGGGCGCTGCTGCCGACAGCTGACCAGCGCAAGCGCGCTGGTCAGCGACTGGCCGACCTGGTTCGCATTGCCGGCTTCCGGATCAGTACTGGCTTCGTCGGTACGCCGCTGATGACGGACGCGCTGTCCGACGCGGGCCAGCCCGACCTGGCGTACAGGCTGCTCCTGCAGACCAGCTGCCCGTCGTGGCTTTATGCGGTGACCATGGGCGCCACCACTGTCTGGGAGCGGTACGACAGCATGCTGCCCGACGGGAGCATCAACCCCGGCGAGATGACCTCCTTCAACCACTACGCCCTCGGCGCGGTCGCCGACTGGATGCACCGCCGGGTCGCGGGCCTGGCCGCAGGCTCACCTGGCTATCAACACCTGGCAATCCACCCACTGCCCGCGGCACAGCTGACAAGAGCCGCAGCTCGCCACCTGACCCCGTACGGCGAGGCAAGCGTCGAGTGGACCCGCAGCGACGGCCGCTTCCACCTGGTCGTCACCATCCCCGTTGGTGCGACCGCGACGGTCCAGCTACCAGACGGCAGCGCACCCCTCGAAGTACGGCACGGCAAGCACGAATGGACCGTTGCCGACCCGCACTCCGACGTACCGCCACTCGGCTCCGATGCCACCATCCGGCAGCTCATCGACCACGAACCGAGCTGGCAATCGATTGTGAGCACGGCCGTGGAGGCCGGTGTCGCCAACGACGAAGCCCAGCTCGCCGGCCGGCTCGAGCACTACCTCGACGCGCCGGCGACCAAGCTCGTCGATCTTGCCGGCGGCAACTTCTCGCCCGCGGCCGAGGCCGTCCGGGAACGTCTCGACTCCTTGCTCACCCCGCAGTGAACCTCCGGAGGCCATCATGATCCGCTCACGTACGACCGCACTGGCCACCCTGGCCGTGGCCGCGCTGGCGCTGACCGCCTGCAGCGCGGGCAGCCTCGGCTCCAGCGACTCAGGCGGTGGCGGCGACGCCGTCACGCTCAACTTCCTCGTCGACAACGGAGAGCAGACGGTCAAGACGGCCGAGCAGCTCGGCAAGGACTTCACCGCCAAGAACCCCGGCATCACGGTCAAGGTGGAGACCCGTCCGGCCGGCAGCGAGGGTGACAACATCGTCAAGACCCGGCTGTCGACCGGCGACATGACCGATGTCTTCATGTACAACTCGGGCTCGCTGTTCCAGGCGATCGCGCCGCAGAAGAACCTCGTCCCGATGGGCGACCAGCCGTGGGGCGCCGGACTGGACGACAACTTCAAGCGCACCGTCACCGCCGGCGGGCAGATCTACGGCGCGCCGTACGGCGGCTTCATGGGTGGCGCGATCCTCTACAACAAGCCGGTCTACGCGCGGCTCGGGCTGCAGGTCCCGAAGACCTGGGCGGAGTTCATGGCCAACAACGCCAAGATCAAGGCGGCCGGGATCGCGCCGGTGATCCAGACCTACGGCGAGACGTGGACGTCGCAGCTGTTCGTGCTCGGCGACTTTCACAACGTCGCGGCGGCCGAGCCGGACTTCGCCGACAAGTACACCAAGAACCAGGCGAAGTACGGCACCTCGCCGGCCGCCCGGAACGGATTCGAGCACCTCCAGCAGGTGCACGACCTCGGCTACGAGAACAAGGACTTCGCCTCGGCCAAGCTGCCGGACGGACTCAAGTTGCTTGCCCAGGGCAAGGGTGCGCACTACCCGATCCTGTCCGCGGTGGTCAGTGACCTGGCCGCTACCTACCCGAACTCGACCAAGGACGTCGGCCTGTTCGCCATCCCCGGTGACGACGCCGCGAAGAACGGCCTGACCGTCTGGGCTCCGGCCGGCGTCTACATCCCGACCAGTACCACGGGCGCCAAGCTCGACGCCGCCAAGAAGTTCCTCGGATTCATCGCCAGCAAGGAAGGCTGCGACTCGCAGGCGAAGGCCGGTGCGGTCACCGGGCCGTTCGCGGTGAAGGACTGCAAGCTGCCGGCCGACGTACCGCAGGTCGTCCAGGACATGCAGCCCTACATCGACAAGGACGGCTCGTCGAGTCTCGCGCTGGAGTTCCTGTCGCCGGTGAAGGGGCCCTCGCTGGAGCAGATCACGGTCGAGGTCGGCTCTGGTATCCGCAAGGCCGCCGCCGGCGCCTCGCTGTACGACGAGGACGTCAAGAAGCAGGCGCTGCAACTCGGCCTGGCGGGCTGGTGAGCCGTGGTCACAACGTCGATCCACACGTCCACCAAGACGCGCACGGCCGTCGCCGGACGCGACCGTGGCCGGCTGCGCAGCCCGTACTCGACCTGGTTCTATCTCCCGGCGGCCGTCGTCTACGGAGTGCTGTTCGCGGTCCCGACGTTCGCGTCGTTCTACTTCAGCCTGACCCGCTGGAGCATCTTCGAGTCGAGGTTCATCGGGTTCGGCAACTTCACCACGTTCTTCCAGGAGCCCGCCCTGGTGAAGGGCTTCACCAACACACTGATCTACGCGGTCGTCACGTCCGGCACGAAGGTGGTCCTCGGGCTGCTGCTGGCGGTCCTGCTCACCTCGCAGATCGTTGCCCGCGGCTACCTGCGGTCGGTCGTGTTCTTCCCGGTGCTGGTCTCCACGATCGGCGTCGGCCTGACCTTCACCGTCTTGATGAACCCCGAGCGCGGGCTGATCAACAGCGGGTTGTCCGTGCTCGGGATCGACGGGCCTGGGTGGCTCACCGACCCGAAGTACGCGCTGTTGTCGGTGGCACTGGTCGATGTGTGGAAGGGCGTCGGATTGGCGACGCTGATCTACATCGCCGGGATCGTGTCGATTCCGGCGGAGTACCTGGAGGCGGCGAAGGTCGACGGCGCGACCGCCTGGCAGAGCTTCCGGCGGATCATCCTGCCGCTGGCCCGGCCGGCCACCGTGACGGTCATCATCTTGTCGCTGATCGGTGGGTTGCGTTCGTTCGACCTGATCTGGGCGATGACGCGCGGCGGGCCGGGCTTCACCTCGGACGTGATCGCGTCGGTGATCTACAAGCAGTACCAGGCCGGGTTCTACGGCTTGTCGACCGCGGGCAACGTCGTCTTGTTCGTCGTGGTGACGGCGATCGTGCTGCCGTTGTCGCGGTTCCTCAACCGTAAGGAGGTGGAGCTGTGAGCACAGCTGTCGTCAGTGGCCCGAGGCCGCACAAGAACTACCTGCTCAGCGTGGTGGCGATCCTGGTCTCGATCGTCGTCTTCCTGGTGCCGTTCGCCTTCATCGTGCTGACCGCGGTCAAGGACCGCCAGCAGGCCTCGCTGCTGGACTTCTCCTGGCCGCACCAGTTCCATTTCGTCCAGAACTTCGTCGACGTGGTCAAGGCCCGCGACTACATGCTGATCATCGCGTTCATCAACAGCTCGATCCTGACCGTGGCCAGCGTGGCCGGGATGGTCGTGCTGGCCGCGATGGCCGCCTTCGTCCTGCAACGCAAGGCGAGCCGCTGGAACGGCCTGATCAACTTCCTGGTCCTGGCCGGGCTGATCATCCCGCCCGCGGTGGTCCCGACGATCTGGGTCCTGCAGCGGATCGGCCTGTTCCGCACGATGCCCGGGCTGATCCTGGTCGAGATCGCCTTCGGGCTGTCCTTCTGCGTCCTGCTCTTCCGGGCGTTCGTCGCGACCATCCCGCGGGAGCTGGACGAAGCCGCCGTCATCGACGGGGCCGGACCGCTGCGGCTGTTCTTCCAGGTGATCTTCCCGCTGTTGCGTTCCGTCATCGTGACCGTCGTGGTGGTCCAGTCGGTCGTCGTCTTCAACGACTTCGTCAACCCGCTCTACTTCCTGCCCGGGGACAAAAACGCCACCGTCCAGCTGACCCTCTACAACTTCTCCAGCCAGTTCACCACGCAGTACAACCTGCTCTTCATGAACATTCTGTTGATCACCGTTCCACCCCTGGTGATGTTCCTCTTCTTCAACCGCCAGATCGTCGCCGGCATGACGGCCGGCGCGGTGAAAGGCTGATCTAGCATGAGGTCATGGGCTTCTACTCCGAGCGGGTGGTACCCCGGCTGGTCAACCTGACCTGCGGTTCCAAGCTGGCCGAGCCGGTGCGGCAGCGGGTCTGCGAAGGGCTGCACGGTGAGGTCGTCGAGATCGGATTCGGGTCGGGCCTCAACGTGCACCACTACCCCACGACCGTGACGGCGGTGACCGCCGTCGAGCCTTCCGACGTCGCCTGGCGACTCGCCGCGCACCACCTGGACGCGACCCGGGTGCCGGTACGGCGTGCGGGGCTCGACGGCCAACTGCTGCCGTTCGAGGACCAGAGCTTCGACAGCGCGCTGTCCACCTGGACGCTGTGCACCATCCCGGACGCCACCGCGGCGTTGCACGAGATCAGGCGTGTTCTCAAACCAGGAGGCACGTTCCACTTCATCGAGCACGGACTCGCCCCCGACGAGCCGGTACGCCGCTGGCAGCACCGCCTGGAGCCGGTGCAGCGCCGCGTGGCCGGCGGTTGCCACCTCACCCGACCGATCGCCGACCTGGTCACCGGCGCCGGGTTCACGATGACCGACCTCGACGTCTTCTACCAGGCCGGCGCACCGAAATTCATCGGCGCCTTCACGCTCGGAAAAGCAAGCTAGAGCATCGCGGGCAACCACTCGGCCAGGCGCTGGTAGTCGTGGAGGCTGTTGTAGGCGTGGGCTGACAAGCGGATGAAGACCCGGGTGTCGAACCCCGTCAGCGTGATCTCCGCCTTCAGCTCGCGGGAGACCTTCTCCTTGAACGCCTCCCCTGCGTCCGGCGAGCGCTCGCCGGGGAAGGGCAGCTCGACCAGGCGCATGGTGGCGGCGGGGTGGGCGACCTCGGCCACCGAGGTGCCGAGCGACTTGGCGAGGATTCGGGCGCCTTCGTCGACGAGGGTGGACAGTTCGGAGCGACGGCGGGGCCACTCGAGGTCCGCCAGGACCCGCAGGGACTCGGGGGCGGCGATCCAGGAGGCGTAGTCGGCGGTGCCCTGCTGGTCGAAGCGTTCGGGGAGGCGTTCGTCGTACTCCGACCAGCTCACGATCAGCGGAAGGGTCGCCGTCCGCCACTGCTCCGCCACCACGAGCCCGGCCGTCGCGCGGGGCGCGGCCGGCCACTTGTGGAAGTTGCCGGTCCAGAAGTCGGCGCCGTCGTCGGCCGGTGCGTCGAGCAGAGCCGGCGCGTGCGCCCCGTCGACGATCGACGGGATGCCCAGGGATCGGCACAACGCGGCGAGTCGCCGGATCGGGAACACCATCGCGGTCGCCGAGCTGATCTGGTCGACGATCAGCGCCGCGGTCCGCTCGTCCAGCACCGCCTCAACGGCCGCCACCACTGCGTCGTCATCGGCTTCCAGAGGCACGTCGACGACGACAATCTCAGCCCGGTTGGCCTTGGCGAAGCGCTCAGCGGCGTACCGGACCGCGCCGTACGCGTGGTTGGTCAGCACGAGCTTGCTGCCGGCGGGGATCGGGATCGTGCTGAGGGCGGCCGTGACGCCGGCGCTGGCGTTGGGGACGAGCGCGAAGCCCGCCGGGTCCGTCTGCAGGAAGGCGGCCAGCTCCAGCCGGCTCGCCGTCAGGCGCTCCGGGACCGAGCGGAACCAGCGCATCGGGTTCGCCTCGGCCTCGGCGCGCAGCAAGGCCAGCAGCTCCTGGGTACGCCGCGGCACGGCGCCGAACGAGCCGTGATTCAGATGCACGTAATCGGGGTCGAGGGTCCACAGGTCGGGGCGGGGGCTGAGTACCGTCACCTGCTGAACGGTACATACTTCTCGGCGTGTATCCCTATCTCGACCACGAGGGGCCGATCGCGATGGCCCACCGCGGCGGCGCCTTGCACCCGGACAACGTCGGCTACGAGAACTCGATGCACGCCTTCGAGCAGGCGGCCGGCCTCGGCTACCAGTACATCGAGACGGACCTGCACGCGACGAGGGACGGAGTCGTGGTCGCCTTTCACGACCACCGGCTCGACCGCGTCACCGACCGCACCGGGGTGATCGCGCAGCTGCCCTGGTCCGAGGTCCGGCAGGCGAAGATCAACGGGCACGAGCCGATCCCGCTGCTGTCCGACGTACTCGAGCACTTCCCCAACATCCGATTCAACCTCGACATCAAGGCCGACAACGGCGTCCAGCCCGCCGCCCGGGTACTGCGCGAGCACGACGCGATCGACCGGGTCTGTGTCTCCTCCTTCTCCCAGGCCCGCGTCGACCTGATCCGCCGCGAGCTCGGCGAGCGCCTGGCCACCGGCTTCGGGCAGCGCGAGATCGCCAGGCTCCGCTTCGCGCCGTACCGGATGGTGTCGCGAGGAGCCTGCCTGCAGATCCCCGAGTACTACGGACGCCTGCGCGTCCTCACCCCCGGCCTGCTCCGGCGGGCGCATGCCCTCGGCAAGCAGGTGCACGTGTGGACCGTGGACGACCCGGCCGCGATGCACCGGCTGCTCGACGCCGGCGTCGACGGGCTGATCACCGACCGGACCGACCTGCTGCGCGACGTACTGATCGAGCGGGGGCAATGGGTCAGATCGTGACCCACGACCGGCATCCCTTCTGCCACACTCCTCCGCATGGGAATTCTCTCGGCCCCGGCGAGTGTCGACAAAAGTGAGTACTGGGGCTTCAGCCTGTACGACTGGGCCAACTCCGGCTACGTCACGACGGTCGGCACGGTGCTCTTCGCGCCGTACCTGACCTCGGTCGCCGAAACCGCTGCCTGCGGCCGGGTCGGCACGACGGACGACCCGTGCACCACGAACCTGCACGTGCTCGGGCTCGGTATCTCGCCCGGCTCGCTCGCGTTCTACGTCGTCACGGTCGCGACGTTGCTCTCGGCCCTGCTACTGCCGATCGTCGGGGCGATCGCGGACCGGTCGGCGCGCAAGAAGGTGCTGATGTGCGGCTTCGCGTGGGCCGGCGCGCTGGCCGCCTGCTGCATGGTGTTCGTCGGCGACGGGCGGTGGGCGCTCGGCGCGTTGCTGCTGTTCCTCGGCAATCTGTGTCTCGGGTCGTCGCTGGTGGTCTACGACTCGATCCTGATCGACATCGCCGGGCCGGATGACCGCGATGACGTGTCGTCGCGGGCCTGGGCCTTCGGGTATCTCGGTGGGTTCATCCTGCTGGCGCTCAACCTCGGAGTGGTCACGGCGCATGACGCGCTGGGCCTGGACAAGTCGACGGCGGTTCGGCTGAGTCTGCTGAGTGCGGGGCTTTGGTGGGGGTTGTTCACGTTCATCCCGTACCGGAAGCTCAAGAACCGGCCGCCGGCGAACGTCGTACCGGTCGGTGGCGGGAACCTGATCCGGCAGAGCTTCGGGCAGTTGTTCGCGACGCTGAAACACGTGCGGACGTATCCGATGACGTTGCTGTTCCTGGTCGCGTACCTGTTCTTCAACGACGGTATCCAGACGGTCATCTCGGTGTCGTCGACGTATGGGGAGAAGCAGCTCGGGTTCGAGACGCAGATCCTGATCATGACGATCCTGCTGGTGCAGTTCATCGCGTTCTTCGGGGCGCTGGCTTTCGGGCGGTTCGCGCGGAAGTACGGGACCAAGCACACGATCATGGGCGGGCTGGTGGTCTGGATGGTGATCGTGATCGCCGGGTTCCTGCTGCCGGCGCATCAGATCGCGCCGTTCCTGGCGATGGGGGCGGCGATCGGGATCGTGCTCGGCGGTACGCAGGCGCTGTCCCGGTCGGCCTTCAGCCAGCTGATCCCGCGAGGACGGGAGGCGGAGTACTTCAGCCTGTACCAGGCGGGCGAGCGCGGTACGTCGTGGCTCGGCACCCTGGTCTTCGGCCTGGTCCACCAGATCACCGGCTCCTACCGTCCCGCGATCGTCGCCCTCGGGCTCTTCTTCGTCGTCGGACTGGTGCTGCTCTCCCGCGTCGACATGCGCCGCGGCATCGACGAGGCCGGCAACACCCAGCCGACCGTCCTCGTCTAGCCCCCAGGAACGCGCGGTGCCTCGGTGAGGAAGAAAGGCCCGGCCAGGAAGAGGCGAATGCCTCTGGCCGGATGAGGCCCCGGGACCGACTCTCAGGCCATGCGAAGAATTGCCATGGTCCTGGTGGTGGCGCTTGCCGGAGCTGGGCTCGCGGCCCAGCCCGCGGCGGCGGAGTCCCCGTCCTCTCGAGAAGTCAGCGCGTACGCCGAGGCGCTCTGGTACCCCGCGGACGGTGGGGAGCACTACCTGCACACCTTGGCCGTTCGGACCTCAGCCGGTGTGTCGATCGGCGCCGACGGGTACGCGCGCGAACCCGTCACGTGCGCCGACGGCTCCACGACCGAAGCGTTCACGTACTTCAGTGGCGCGGGGACAGGCCCGATGACGGTGTCAGGGGCCCTGGACCATGCAGTCGTCCGGACGACTCTCGACCTGACGTACGAGACCTTGCTCGGGTGCCCGGAGTCGGTCGGACAGACGGTCGTCGCGCCGGATCAGGCCGTCCTGCTGGTACTCGACCAGGTCGGCGCGCCGCTGCGCGAGCGATCGGCCGCCCGGATCCGCATTCCCGGCGCCCGTAACGACTCCTACATCCAGCGGGTGGACCTCCACAGAGCTGCCGGCACTCTGACGATCGGCTCCGAGACGAGATCGACGACCAGCGCTGGGATCGAGCGCGACCTTACGGTGACACATGGTTCGGTGGAGGCGGCCGGCGTACTGACCACGCCGTCCTTCTTCGCAGACCTGGCGGCGGTGACCCGTACCCGGTCAACCATCCTGCAGGCCCGAGGTGGGCTGCTGGAGCAGGCGACCGGTGATCCGGCTCCGGGCTCGGTGCTGAGCCGGTACGTCGACGTGACGGCCGAGACCGTGGATCGCACCGGTACGACGGTCTACGCGCTGGTGGTGACCGACACGGTGGTGCGTTGCGCGGATGGCGCGCTCGGCGTGGTCACCACGGAGCGGTATGGCTCGGCGACCGGAACGCTGACCGTGGGGCCGCAGTACCGGACCGCGCAGGCGACCGCGACCGTTCCGCTGACCCTCACGACGTTCAACGGTTGCGACGACAGTTCGTCGACGGTGGAGCTGGGGGCGGCCCCGGTACGACTCGACCTGATGGGCACGGCTGCTGTGATGACAGCCGTCGACTCGCGAGTGTTCACCTCCCCACCCGACGTCCGCGGGCACGAGCGGACGGTTCTCACCGGCCGCGGATCCGTCCAAGGCACGGTCGGCGTCGGCGACCTGACGGTGACGCCCACTTTCGGCGGAATCGGCCAACGCAAGTTCGCCTCGCAGCAAGTCGGCTAGGTCCTGTGCCGATGGCGTGAAGCATCACGCCAGCGGCACGAAACCCGCAGCGAACCCCGCTTCTTCACCAGCTGACACCCCGCGGCTCCCCAGCGGCCGAACAACCCGCCAGCCGACCCACGCCACCACCTCCGGGGACGATTCCGCCGATCCGTCACGGTACAACAGCATCAACCTCGCCGACACACCTGTCGCCCCGCGACGAAGCGCGCCCCCGGACCGCCACGCACGCATTACCCATCCGAACCGCCACGCACGCATAACCCACCCGAACCGCCCCGACACGCCCGGGGCAAGCTCTTCCCGGCCGGGTTAGGTATGCACACCGATCCGGCCATTGCCTCCAGCAACCAATCCCGAGCTCCATCCCGAGGGTTGACCCCCGAACTGGTGGGTTGCCCCACCAGAATCCGGGCAGGCAACCCACCACCTGCGGGGTTAACCCCCACCCAATCCACGCCACCTCACCGCGCCCCCACCCTCACCGCTCCCCCACCCTCACCGCTCCCCCACCCTCACCGCGAGCGCCCCGGATGGCGGTCGTCAGGCGGCGGGTGGCGGTCGGTGGCACCGCACGCGGGGCCGGGCCGTCTCGCCGACGTCGCGCTGGCGGCACGGGTTCGGCGGGAGGGGGCGTCGAGTCGGCGAGAAGCGGCGGTGGGAGGGGGCGGGGGGTCAGTGGGAGGGGGTGGTGGGTCGGTGGGAGGCGGCGGGGGGTCAGTGGGAGG